>JAVVSK010000051.1:0-503 GCA_036654235.1 Clostridia bacterium | reverse complement strand
CTTGGTTTTTGGGTTTATGTTGCCATAGTATAAATCTTTCAGCACCTCTTGCATGATGCGTCACCTACCTTTCAGCAACACACGATACCATGTATGATTTAAGAAGTCTACAACATATTCCATTAACAAATTGGTGGGGATATACTGTAGCTTGGGTTGTGATAAGGCTAAACAATACCAAGGGTCTTAGAATCCATTCTTTGTGACCAGCCGTTCATTCTCATATCTGTTAGTTTAGTTTTAGATGGTCGGGTCTTAGAATCCATATAAACCGCATGATCAGACACAGGTGTGTGGAATGCTGCAACCGAAAATAAAAGAGAGGAGCGATGTTTTTGCAATATTGTCTTGCAATTGATGTTGCCTGTGGAAAATCTATGTTCTGCATTCTATCCGAAGCCGGAGAACTGGTGCTGAAACCCACTGAGTATTCGCATACCATATCAGGCTTTGGCGCTGTGCTTTCAGAACTCGTTAAACTTAATAGCGCTGACATACATATC
>JAVVSK010000050.1:0-529 GCA_036654235.1 Clostridia bacterium | reverse complement strand
TCTTTATATTTTTTGGGATTAGCAAGATACGCTTCGGCAGCCTGATTAAAAAAATCTACCAGCTTGCTACCTTCCAATGCCAAAGTACCTTTAAGCATATTATGAAGCTCAGTCGTCAAGCGTACTTGAACTTGTTTTGTTTTCTGCTCCATTCGCTTCACCTCAAAATGATATCATTATATCTTGATATAATGATATCATTTATTTATAAAAGAGTCAATAAATTTTACATCTCTATTTGCTCATAGTTGTTTTTTCAATGATTTTATAAGTTGCTATATAAAATATCCAATAAACTACTTTAACAATCGCAACAAATTTTAAAACTTGGCAAAAAGAAGAGGAGCCAACATTGTTGATCCAAATGTTGGCTCCTCTTTCTCGTATTCAGTTTGCGTTAATTAGTTTTCCCTTGTGACACAGTGGCTTTATGTTTCTCGGCTTTTTTTGTTGTGGGTTTTATTTGTTTTTTCTGATGTCATAGGGGCGGCGGAGCTGAACATAGAAGGAGGTGACGCCGCTGAGGATG
>JAVVSK010000049.1:0-538 GCA_036654235.1 Clostridia bacterium | reverse complement strand
AGTAATAACTCAGCACTTGTTTCAGTTGCCGGCAAGTCATCCTTTTGACATTGTAGCAAGCCATTATTTCCTCCTTGCCCCTAGCCCACATGCTTTCACATTTAGCGTTATCGTGGCATCGCCCTGCGGCGCTATTCATACTTTGAAGGATGCCCATAGATGTAAGTGTCTGGCGGAAAGCCTCGCTTGTATACTGGCTGCCACGGTCGCTGTGGCTGATAGCTCCCCGCAAATCATAATTTTCTGTAGCTTGGCTGTAGGTTTGGATGCAAAGCTCAGTACGCATATTGTCCGCAAGCGCTATGCCCAAACACATATTGTCATAGCAGTCAAAGAGACCGCTGAGGTAAACCTTGCCATCGCAGGCTGTCCATTCGGTAATATCTGTGACCACTTTCTCGCCCGGTGCCGTAGCGGAAAAATCTCTTTTCAGCAGGTTGTCTGTTTTTTGTGCCAGTTTGTCAGCTTTGGTCAGTCCTTTAGGCTGATTTCTCTCGTGCAACATACCATTTTCACGCAACACCTTGGCAACGGTGTT
>JAVVSK010000048.1:0-541 GCA_036654235.1 Clostridia bacterium | reverse complement strand
GCACAATAATTCCAACCTAAGTAAGGGCTATTTAACGCTATTAAGACTGCGGAAATTGTTACTATGACCGCACACAATGAGATAAGTAGCCAATGAAACATTTTTCGTCTCGCGGTCTTCTCTTGTGCGAACTCATTTAACATCAGGGATAACCTCTTTTCTTTCAGTCGTTGGCCCTATTATATGGGGAACAGCCCGTTGCTACAAGCAACGCATATTAACATTCGAGCTTTATCGTCGTGTCTTTTGTCTGTACCTGTCAATTTCTCCCCGTCCCGCATGGAAGAAGCGATTCTGGAGAGCGTCGTGTTTCCCGCCTTCGAGATGACCGCCGACGATCTGCTTCACTGGGCGAAAACGGAGGTGCGCCCAAATCACCGGCAAAGTCCGCGCCTCGTTCGTCCATGTATTCGAGCCGCAGTCCGTCAACGGCAGCGAGCCGAAATACGCCTGCTTCTTCATCAACGCCAACAGTAAAGAGAAGCCCGGCCTCGTGGATCGCCGCCGCATGCCCATCACCGATCCGCTGGAACTGTATTCC
>JAVVSK010000047.1:0-556 GCA_036654235.1 Clostridia bacterium | reverse complement strand
GTTCCTTTACATCCGGTTCAATTCTTGCATACAAGTTTGCTGATTTTGCTGCCATAGTAATCGCTCCTTTCAAAAAACGCATATTTTTTTCTACTTATATTATACTCATTTGTACGCACAATAGCAATGCTTTTTTGAAGTTTTACGATTCGTTCATTAAAATCTGTCGAAATCCTCCTGCGTAGCTACAACTTTGGTTTGTGCTGAAATTACAGTTTCTCTTATATGACTATACATTTTCTTCAATTGTAGTGATAATTCCTTTTTTATCCACAGATATCATCTCCCTTTCTTAATCTAAACAAAATTTCTTTTGTTAAAGATTTACTATTCTTCTACATACTCCAAAAATATTTTATCCTGAAATCCGCCTCTTTCATCATATTTTTCTTTACGTTTTTTCTCTAATGCTTCCACCGAATATCCTCTTGCAATACACATGGCTTGCAATACTTCTAAAACATCCGCCATTTCCTCTAAATTTTTATCCTGCTGATATTCTGCAACTTCTTCATTTAATTTTTTCTCCAGCTGCAAAATATATTCATCTTCTGAT
>JAVVSK010000046.1:0-561 GCA_036654235.1 Clostridia bacterium | reverse complement strand
CCTACTCTTTAGGTAGTAGAACCCTGTCTCGGCATCGTAGTAATACCCACGGTATCTGAACGGATTTACGTTAGCGATATGGTTCGGGTCACCGCTTAGGTCTGCTCCGTTAGCTCCATGTATGCCTAATGGATTTCCCCAACTGTCGTAGGTATATCTTACAACTACGTTGCCATTACCGTCAACAAGCCCCGTAATGTCGTTTTGCGCATTCCGCATGTAATAATACATCGTAGCGCCATGACAACCAGTTTCGGGAATTATGGTTTGTGCCAAATGCCGACACTGACTTTCCATTGCTTGTCGCCGGGCAAATCAAATCAAAGGAAAAATTGCGGTACTTGACATAAAGTTGGAACAGTAGGTTGACTATAAAGCTCTTACCGTCATAGCTCGATAGTTGATCTTTCCACCCTTAAGAAAATTTAAGTTGGACAGGTAAAACTGTCAATGGTCAAGTAGTACAAGGGATTACCATTGTGTGGAGATTTGCTGGAGCAATCTAAACCTCGACTTTTGACAATACCTCAAGAAAGCTTGCCAGTTCATTCAGTGTTTCTG
>JAVVSK010000045.1:388-567 GCA_036654235.1 Clostridia bacterium | reverse complement strand
TCCTCGCGGTGGCTGCGCTCCACCTTGCCGTTGTGCCGGGGCGTGTAGGGGCGGATGAGCTTGTGGCGGATGCCCAGCGTGGCGGCAGTGGCTTCAAAAAGTGTAGGCAGATTTCATCTGGTGTTGGCAATGGGGTGTAAGGCTTGTTTGCTTTCCCCTGCGGCATCAAATTTAGCCGG
>JAVVSK010000045.1:0-378 GCA_036654235.1 Clostridia bacterium | reverse complement strand
CGAAACAGGCTCTCGGGGCAGCGGGTGTAGCCCCGTTTGCGCAGCCGATGCCAGAGCTCAATCATAACCGATGAAGCCATATCCTTCACTACTTTTTTGTGCACTTGTCCAAGATGTATGGTAGCGAGACAGTACTTAGCCACTATTAGCCATTCATCCTCTTGACAATTTTTATAAAACGAAGAATGACAAGTGGATTATGATTTCCGAGGAACACTTGGGCAAAAGAAGCAGCTCCTAAAACTCCTTTCATGCAGGGTCTAACACACGATGATAGGTTCCCTAACCCTTTGGTATTCTGAAATATCGGCTATGCAACGCTTAAAATATCAGGCTCATGGATTGGCGAGCGGATTTTCTGTCCGGCGAGCCAAAAAT
>JAVVSK010000044.1:0-570 GCA_036654235.1 Clostridia bacterium | reverse complement strand
TGCTCAAGCGAATCCGTTTTGTAAACGGTGCCATCCACATACGTAATATCCCCAATCGAAAGACCACTCGCTAAGGCATCGGCGATTTCAATAATCGAGTGCTCACCCATCCCGTACGAAATGATATCGGCACCGGAATCAAGCAATATCGAACGCTTAAGCGTATCGGACCAATAATCATAATGCGCAAGACGACGCAAGCTTGCCTCAATGCCGCCCAAGATAATAGGCGCACCTTTGTAAGCTTGTCGTATGAGATTGCTATAGACCGTCACCGCATGATTCGGTCGTTTTCCAGCCTCACCACCGGGAGAGTAAGCATCGCTGCGACGGTGCTTCTTTGCAACCGTATAGTGATTGACCATAGAATCCATATTGCCGGCAGACACCAAAAAACCCAAACGAGGCATACCGAATTCGGTGATACTCGCCGCATCGTTCCAGGCAGGTTGCGCTATGATGCCAACCTTGTAGCCGTTCGCCTCCAGCAGGCGCGTAATGATTGCGATACCAAATGACGGGTGATCAACATAGGCATCTCCTGAAACGTAGACGAAATCGACCTGCTCC
>JAVVSK010000043.1:0-662 GCA_036654235.1 Clostridia bacterium | reverse complement strand
AATTAAGAACCATTGATAAAAGAAGATTAGGTCAATGGATTTGTACTTTGGATGAGGTAACAATTGATCAAGTGAATCATGCGATTAAAATTAGTTTAGGAATATAATATAGAATGCATGCTACGATCATTATGAACCCTTTTATGATGAAAAGTAGAGTGCATTTTTTATTGTTTCAATCAGTGAAATAGGCACATTAACGATTTCAATAATTTGTTTTCTTTCTACTTGTCAACTGACCTTAATCATGATAGAATATACAAGCGTTATTAACCAAATACAATCGTTTTAAATTTATTGGCCCCCTAGGCCTATTTCTACAGTGGGCGCACCGGGGGCCCTTCTAAGGGTATAGGTCGGGAAACTGGCGCGAGGGTTCAAATCCCTCCTTCTCCGCCAATTTTTATAAGCGTGAATAGCTCAAAATGCACTTTGAAAATAACAAAAAATCTTGTTGCAAATAATTTGAGTTATGTTATAATATCATAGCAACCTGCTCGGGTTGAATGAAAATGGTCCAGTGGTGTAGTGGTTAACATGCCTCCCTGTCACGGAGGAGATCGTGGGTTCGAGTCCCATCTGGACCGCCATTTGCAGATGTAGTTCAATGGTAGAACACAACCTTGCCAAGGTTGATACGGGGGTCCGATTCCCCTCATCTG
>JAVVSK010000042.1:0-673 GCA_036654235.1 Clostridia bacterium | reverse complement strand
CATGATTTGTGTGACTATTCCAATACCGACAAACTATGCAATTTAAGCCGGGAAAAATTCTATGCCGCATTTAAAGAAATGCTGGTGCGCTGCAAGTGCCGCGAGGAGCTGGCGCCTTACTCTTGCCGGCATACAACGGCAACATTATCCGCTCTGGACAACGTAGCTCAATCGGTTCTGCTTGAAATAATGAGGCAAAAGAAATTCTCGACAACACAGAGATATATTCACATAGATGTGTCAAAATCGCTGGAGGCGATAAATAAGCTCAAACAGGAAATTTCAGCTCAAGATGGGCCTGCCGAGGAGCAAAAGCCCAATATTGAGAACGGAGCAAACTTATAGATATAGCTAACCCATAGCTACAATTTTGGAACACAAACGCCTGTGACGCCTGATAATGCAAGGTTTCTGCTTTGATTTACCTGCCCTGCTAAGGGAGTAGACGTGTCAAAAGCGTGCGAGGGTTCAAATCCCTCCTTCTCCGCCAAAAACCCGCAAACCATTGATAACACAGTGGTTTGCGGGTTTTTTTGTTGTTAAAAAGATTTAAGATTAAAACTAAAAAACTTGCAATGCCTTGCAAAAAGTTGCCCTATAGCTACAATATAGCTACACAAATTTTGCATTTATCTCTACAAAAACGCAAAAACAACAATGGTGTACCGAGGTG
>JAVVSK010000041.1:0-676 GCA_036654235.1 Clostridia bacterium | reverse complement strand
CTTGACCCCAAGGACAATTTGAGCGATGAGGAATATGCGGAGTTTAACCGCCTGTATGAGCAAAACGGAAGCGTGGGCGTAAGCTTTGACGACATTTACATCCGCGACCACATGACGCTGCCGGGAGGAGAGGACGTGGGCGCCTATAATACACAAGACACGCCAAACGGCACACTTCTGGAATTTCAGTGGTTGGAGGATTCCGCAAAGGATTTGGATGATCTGACGCTTTGCATGGGCGTCTGCCGCACGAGAATTTATTATTATCCAAATAATACATTTGAAATGGTGACGGTTCACGTTCCGCGGAGCAAATAAAGCCAAAAATCTCAAAAAGACACGGAACCTTAAGCGACTGTGTCACAAGGGAAAACTAATTAACGCAAACTGAATACGAAAAAATGGACCTATGTGCTTGATAAGCACATAGGTCCATTTTTAGTCTAACACACATTACTAGGATAAGCAGTAAAATCATATGTGATATCTGTATCCGTATACTGATCGATTCGATATTTGAGAGATTTCATATAGTTCATATCCATCAATTTTCAAAAGATCATTCACTTGGGTAAAAATGCTCTTCCAATCACATTTTTCGTTTCGAACCACAGGATGGAACACTTCACAAATGAATTTTAATATTATTTCATCATTACCATCAAACCATTGTAAC
>JAVVSK010000040.1:0-686 GCA_036654235.1 Clostridia bacterium | reverse complement strand
AAATAGTTGTTGACAAAGTAAGATTTGTTTGATATACTATGAAACATTGGAAGAGATTCCATATTGATCTTTGATAATAGAGAAAATGATTTATTAAAAAAAGATTAAAATAGTTGTTGACAAAGTAAGATTTGTTTGATATACTATGAAACATTGGAAGAGATTCCATATTGATCTTTGATAATAGAGAAAATGATTTATTAAAAAAAGATTAAAATAGTTGTTGACAAAGTAAGATTTGTTTGATATACTATGAAACATTGGAAGAGATTCCATATTGATCTTTGATAAAGCTTCTATGGCTCAATTGGATAGAGCAACGGCCTTCTAAGCCGTAGGTTGCTAGTTCAAATCTAGCTAGAGGCACCATTTTAATCACGAGTAGCTCAATGGTAGAGCAGTTGGCTGTTAACCATCAGGTTCCAGGTTCGAGTCCTGGCTCGTGAGCCATTTTGAGGAGAAGATGAGATTCCGAGATCCGTAGTTGGATTGATTGGCTGATCGTTTTTTGTTCTCATCTTCTCCTCGTTATTTTATGCGAGAGTGGTCCGATTGGTTAAGGCAGCTGTCTTATACACAGTTCTATGGGAGTTCAAATCTCTCCTCTCGTACCATTTTTACTTAGATAGTTATTAGTAAGAGGATTATCTAAGTAAAATATCTTTATCTTTAATTTTGGTTAGTTC
>JAVVSK010000039.1:0-729 GCA_036654235.1 Clostridia bacterium | reverse complement strand
AACTAAAACCAAGTGCAGCCGCAGCTTCCGCCTGTCCTCTGTCCACAGCATCAATTCCAGCACGCATCGTCTCTGATGCATAGGCAGCAAAATTGATGGAAAAACCTATGATTGCCACTAGAATAGGGCTTATCCCAGGACTAGTGAAAATAATATAGAATAATATCATTAGTATAACCATGATGGGTGTACCCTGTATAATTCCGACAAATAATTTTGCTGGAATATTAAGTAATCGAAAGTGAGATCGGCGCATAAGACAGATGCCAAAAGCTAATATCATGCCAAAAACCGCTGCCCACACTGAAATTTGTAACGTAACAAGCAGACCTTTTAGAATCATTTGATAGCGATTTTCAGTAATAAATGTTTTGGTAAAACTTTCCTTGAATGATTCGAAGAAAGATTTTTTCTCCATATCATCTGTATCTTTTCGTGTCAGTAATTTCTGCGGATTATCAAAATATATTTTTGTGAATTCCACACTTTTCGCTCGTTCCTCCGTATAATTCAGATTGGAAATAATAACATCTGCCTTCCCCGCCTGCAGAGAAGAAATGAGTCCTCCAAATTTCATATTCTGATATTGCACACGCATACCAAGTTCATAAGCAATACGCTCCGCTAGTTCACAGTCAAAGCCCACATATTGTCCATTCTGTATAAAACAAATAGGCTCACGATCAGCGCTTAATGCCACACGCAGCACTTCCCCTGTTTCGTGCTTTG
>JAVVSK010000038.1:0-762 GCA_036654235.1 Clostridia bacterium | reverse complement strand
CCTGTTCGTGCCATTGATGCCATCGTGGAAAACATGGATATTCCAACCCTCGGTTTCAAATATGCGAAGACCGCCGCCACCGGACGTAAGCCGTACAGCCCTGTGGATATGTTCAAGCTGTACACCTATAGCTACTTTAACGGCATTCGTTCCAGCCGCAAAATTGAGCGTGAATGTGGTCGGAATATCGAGGTGATGTGGCTCATCGGAGGGCTTGCCCCCGATTTCAAAACCATCGCCGATTTCCGCAAGGATAACAAAGTCGCAATTAAGAACGCATTTAGCCGGTTCAGTCTGCTGTGCGATGGGCTTGGTTTAATCGGCAAAGAAATTGTCGCCGTGGATGTAACCAGTGAAGCGGTTGACCGTGAGCAGCTGCACAATGTTTCTGTGCAAGCAAAGGAAGAACTCGACGTTCCAGCGCTTACCGTGATTGCTGATAAAGGCTATTATTCCGCAAAACAATTCATGCTGTGCGAAGAAGCCGGCATCTCCGTGATTGCGCCTAAACCGACGCTACAATCCGCGCCCGATGAGCGGTACGCAAAGGACAAATTCGTTTATGATGAAAATTTAGATGCCTACATTTGCCCCGAGGAAAACGTGCTGACCCATGTGAAAAAGCGTTCCACCTCGAAACGAGAGGAAGAAAATTACACCAATCCATCAGCGTGTAGACAATGTGCCGTTCGGGAACAGTGCACGAAAAGTCCTTGCCGCACCATTCAAGAACCAAAATACCAACGATTTGCCGATCGTGTG
>JAVVSK010000037.1:0-762 GCA_036654235.1 Clostridia bacterium | reverse complement strand
AATGAAACTCATATAATAGATATATAGAAAGGATAATTGTAAATAATTATGAAAAAGATAGCACTTACATTAGCTTTACTAATAGCATTAAGCGTTTGTACGTTTAATGTTCCGGTTCTTGCGGAGGATCAAACGTTTGTAGTAACGTTTATGGCTATGGATCTCGCTACGGAGGACTCGGTAAAAGTTTTTGAAAATGATGACGCTACTTATGTATCAAGGATCATTATTCAGCGTCAATCGGGATATGTGCTTAAACAATCAGATATCCCTGAATTTCATATTGATGCTTTAGAAAAACCAATGCGTTTTAGTCACTGGGACATTGATCCGCTAGGGTATCAAATAACTTCGGATACGACTTTTGTCGCGACGTTCGTAGGGGAGAATATGTCCGTAGTTAAATTCGTCGGGGCAAATAGAATTGGTAACGAACCCGAAAATCCGTTTGACGGAAAAGAAAAGATTGAGATAGCAGTTGAAACTGGGCATGTTCTTACAGAAGAAGAAGTTCCGGATTTTCATTTCACGCTAGGAACTCTAGTTGACTTTGATTGTTGGGAACCTAATCCTATTGGCGCGACGGTAACGCAGGATATTACCTTTACGGCATATTTTTGGACGGAATACACCGTAAGTTTTAACAGTGAAGTTGCTGATATTTCGAGTTTACAGTTTGTGCGTTATGGTTTAGATGCCGTTCCACCCGAACTTCCCGAAATTGAAGGGTATCTATGTCTTGGATGGGATAAGCCATATACG
>JAVVSK010000036.1:0-778 GCA_036654235.1 Clostridia bacterium | reverse complement strand
GCAAATGGATGGTCAGCCCGTCTATCGTCCGGGCACACTGCTCTGTAAAGGGCAGCAGCCGCGCCAAGACCAGCAGCGCTTCGCCGCAGTTGTCGTTTGCAATCTCCACCATGGCGCGGGTCAGGTACTGATAGCGCCACAGCCCCCGCAGTCGAGGGCCGGTGGGCGGTGCTTTGGTGCGCAGCCACTCGGAGGCATCGTCCATCCGGTTCAGCCGCAGCCAAATGCGGCAGCGCATGGCGTCCAAATTGGGTAAAAACCGGGTCTGGTTGGTATCGGTAAATTCATCCCGCAGGTTTTCCAAGGTCTCCAGCGCGGTTTCCGCCTTGCCTTGGGACACCTGTACCCGCGCCAACAGGCCGGTGGCGGCAAATTCAATGTCCGGGGTGCCCTTGCGGTGAATTTCGCTCATGCGGGACACCAGCGCCAGCAGCAGGGCAGAGGTATCCTCGTCCTTTTCAAACTTGCTCTCGCAGATGGCGCAGTCGGCAAGCCCCACGCCGTCCCTGCCCAGGACGGTTTCTACCATCTTGCGCATGGTGGTGTAGAGAAAGTCGTCCCGCTTCGTCCAGTCGCTGAAATCCTTGCCGCCGTTGAGTACACTGGGCAGGGAGCTGGTGACGGAGAACGTGGGCAGGGTCAAATCCTTGGTGGTCAAAATGCGGAACACGCTGGTAATCAGCTCCAACAGACCCT
The DNA here is from genome assembly GCA_036654235.1 of Clostridia bacterium. Classification (GTDB taxonomy): domain Bacteria; phylum Bacillota; class Clostridia; order Christensenellales; family CAG-138; genus JAVVSK01. The sequence goes on along the minus strand of JAVVSK010000036.1, from coordinate 82 downwards.
TGCTCCCCCGCTGGGACAGGGCAATGTCCAGATAGGCAAGCTTACCCTGCGCGTCCCTGTATTCCGCGTCGGACTTTTTCAG
>JAVVSK010000035.1:0-786 GCA_036654235.1 Clostridia bacterium | reverse complement strand
TGGTTGTTCGTGGGTGGGCACAACATTGCCTTCGAAGTTGCAGGGCTATATGGCTGCAGGTAAGCCTGTTATTGCGGCGATCAACGGCGGTGCGCGCGATGTTATTGAGCAATCCGGGTGCGGTAGGGCTGTCGATGCCGGCGATGCGCAGGGGCTTGCGCAGCTTATGGATGATTTTGTAGCCAATAAAAATAAATATGAAGCATGCGGAAATGCCGGGCGAAATTATTTTCGAACTCATTTTACGCGCAATAAATATATCGACGATATAGAGCGATTGCTCAATCGGATATCCGAAGGAGAAGTTCATGTTTAAGGATAAAATACTCCTTATTGTTGGAGGAACGGGAAGCTTTGGGCATGCGGTGCTCGATCGATTTCTTACAACCGAGATAGGCGAAATTCGCATTTTTTCACGCGATGAAAAAAAACAAGACGATATGCGCCATTACTATCAGGCAAAAGATCCTGTTTTGGCAAAAAAGATTAAATTTTATATAGGTGATGTGCGTGATATCCGTTCGTTGCATTGGGTGATGAGGGATGTTGATTACGTATTTCATGCCGCCGCTCTTAAACAGGTGCCTTCGTGTGAGTTTTTTCCCATGGAAGCCGTGAAAACAAACATCGAAGGTGCAAACAATATGCTTTCTGCGGCGGTATCGGCGGGGGTGAAAAAAATTGTCTGTCTTTCTACCGACAAGGCTGCGTATCCTATTAATGCTATGGGGATGAGCAAGGCTCTGATGGAAAAAACGTTTCAGGCAAGAAGTCGCATGGTGGATC
>JAVVSK010000034.1:0-790 GCA_036654235.1 Clostridia bacterium | reverse complement strand
CAAGAAAAAAGCGCTGGAGCATTCCTTATACAGGCTCCTACACGATGCGCCTAATCCAGAGATGACCTCCTTTGTGTTTCGAGAAACTCTTATGACACACCTGCTCCTCTGGGGCAATGCCTATGCACAGATTATCCGCAACGGCAAAGGTGAGGTCATTGCCCTGTACCCGCTGATGCCCAATCGAATGACCGTCGACCGGGATGACAAGGGTAAGCTCTACTATCAGTACCAGATGCAGGATTCCGATGCACCGACCATGAAAACCGGCACGGTTACGCTAAAGACCACTGACGTACTTCATATTCCGGGCCTTGGCTTTGATGGTCTTGTGGGCTATTCTCCCATTGCGATGGCCAAAAACGCTATCGGCATGGCGATTGCCTGCGAGGAATATGGTGCAAAGTTCTTTGCAAACGGAGCCACACCGGGCGGCATCCTGGAGCATCCGGGCACAGTAAAAGACCCTGCCAAGGTCAGAGAAAGCTGGAACAGTGCCTTTGGTGGCAGCTCCAATGCAAACAAGGTCGCTGTGCTGGAGGAAGGCATGAAATACACGCCCATCTCCATTTCACCAAACGAAGCACAGTTCCTAGAAACCCGAAAATTTCAGATTGATGAAATAGCTCGAATTTTTCGAGTGCCGCCTCACATGGTCGGCGATTTGGAGAAATCGAGCTTTTCTAATATTGAACAGCAGTCCTTGGAATTTGTGAAGTACACCTTGGAGCCGTGGATCGTCCGTTGGGAACAATCCATCAACCGGGCACTTCTCTCTGAAACCGAGAAG
>JAVVSK010000033.1:0-828 GCA_036654235.1 Clostridia bacterium | reverse complement strand
GAACCGTGGGCAGAGGGTGTACCTCACTGTAAAACTGAAAAAAGCGCTCTCTGAGCAGTGCGATATTTCTGAGCGAATGGTTGAGTACAACATTGCCCGGCTGGTGCGCGACAATGCCCTTTGCAGGGTTAGGCGCGGCGAGTACATAATCAACCCGTACTTTTTTGGGCGTGGTCGCTGGTCGGATGTCGTGGCGCTGCGCAAGGATTTTGACGCCTTACCGAAGGACGAGGCTTTCCGTTAGCACTTTCGTTAGCATTTTTGCGTATAAAGATGTATTTGCAACCGATATCTTTACATTCTCTGCTGATACAATCTTATATTTGTAACCGCCATAAAACCTAGCGTTTCCAAGGGAAAATAGAGCAAACCCCGCAATCTCAACGATTGCGGGGTTTGGGCTTTTTGGCGGAGAAGGAGGGATTTGAACCCTCTTTTTTTGGGGTATGGGGGTTGGAAATGCTGGGTTTTTTTTAGTTGTTAGCATTTTCGTTAGCATTTTTGCTGGATTTGTTGTAGTATTTTGCCATTTTGTTTTCTGCTTTTTGGATATCGAGTTGGGAGAGGCGGATATATTTTTTGTGCATGGTTTGGGTGTCTGCCCAGCCGCCTATGTCCATTACCTCGCGCTCTGACAGCCCGAGGTGGTAGCCTAGGGAGGCGAAGGAGCGGCGTAAGCCGTGGACGCAAACTTGGGGAAGGTCGTTTGCCGCGCATATGCGGTTTATATGTTTGCCCAGTGTGTTGGGGCTTCCTTTCCAAACGGCGCCCGAGGTTTCTTTTAATGCCTTTAGTGCCGTGAGCAATTCGGGTATCATTATCGGGATA
>JAVVSK010000032.1:0-828 GCA_036654235.1 Clostridia bacterium | reverse complement strand
TAGCGACCGTAAAATGCACTCTCGTCAAAAGCGGTGATCATGGATTCGAATTTGTTGACCAACGCAGACCGACCGGTGTCATCCACGTCAATGCACTCCACCGGAAGCGCCTGACTGTGATCGGCAAATTTTCGTCTGCTACAAAACCATTCCCAATCAAAGTCATAGATCTTTGTGATGGCTTCCTTCCTCATCCCGACCGCTTCGTACTCAGCTCGCAGATGTACCCACTCTTTATCGAACTCTCTTTTTTCTTTTGCATAGTTAAATCCCATGATGATTTCCTCCGTTTTCTGAAATTTTGATAGTTAGTCAAAATGTCAGAAACGGAGGGGAACGGCACCCTACAGAGTGCCTGTTAAACTAAAAAAAGCGGCCGATCTTGTACTTTTTCAGTACAAAATCGACCGCTCGCAAGCTGACGCTAAAAAGTATTTCTGCCGCGTCATGCGCAAGTTTATACATGGTACCATGGAAAACCCACATGGCACATCACTCTCCCCCTCGTATAAAACGAGACGGCGCACTCGGCAACAGCCCTTAGTTTAAAGGCTTGCTAATAATCATGGATGGCGAACAATTTCAGAGGAACTGTCACCGTGCCGACTATTACTATTTTTTTCTTTGGGACAGAATTTCCTGCCCCGAAAACGCTGGCTTTCGTCGCACACGTTAATCACCCCTTCTACTTTAATATACATATAATTGCACAAACTCCCCGAAAATGCAGTCGACTTGGGTCGAATACAAACAAAAAGACCCGTCGGTTTTCACCGACGAGTCTCAGACCGCATTGAACGGCTTTTTACGCAGGCGGCTGATTTGGCA
>JAVVSK010000031.1:0-1616 GCA_036654235.1 Clostridia bacterium | reverse complement strand
ATGTCCGCATAGCCTTTCTCCAGTTCTGCATTCATCTGCTCTTCCGATAGAGAACTCATGTCTAACGGTCTTGCAGATGGCATTTTTACATCAAAAGGAATCCCTCTCTGAAGGATAATCTGTTTATAGAACATATTGATAGCGTTAGATGCAGGAATACCAAGTGCAGAAAGAATGCCCTCCGCTTGTTCCTTTACATCCGGTTCAATTCTTGCATACAAGTTTGCTGATTTTGCTGCCATAGTAATCGCTCCTTTCAAAAAATGCATATTTTTTTCTACTTATATTATACTCATTTGTACGCACAATAGCAATGCTTTTTTGAAATTTTAAGATTCGTTCATTAAAATCTGTCGAAATCCTCCTGCGTAGCAACCTCTCTGTACTTGTAATCGTCATTCCTGCTCTCTGCATACATATCATTGACCATACCAATCGTGAGTAAATCTAAGTCACGGATAGATAAACCAAGCTGTACGCAGCGAAGCAGAAACAATGGGGGGTTGTCATTTCCCGCTCAGTTGGGCGAAGTTTTTTAGAATCAATTTCTGTCTGGGTGTTCAATCCACAAAGCTGAATCAACTGTGGCAAGATTTGATAGATAGAGAAAGTATTAAATCCATCCAGCCAGTCCTCCGGAGAATCCGAAATAGATGGGTCAGCATGTTTTGCCATGATATAGGCTATGTTTTCAAACATTTCAAGAGAGAACATATCCGGATTGGAGTTTTCTTCACTGCCATCACCCACGGATTTTTCCAAGGAACGCAAGTCTTTATAAATATCACGATGGAATTTCATTCTGTAGATACGGGGAATGGCGGCGGATGCCTTGAAAGGCATCTGTTTTCCGTCAATCTCAATGTTTTGCTTCATACTCATGACTTATTCCTCCTTCGCCAAAGCCTTTATTCCAACTTTCTCTGATAGCATCTGGGTTATTGACCGTTCCCGGATACTCCAAAATACCACCCGGTGTCGCTCAATTTGCAAAGAACTTTGCACCATATTCCTCGGTGGCAATGGAAAGTCCGATTGCATTTTTCGCCATAGCAATGAGTGAGTAACCCACCAAACCATCAAATCCAAGTCCCGGCACATTGAGCACGTCTGATGGCTTTAAAATAACCGTGCCGCTTTTCATGGTATGGGGGCATCGGAATCCGACACTTGGTACTGATAATAGATATTGCCCTTATCATCTCTATCCACCGTCATACGTTTTGGCATCAGGGTATACAGTGCCACTACCTCGCCCTTACCATTTCTGATAATTTGAGAATACGCATTGCCCCACAGCAAAAGGTGTGTCATAAGCGTTTCCCTAAAAGCAAACGATGTCATTTCGGGGTTTGGCTCATCATGCAAAAGAAAATACAGCGGATTATCCATTACAAAATTCATTTTACCCCCACGGTCGATTCAAGAATCGACCCTACAACGAGGATTATTTATTTACGGAAGTGTCGTGATGGATTAATGAGTAGTATTGACAAGATCGAAACAATTTCACGGTTTAAGACTTTCTTAGGCCGTGATTTTTTATGTTGAAAAAAAAAATTATTGTGGTATAATTAACTGCATCAAGAAATTGGAACGATTTATTATTTAAATTT
>JAVVSK010000030.1:0-3576 GCA_036654235.1 Clostridia bacterium | reverse complement strand
AACGCCCGTTCTCTCTCCCGCGAACACATAGAATTCCCGTGCTCTCCATATGCACATGAAACGCCCGTTCCCTCTCCCGCGAACACATAGAATCCCGCGCCTCCCATATGCACATGGAACTTCCGTTCCCTCTCCCGCGCACACATAGAATCCCCGTGCCTCCCATATGCACATGAAACGCCCGTTCTCTCTCCCGCGAACACATAGAATCCCGCGCATCCATATGCTCATGGAACTCCCGCGCCCTCTCCCGTGCACACATAGAATCCCCGTGCCTCCCATATGCACATGAAACGCCCGTTCCCTCTCCCGCGCACACATAGAATCCCGTGCCTCCATATGCACATGAAACGCCCGTTCCTTCTCCCGCGCAGTCAAAGACATATTTTTCCATAGGGGGAACAATAGGAAACATGAGGACAAATTTTATTGTCTGAGCGCCCGGAGCTTGTGAAAGCTAAAAAACATTGATATAATAGTGTTAATAGAGGAAAGTATTTTGTTATATCCGGCGCTGCAAATTTGCGAATTGCGTCACACCTATATATCTGCTGAATTTAAATATAAACAGGGGATAATACCCCGAATAATGAGGAGGAAACATGAATAAACAAGTTGATAAAATAATCGAGAGTAAGCGCGGGGAAATGATAGCAACCCTGAAAGAAAGCGTATCAATAAGGAGCGTAAAGGGCGATCCAAAGCCGGGAGCGCCCTTTGGTACCGAGGTAAAACGTGCGTTAATGAGCTTTTTAGCTAAAGCGGAGCAGCTTGGGTTTTCATGCTATGAAAGAGACGGCTATTACGGTTGTATAGACTATGGCGAAGGGAAGGAAACTCTCGCGGTACTGGCTCATCTTGACGTAGTTCCCGAGGGCGAGGGTTGGACGCATGCGCCTTATGGCGGAGAGATAGAAAATGAACGCATGTATGGTCGCGGTACAATGGATGATAAAGGACCGGCTGTTTCGGCACTATATGCATTGTATGCTATAAAGGAAGCCGGATTTTTGGGAGACAGAAAGGTGCGCCTGATTTTAGGATGCGACGAAGAGAGCGGATGCAATTGTATAAATCATTATAAAAAGCTTGAAAAAGAGCCGGAAATTGCTTTTTCACCGGACGCGGAATATCCGGTTGTGAATTCGGAAAAGGGAATAATCCATGCTGCGTTTGAAAAAAAATATCCTACCGAAATCAAAATAGATTGCGGAACCGTTCCAAATGTCGTTCCGGGGATTGCTAAAATATTTGTCCCATTATCAAAAACCGAGGTCGAAGCGGCTGCTTCTTCATGCGGTTTTCCCGTTTCAATATCCGAAGCTAAAAACGGAGTGAATATAGAGATTACCGGGCTTTCGGCTCATGCGTCAATGCCCGAATCGGGGGACAATGCGCTTATATCGACTTTAGAACTGCTGTTAAAATTAAACTTAAAAGAACAGGATCTTGCGTTAATTCGCGAAATAAACGCGGCTTTCGACCGCGAAAGTCATGGAAAACTTATGGACCTTGATTTTTCGGACGCGAGCGGAAGGACAACCGTTTCTCCTTCAATTTTAAAAATTGACGAAAATGGCTTAACTATGCTGGTTATAGACTTAAGACTTCCTACCTCTCTCAATTTAAACGACGTAAAGGCAAAAATAGAGAAAAGCCTTCCAAACTTAAAACTGATTCATGCTTCTCTTACGAATGGGCATTTTGTCGATAAGGACAGCGAGCTTGTTACGAAGCTCTTAGCTTCATATAATGGAAGAAAAGGCGGAGTAGGTGAACCAAAGGCTATCGGCGGGGGAACATATGCTAAGGCGTTTAAAAACGCGGTTGCGTTCGGATGCGAAATGCCGGGCGAGATCAGTACGGTGCATATGCCGGACGAGTTTTTAGATTTAAACGAGCTTATGTTTAACGCATACGTAATGGCGGATGCGATAATGTCGCTAATGGTGAAATAAATGCCGGTAAAAAGCATAGATGAATATATCGAGAGCGCCTATGAAATGGGCGCAACGGACGCATTAGAGTTTAAAATAAGCGATATAGTCTTCGATTCGCGAACCCTTTTAAAATGCATGTATGGATGTGCCTCCTGGGGTAAGGGTCATACCTGCCCGAGCCGCGCGAATAGCCCGAGCATGGCTGAATACAAAGAAATGCTTACGCGCTATAGCCGCGGGATAATAATCCATACGCATGATAAATTAAAAAACCAAAAAATATCATTCGAACTTGAAAGAACTCTGTTTGCAGATGGATATTATTTTGCCTTTTCTCTGTCCGACTGTGCGCTTTGTAAAGAATGCGCGGCGGTATCGGGGAATCCATGCAGAAATGTAAATATGGCGCGGCCGGCGTTTCATAGCGTAGGTATAGACGTTTTTAAAACAATGTCTAATCTTTCATTGCCTCTTAAAACGTTAAAGGGCGAGGAAGATGAGGTTAATTGGTACAGCGCGGTATTTATAGAATAAAAAATCGCGTTTAAAATGCGAATCGAAGAAATTTTTAAGGGTGCATGGAATTGCGCCCTTATTTTTCCGGGGAATAGTTTCAGAAAATGCGACATACTAAGCGTGAAAACGACTTTAAATGAGGTACATTTTTATGAAAAACCGTGAAAAATCAGTATTTTGGGATGAATTCGAAAAGACAGGGCGTATTGGGGCGTATCTTCTTTATAAGGCGATAGAAAATGAACTACAAAGTAACGGCGATAGCGATGGGGTATGTAAATTATCGGGAAAATGATAGGATACTTAGGCTCTTTTCGAGGGAAAGGGGTTTAATAAACGCGAAAGCGCGGGGCTGTAGGAAAAAGATGAGCAGCCTCGCGTCCGCTTCTGAACAATTCGTATATGGCGAGTATGAGATATTTAGGAACAATAATAAAGATACAATAGATAGCGCGAACGTGTCTGAGAGCTTTTACGCGATTCGCGAGGATTATGAAAAACTTCTAACCGCAACGAAACTTATAAAGATGACAATGCGCGTTATAAACGAAGAGGAGAAGAACGAAAGGCTCTTTACACTTCTATATCTCGCGCTATGCTACCTTACATATGGCGATATGGAAAACGCGGACATATTGGCGGTTTACGCGCTAAAGTTGGCGGATGCAACGGGCGTTCGACCGAAAATTACGGAATGCGCGCATTGTAATAAAAGCCTGCTTTCAGAGGAACGGCTGTTTTTTTCGAAGGAACTTGGCGGTGCGATATGCTTAAACTGCGCGAGAGCAGAGGCATCTGTCTCTAAGCTTACTATGGAAGCTATGAGGCGGATACTGTTGCTTGACGATGAGAAGATAAACATAGTCAAATTGAAGCCGGAGACGAGCGCCGAGATATTAAAACTAATATCGGCGTTTTTAGAGTGGCAAACGGGAGAATCGCACTAGCATTTCGTAAATATAGGGAGTTTCTTCTGAACATTAAATTCAACTAAACATATGCTTATAAAAACTTAGGTTAGAATAGTAAGAGTAAATCCATATACTCGGGGTCGAAAAAAGGGGAAAAAGCGGGGAAAAAATGAATTATATTATTATATTTTAATAAATGGAATTTTACA
>JAVVSK010000029.1:0-5209 GCA_036654235.1 Clostridia bacterium | reverse complement strand
CATTTCGAACGCATACTCGTTGAAAAAGGAATGAAACATAAAAGTTGTAACTTTTTTTATAAGTTTTTCAGTAACGGCCGAGCGATCATACATGAATAAGACAGTAAAGGGAGAAGTCAGGGCAAAAATTTTAGAAGCTTCCAGAGATCTAATTATTGAACGCGGAGCATGTTCAGCTTCGCTTTTTGACATAGCGGAGCGAGCCGGAGTTTCGAAGGGTACGCTATACTATTATTTTGATATGAAGGACAAACTTATAATGGAGCTTGCGGAGCTGCATTTTTCGAAGCTGGCTTCCGTTATGTACGACTGGGTTGATGATATCGCGGAGGAAAATCCGTCGAAAAATGCCTTAAATTCGCTTTTAATCGAACTTTCAAACGAACCTGATGCGAGGATGCATCTAGCCCTTTTAAGCTACGCTGCCTTTTCATCCGACAATCTTAATTCGTTTATCACGAAAAAATACGATGAGCTTCTCGTAATCTTTGAGGTTGGGGCGCTTAGACTTTTTGGCGCAAATGCAGATAATACGATTTCGTCGTTCTTTTTTACATTGTTCGACGGAATAATAACTAGGCGTGCGATGGGAAAACCAAATAGCGCCGCCAATATAAACGCGTTTTTATCTCTAGACGAAAACCCGTTAGAAATATAATTTTTAAAAATAAGCTGATAGAAAAATATGAGGAAAAAATGATAGCTCCAAAGGCAACTTTAGAAAAACTTGGTATAATCCCAAACAAGGCGTTGGGTCAAAATTTTATAGCGGACGAGAACAGCGTTTCGCGCATTGCGGAAATCGCCTTGGTTTCAGGAAAAAACGCTATTGAAATCGGCTCAGGGCTTGGAACGCTTACCGAATATCTCTGTAAGACCGCGAAAACCGTAACGGCTATTGAAATCGACTCTCGCATGGCTGAGGCTACCCGTACAAATCTCTCGAACGTTTCCAACTTAACCGTAATACGCGCTGATTTTTTAAAGGTCGTTCCGTCTACTCTCGAAAATATTCCGACCGTAGCGGTAGGAAACCTCCCGTATTATATAACGACACCAATATGTCTAAAGCTGATTCAGGACTATACGACGCTGGAAAACATGACGCTAATGGTACAAAGCGAAGCGGCACACCGGTTTTTCGCGCCTCCGGGCGACCGCGTATATTCTATTCTCTCCGTATTAACGGCTCTCTATTTTGACGCGAAGGAGGAGATCAGCCTTCCGAAAAGCGCATATTATCCGACCCCGGATATAGATTCAACGGTTGTCACCTTTAAAAGAAAGCGGGCGGCAGAGCCGTTTCACCGTGAGTTTTGCGCTTTTATTCGTTCCTGTTTCCTAATGCGAAGGAAAACGTTTTTAAATAATCTTCTCGTTCGCTACGAAAAGGACGAAATATTGAATGCACTAGATAAATGCGCTCTTTCGCACGATATACGGGCGGAAAAAATACCGCCGGAGGGCTTACTTGCGTTTTTTAAAATGATAAGCAACCTATAAAATCCGTAAAAATACAATAAATTTAAAAAACAATAAATAATTGCAGATCTTTCGGGCAATACTACCTTCGTAAGAATCATGGAGGTGTTTATGAGTATACGCACTGATCTGGCCCTTGAGGCAAGAGAAATGCATGGTGAACTTGAAGGGGTGTCTGAAGAAAAGCGAAATGAAACGGGAATAGAGATAACGAGAATAACCGTATTAAATGAGGAAGCGGCGAAGAAACTTGAAAAAGCCGTTGGGCAATATATAACGATCGACGCTCCGATTTTAGAGGATAGGACTAGCGACGCATATGAAAGTCTCGCGAAAGTTATTTCCTCGGAGCTTACTTTTTTAATGGGAGATATATCTAAAACCGCGAACATATTGGTCGTCGGTCTTGGAAACCGCTTTGTAACCCCCGATTCCTTAGGTCCAAGAGTTTTAGATTCAATATATGTAACTCGACATATAAAGGAACATATCCCTGAGCTTTCAAGTCCGGATATGCGTCCCGTATGCGCGGTTTCTCCGGGAGTTCTAGGCGTTACCGGCGTTGAAACATTTGAAATTATAAAGGGTCTTTGCGATAGAATAAAGCCCGAACTTGTAATAGCAATCGACGCTCTCGCTTCGCGAAGGGCAGCTAGGATAAGTACGACAGTTCAGCTTTCGGACGCTGGTATTTCCCCGGGATCGGGCGTAGGAAATATGCAAAAAGGATTGAATTTTGAAAGTCTCGGGGTTAAGGTTATCGCGATAGGCGTTCCGTTAGTTGTTCATGCCAGTACAATTTCGCAAGATACAATAAGTCTTATTGCGGAAGAAACGGGGATGCATAATGACGAAGAAAAACTGCTTGGTCTGGCACAAAAGGTAATAGACGAGCATATAGGTCCTTTAATCGTTACCCCGAAAGAGATAGACGGAATAGTTTCCGATATGGCAAAGATTCTAGCAAATGGCATAAACTTCGCACTTTTTGGTGAAAAAACCGTGGAAATTGGCGAAATGGTGATGTAAATTAACCAAAGCATTTGCACATTGCAATGTAATATGATAAACTAAATAGCAATCGGAGGTGCAAAGCTATGAAAAAGCGTATTCTTTTAGTAGACGACGAGCCATTGCTCGTAAAGGGACTAAAATTTTCATTGGAGCAGGACGGTTATGAGACCGATTCATGCGGCGATGGTGAAACAGCCCTTGAAAAAATTTTAACGGATAAGTATGATCTTGTCTTACTTGACGTTATGTTACCTAAGCTGAGCGGTATAGAAGTATGCCAAGCGGCGAGGGAACAAAGCGACGTTCCTATTATTATGCTTACCGCAAAAGGCGAGGATATGGATAAAATTTTGGGTCTTGAATATGGTGCTGATGACTATATGACCAAACCCTTCAATATTCTCGAAGTAAAAGCGCGTATAAGAAGCATATTAAGGCGCGCCGGATCGCGCGACGCTAATAAGCTCATATTTGAATCCAACGGTGTTTTACTTAACGTTGGGAATAGAAGCGTTGCAATAAACGGAACCCCCGCCTATTTGACCGTTAAAGAATTTGACCTTTTGCAGCTTCTAATGATGTCTCCCGGCAAGGTATACAGCCGCGAGGATCTTTTAGAACAGCTTTGGGGCGAGAACTATATCGGCGACCTAAGGACGGTTGACGTTCATGTTAGGCGTCTGAGAGAGAAAATAGAGGCGGATCCGGCAAGACCGACTCTCGTAATAACAAAGTGGGGCATTGGTTATTTCTTTGCCGAGTGAGGCTTAAAAACGTGAATGGCGAATTTATAACGCGTATGAAGCAATTTTTTGTCTCCATACGTTTTCGCATGCTTGCAATTTATCTCTTTATTACGCTTATTGCGTTACTGGCCATTATAGTCACCGTTACTCGTATAACGGAAGACTTTTTGGTCAAATCGAGAGTGGAAAAAAGTACGACCGACATAGGTCGTTTTGCCTTTGAAATGGCGCCGCTCGTTAAGCGCGGAGACCCGGACATGCTCTATGAGCTGGTGTTTGAAAAAGCTCAGGTTATAGGCGGTCGGGTCTTGTTTCTTGATACGAACGCAGTTGTTCAGGTTGACTCTGCGTCTCTTTATAACGGCTATGTTCTCGACTATCGTGAAGTTAGAAGTGTTCTTTTAGGTCAAAGCGAAGTTGCTTATTCGTTCCATGATGTTTATACGGATAACGGCGCTAACCAAAAAACGGACTTATGGACAATGTATTATACATCGGCGGTAACGTTAAATGGCGAGAGAATAGGCGCTATTTTTTATTCCGTGCCTATTCAGGATATTATTATGGGAACAGAGGACGTTATTTCGAAAATAACCCTAATGTTTGTAATCATAACGCTACTAATAACCGTTATAACACTTTTATTGTCGCAATGGTTCAGCAAGCCCATAAGCGACTTAACGGCGGCGGTACGCAAAATGGGCGTAAAAGGGCATGGAGTTCGCGTTTCGGTTGTCGGGAGAAGCGAAGTCGCCGAGTTGGCGACGGCTATTAATCGAATGAGTGACCGAGTTGACGCGTATGATCGCGTGAGAGACGAATTTATCGCGAACGCAAGTCATGAGCTTAAAACTCCTCTTGCAACGATGAAGCTTCTCAGCGAGAACATGATTTATGAGGAAAATGTTGATCCATCTGTAATGAAAGACTTTTTTAAGGACGTTACACATGAGGTTGATAGATTGAGCAAGATAGTAAACAGCTTGCTGTCGCTTGTATTGGTGGACGCGGGCGAGTCCGAGCTACACCCGCAGTATTTTGATTTTTCAGATATGGTTCGCGACGTAACGAACAGGCTTCAACCCCTTGCGAAGAACAAGGATCTAATTCTGAATACGGACATTTCGCATGTATGCATAATGGCGGATAAAGATAAGATTGAGCAGGTTGTTGTTAATCTGACCGAGAACGCAATAAAGTACACGGATACGGGAAGCGTTACGGTAAGGCTCTATCCCGAAGGGGAGAACGCGGTATTTTCGGTTACGGATACCGGCGTAGGTATAGGAGCGGAGGATCAAAAGAGAATATTTGACCGGTTTTACCGCGTGGATAAAACTCGTTCGCGCGCAACCGGAGGAACAGGACTTGGGCTTTCTATAGTTGAAAGCATAGTCACGAGGCATGGCGGAACTATTGGGATTACAAGTGAAAAGGACGTTGGAAGTACCTTCACGGTAAGGCTCAAATTAGCAGAGCAGCCTAAAAAAGATTAACAATAATGCCGAAAAGTAAACGGCAACGAACAGAATTTGGAGAATTTAATGAGCGACAATTTTGATAATAGGGAAAACACACCGCGCGGAAACAACGACGGAACACCCTACGAGAAGAAACCCTATAACGACAAACCATCCGGTGATAGACCTTCCTATGGCGATAGAAAACCCTACGGCGATAGAAAGCCCTACGGCGATAGAAAACCTTACGGTGATAAGCCCTATGGCGATAGAAAGCCTTACGGCGATAAGCCTGCCGGGGATAGACCTTCCTATGGCGATAGAAAACCCTACGGCGATAAGCCTGCCGGGGATAGACCTTCCTATGGCGATAGAAAGCCCTACGGCGATAAGCCCTATGGCGATAGAAAACCCTATGGCGATAAGCCCTATGGCGATAGAAAACCCTATGGCGATAAGCCCTATGGCGATAAGCCTGCCGGGGATAGACCTTCCTATGGTGATAGA
>JAVVSK010000028.1:0-10755 GCA_036654235.1 Clostridia bacterium | reverse complement strand
TGTCTTAGATAAATATAACATACAGCTTTATCGCTCTGCTAGATTAAAAAAATGTCTTAGATAAATATAACATACAGTTTTATCGCTCTGCTAGATTAAAAAAATGTCTTAGATAAATATAACATACAGCTTTATCGCTCTGCTAGATTAAAAAAATGTCTTAGATAAATATAACATACAGTTTTATCGCTCTGCTAGATTAAAAAAATGTCTTAGATAAATATAACATACAGCTTTATCGCTCTGCTAGATTAAAAAAATGTCTTAGATAAATATAACATACAGCCATTCCATGACCAGCACATGAATTCATTTCCCCTTAAACGCCCCATTTCCGGATAACCTCGACAATAGGATTCGCGCCTTATTTTCATCGCCAATAAAGTCTAATTTCAGCAGAAAGCAGCGAAACGCATATTTCGGATTGTTTATATCAGGTAGTGTTAACAAGCCCCGCATGGTGACGTTTTTCATTTTTTTCCTTTTGCCTCCGCTGCTCTTTCTTGAACTTAACATCCCTCAAATGCGTTTGTAAGCAAATTTTGCAATATTTTTTTAAAAGTCTCCTTGGAATCTGCCTTTTTGTATCTTAATTAATAAGTGTTATAATAAATTTAGTGTTATAATAAATTTAAAGGAGTAATGAAGTATATGTCGCTAATAAGGGTAAGTAACTTAACTTTCGCATATGATGGAAGCTACGATAATATATTTGAAAACGTTTCTTTTTCTTTGGATACGGATTGGAGAACTGGTTTTGTCGCGCGAAATGGGCGCGGTAAGACAACTTTCTTGCGTCTTCTCATGGGTAATTATAACTACATAGGAAATGTTTCGGCATCAGTAAACTTCGATTATTTCCCGTTTGAGGTAAAAGACGAAAATATTGCCGCTATTGACGTTGCGAACGCTATTGCCGGAGCCGAGAGTTGGCATCTAAAGCGAGAGCTTTCTCTACTAGATATCTCTCCGGAAGCGACGATGCGAACTTTTTCTACGCTCAGCATGGGCGAACGAACGAAGATTCTCCTCGCCGCGCTTTTTTGCAAACAAAACAATTTTCTATTGATAGACGAGCCGACCAACCATCTGGATATGCATGGGCGCGCACTTGTTTCCGAATACCTTTCGAAAAAGAACGGTTTCATTCTCGTTTCGCACGACCGTGTATTCTTAGATGCTGCTATTGACCATATACTCTCAATAAACCGCGCAAATATTGAGGTACAAAGGGGAAATTATTCGTCATTTGAGGAAAATATGAATAGACAGAGCGCCTATGAAATGCGTGAAAACGAGAGGCTGGGAAAAGAAATAAAAAACCTTAAGGCTGCTGCTATTAGAACCCGAGATTGGTCAGATAGGGTTGAACGGGAAAAAATAGGTCAAGAACCCTGCGACCGCGGGCGCATAGGGCATCTCGCGGCAAAAATGATGAAGCGAAGTCTCGCTATAGAAAAACGACGCGAAAACGCCGCGACAGAAAAGGAAAAGCTTCTGAAAAATATTGAGAGAAACGACGTTTTACAGATACACCCAATTCTGCATCCTAAGAAAATTTTAATCGAAGCGCGAGATTTATTGATTAGCTATGGTGAACGAAGCGTTTTCCGTCCGGTTTCGTTTTCGGTCTTGAGAGAAAAGCGAATCGCCCTTATAGGAAAAAACGGAGCAGGTAAAAGTAGTATTTTAAAGCTTATAATGGGTGAAAAGATAAATTTCGATGGTGCATTGTACATTGCGAGCGGTTTAAAAATATCATATGTTCCACAGGACAGCTCTTTTTTAAAGGGGAGCGTTATGGATTATGCGAAGTTGTCCGGAATAGACTTAACTTTATTTTTAGCGATATTAAGAAAACTCGACTTCCCGAGAGTACAATTTGAAAAGAACATGGAAAGTTTCTCTTTGGGTCAACGAAAAAAGGTACTTTTAGCTAAAAGCCTTTCTGAGAGCGCTCACCTATATATATGGGATGAACCACTAAATTATATAGATATACTCTCGCGAATCCAAATAGAGCAGCTTTTAGTAGAGGCGAACATGACTATACTTTTAGTTGAACATGATAGGGCTTTTATCAAAAACATATCTGCCGATATGATTGAAATTTAAAAAACGGTGTTGTATCTATTTTACAGTCTTCGTACCAGCTTTTTAGGGAGAGGCATCCGGTTTACGTCGCGACCGATACGAATTAGAGAAAATAATTTATCGGCGGCTACGTCGAAGTTTGAGTTGTCAAAAAGCGGCATGACACCCGAAGCTACCGAATCCGCTATATTTGAACCCAAAATCGCGGCGGTAGGGCACATTCGCTTTTCGCAGAGCGAAAGTAATGTTTTTATAAAAGGAAGCTCGCTTTCTGCTCCGCCCGTAACGACGAGGGCGGCTGTTTTTAACATAGACCTAAAATCGACACTCTCTAAAAATGTTTCGGCGCAAGGCTTTATCTCAGCCGATAGAACCGTTTTCGCCATAGCCGCGAATCCGTTAAGTGCACCCATATGCGGTGTGTCGGATAAGTCTATGTCCAGCAATTCAAAAAGTCGCCTTTCGTAGTTTTTCATCCCGCGCTCAAGAGAGAACATATCGGCTGGCGACAGCCTATGTTTATCCGCATTATTATATACAACTCCATTTTTCCCCGTTAAAACGGTTTCGTCATCCGTCATAACTATGAAGCGCGCTTCGTTTACTCGCTTATTTAAATTACTTAGGTCTATCTTTTTTATTCTTTCAAGGTTTTTTGCGCATGGCGCAATTTCGTTTCCAAGATCGTCTAAAAATTTCGCTCCCAATGCAACGAGAGATCCCATTCCACCGTCAAAAACCCGTAAAGCTCCGCCGGAAATCAATATTTCCATAAGTCCCTCGTCGAGAGCGCGCTTTATAAGCTCACCTGCGCCGTAACTCGAATAAGCTAATATATCGCGCTCTCCCTTAGGTATATGCCCATCCCTATAGGGTATAGTTAATTCTATTATTGCGGTTGTGCCGTATAATACGCCAAAATTGGCGTTTATTTTTCCGCCTAAAACATCTTTTATTACGACGGATCTCGTTTCGCCGCCCGTTGTCGTTACCATAGCCTCGAGAGTGCCCGTTTTCCCCGCAATGAGGGGAAGCGGAACTATCTTTGTTCCCGGGAAATGCCTTCTCGCGGCAATAGTGAGCCGCCTTATCGCCTCGCTCGCTGTAAGCGCATATGAATATGGCGCAAGCGCCATTACGATGCTCATACCCTTTCCGACGGAACGTCTTTTCCCATGTTTTTTTGGTATTACAAGCGAAAAGAATCCGCGTTCGCCGCCCGCGAGCTGTCCATCGCGCTTTACCGTTCCAAAATAAGTAAGCCCATCAACATATAATAGCCGATTTGTTTCGATAAAAGGATGTGTATGTGTAAGGTACATTCCTATACCTGCGTCGTTATCCAATTTTGTAAATATGCGTTTTGTCTCTTTAAAACCGCCTCCGGAAAAAACGACGTGATAAATATTGCGCCCTGCACCAATATCAGCCTCGCTTACTCCGCCGTAAATTTTAAGCCCTTTAACATCGTTTACCGTAAGAACGGAAAAAATTTCTTCGAATAGCATTTTTTCTGTGCTCTCATCGGCAGTTGTCTCGAGCATATCGAATCTTACGCCAAGGCCAAATTTTTTAATTTGCATTTTTCATCCTCCGATTATAAACAACATGGAAGCACCGGTCTGCGCGCTGAAAACGGCAGATGCACCGGAAAGGGGCAACTCTTTTTCTAATTTCCGGAATTATGATTATAATAGCATTCGCCGTTAAAAATCTCAATAGGGAGAAACGCTGATTTCGGTTCCGACACCCAACTCGGATTTTACGTTTATCGTCATATTGAGTAGCTTCGCAGAATGCTTTACTATAGCTAACCCAAGCCCCGTTCCTCCTGTGCTTTTTGAACGCGATTTATCAACGCGGTAAAATCTTTCGAATATCCTGCCTATGTTTTCATTGGTTATTCCGACGCCGGTATCTGTTACCGATATTACTCCTTTTTCTGATCTTACAGCTACCGATCCACCTTCGACATTATATCTTATTGCGTTATCTATTAGATTGTACAGGATTTCATGTAAAAGAGGCTCGTAGCTTTCAATTTTTTCGCCGTCGCCCTCCGTCGTTATCGTTATATTTCGTTTTTTCGCCGCTTCCTCTAAAGTCCTCTTACAATCCTCCGCGACGATTATCGGGTCTATCGGAGAGAGAAAGAGCTTTTCCGTATGTTCAAGGCTAGAAAGCTTGATTATATCGCCTATAAGTGTTTGCATTCTTCTCGCCTCGGCACTTATTTTTCCCACGAACCGGAGTGCATCATCGTCTTTCGCTATTCCGCTCTCTATAAGCTCGGCATATCCGGATATCGTCGTAAGAGGCGTTTTAAGCTCATGCGATACATTAGCCGAAAATTCGCTCCTCAGCTCATCTATACTTTCCGAATCGGTTACGTCCAATATAAAGCATATCGCTCCAACGCTAACGCCGTTTTCAAAAGACGGGTTTATAAAGAAGCGCAATGACTTTTTATTTAATTTTATGGTCATTTTCGAGGGGATTCCGTTTACCGCCCGCTTTATTGCCTCGTTTATCGCGTCGTTCTCAATTAAAAAACCGTTATTTGTAAAGTCAGCGCCCAAAAAAGCTTTCGCCGCATCGTTTTGCGATAGGCAGGTAAAGTTTCTGTCGATTATTATAAGCCCTTCGGACATTCCATATATGACGGCGGTCAACTTCGCCTTTTCGCGGGATAGCGCGTCAAACTGCTCATTTATCTCAAAACGCTGAGTCAAAATTCTTCTTACATATGGAAGAATTTCGGGATACACCGTTTTTTCATCCGGGGAGTTAGCGCTGGCCAATGTTTTTAGAGGACCGGTCATTCTTTCGGTCATTCCGCGCGCAAGTATTATCGAGATTATAAATATAGAAGCAACTATCAATATAGCAAAGGCGAACATCGCCGACACTATGGGAAAAAGTCCGGAATACTTCGTATAAAGAGATAAAAATTCTTCTCCAGTCTTTATAGAAACAACGATATATCCGTCTTCTAAAATGGGTTCATCCGATAAGGAAAAGCGCTCAATAGGCGAGTCTCCCTTTAAAATTTTTCCGTCTGAATCCGTTATAATGGCATATTCACCATCCTTTAAAATTCCCTGCATCTTTAAAAAGCCGGCGTTTTCGTAAATAATTCTTAATGCATCAGCGTATGACTTTGCCTCCTCACGGGCATTCGTTTCGCTCATTGATGAGAACGAAAAAAAAGCTAAAACGAAAGAAAAAAGCGAAGCAAAAAGACCTAAAAAGAACAGTCTTGAGGTCAGCTTTTCTTCCATAATGAGTCCTCCTCAGATAAATCTATAGCTTTTTTAACCTTTAAAAGTTCTAAAAGCAGAGCTTCGTTTTTAGACGAACGCTCAAGCTTTTTTTCGAGAGTGTTTTTATATTTCTCGAGCATAGGTTTTAGATAAGGATCACCGTCAATAAGAGCACGCGGCGAAAAAAAGAGAAGCTCCTTTTCGAAATTCATCATAGACGGGTCTTTAAATCCAGTATGCCGTGCGAAAAACGTTTGGTAATATCGTCCGTCAAAAAACGTTATTTCTTCTTTTTCGACACTAAAGCCCGAATTAAATAGGTATTCGAGAAGGATTCCCGGCGCCCTCGTCGGTTGTAGAAGTAAATTTTTTGGCGTAAAATTTGCTGATTTTAATATCTCTTTTATCGTCTCTGCACCCATCCCCGAAATTATTATAGCATCCGCTTCGTTTTCCTCTAAGACGGATAGCCCGTTTCCAACGCGAAAATCAACCTTAGCGTCGAGATCCAATTTTTTTATAAGAATTTTAGCCTTATCTAATGATAAAGCGCTTATATCTGTCGCTATTACGCGTAAAACGGAGGAATTTAAAGCCAATGCTGCCGAAAGCTTACCATGATCCGCACCTATATCTACGTATATGCTGGCATTTATATGTTCGGCTATAGAATACAGTACCTTTAAACGTGTATTTAATTTTACGGACAGTTTGTTCATAATTTAAAAATTAAACGGATTTGACGGTGAAAGAGAGAGCTCTTTCGCCGCGCGAAACATAGCTTTACCGTGAATTCGATCGTGCAAAATAAATCGTCGAAGCACCTTTTTTAGCGACCAATACTCATCATAACTTCCGCGAAATACTTTATCGGCGGGGAATACCGCCGTTTTTTCAAGTACGGAAAAAGCCTCTATTCTTGAACTTATTATATCCGGCATATTCATAGCGTCGACGCCTATTTCTTTCATATAATAGCTCGTTACGTTATTCGTATGTGAATACATTTCATTAGCTGTATTTGGGATCGCTCCGTAGAAGGTTTTTCGCGGTTGCCGCAATAAAAGCGCCTTATCCGAAATTGAATTATAAAGCGCCTGAAAATCGGACGCCGATTTTATAGCAAGGTTTTTTAAAGGTATGTATTCTTCATATGAAAGAGGCTCTTTTTCGCTGTCGAATATAACGTCGCTGTCTGCGTCATGAACGTTAAGAACACTCTCAATCAGCTTTTTAGGCTCAATGGTATAATCGTTCTCCAAAGCTTCGCAATTTGACCAAATTATATATTTTATCACATCGTCTTTAATTTTTTTTATAGCATCATCTATGGATTTTGAACGCGAAAATGCGCCCGGATAATTTTCTGCCTGTAAAAGACAGCCGTATGGGTTATATTCAATTACGGCTTTTATTATCTTCATTGAATCTGTTCCTTGATTTTCATTGTAATTTCATAGGCTTTGTTTTTTGATATTGAACATGCGGCGCTTACCTGTTTCGCTATCTCTTTTACGGATATACCTCGAAGGAGGAGCGTTTTTATCAGCAACTCAGGAGATTCTTCCTCGCCATCTTTACATCCCGCTACAACAATAACGCATTCACCTCTAACGGGAGATATTTTTATTGATTCGATTATTTCGGATAATTTTCCTCGGCGCGCCTCCTCATATATTTTCGTAATCTCGCGAAGCAAAGCGGCCTCCCTATCACCCATTACCGAAAGGAGATCGAAAATAGTATCCGAAATTCGGTTCGGACTTTCATAAAATATAAGCGTATGCTTTTCGGGCAAAAGGGCGGTTAAAATCGCGCTCCGCTCTGTAAGGGTGCGCGGCAAAAATCCTTGAAACGTAAAAGTATCGGAGGGGAGTCCTGAAAGAACGAGAGCCGTAAGAGCGGCGTTAGCTCCCGGAAGAACCGTAAAGCTTAAGTCGTTTTCAATACAGCGCCTAACTAGACGCGCCCCCGGGTCGCTTATCCCAGGGCATCCCGCATCAGATATATAGGCTATATCAAGACCCTCCCTTAGCTTATCCGCAATTTCAGCGGATTTCTCCTCTTCATTATGCAAATGACAGGAGTAGATCGGCTTTTTTATCCCAAGGCTGTTTAAAAGCTTTAAGCTGTTTCGCGTATCCTCCGCATATATACAGGTAACTTCCTTAAGCACACGTACAGCGCGGTACGTTATGTCTTCAAGGTTTCCTATAGGTGTCGCCACTAAATAAAACATATCATCTTTATTGTAGCATATTTTTGCTTTTCTGTAAAAAGCGAGATGGGCTAATCAAACCCACTTTAAAAAGCCAACTTCCTTTAGGGGGTCTTCCTTCAATCAAAACTATATGCTATAATACTGCCGACAAGGGGAAGTGCGGAGGGTGAAATGGATTTAGAAAAATTAAACGATAAGCAAAGGGAAGCGGTTACGATTACCGATGGACCGCTTTTAGTTCTTGCCGGAGCCGGCTCCGGAAAAACGCGCGTATTAACTTACCGAATAGCGTATTTAATAGAACATGACGATATAAATCCATACAATATATTGGCTCTCACGTTTACGAATAAGGCGGCGCGGGAGATGAAGGAGCGAACGGAAGCTCTCGTCGGAGCTGTCGCAAGAAGCATGTGGGTTTTTACTTTTCATTCATTTTGCGCCCGCATTCTCAGGATAGAAGCTGAATATATCGGATTTACACAGAACTTTTCCATATATGATGAAGATGATACTATGAAGCTGATCTCGAGGATATTAAAAGAAAATAAGATCGACGAAAAGCTGCTTAGTAAGAAGGACGCGCGCTTTGCTATAAGCGACGCGAAAAATTCTTCTCTAAACCCTATTGAAAAGTTGGCGATGCACGATATTTGTCCGGATATACTGCCGACTATATATAAAGAATATCAAAGGAACTTAAAGGCAGCTAACGCGCTGGATTTCGATGACCTTATGCTTATGACAATAAAGCTCTTTACCGAGAGTGAACGCGTTTTAACTAAGTATAGAAAAAAATTTCAATACGTTCTCGTCGACGAATATCAGGATACGAATGTACCTCAGTATCAGATGCTAAAGCTGCTCTGTGAGGAACATAAAAACATATGCGTCGTTGGCGACGATGATCAGAGCATATACGGATGGCGTGGGGCGACAATAAGGAACATATTGGAATTTGAACGCGATTACAGTGGCGCGCAGGTTGTTCGTCTTGAACAAAATTATCGTTCTACGAAAAATATTCTTGACGCGGCAAATAACGTAATAGCTAATAATAAAGAGCGAAAACCTAAAAAGCTTTGGACAGATGGCGAGCGCGGAGAAAAAATAACCTTCTATACTGCTGAGGACGAACGTACCGAAGCCGACTATATTTGCAAAAAAGTAGTTGACGGAGTTAGGGAGGGTAGGCGCTACAGCGACTTTGCGGTTCTTTACAGAACGAATGCTCAGAGCAGAAATATAGAAAGCTCTCTTGTTGCCTACGGTATACCCTATTCTTTATACGGCGGGTTAAAGTTTTACGAGCGTGCAGAGATAAAAGATGCCCTTTCCTACCTTCGTCTTATATTTAATCCTAAGGACGACGCGGCTTTTACCCGGATAATAAACGTTCCTCGACGCGCTATCGGAGATGCCTCAATCTCTGAGCTTTCCGTAATAGCGAAAAAATTTGATATTTCTCTCTTTGAAGCCGCGCATATGTACGAGGCTATAAGCAATCGTATCCGCAATAAGCTTCAGGAATTCAATATGATCTTAGACGAACTTATAAAAAACAGCGTCGAAATGATGCCCTCTATGCTGACCGAAAAGGTACTTCAAAGAACTCATTATATCGAAAGTATCGATAAGGATACTCGCGAAGCCCGTGAACAAAACTTAAAGGAACTTATGGGCGATATGGCGAGAAACGAGATTAATTCGGAATCCCCTCGCGACGCTCTAATGCTCTACCTTGAACATGTCGCTCTCGTTTCCGATGCGGATTCCGTCGATGAGGAGGGGGGGTCTGTAATGCTTATGACTATGCACAGTGCGAAGGGGCTTGAATTCCCGATCGTATTTCTTCCCGGCTTCGAGGACAGCATTTTCCCGAGTATGCGCGCAATGCGCGAGGAAGGGAAACTTGAGGAAGAACGTAGACTTTGCTACGTTGCGATAACTCGCGCGAAAGAAAAGCTATATATGATATGCACCGATTCGAGATTTCTCTATGGATCGCGGGATCAAAACATTCCGTCTTTTTTTCTCACGGAAATACCCGATGAACTTATCGAAGAAGTAAGCTATAAAAAGAATCGTAAAATTATAGAAAAAGATCCGTATTTTCAAAAACACGCGGAATCCTCTTCATATGGGAATAAAATGCGCGATACTGCACCGCGTCGCATTCCCGACAGCCCACAGGTAAAAAATTTTGCGCTTCACGATAAGGTAAATCATGCCATGTTCGGGTTAGGTACGATAACCGAAGTTTTAGGGTCGGGCGACGCTATGGTCGTTACAATTGAGTTTGTAACCGGAAAACGAAATAAGTTCGCGGCGGCATATGCTCCGCTAATGAAAGTAGATGATAATTAAGGCTGAAACGGAGAGAAAAATGGAAATTTTTGATATATATGATGAAAACCGAACAAAAACAGGAAAAACGATGATAAGAGGCTACAAGTTTGCTCCTGGAGCATATCATATGGTCATTCACGTTTGTATTTTTAACTCGGACGATAAAATGCTTATTCAACAGAGACAACCGTTTAAAAAAGGTTGGTCTAACCTATGGGATCTTACCGTAGGCGGAAGCGCGATTTCGGGCGAAACCAGCGCGGCTGCCGCTGAACGTGAGGTTCTCGAGGAAATAGGCTATCGCCTTAATCTTAAGAATGTGCGTCCTAATCTTACTATAAACCATGCTACGTGTTTTAACGATATATATCTTCTTAAACGTGATTTAGATATAAATGGTCTGCATTTGCAATATTCAGAGGTTCAGCGTGTTAAATGGGCGACGAAGGACGAAATAAAAGAGCTTATAGATATCGGCGTATTTATCCCGTACTATAAAAGCTTTATCGATCTTCTATTCGATATGCGCCATGATAGGGGCGTTCGGTCGACGAACGAATAGGTCGAAACCTAAAAAGCTCAATAAAATGGGCTGTTGCCAGAAAAGCTGCCGGTAATACAAGCTCTGTTAAATGTGTTTGTGGAGAGAAGCCCAGCGAAAACAAGATGTTTTCAGAGGGCTTCTTAATTGTTATCTATAGCGTTTGATAAAAGGGGTCGTGTTGCCCTTTATCTGGCTTGGGGAGGTTTATTGGCACTTAGGGTTGCCATCAATTTGACAGTCCACGGTGTTCAGCTTCATCATGAGAATGGATTCAAGCAGCGACA
>JAVVSK010000027.1:0-12256 GCA_036654235.1 Clostridia bacterium | reverse complement strand
TGTTTTATAACATTTTCAAGGCTTATTTTAAGCTGTGTAAACGAAATATTTTCTATCCCCTTTAATTGCCCCTCCCTCAGAACTCCAAACGCATTAATCTTCCATCGCCTTTCCCTTAAAAACTCCGCTTGAAAAAAGACCCTAAACTGTTGTAGAATAAATATAAAATACAAGAAAATATAAAGGGGAAAAACAAAATGTCAATTTTATCACGTTTTAAGGATATTATGTCCTCAAACATCAATGCGATGCTTGACAAAATGGAAGATCCGTCGAAGATGATAGATCAAATGCTGCGGGACTTAAACGACGATTTGGGTCAGGTAAAATCCGAAACAGCGGCAATAATGGCGGAGGAGAGACGTTCTAAACGTCAGCTAAACGAATGCCAAGATAATATTGATAAAATGCAATCATATGCCGAAAAGGCGGTATCGGCAGGAAACGATAGCGATGCAAAGCTCTTTCTCTCGAAAAAAACAAGTTTCCAAACTCAATATGATTCGCTTAACACAGCGTATCAAGCGGCCGCCGCTAATGCAACTAAGATGCGAGAAATGCACGATAAATTGATCGTTCAAATAAACGAGTTGGACGGGCGACGCGAAGCGGTGAAGGCAAAGGTCTCCGTCGCTAAAGCGCAAGAGCGGATAAATTCGATAGGTTCGAAAGCAACCCATGCCTCTAATACGATGGACAGCTTCGCGCGAATGGAAGAAAAAGCCGACAATATGTTGGATCGCGCGAGCGCTATGGCAGAGCTTAACGCTATAAATGCGAACGATACCCTTGAAAATGCAATGGATAAATATGATGCAGTGCCCTCCTCCGATGTTGACGCTGAACTTTTGGCTCTAAAACAAAAAATGGGCAAAGAATAAGCCAAATTTAACTTTATCCATTGCTCTCTATAATCCCGCATTGCGAAAAAGCCGCGCCTGTGTACAAAAATCCTAAAATGGAATATGATAAGTGGATTCTAATCTATAATTTATATAATTAATATGTTTATGCCTGTATCCTCTTTATTTGGCGCTACATGGAAATTATAAGAAATATGCCCAATAAAAGATAAAATTGGGCATATCCGTCGATATAGGTCTATTTTATAACCATGTTGGAAAAATATCCGCCCCTAAAATTTATTCTCCATATTCGTCATATATGGATATAAGTTAATGCGCACTTTATTGTCTTTGCACGAATCAAAATTAAAACAACCTATTTTAAGGAGTTAATATGGAGACTAGGAAAAAAGAAACCGAAGAGGCCGGAACGGCTACTTTTATCTGCAAAAGCTGCGCCGGCGTTATGCGCTTCGATATTGAGAAACAAGAATTTTGCTGCGAAAATTGTGGATTGATTCAGGAGATGGATGGAGATGGAGACGTTTTTGAACATGATTTGAGCGCGATTATAGATACGGTAGATCCCGAATGGGCTACTGCGACGGAAACGAAAAAATGCTCATCCTGCGGCGCGGAAATCGTCGTGGAAGCCGGTGCAACGACGGCAACTTGTGCATTTTGCGGTGCACCTCTCGTACTTTTAGAGAAACAAATGGCCGGGATAAAGCCCGAGGCGATAATCCCCTTTCGCGTAGATAAGGTTTCGGCGTCGAAACTCTTTTCGAAATGGCTTAGCGGAAAGCTCTTCGCCCCGAACGCCTTAAAAAACCTTTATCAATCCGATAAACTACAGGCGCTCTATCTCCCATATTGGACTTTCGACGCAGACGGCGCGGCTAAGTATACGGCTCAGGGTGGAAAAGAATATTACGTTACCGTCGGCTCAGGAAAAGACGCGCATACGGAACGGCGCGTACATTGGTATAGCGTAGGCGGAAGTCTTTCGAACTTCTTTGACGATGTCTTAATTTCGGCTCTTAAAAACAGCTCGGTAATCCAAGCGAAAATCTCGCAATTTAATACGAAAGATTGTAAGCCTTTTTCTTTAGAATATCTCTCCGGTTTTTCCGCTAAAAAATATGATAAGTCCGTTAACGATGCGTTCCCCGAGGCTGCTAGAATTATGGATAAAGAGTTCGAAAACATGGCGCGCGATGATGTTCTAAGAAGCTATGATCAGGTTAGCAACATTCATATTCATTCGAGCTACTTTAATGTAAAGTATAAAAATATGCTCCTCCCAATTTGGACCAGCGCTTATATGTACCAAACTAAAATCTATAATTTTATGATAAATGGTCAGACCGGACGAGTAAGCGGACAATACCCAAAGAGCGGAGCGAAAATTACCGCCACCGTCTTTGCCGGAGCTTTAATTCTAGCGGCAATAGTCTATTTTATTTATAAGTATAATACAGGAGGCTTTTAATGGGGCTTTTCAATGGACAATTCGCGAACGTCGTCGAATGGGAAGAATTTCGGGACGATATGATATTTTGGAAATGGTCGAACCGTGAACTTAAAAAAGGAAGTCGTCTCGTTCTTCGCCCGGGTCAGGACGCGGTTTTTATGTACAACGGAAGAATTGAAGGTATATTTAAGGAATCCGGAAACTATGAGGTTGAGAGCGCAATAATTCCTTTTTTAAGTACCCTTAAAGGCTTTAAGTTCGGGTTCAACTCCGGTCTTCGCGCCGAGGTTCTTTTCGTAAATACGAAGGAATTTACGGTAAAATGGGGAACGAAAAGCGCTATAAATATACCGACGGAAGGAATGCCCGGCGGAATCCCGGTTCGCGCATTCGGAACTTTTATAATGAAGGTCGGCGAATATGTAACCTTAATTGATAATATCGCCGGAGTTAAACAACAGTTCTCAATCGAAGATGTTCGCGATAGAGTAACCGCTGTTCTCGACCAGCTAATAATGCGGCATATCGTAAAAGAAGGAAAGAATATGTTCAATCTTCAATCGAACGCCTCCGAAATTGCGAAGGGCGTTCGAATTGACCTCGATATGGAAATGCAAAAAATCGGTCTTGATATAATCGGTTTTAATATATCGAACGTCAGCTACCCCGAAGCGGTTCAAAAGATGATCGATAAAAACGCTTCCTACGGTATGGTCGGGAATATTGACTCTTTTCAGCGCATTTCCGCCGCGGAATCAATGGGCATCCCCGGATCGGATATGGGTTCGGCTATGGGTTCGGCTATGGGAATGATGGCAGGGATGAATATGGCGAACAAAATGTTTAACGAACAGAACCGACCAACTCAAAACGAAGTACAAAAAGGCGGTTTATGCCCGGAATGCGGTGCTGCTCTTTCCTCCGGCGCGGCTTTTTGTTCACGTTGCGGAGCTAAAGTAAATTCTGAAAAGTTTTGTATAAAATGCGGAGAAAAGCTAAGTGCCGATGCGCTCTTTTGCGCAAAATGCGGTACAAAACAGTAGTAGCGTATATCGTTTTTTACGCCCCCAACAACTCCGCGCAGAGTTGTCGGGGGCGTTTCTTTGACCTTTAATTTATAGAAGCTCTCCGTATCGCCTAATATAAAGTCTTTTAAGAACCGTCGCTAAAGCCATATAACAAAGAATCGTAGCGGCGAGAAAAGCGAAATATATGCCCGGTAAAGGTGCAAGACCGATAGCCGCCCCTAGGGGCGTAAACGGAATCGCCGTCAATAAAACCG
Organism: Clostridia bacterium; assembly: GCA_036654235.1. GTDB lineage: Bacteria > Bacillota > Clostridia > Christensenellales > CAG-138 > JAVVSK01. Next base: position 8,655 of record JAVVSK010000027.1, on the reverse strand, counting down.
CTCCGCTTAAAGTAGCAAATAAAACCGGCGCGGATGCATGACTCTTTATAAACGGGATTTTCGGCGTTCTTATCATGTGAATTACGAGAGACTGACTCCACATTGATTCGACGAACCATCCCGCTTGAAAAACAGCGATAAACGTAGCGCGAAGCGCCGGATCGGATATTTCGTTATACCCCGCCCCACCGCATACGCCTGGGCAAATTACAAAAAACATAAGCAAATACGTCGTTATATCGAAAACCGAGCTTGCCGGACCTATAAAGAGCATAAACCTACCTATCGACGACGCATCCCATTTTCTCGGCTTTTTCAAAAACTCTTTATCGACATTATCCCAAGGAATAGCAATGCATGAAATATCGTAAATTAGGCTCAGCAGGATAAGATGTATCGCCGACATAGGTAAAAAAGGTAAAAATGCACTCGCTACCATTACCGAGAGCATATTCCCGAAATTTGATGAAGCGGTCATCTTTATATATTTTATCATATTTGCATAAGTTTTTCTTCCCTCGATTATTCCGATCTCAAGCACCGTTAAATCTTTTTCTAAAAGAATTACGTCGGCGGATTCTTTCGCTATGTCCACGGCGGTATCGACGGAAATCCCTACGTCCGACGCCTTCATCGCCGCCGCGTCGTTTATTCCGTCGCCCATATATCCTACCGAATGTCCGTTAGCCCTTAATAGGGTAACGACCCTCGCCTTTTGCGCCGGAGAGAGCTTCGCAAAAACGGTTGTTTCCTCCGCCGCTTTCGTTAAAACCGCGTCGCTCATTTCCTCAATATCTATCCCTAATAGAATTTTTTTAACCGAAAGCCCAACCTGTTGACAGATACAACGCGTAACACGTTCGTTGTCGCCCGTAAGAACCTTAACCGAAACCCCATGTTCATTTAAAACGCTAAGCGCTATCGCCGCCGTTTCTTTCGGCGGGTCGAGAAAAGCCAAGTAGCCGATAAGAACCATATCCGCCTCGTCCGCGATTGAAAAAGCCCCTACGGGAGACGGGTTCGTCTTTTGCGCAACCGCGATTACGCGCATTCCCCCGTCGCCAAGCTCGTCCGCTTTTTTCATTACTACTTCCCTAAGAGCGCGGGTTAAAGGCTCGACAGAACCATTATATTCGACGAATGAGGAAATTTTTAGCATTTCCTCTACCGCGCCTTTCGTCACCATTTGCGTCTTTCCCGCTTTATCCTCTACTACGACGCTCATCCTACGGCGCTCAAAGTCGAACGGAATTTCATCTACTTTTATGTATTTATCCGAAATTTCCCGTCCATAGCCGAGTTCATTCGTATGTTCAATTATCGCGAGATCCATTAAATTTTTTAGTCCCGTTTGATAATTGCTGTTCAAAAACGCATGTCTAAGTACGCGGTCGTTTTCTTTTCCGTTTACGTCGAGATGATATTCCAAAACCACCTTATCGAGGGTAAGCGTACCCGTTTTATCGGTACAGAGAACATCTATTGACCCTAGGTTTTGAATTGAGTTTAGATTTTTTATTATGACCTTTTTTCGCGACATTGAAATCGCGCCTTTAGCGAGGCAGGTCGTAACGATCATCGAAAGCATCTCGGGCGTAAGTCCGACGGCGACCGATATAGCAAATAGTACCGCGCCCATCCAATCGCCCTTCGTAACCCCGTTTATAAAAAAGACTATAGGAACCATGACGAGCATAAAGCGAATTAAAACCCATGAAACGGAATTTACTCCCTTTTCAAAAGAGGTTTTAATTGGCTTTTTAACAAGAGCCTTCGCTATCTCGCCCATAATCGCGTCGTTACCAACGGCTATTACTATTCCTTTCGCGCTACCGCTTATAACGTTGCTTCCCATAAAGGTCAGGTTCTTGTATTCCGTCGTTCCCGATTTCTCGCGCGCAAGTTGCGACGTTTTTTCGACCGGTTCGCTTTCACCCGTCAATGCCGACTGACTTACAAAAATGTCCTTTGCCGAAAGAATACGTATATCGGCGGGGATCATGTCCCCCGCCGAAAGATGAACTATATCGCCGACGACAACTTCGCCCAAAGGAATTTCCATCTTTTCACCCTCGCGCTCGACGCAAGTCGTCGTCCTTATCATATCCGAAAGTTTAGCCGCCGCGTTTCCGCTCCTCGTTTCCTGTACAAAACGCAGCCCACCCGAAATTAGAACCATAGTCGATATTATTATTACAACGGTCGGATCGACTTCTCCCGGTGCCGCGAATATAATATCCGTAAAAGCTGAAACAGCGGCTAAAAGGAAGAGTATCGCCGTAAAAGGGTTTATAAACGCGTTTTTTATCCGCGAGAAAAGGGAATTTTTTTTCCCGTGCGTTATAGTATTATCTCCGTAAAGTTCGCGCGATTCCTCGATAATCCCGTCCGAAATCCCGCTTTCGCCGCTATTAAGGCGCGCGAATATCGCGGTGTCTTCGCTTTGCGCGGCGAAATTTAGGCGCTCCGCAACCTCTTTTTTACGCGCAAGCTCCGCTTTTAATTTTTCATTTTTTATAATTTTTTTCATTAATTCTATCCTCCGCAATTTTTATCTCGGTATTTTTCAAAAATCGGAAGTAAGACATAAAGATAAAGAAATGCTGTTTTTAAAAAGCTGAATTTAAAAGTGCAGGACGGATAGCCGTAAGCAGCTTCGACTTTTTATTTTTTTCGTTCTTTTTCGATCTTTTCCCTTTATGTCGCCGCTACTCCCCGCGTCCATTCATCCCACCTCGCTTTTTTCTGTTTTTAGTTTAAAACGCCTGTCTATAGAATAACCCTATTGTAGGGAATCAACACCCTTAAAAAAGGGTATAAAAATACCACCCAGAAATAAAGCAATGCTCTGTTTTTAGGTGGATCGTCATAATGCCGATATGAAGCTCAATAAAACCCCGGTTAAGAAAAAATCTTTCGGCGTTTTACGGCTCGCCCGGCTTTTCACTAGGCGCAATATGATGATCCGATTTTTTTATATTACAACTTCGACTATGATCGTCCAACATTGCGCTCACCTCAGCTTTCCAACTTTCTTCCATAGAAACCTTACCTACGTTAGTATTCGGTTACCGCCGATTATAGAACATGTTTTTTTGCATGTCAATATTTTTTTTTAGAGACAAATTAGCCCCTTTCGCCATTCATGCGCCGCGTTCGCCGGAAATTCTACAATGACGGCTTTTTTAACCCCGCCACGAAAGCTCTTTTATCTTCGCTCGAAAAAAGACTGCTCCCCGAAACTAAAACGTCCGACCCCGCCATATGTAAATGCGCGCCCGTTATTAAGTCAACCCCTCCGTCTACGCTTATCTCAAGCTCAAGTTTCCGCGAAGAAACAAGGTCGTTTAGCTCTTTCACCTTCCCGAGAGCCGACGGGATAAACCTCTGTCCCGATGCACCGGGGTCTACGCTCATTATCAGAACAAGATCGCACATATCCAGGACATATTCTATCGCCGATATCGGCGTTCCCGGGTTTATCGCTATACCCGCCCGCATATTCGCGCGCTTTATAAGCTCTAGTGTCCTATGAATATGCCTATCCGCCTCGGCGTGAAACGTGAAAATATCCGCACCCGCCGCCTTAAAAAACGGAATTTGGCGCTCCGGATTCTCAACCATTAGGTGAACGTCGAACGGAAGTTTGCTGTATCTTCGAAGTGCCTTAGTCATAGCGCTTCCGAAAGTTATTTGCGGAACAAAGTTCCCGTCCATTACATCTATATGAACATAGTCCGCGCCCCATTCTTCAAGGCGCGAAACGGCAATCCCGAGGTTCGCGAAGTCCGCGCTCAAAACCGATGCCGAAATCTTCATAAAATAAATCCTTTCAAAAATAAATAGCAAAATTTAAATGTTTTAAAAAACGATTCGTCCCCGTTTAATCGAACCTATGTTTAAAACGCTCCGAAAGCTCAAAATAGATTTTAAGATATCTCTCGTATCGCCCTCTCGATATTTCGCCGCTTTCTAAAAGTTCTTTAACCGCACAATCCGGCTCGCTTATATGTGAACATGCGCTAAATCTACATCTTTCGCCCGCCGCCTTAATAAGCGGATAATACGACGAAAGCTCCGACGGTTCCATTGCGAATGAATCGAGAAGACTAAAGCCCGGAGTATCCAATATTGCCCCGCTGCCCGTCGGAAAAAGTTCAACGCGCCGCGTCGTATGTTTTCCCCGTTCCGTCCTCTCGGAGAGAGTTCCCGTTTTAAGTTCAAAATCAGGATATAATAGGTTTATGAGCGACGATTTCCCGACGGCGGACTGACCCGCGAAACAAGTCGTTCCGCGCGAAATTAAAGCGCTCAGCGCTTCTCGCCCCTCCCCCGTTACAGCAGAGGTGCTTAAAACCAAAAAACCCTCGCGTTCATAGTCTTTCCTTTCGCCAAACTCGCCCTCGTCCGCCTTATTAGCAATTATTGCCGGGGAAATATCCTGTGACAATGCGAAAATCAGCATTTTATCCAACATAAGTAAATCCGGTTTCGGCTTTCCTACGCTTATAACAATACAAAGTCTATCTATATTCGAAACGGGCGGACGGAGAAGAATATTTTTTCTTTCGAGAATACCCTCAATAAAGTCTCCGTCATGTGAAAGACCGCATTCGACCTTGTCGCCGACCGTCGGCGTTAGCTTCATACTTCTAAGTTTCTTAGGTGCCTTTAAGGTTAAAAAATCACCATGCTCCGTCATAACCGTATAAAAGCTACCTATGCCCTTTATTATCGTCCCCGTCATCGTGGTATTGAAAAGCGAAGAGTATCGCGCTTATATTCGACGCCATTTATATAAATAACGCACTGAAACTCGCCCTCCTCGTCATAATGGGCGGTAAACGAAGCGACTTGAGTTCCCGGAGTCATCCGCGCGTTAAACTGAACAAGCTCATAGCCCTTCGAAGTTAAAATCGTTATTATAACGAGACTATCGTTTTCATCTATCGGAATATTATACGCGCGGTCGGCTGTATACGCCCCGTTATTCGTTCCGTATACCATAAGCTCAATGCAAAATTCGCGCGAAATTTCCATATTCGCGTTTATATTTTGCTTTACAACGCTCCCGACGTCTCCCGAACCGTTAGATGTCGAATAAAATACTCTTACGTTCGAAAGCCCCTGAAGTCTAAGCGTTTCGACCGCCTCTTTTAACGGAAGACCGACCAATGAAGGCATCTTAACGTTATCGCTGGGTTTTCCGCTTATATATATATCTACGGGCGTTCCCCTGCCTACGATCTCTTTCGCCTCCGGATTTTGTTTATATATTTTATCCTTAGGTGCGTCCGTTTCCTGATAATCTATTTTACCGACGTTAAGACCGACCTTCGTTATTTCGTCCGCCGCCGCCTGTAATGTAAGTCCCGTTAGGTTCGGAACGGGTACGGTTTCGCTCCCGCGACTTACGGTTACCTTTATTGTGCTCCCTAGCGGCGCGCGCATTCCCGGCTCAGGATCTTGCGAAATTATATATCCGTCTCCATATTCGTCGCTCACTATCCATCCATCGACGATTATCGTAAAATCGCTCGCCGTTCCCGTCGCTCCGCTAACCGTTTTCCCTATAAGCTTAGGAACGAGAGTCCTATTTAGCTGATATCCTCCCGAAACGGCGATTAGCGTAATTATAGCCGCTATAACTAAAGCACCCGTCAATATTGCTATTTTAAGAGCTCCGTTTTTAGAAAAAAAACCGCGCCTCTCGCGGCTCTCATCCGTTAATTTTACGAAATTGCCTTCCGGTTCGCGAAGCGCGCGCCGGAGGTCATCCTCCATATCCTTAGCGCTTTCGTATCGATTTTCGGGATTTTTACTTGCCGCCTTTAAAATAACGTCGTTAAGCGCTATCGAAATGTCTTTTCTCTTTTCCCGCGGCGCAACTATAGGCGTATTAACATGCATAAGCGCTACGCTTACGCTGCTGTCCCCGTTAAAGGGAACCTCTCCCGTCAACATTTCGTAGAACATTATACCCGCCGAATATATATCGCTCCGTTCCGTAACTTCGTCGCCTTTCGCCTGTTCCGGTGAAATATAATGTACGCTACCCATTATCTTATTACCCGTAAAGGTCTTAGTCGAAGCCGTCGTATCTCTCGCTATTCCGAAATCCGTTAACTTCGCCGTTCCGTTTTTCGTTATAAGGACGTTTTGAGGTTTTACGTCCCTATGAATAAGACCGCTTTCATGCGCCGCGCTAAGAGCATCCAAAACCTGCGAAGCTATATGAACCGCCCTCCTTTGCGAAAGTGCTCCGTTTTTTGTTATATATTCTTTTAGCGTAAGCCCGTCTATATACTCTAAAACGATATAATGCATCCCTCCGTCCATGCCGACATCGTAAGATTTAACTATATTATCGTGCGAAAGACTTAGTGCGCTCTTCGCCTCACGCTCAAATCTGCGCATAAACTCCGCATCGTCCTGATATTCGTCGCGCAAAATTTTTATCGCTACCAATCGCCCTCCGACTTTTTCATGCGCCTTATATACGTTCGACATTCCTCCGCTGCCTAAAAACCCGTCTATAATGTATTTATTGCTTATAACAGTGCCGTTTTCAAGCATCGCCGCTCACCCCCATATTCTGAACGAGAACGACGGTTGCGTTATCCGTAGCCCCTCCCTCACGACAAAGCTCTATAAGATTATCGCAGGCGAGTCCGAGATCGGTTGCGTTTTTTAGCACCTGTTTTATATCGCAATCCGAAACGCCTCCGAAAATCCCGTCCGTACATAGCATTAAAAGATCGCCCGTTCCCCATTCTGCTTCGAATATATCGGGGTGTTCCGTCGGTTCCGTCCCTAGGGCGCGAGTTATAACGTTCCTTCGCGGATGTCTCTTAGCTTCCTCCTCGGTTATCTCGCCCGCCTCTAAAAGTTCCGCCGCGAAGGAATGATCCTTAGTTATTTGCGTAAGCGATATCCCATCAAAATGATATATTCGGCTGTCGCCTATATTAGCGACTATAAACGATTTAGTCGCCAAAAGCGCAAAGGCTAAGGTCGTACCCATATCCGAATATTCTTTATTCGATTGTCCCTCGGCGTAGACAAGGGAATTCGCGTATGCCGAAGCGACCTGAACCGTAGCTCTAAGGTCGCTTTGAGTTGATTGTTCAACATATTCGGCGACAGAGCGAACCGCGAGCTTACTCGCGACCGCCCCCGCCTTATGTCCCCCTATACCATCCGCAATTATAAAGAGCGGACGGGCGCCCTCTTCGGGAACATATAAGCTGTCCTCGTTTCGCGGACGCTTCCCGATATCCGTTCGGAAAGCGAATTTATAATCCATCGCGCACTCCTCCTTTTTCCGCGATCCTCTTTCTCCTTAGCTGACCGCAAGCGCCCTCGATATCGGCGCCCATTTCTCTTCTTATTGTTGCTGAAACGCCTTTATTTGTCAACCACTTTGCAAACTCATCGGCATATTCGCGCGTTACGCCCGATAATGGATTTCCCTTAATCGGGTTAAGCGGAATCAAATTAACGTGACAATTTATACGCCTAAGGCGCGAAGCGAGTTCCATTGCGTTTTCATACGATGCATTAACTCCGTCGATCAGCGCATATTCGAATATAACGCGTCTACCGGTGACCTTCGCGTAGTTATTCGCCCCATACAGCACCTCGTTCATAGTATATCTGTTTGCTATCGGCATAATCCGCTTTCTTATCTCATCGTTTGGCGCATGTAGCGAGACGGATAGCGTAACATGCGGTGCATCAATCGCGAGATCATGCATCCTTTCGACTATGCCGCATGTTGACAACGAGATATTTCGCGGGCTAATATTTATTCCGCCCGGCGCACTTACGTTTTGTAAAAATCTAAGTACGTTTTCATAATTATCGAGAGGTTCTCCCGAACCCATTAGGACGACGTTCGTAACTCCGCGTTCGCACTTTTCCTCCGGCGCATATACGCGGTTAACCCTCGTTACACATGAAAGAATTTCGCCCGCTGTCATATTTCGAACCCGACCGTTTATCGTTGAAGCGCAAAACGAACAATGCATATTGCAACCCACTTGGGTCGAAACGCAAAGCGTATTCCCATACTCATAATGCATAAGAACTCCTTCGACTATTTCGCCATCGTCAAGTTCAAATATGAATTTTTTTGTACCGTCTTTTTTCGATATCAATGTTTCGATTATCGTAGCTCCGCCAAAAGGGTATACCTTTAAATCTTCACGTAAAGCCAAAGGCACGTTCGTCATCTCGTCTATCGTCGCGCCGCTTTGTATCCATTTATATATTTGCTTCGCGCGAAAAGCAGGCGCATCTACCGAGTTCATGAGCTCGTCCAGTTCCTTTTGTGTCTTTGACGTTATATCTTGTATCCGATTAAGCCCTATGGGAATATTTGAGTTTATTTCTTGCATCCTTGTTCCTTTTTTTGCCGGAGGTAGCTCTCGCCCTCCCCTCCATTTCAATTCCGTTCTCTCTTTTCTCTGCTCTTCCTATATAGTAACATAGCTTACCGTGGATTAACAGCGACTTCACATCACCACATGAAATCGCATAAATATCATTTTTTCCCTATGAATATCATTTTTCCCTATGCCGAACAGGAACGTTGCAAACGTTGCTCAAAAACCTTATATCCCTCGATAACGAGTTAAAATGTCCAAATTAAAT
>JAVVSK010000026.1:0-14353 GCA_036654235.1 Clostridia bacterium | reverse complement strand
GGCGGCGCAACGATAGATATAATAAACGCGTCCGAGGGAGAAATTCTCGAACGCGTTTATTATTACATTATTTTAGGACTGATCAACCGAAGATCCTATAAGCACATATGAATTTATTTCTGCACCAATTTGATTTGGCGCTTCCCCTTACAACGCGACCCGCCGAACTCGAAGCATGTATCATTTCGTTATCGCTAACGATAAGTCCAACATGACCGTAGAAAACTATAACGTCCCCCGCGCGAATATCGTCTTTTTGAATAAAGGTTAATATAAATCCAACGGGCGGCGCAACGATAGATATAATAAACGCGTCCGAGGGAGAAATTCTCGAACGCGTTTATTATTACATTATTTTAGGGCTGATCAACCGAAGATCCTATAAGCACATATGAATTTATTTCTGCACCAATTTGATTTGGCGCTTCCCCTTACAACGCGACCCGCCGAACTCGAAGCATGTATCATTTCGTTATCGCTAACGATAAGTCCAACATGACCGTAGAAAACTATAACGTCCCCCGCGCGAATATCGTCTATATCGTTTATACGACGATACCTAGAGCAACTTCTCCACTGATATGAAGTCATGTACGGCTGATTTATTCCGGCACGGTTTAAGCAATAGAATACGAATCCGGAACAATCGAATACATCGGGACCTTTCCCGCCCGTACGATATCTCGACCCAAGCTTCGATTCCGCGATATCAATAAGTCTCGATACGCTCGGAGATCCGCTTTGATCATCCGTAGGATCGGGTTTCGGAGTATTACTTCCGCCTCCGGTAGGCTTAGGCTGCTTCGTCGGCTTAGGCGTAGAATCGGGACGCGGATTATAATCCGAAGGTGCGGCCTTAGCGTTTTCGCTAAACAAAGAAGTCATAGTATACTTTCCGACCCGCCCATCAATATCAAGCCCGTTCGTCTTTTGGAATATACGAACAGCATATTCCGTCACCGTTCCAAAATACCCGGTAAGCATATCGGCGTTTAAATATTTTAGCTCGCCAAGGCGATTTTGAACGTTTTGAACATCGGTTCCGCTCATACCTAGGACAAGTGCATTCGGTATTGCGCTCTCGCTCATAAGCTTATCTATCGTATCCGGTCCTAAGAACCCGTCAACGATAAGCGCATTTATCTCCTGAAAACGCTTTACGGCGGCTATCGTTCCCTCGCCATAAACCCCGTTCGGCGCGGCGGTAAGATATCCCAAGTCGAACAATTTTTGTTGGTAAACCGCTATTCCCGCACCGGTTGAGCCCGGAGTCCAAATATTAGGAACCGCCTCGTCCGAGAATAAAAGTTGTCTCATAATATCGTCAATTATGCCCGTTAAGGCAATATTATTTCGTTCCTGAAAAAGTTTTACCGCGTTCTCGGTATCGGTTCCGTAGTATCCGGTCGGCTTTGCGTTTAAATATGCCATTTGATAAAGGCGATATTGAAGATTCTCAACGTCCGCTCCGCTCATCCCAAGACCAACCACGTATCTCTGAGCATATTCGCTCATAAGAAGCGAATACGTCTCAGCGGTTATTATTCCGGTTACCTCGAGTTTATGTTGACGCTGAAAAGATTCAACGGCCTCGCGGGTTATCGCTCCAAAATGTTCCGTAGGTTCGTCGTTATCCATAAATCCAAGTTCCATGAATCGTTCCTGAATGGTAGCGACCAAAACGTCGTCCATATCGTAGGACAGCTCCTTAAAGTTTGGATCTACCGGCATCGCAAGGGCAGGATCCATCGTCGCCTTAAGAGGATTTAGGAATCCATCTTCCAAATTTTGATCCTCAGCAAAAGCTAAGCCGGACGGATCGGTCGGCGAAAGTACGGCCTCCGGACTCGGGCTAACCATCGCGCTAACTATTGCGGTCGGCGTTGGGACGAGCTTTTCCGCGCCCTCTCCCAATGTATTCCGCACAGCCATAGCGGTAAGCGGAACGGCAACTATCGCAACAACGGCGACTCCGATAAGCGGAAGCGCCCAACGCTCAAGCTTGCTTTTCTCCCTACCATTTTTTCCTTTAGCGATTTTTTCCCTATTTTTAGCGTTTCCAGGGTTTGTTCTTTTCTCTTTTAAATCTTTCACGATAAAAAACAATCCTTTCACCTCGTTATTGATGTTTCCATTATAGCACCCCTTTTATCAAAGTGCTTAAACAAACTATGAACAATTTTATTTTATGGTTCTCGTTTTTTGCGTTTTTTATCGATTATCGATAGAGTTCTTAAATTGTTAACAAATTTGATTTGCGAAATGATATTCGACAAGCTAAGACAATTGTCCTCATAAAATAGTCGAGACCGACTCAAAAGCATGAGCCGGTCTCTAAATAAAAGGAGTTAGAAGGAAGGTATCTGAGAAGTATTATAGACCAAGATTATGGCAAGAAAAAGCAGAGTTTGTTTAATAATCGTGAAAAATAAGCAACTAAAAATCATACTTCTTCTACCCTCAAAATATAAAAGCGTCCCCTCTTAACCGCTTTTATATCGTATGCACCGGGAACGCTTTTATTTTATCTTATTGTTTTAGATAGATCCGCTCTACGCGGCGGGTAACGAGGGAAGTTATCTCATAGTTTATCGTTCCGACGATCTCTGCTACTTCTTCAACGCTCATTCCCCCCGAACCAAAGAGCGTCGCAACGTCGCCCCTCTTTACCGACCCCCCCGTTACATCCGCCATTATCATATCCATGCAGACCCGTCCGATTTGGTTATAGGTTTTTCCGTCTATGGTAATCTTCGCCGCGTTCGAGAGCCGCCTTGGGTATCCGTCGGCATATCCTGCCAGAATAACCGCGCTTTCAATATCATGCTCCGTTTTATAGGTTCGCCCGTAACTTACGCTTGTCCCCGCCGCAAGTTTTTTTACCTGCGCTACGCGCGATTTAACCGTCATAACCGGGGACAATATTCCGTTTTCAACATGTATACTGTCCGGATACAGTCCATATAGCATTATCCCTTCGCGAACCATATCGAAATGCGCCCGCTTATGAAACAAAATACCCGCGCTGTTCCCAACATGACAAGTTTTTATTTTTAGACCGCGCGCTAAAAGCCCCTCCCGAACCTTTATAAAATTATCTATTTGCCAATTTGTATAATCGGTTTCGCTCTCGGTATCGGCTACGGAAAGATGCGTAAACATACCCTCAATTCGGATATTTTTCATTGCATTTATCCTTAAAACCGCCTCTATCGCCGCCTTTACTCCCTCGTCATTTTGCGCATAAAGCCCCGTCCTGGACATACCTGTATCGATTTGAACGTGAACCTTCAATAGTTCCTCCGCGTTTGCGCTTAGGTCGCGCGCCATATCTTCGTCCAAAACCGATTGAATAATATCCATCCGCGAAAGCATAGTCGCATGTTCGGGTTTCGTAAAACCGAGAATTAAAACAGGAAGCTCTATCCCGTTTTCCCTAAGTTCCGTCGCCTCATCGACCGAAGCAACGGCGAACGCATCCGCAATTCCCTTTTCCTGTAAAAATCTACTACATTCAACCGCCCCGTGACCGTATGCATCCGCCTTTATAACGCACATGAGCTTCGCTCCGCCCGCCTTTTCTTTCGCTAAAAGTGCGTTCTTCTTTAAGTTTTCGAGAGAAATCTCAGCCCATGTTCTATCCGTTCTACCTATACCGTATTTTGTATAATTCATTTTCTATCTTTGCCTGCGAATTTTATTTTTTTTATATTTTAGAGTTATTTAGGTTTTTGAGATCAATTAGAGTATCGATGTCCGTAAGTTCCACCCCGTCAACCTCTATCCTGCGAACCGGCGCTGACTTCATAATAAAGCTCCCGCCCTTTCCCTTAGGAAGATTTTTTAGCGCATCGAAATATTTTTTAGGAAATATCGCGGGATTTCCGCGAACCCCCGCACTCGAAACCGCCGCTATTTCCGCGGGATCTTCGAGAAAAAAGTTAATTAGCTTAGAGACGGTCTCCATCCTTAAAAGCGGCTGATCGCTCACCATAAAAAGAATTGCGTCGCTATAATAAAAATGCTCAACCGCCAAATTAATTGTTCGCGAAACGGTTTCTTCGGGCGCGTTATTCTCTATTACGGAAAATCCGCGAAAAAGCGCCGCCTCTTTAACGAAATCATAGCCCGTTACAACCGCGGTTTCGAAGATATCTTTAGTCGGCACCGCCGAAAGCGCAAGGTCAATTAACCGTGTATCTTTAAAGAGCGCCTCAAGTTTATTTTTTTTTAAAGCGTGATGCGCTCCCCGCCGCCATTACCGCCGCCGTTATTATCATTTTTAAGCACCCTTCTCTCACTGTTTCATATCGTTCCGCAATATTAAATAATCGTACGTTGTTTCGGGAACCAGTTCCCTCACCTTCTCTATCTCTCCGCGTTTCATATATTCTCTTACCTTCGACGCACTTATCCCGTTAAAGCGCGGTATCTCGACAAAATCAATTGAAAATTTCGGCAAAAGCGCGCGAAGTCTTCCATTATATGCGCGCGTAATTGGACAAAAAGGTTCGCTTCCGCAAAAGCGCGCCGAAATATTTAAAGCAGGAGCAATTCGAGTTCCGAAAAGCGTTATATCGAGATCCGAATTTATCGTTTCGGGATTTGCGTTCGCCTTTAAAAAATACGTCGGAAAAGTCGCGTGGGAAATTAAATAATCGGCACTCTCGTGTATGAATATGTTTTTTAAATCCGCCGTTCCGCGCTTTACAAGATCATACCTAACCGCTGATGAAAACTCGGATTCGTCCGCGCTCAATATAAATACATGCAACGCGTTAAGCTCCCTCGCCGCCGTCTCAATAAGATACCTATGCCCAAGGGTAAACGGGTTGCAATTCATAACGACCGCACCTATATTATTCTTTTCTGCCGGTCTTTCAAGGTTGTTTAAGTAATAAGACAGCCCATTTTTTTTATTTTCCATCATTACCGCTTCGTCGGTCTTTGCCAAAGGAAAAAAGCCGAGAGATGAAAATAGAATCTCGTTTTTCGGCTTAGTAAATAAAAAAAGATGTTCTATGCCGCTCCGATATGCATAGTTTATCAGTTCGCTAACGACGGTAGCGGCCGCTCCCGTCCCCTGTTCCTCTTCGGAAACAGCAATATATTTAAGAACGTTTTTCGAAAGCGATCCCGTCGCCGCTATTTCGCCTTTATAGTCGGTCAACATTACGGTAAAGTCCGCGTCCAACCCAAAGTCTATCGAAAAACGATTTAAAAACCCGCGCAAGCGCTCTCGGCGCACCCCATATAGGGGCGCGCCATATTCGACGTTAAACATTAATCCTCAACCTGTCTTATAAGATCTATAATCGAATTATCGCGGTACATCGAAAGCCCAACTACCCGATCTGAATATTTTATAGGTTCGGGAATCCCTACGATATGTTCCGCGCGCCTTTTTAGCTGCTCTATCGTAAATAACGGAATACCCGCCGCACAAAGTTTTTCGTATAGCTCGGGGCGGTTAGGATTGACCGCTACCCCCTGATCCGTTACGACTATATCGACTACGTTTCCCGGCGTAACTATCGTATTTACCCGTCCTACGATACTCGGAATTCGTCCCCGAAGCAAGGGCGCTACTACGATAGTAGCCGCCGCTCCCGCCGCCGCATCCGGATGACCACCTATCGCGCCCCTTATTACGCCGTCCGACCCGGTTAATACGTTTACGTTAAAGGCGGTATCTATCTCCAGAGCCGAAAGAACTACGAAATCAAGCTGATTTACCGCCGCCCCGCGATTTACATAACTCGCGTAATATGACGCGTCTATCTGTTGATGAAAACGGTTGTTCTTTAGGGAATGCGCCGCTATAAGATCGAAGCTTTGAACGTCCAAAATCTTTTTAACAAGACCTTCCTCATGCATCTCCACTATCTGACCCGTTATACCGCCGAGGGCAAAGCGCGCTTTAAAGTTTTTCTTTATCATCTTATCGCGTAAAAAACGCGCCGTCGCGAGTGACGCTCCTCCGCTTCCCATCTGCATTGAAAAACCGTCGTTAAAATAGCCCGAAGCCTCTATCACGTCCGCCGCGGTCTTAGCTATTAAAAGTTCTTTCGGGTTTTTCGTATACCTCGTTGCTCCGCTCATTATTCCCGCCGGATCGCCTACCGAATCAACTTTTACTATACAGTCCACCTGTGACTCCGGAATACCAAAAGGCGTATTGGGGAACGAGACGACGTTATCGGTTATTATTACGCATTTCCTCGCAAATTGCGCATCAAGTTTTGCGTAGCCTAAGCTTCCGCAACATGTCCCCTGTTCATTTTCGCGGTTATAGCCGTTCGCGTTCCCGTATGGGTCGGAAGACGGCGCACCTAAAAACGCAACGTCAATTTTTAGTTCTCCCGTCTCAATAGCCGCTGCCCGCCCGCCATGCGACCTAAATATTACCGGAACATCCATCAGCCCATGTGAAACGGCGTTCGCTAGTTCGCCCCGCATCCCGCTCGTTTCGATTCGCCTTACAACTCCGTTTTTAATATGACCTATAAGAGGCGAATGAATCTCGTTAAGCGAGCTTGCGGCGACGACTAAATCGCGTATCCCCATCTCTTCTATCGCATCCATAACCATATTTACAACGTGATCCCCGTTCCTAAAATGATGATGAAACGATATCGTCATGCCCGATTTTAAACCGACAAGCTCTATTGCCTTTTTTATATTGGGAACGAGTTTATTATGCGTTATTTGTCTTTCCCGAAGCGTCATCCCGTCTTTTTTTTGAAGTTTATCCTCAGAAAACGCACCGTGAATACCGGATATATCCGCTATATTTTGAATTTTTTCAATGTCAAAGCTCATAAATAAATCATACCTCCTCGATTGAAATACGCATCGCCTGCGCGCGCTCAAGCATATAGCGCGCCCTCTCGACAACGGGCTTATCTATCATCTTTCCGTTTAAGCTTATAACTCCCGAACCTTTCGCTTCCGCTTCGCGGCTCGCTTCCATAACCGCGAGAGCCTTTTGGATATCTCTCTCACTCGGAGCGAAAATTTCATGCAGAGGAGCAATTTGCCTCGGATTTATTACGCTCTTTCCGTCAAAGCCAAGTGTCTTTATAAGTTCCGCTTCTTTTCTAAAACCATCTTCGTTATTTACGTCGCTATATACGGTATCTATAGCCATTATTCCCGCCGCGCGCGCCGCGTTTATTATCATCGACCGCGCAAAGAAAAGCTCCGTCCCCTCGGGGGTACGAACGGTTTTTAAATCAGTTACATAGTCTTCGGCACCTAGCGCTATTCCGATTAAGCGCTTCGACGCGCGCGCTATATCATATGCGTTTAAGACACCCTCCGCGCTCTCTATCGCCGCCATCATTCCCGTTGAACCGACGGGTATTCCCGAGGCTTCTTCAATTCTCGCTATTTCTCTTTCGCAATCTAAAACGTCTTTCGCCGTTTCCGTTTTAGGAAGCCTTATAACGTGCGGCCTTGCCCTAACTATCGCTTCGAGATCCATTATCCCGAGTTCACTCTCAAGAGAATTTATCCTTACCACTATTTCTTTTTTCCCAAACCTAAGCTTAGTAAGAGCGTTATGCACCAAAAAGCGCGCGGCATCCTTCTCGTTTATCGAAACGCTATCCTCAAGATCGAACATTATACTGTCCGACCCATATATATGTGAATCTCTTATCATTCCGGGGTTGTTTCCGGGAACAAATAACATGCTTCTTCTAAGTCTCATCTTGCCTCACCCTTTGAAAAAGTAAAGTCCGCACGGTTTGCCGCGCGATACGCCGCCGTTTTTACCCGCGCCTCAACGGTACAGTCGAGAGCGCCCTTATCAACGGCCGAAACCAACGCGTTTTTTATCCCGATATTCTCGAGAGTTTCGCGGATAACCGCTTCAATACGCCTTCCGAACTGCTTCATAACCGTACTCTCTAGGCTGAGAACAATTCCGCCGTTCGGATTATTCTCAATCCGTACTATTATATCGCTCGATTCCATTGTCCCGGCTACCCCGGTGGTCAGAATTTCCATAAAATACCCTCCTGAATTTCCGTTCATGAATTTTCATGCAAAAAAAGCGGAAGCTATAGCGTATGCACACATGCTTTTTCCGTAACCTCAGTGCTACAATTAATAACCCCCACATAATTTACCTCTTTTCTTCATACTTTGCAATAGGAATATGAATATACTTTCATTATAAGGGGGAATAATTGCTTGAAAAAACGGCGTATAAAATTGGGGAATAAGCTATATAAGGCTCTCGATTTACCCGAAGAGGCGCTTTTCGCCCTACGGGTCACTATTCTCGAAAATGAATCCGTTTTAATCGAAAATCATAACGGGATATTTATCTATGATAATGTATGCATAAAAATCAAAACGGAGCGCGGACTTTTATCTGTACTTGGTAAAAAGCTCGTTATCGAAGAAATATCCCCCGAACGCATGTTGATCATCGGAGAAATTTCAGGTGTCGAAATGGAGTGACATTAAAAAAAAGATGAGTAAAAAACCCATCTAAAAAATATTTTTTATAGGAAAATTATAAAGCTTCTTTAAAAGATGGCGCGGGGAGAAGCTTCTCAAATTCCGAAACCGGCATAGGCTTCGCATAATAATAGCCTTGCATCATTCGGCATTTAAAACGCATTAAGTTATCTGCCTGTTCCTTCGTTTCAACCCCCTCGGCAATAACGATTAACCCGAGATCATGCGCCATTTGAATCGTATTTTTTAATATGACAGCGCTTTTTCTCTCGTTCTCCGTAGGCTGATTTTTATTTTTTTCGTCGGAAAGAAAGCGCATGTCTAGTTTTATAACGTCTATAGGCGCGTCTTTAAGCATATTTAGCGAAGAATACCCGCTACCGAAATCGTCCATCTCAATCGTAAAGCCCGCCTCCCTAAGAGACGAAAGCACCCCTACAAGCTGTTCCGGATTTTTCATATATGCGCTCTCCGTTATCTCGAGACGAAGCGCCGATACCGGAATATCGTATTTTTTAATAAGCCCTAACATCAATTCGCAAAGCTTAGGATCATATACGTCAACGCGCGAAACGTTGACCGATATCGGTATTTCGCCGCGTCCCTCGTCTATCCATCTTCTTATAAATTTACAGGTTTCTTCCCAAACGTAGAAGTCCAACTTCGAAATAAAACCGCTCTGTTCGATAATCGGAATAAACGCGTTCGGAAAAACCAATCCCTTTTCGGGATGATTCCATCTAACCAGAGCCTCCGCTCCCGTTATTTTCCCCGTTTTATAGTTATATTGTGGCTGAAAATATAAAACGAATTCTTTTCTCTCAAGCGCCGCGCCAACCGAAATTAAGACCTCTTGAACCTCTAAAAGCCTATCACGCATCGTTTTATCATACACCGCATAAAGCGTTCCGTATTGTCCCTTTACGCTTCTTTGCGCAAGCGCCGCCCTGTCCAATATTGAATTAATAGGAAGACTTGTATCATCAATTATATATACTCCGAAACTTATAGATATAGACAGGGAAATCCTAACGTCCGTTTCTAATTTTTCCCCCGCTTTTTTTAACTCGACAAATAAATTCGCCGCGTTCGGATAAATAAGGGCAAAATAATCCGCCGATATTCGGCAATATATCCCGCGCTCGCCCATAAACTTACGCATATCATCCGCTATAATACAAAGGAGATTATTCCCCTCTGCATAACCCAAAATATCGTTTATAATTTTAAAATTATCTATGTCAAAATAAATCATTACGTAAGCATCCGCCGGCTTACCCGAAATAAACTCCTGCGCTTTTTCGATAAATGTATCGCGATTATAAAGCCCCGTCAACTTATCTCTCTCGGCTATTATACGCAAGCTATCGCTCACCGACGCCCTATAGGTATTGTTCTTTTTTTCTCTAAGGACGATAAAAAGGAAAAACAATAAAACCGAAAACATTATAAAAAACGTCAGAAGAATACTCGCTTTCGTAACCGCGTTTATCTCCGCATCGATAAGCATACTCGGTATTACGTTGAACAAAGTCCAATCGTTTATACCTATAGGCATATAAAAAGCAAAGCGCTCCGCGCCGCTCTCAATACGATAAAATACCGTACCCGATATTCCGTTTTTAAGGTCTGCGCTTAGGTTTTCTTCCGACCCGCCCCGCGACGCCGTTCCGTTAAGAAGCCATTCTAAAATATTCTTATCGCTAAAGCTCTTATTTTTAATATCCGAAATTAGACGCAAAGAATCAGATTCGCTTGATATTATTATATAGCCGTTGGAATCACAAACAAATGAAAAACCCTCTCCCCCGTAAGAATGTGTGCTCATAAGTTCTCCGAGCTTTTGTAAATCATAGCTACAAAAAGCAACGGCGGTAATTTCCCCGTTTTCATAAATCGGTGTCGACATTACAAATAGCGGAAGTGTATCGACGCGGTTTTCGTCTATGATTTGCATACATTGCCTACCCGCTAATGCTTCCCTATAATACAACCTATCCGAAACCGATATGAATTCACCTATGCTTAAATAAGCGCGCCCCGTCGCCTTCTCAGCATACCCAAGATGATAAAACGAACCCGCTTTTACAACATATTCCATGAAAGCCCTTAACTCGTCAAAACTAAGAGCCTTATATTTCGCGGCATATCCAGCGAAAGCCTCCAATATTGAAAATTGACCCTCTGTTTTTGCTTTGAAGGTTACAATTTGTTCTCTGGCCGAATCGGAAAGAGCTCTCGCCGCCCGCTCCTCCGCCTGTTTAATCGATATATCCCGGTTAATCATCAGGCTTATAAAAATACCAATAACAAGCAGTAATAGAATAAGTAAATAATAAATAGAATTTTTTGGTGCTTTCATCAAACATTCTCTTTCTTATTTTTGTTCTTTTGTTCTGGCTTTTTTAGGTTTTGTTTTCAGAGTTTTCTCTCGTCTTATCGTTTGCTTCTTTTTCCGGATTATTAGAAAGCCCTTCTTTATAAAACATATAACTGTTTCTCCCGCATCCCTTTGCGGCGTATAGGGCAATATCAACTTTAGCGTAAAGTTGGTTAAAATTAGTTCCGTCGCGCGGGTACATAGCTACCCCAATGCTCACCGAAACCTCAACGTTTGATTCAAGTTGTTTATGCGTCATCTTACATATATCGTTCGCGCGCTTTTTTATAACGTCCGCATTCGGAACGTTCTTTAAGCAAATTATAAACTCATCTCCGCCCATTCGACCGATAAGATCGCCGTCGCGAAGAATCGATTTAACTCCTCCGGCAATAGCAATTAAGAGAGCGTCTCCCTCCATATGCCCAAAAGTATCGTTAACGCGCTTAAAATCATCGATATCCAACATTAAAAACGCATGGGTTGTCCCGACGGCGGTCAGCCTAAGAAGCTCGGAGCTTTGCTCAATAAAGGTGCGCCTATTTAAAACCCCCGTTAAAACGTCCAATTCGGAACGCTCAATTAGAGCTACCTCGCGGGATTTCTTTTCATCAACATCAAGGACCATCATATATGCCTTTATATTATTAGTATTCGGATACTTAACCAACTGAATAGATACGTGAATCCATATATATTGATTATCAGCGGTAAGAGTTCGATACTCCAGCTCGTGGAAAAAATGACCCGCATCGTATTCGCTCATTAGGTGTTTTCGATTCGCAATCCTAAGGTAGGTCGCCCTATCCTCCGGATGAATATTTTCAGAACGCATTATTGAGCGCGCGTCAAAGCCCTCATAGGGCATATCCATTTGCAAGGCCAAAAGATTACCCTCAACCTTATCGAGAGTATCCAACGTTAAATTGCATTCAAAAAGAGCAAGTTTTTCTTTCGGAATCGAATCTACTTCCTGACGCCATTTTTGATATGCAAGCTCTTTTTCGCGTATATCGGTTACATCTTCTCCAATTATTATCGCGCGCTCCGGCTGACCATGTTCATCAAATATGCTATCGAAAGAAAGAGTCCACCAATATCTAGTAAGGTTTAAACTCTTAAACTGAACAGTTACCTTCCCGCTCGATTCGCCCCTATTTATCTTATTATAAAACTCTGCATACGCCTCCCGGCTCTCCGGAGCTACCTTCGAAAAAACGATGTTCCCCTTAGGCATATTTTTAAGCTTTAAAGGCAGTTTATGCTGATCCGTAGCTTTCTCGGTTAAAAAAAGCGTTTTCCCCTTTACATCATATCGGTTAATCAGCCTTTTAATATGATGGACGACTATTTTATATTCTTCTTCTTTTAAGTGAAGCTCGTTCTCCATCCGTTTTCGATCGGTAATATCGATAATCGCCCCTACCATCTCGTTCGTTTTAGCTAAATATCGAACGCGGTTTAAAAGCCAAATTTCGTTTCCCCTTTTATCCGTTTCGCGAGTTTCGAACTCTAAAGTCGTCGTTCCGTTTTTTATACCTTGTTTTTGAAAATCGCTTAAACTTTTTCGCGCTTCCCTCGTCATATGCTGATCTACAAAGCGAACCTCCGCAGCTCTCGCTGCCGTTTCCGATTTGTAACCATATATTTTGTAGAAAAAATCGTTTGCGTATATTATTGATAAATGTTCATCATTCTTTGCGCAAAAAATTCCGCTTGGGATTGACGAGGCTGTATTTTCGAAGCTTCTCGCTTTCGACAGGGTTCTAAGTATGCGCTTCGCCGTACAAATAAATAATAGCGAGATAAATAGAACCATCGCTATCATCATATAAAAAGCATAGCTAAATATCGGACGTGTATAATAAAAGATTAGGACAATCGTCGATATTGCGGCTAAAATGATCGTAGCAATAAAAACTTCAATAACGTCTTTATTTTTATATTTAAACAGCTCGACGCAAAAGCTATATAGCGTAAAAATTATAGTAAGTCCGATTAAAATATGAATAATCGGAAGCGTTTGTGGAAAAGCAAAATTATGCGTTACAATATATATATAATCTATACTAAAGAGCAAAATCATACACGCACTAAGTCCCGCGAAAATAGGTTTTCCATCTGTACACATATCGCTGGCAAAAAATAAAAATGGGATAGGTAACAGATAGAAACTAAAATAATTAATCAGGTACATAACGAAATAGTTATTAAAATATGGTTTTGCCGCGCCGCTACCCATAAAAATCCAAATAGCGGCGAGTAAAACGAACATAGCTAGATTTATAAGGGCAAAGCGACTCGAGTTTTCAATAAGTCTTCGTATAAAAAACGACATTACTAAAATGATCATTGCTATAATGAACAATATTGAAAATGCAAGCGACGATATTATCTGATCTTGGGAAAACCTCGTATATTCCGAGATATCCTCCGGTACATATGGAACCGAATCCGAAAATACGGCGAATATTACCGTCACAAGCGAAAGCAAAAGTATCAAAAAAAACGCTATAAAAATTATGATGTTTATTTTCTTTATATTCATCGCATCTCATCCCCACAAATTTACATGCTGATATTTTTTTATATTAGTCTGCGTTTTTATGTCTATGTTAGACCATTTATCTTTTAAATATTTTTTCACAATACGCACAGTTAGGTAAAAAGGGCTAATTAGATTTATCCCGTTTTCTCCACATTCCTATATGCTGTTTTTAGCATTTTAAAGATACAATATATATGATCATCTAAGCCCTTCGATACATAGTATCATGCTTTTTAAATTGGAGCAAGAAGAAGGGCGCGAAATATTAAAAATTCCAATATATATATCCAAACCCAATTAGATATTTTCTATATGATTGCAATTTTTATTTTAACGCTTAAAGAGGTGGCGCGATTCAATATTTCGTTTTAGCTAATGGAAATCCGGCAACACTGTAATCGGAGCATACGTTCGGGGCTTCATCAAATAAGCCGCCCCGGTTCAAGGAATTCTGCTTAAATTACCCTCTAATAGCTTATCGGAAACATAAACTTCTTCATAGCTAAAGTCGCGTAGTTCGCATAATATAGTTTTGAAAAAAATTCAATAAAAAAGATGCTGAACCTAATTCAGCATCTTTTTTTGGTAGCGGCGATCCGATTCGAACGGATGACAGGCCGGGTATGAACCGACTACTCTAGCCAACTGAGTTACGCCGCCACGGGTTTGCCCGGCCAATTTTACTCGACCGGGCATTATTTTGGTTGCGGGGGCGGGACTTGAACCACACGACCTTCGGGTTATGAGCCCGATGAGCTACCAACTGCTCCACCCCGCGACGAAAGACTTCAAACTCGAAGTCGATAATCATTGTATCATGCTATTGCCGCTATGTCAAGCGTTTTTTGAACAAAAATTGCGTTTTTTTATAATATCTTTTATAGTCCAATAATTGCGCGAGTTGATTATATGGTTTACATAAATCGCGATATCGAAATAAAAACGCCGCAACC
>JAVVSK010000025.1:0-17438 GCA_036654235.1 Clostridia bacterium | reverse complement strand
GTTTCCTCGTCGTTATTAAACGCCATAAGACCGCAAATTTCACCAATTTGAGCATCAAATACGGTCGTCGCAACGCCGGTACTTCTATTTATCGAGTATAAGAATCCGCCTTTAATAGGCGTTTTCGTATAGCCCGCCCAATAAAGGGTGTCGGCTTCGTAGCTGTAGGTCATCGACTGTACATAACCAACTTCGCCCACCGTTGTATCGCCGACTTCAATGCATTCGGCTGTTTCTTTATCTATTTGGTACAATATCCCGCTTGTTGAAGCTACACCATAGAGTTTACCCGTATTATCCGCCGCAAGAGTAATAATAACGGAAGTTGCGGGCATAATACCGATATACGTCAGCTCTCCCGTTGCCATATCTACCGTTGCAAGACCGCGTTCGTTGTTCCCAAAGAGCGCATACATCGTATTAGTCGTATAGTCGTAAGTCATATCGTAAGCGATTTCCGAAACGGCAACGCGGCTCAATATCTCTTTAGTTACAGCGTCAAAGGTTAAAAATTCAGTAGTCATATTATCGAAAGCATATATAACACCGTTATAATACTCAGCGGCAAAAATTTGGTTCGGATAGGGAATTACCCGTTCGACT
Source organism: Clostridia bacterium (assembly GCA_036654235.1). GTDB lineage: Bacteria > Bacillota > Clostridia > Christensenellales > CAG-138 > JAVVSK01. Next base: position 16,835 of record JAVVSK010000025.1, on the reverse strand, counting down.
GTAGCCATAGTAGGATCTATTCTTACGAAACCGGAAAGTCCATCAGTTAGACCTTCGGGAGCGCCAATAAAGCCATAAAGCTTCCCGTCGGGAGATGGAATCGTATTAAATACGGTTACTATGCAATCGGCATTAACACCGTTAACTGCCGTAGCCGTAATTGTCGCGCTTCCTTCGGCAACGCCGGTTATGAAGCCGTTTTCGTCAACGGTTACTTTCGCCGCGTCGCTAGTCGTATAAGTAAGCGTCGTATCAGCAGCGTAATAAGGCACGACAGCCGCATTGATATTCATCGTCTGACCAAGATGAACTTTCGCGGTCGTGTTCATAGCTACGCTTTGAGGCGCGGGAACTTCCGTAAGGATAATATTATCGAGCCATAACATATCCTCGCCATTATTCCCGGAGCCGTCTTTCGTATATGTCCAAGTATAAGTATGTTCGCCCGCCGCCCCGGCGCTGAACGCTAAAGTTTCAAAGTCGCGCATATCCGTTCCGGATATACTTGCCTGTTCGACACCGTCTATAGCAAATATAGCTTTATCGTAGTTAGCTTCCGAACTGATCATCCAGTCGAAAACGATAAGCTTAACGCCGTCCGTCGTCGCAACTAACGTTATAGAAGTGCTAATGCTCTCCATACCCATTATCGTCGAATGAGCAACCTTTCTTCCGGCAAAGGTCGTGCCGTCCGGTATCCACATATTAACCATATCTATAGTGAACGAAAGCGTTCCGCCCGGAGCGTTAAGAGCCGCGTTAATTTCCGTCATAAGGTCCTCGGTCGACGTTACGTTAACCGTACTTGTTGCGGTAAAGCCGCCGTCATGCGTAGTGACCGTTATAATCGCGGTTCCGGCTTCTATCGCCGTTACAAGACCGCTTTCGTCTACCGTAGCGACGTTCGGAGCGCTAGACGAAAAAGACACACCTATATCAATAGCGCTTGCTGGAACTATATTTGCCATAAGCTGAAGCGTTTGCGTTTGATAAAGATCAACGATAGCGGGGGTTAAGGTTACGCTCGTTACGGGTCCCGGAGGAGTTGCGTCGAGAGCGACGTTATCAATATAGCCGCAATCTTCGCCCATAAAACCCGATGCATCCTTTACATAAGCCCAAGCAAAAGTGTATTCACCCTCAGCAGGAATCAGATATATATAATTTTCGAACTCCGTACTCTCTGCCGTGAAAGAAGCGACCCTCTCTCCGTTAACTATGAATACGATACCGTCCCAGCCGACTTCACAGCTTGCGAACCAGTCGAAGCTTATTTTGTTTCCCCTATACATATCAATAGGATTCATCGTAAATAAAGCCTGACTTCCGTCTACTCTGACGTTAGTGCTCTTAACGACAGTTCTTTCGCCAACGGTTACAACTTCCCACGGATAAACTTCGTCATTTGCAAAATGATAGTTGCCGCCCGGAGCGTTAATTGCAGAATCGAACGCAGCATCTATCTCGGCGGTATCCGGAACGGTTATTACGCAAGTATCGGTAAACCCACCGTCGACAGTTGTTGCCGTTATCGTCACTTCACCATTTGCAACCGCGGTGACGATTCCGCCTGCATCTACTGTCGCTATGGTCGGATTGCTTGATCCCCAATAAAAGCCTCTTTCTGCCGCGTTCCAAGGCTGAATTTGAGCCGCAAGCTGGAGAGTTCTTCCTACTTTTAAAGTTGCTGATTCCGGAACAACGTCAATCCCGCTTACGGCGATAGGATCGCCCGTCGATATACCCTTCGTAAACAGACATGTAACTTCCATATTTCTTCCATTTATATTACCGATAGCCGTCGCCGCCGCGGTCGTCGTATCTACGGAATATAAGATACCGTCGTTTTGGTTACAGTTAGCCCAATAGAGCCCACCGTTTACATGATCCCAAGTCATAGATTGAAGATATTTTATCGAAACGCCGGTATTGCCTACTAGCGTCGCAGCGCCCGTAGTCTTATTTAGCGTATATAACGCTCCCTCACTATCAATAGCATATATAACACCCTCATCTGAGCAAGCGAGAGTAGTCATGCCCTTCGACGTTCCAGTCATACCGATTTCGGTATAATCGCCGGTGGCAAGATCAATAGTATAAAGGACCATTCCCTTTACACCATACATAACGTCCGAAGATGTATCGAACGCCATATCCACAAAAAAGAACTCACCATAAGGTTTTATTTCGGTTTCGGAAAATGTCGCCGCATCTATTCTCAGCAAGGTATAAGTATTATCTATTTTCTTTAGCGCAAAAATAGACTGAACTTCAGGAACATAATCGCCCGATACGAAAGAATTATTATAATAACCATTCAAAAACTCAACAGTCTCGGGAGCGCTAGACATGAAACGAACGAATCCAAAAGCCTCCCCCTCGTTTGCGTTATCATAGTACATTGAGAAGCCATAAAGTTCCACTGCATCTTTAGTTGACGTAAATTCTACATTACGCTTTTCGCCCATGCTGGTTTTAGCTTCGCTTAATTCTGTTCCGGTTTTTTCATTCGTTAGAACGGGGGAAACCGGAATTTGCCCCACGGACGCTGCAAAAACCGTCGTTAACGACGGAAGGAGCATCGCCATGGTCAACAATAGTGCCAACATTTTTTTCATAAAATCAATTTCTCCAAGCTTTTCTATAATTAGAATCAAAATCGTAAATACATAACGACAATCTGCTGCCAACATACGCCATAATATAATTACAATACAATTCTCAGCAAGCATAGCATAAATTTTATTATGATTCAAAGACAAACAATTCGCCGTTTGACGATAAAATGATAAAAAATGCATAATATTATTAAAGTTAGTTTATTATATTCTTGCATGGTGTCTTTAATATATCTATTAATTAACGTGATTTTCTATCTCCGATAAAATATTTATTGCATCATTAAATTAAGTTTCCCTAGAGTTAAGGTAGCATTTTTTCTTGCCTATTTAATATTCGGCTTCTGATTTTGACTTCAAATGCTTTTTTAAACACAAGTAAAGCTCAAAAAAAGCTACGCTATTTATCATATTTTTTCAATCTATTAATTCTGCATTCATAGTTTTCGTTATTTAAATATATAATTATTTGGAGATTATCTTGTCTCTAAAAAAGTCTTTTACGATTTCAATAGTATAACTTGTTTGGATTTTAATGCGCCCCTATTTAGAACCGGAAATCCCGATATTTTAAAAAGATTAATATTGTTTAAAAAAGTCGGGCGAAAAACTCGCCCGACTAAAAAAGTCAATTATGCGTTATATGAACTTTACTCAGTTAATGCATATTTCCAATATCATAGCCGCGTCGCCGGTATTGACTTTGCCGTCGTTATTAAGGTCGGAAACCGTTCTTCCCGCGTCGGAAAGAACTACCAGTCCGATAAAGGATCTAAGAAGGAACGCTGCGTCGCCGGTATTTACGACGCCGTCAAGGTTGGCGTCGCCCTGCGCATAAGTCGGTCCGCCCGTCGTTCCGATATAGCCGGGAGTCATTGTAACAAAGTCGTTCTGACCGCGAAGCTCAATACTGAATTCGTAGATATAGCCTTCTTCAACTACTAAATCATCGCCCGTGCTCACTGATCCGTTTTCGCCAAAAGCTATCCACATACGGTCGCCCGGGGTTGGGTTCGTTATACAGAAGTCATAAGTTCCGGCATCAACGATAATATACACCGACTCATTATTCTTTACGATATTCTGCGTCGTTAAAACTCCGTCAGCATTTTCCGGGATTTTATACTCAAAGAGATCGTAAATTTCCTTAGGTACATCGCCGCTCTGATTTAAGGGTCCTGTTATAGGAATCGTCGTTCCATAGAGCGAATGCGTCGAATCGAGGAGCATCTGATAACCCGTTACATCGTCCCAAACATCACCGACGGAAAGCTTTATCATAGCTTTACCCGGCGCAACGGGCTGATACGGAGACGCGCCAACGGTAACGACGCAAGTAGCGGTAAAGCCGCCGTCGACGGTAGTTACGGTTATCGTAGCAGAGCCCGTTCCCATTGCAACGATATTACCCTTATCCACTGTTACAATTTTCTCATTGCTTGAAGTCCATAAGACGCGCTTATTCGTCGCGTTAATTGGCTCAATAACCGCCTTTAGTTTCTCGGTTCCGCGCCATGGAAGATCGAGCGTAGAATGATTCATAGAAACTCCGGTTACGGCCGTCGGTTCGGGCGGAGTTGCGGAACCGTCGTTAAACGCCATAAGTCCGCAAATTTCGCCGATTTGAGCGTCAAATACAGTTCTAACCGCGCCGGTATTTCTATCTACCGAATAGAGGAAGCCGCCGGCATTAGGTTCCGTCGTATAGCCGGCCCAATAAAGAGTATCGGTTTCGAAGCTATAGGTCATCGACTGTACATAAGAAACCGCACCCGCCGTAGTATCGCCGATTTCAAGACATTCGGCTGTTGTTTTATCTATTTCGTAAAGCATTCCGCTTTGTAAAGCTATACCGTAGAGCCTACCCATATTATCGGCCGCGAGGGTAACGATAATGCAAGTCTTGGAAATAACACCGATATGAGTAAGTTCGCCGGTCGTGAGGTTGACGGTCGCAAGACCGCGTTCGATGTCTCCAAAGAGCGCATACATAGTATTAGTCGTATAGTCATACGCCATATCGTAAGCGATTTCCGAAACCGTCGTCCGACTAAGTATTTCGCCGCTCACGGCGTCGAAAGTTACAAATTCTTTCGCCGTATTATCGAAGGCATATATAACGCCGTTATAATATTCGGCCGCAAAAACTTCGTTCGGATAAGAAATTACGCCCTCGGCGGTAGCCGCAACGGGATCTATCTTTACAAGACCGGAAAGACCGTTGGTTATCCCTGCGGAAGAGATAATGAAGCCATAGAGTTTTCCGTCGGGAGCGGGAACCGTATTAGATACGGTTACTATGCAATCAGCATGAACTCCGTTAACTGCTGTAGCTGTAATCGTCACCGTTCCTTCGGAAACGCCGGTTATGAAGCCGTTTTGATCAACGGTTGCTTTCGCAGCGTCGCTTGTCGAATAGGTAAGGCTCATATCGGTAGCGTATGAAGGCATAACGATCGCTACAAGCTTTATCGTCTGACCAAGATGAACTTTCGCGGTCGCGTTCATAGCTACGCTTTGAGGCGCGGGAGCGTCCGTAATAGCGATATTATCGAGCCATAGCATATCTTCCCCACTATTGGAGGAACCGTCCTTAACATAGGTCCAAGTATAAGTATGTTCTCCCACTGCACCGGCGCTGAATACTGCCGTTGAAAAATCGGTCATCTCCGTACCGGATATCCGCGCCTGTTCAACGCCGTCTATAGCGAAGATAGCTTTATCGTAACTTCTTTCGGAACTTACCATCCAGTCGAAAGAGATAATCTTAGTTGCGCCCGTCGTCGCAACCAGCGTTACAGAAGTGCTGCTTCCGTCAATAGTCGAAGTTGTCGAATGAACAACGTTTCTTCCGGGAAAGCGCGTAGCGTCCGTAGCCCAAAGATTAACAAGGTCCATAGCGAACGAAAGCGTTCCGCCTTCAACGTTAAGAGCCGCGTTAATTTCTGCCATAATATCCTCGGTAGACTTTACTTTAATCGTACTCGTCGCGGTAAAGCCGCCGTCATGCGTCGTAACCGTTATAATCGCGGTTCCGCCTTTTATCGCCGTTACAAGACCGTTTTCGTCTACCGTAGCAACGCTAACGTCGCTGCTCGAAAATGTCATACCTATATCGAGAGCGCTATTGGGCGATATAAACGCCGTAAGCTGAGCCGTTTGCGCCGGATAAATCTCGACCGTCGCGGGACTTAAAGTTACTCCGGTTACGGGACCCGGAGGGGTTACGTCGAAAGCGACGTTATCAATATAGCCGCAATCTTCCCCCGAAGAACTTGATCCGTCTTTTACAAAAATCCAAGAGAAGGTATAGTCGCCTTCAGCGGGAATCTTATATACATAATTAGCGAACTCGTCACTTTGGAGTTTGAAAGAAGCAACGGTTTCTCTATTAACTACGAAGATGATGCCGTCAGATTTGTATTCGCCACTGCTAAACCAATCGAAGCTTACTGTATTCCCTCTATACATATGAATTGGATCCATCGTAATAGCGGCTTGACTTCCGTCCACTCCGACGTTAGTGCTCTTAACCGCGTTTCTTTCGGCAACAGTAACGGGTGTCCAAGGATAAACATCGTCATTTATAAAGTGATAGCTACCGCCCGGAGCGTTAATCGCAGCATCAAAAGCAGCGTCTATCTGAACGGTATCCGGAACGGTTATTACGCTCTCGGCAGTAAACCCGCCTTCGGCGGTCATAACCGTTATCGTCGCTTCGCCCTTAGCTATCGCTCTAACAACACCGTTTTCATCTACGGTCGCTACGGCGGAATTGCTTGATACCCAAAGAACATTTCTTTCTGTCGCGTTCCAAGGCTGAATCTGAGCTGAAAGCCTAAGGGTTCTTCCTACGTTTAAAGTCGCCGCGGTGGGAACAATTTTAACTCCCGTTACAGCGATAGGATCTACCGGAGATGCGCCCTTTGTAAATAGGCAGGTAACTTCCATATTTGCTGCTTTGATATTACCGAGAGAGGTGACCTCAGCGGTCTCCGGGTTTACGGAATATAAGATGCTTTCTCTAGAGTTGCAATTCGCCCAGTAAAGTCCGCCGTTTACATGATCCCAAGTCATAGACTGAAGATAATTTACAAGAAGACCGGTATTGCCGATCAGCGTTGCAGTGGCGCTAACTTTATCGAGCGTATACAGCGAACCCGACTGATCAACAGTGTATAAAACTCCCGCATCTGAACAAGCGAGGGCAAACATATTTTCAGTCGTTCCCGTCGCAGCGATTTTAGTATAATCGCCGGTAACAAGATTTACAGTATAAAGGTTCTTGTCCTTTATTCCGTACATAATACCCGAAGATGTATCGAACGCCATGTCCATGAAATAGAAATTGCCATAAACCTTTATTTCGGTTTCAGCATAGGTCGTCGCGTCTATTTTTATTAAAGTAAAGGACGTACCTAAATTCTTTATAGCGACAATATACGGATTGACGTCGGGAACATAGTCGCCCGATACGAAAGATTTCGGGTAATAACCGTTAATAAAATCAATCGTTTCGGGAGCGTTAGACATCATATGAATGAACCCAAACCAGTTCTCCGCGCTTCCTCCATCATAATATATTGAAAAGCCATAAAGCTCCGCCGCATCTTTCGTCGGCATAGATTCCGAATTAAGCTTTTCGTCGGTTGATATCGTTTCGGTTTTTCCGTTCGTTAGAACGGAGGAAGCCGAAAGCTTTTCCACTGACGCGGCAAAAACCGTCGTTAACGACGGAAGAAGCATCGCTAGGGTTAACAATACTGCTAATATTTTTTTCATAAAAAGTCTCTCCTATTTTTTAATAAGTGTTTTCCCCGCTTTTCGGTTTTTCAAAAAGCGCTATATGGTATTTAATTATTAATTGCAGAATAGGTTATACATCGGTATTAATAATAAAAACGATAACGCTATTAAGCGCATTAAACAAAAATGCGTTTTTCAGTATAATCGTATCCGAAAAAAGCGGTGCAACTTATCATGCGCTTTAGAGCGACGGCTTTTTTCTCCGAATTTTATAGTTAATATCGCAGATAGCTTCTGCCCCCCAAAAAAGGTAATCCAAATACCAATATCTAAATACTAGCACAACTGTTTGCTTTTTTCAACAGCTTAATTCTATATTCCTTGTTTTTCTTTATCGTAATATATTTAATCGTTACGCCTATAAATTAATACAAAAACGCTGATTAATCACTATTTTTTTCAACTAAATAGTATAACTTCTTAAATCACATTAAGCCTTCGCTCTTATTAAAGCGGAAGTTCACAAATCAGCCCAATATTTTGAATTTTTTAATTTTAAAACAGCTTTATATTTTTGGATATCAATATTAAATATAAGAAAAACGAAAAATAAAAAAGTCGGGCGATTGCTCGCCCGACTAAAAAGTCAATTATACGTTAGCTGAATTTTACTCAGTTAATGCACATTTCCAATATCATAGCCGCGTCTCCGGTATTTACGTTACCGTCGTTATTAACGTCGGAAACCGCTCTACCCTCGTCGGAAAGAACTTCAAGACCAATGAAGGATCTAAGAAGGAACGCTGCATCGCCGGTATTTACAACGCCATCGAGGTTAGCGTCGCCCGGATCGTAAGTTGGTTCACTGCCCGTCGTTCCGATATAGCCGAGAGTCATTGTAACGAAGTCGTTCTGACCGCGAAGTTCAATACTGAACTCGTAGATATAGCCTTCTTCGACTACGAAATCATCGCCTCTGCCCACTGATCCGCCATCACTCTTAGCTATCCACATACGGTCGCCCGGTGTCGGGTTAGTAATACAGAAGTCATAGATTCCGGCATCAACGACGATATAAAGCGACTCATTATTCTGAACGATATTCTCAGTCGTTAAAACGCCATCAGCAGTCTCGGGAATCTTATAATCAAAGAGATTATATATCTCGTCAGAAACGTCGCCGCCCGGAGTTAAAGCTCCGCTTTCAGGGATCGTCGTTCCAAAGAGAGAATGTGTCGAATCGAGAAGCATCTGATAACCAGAACCATCGGTCCAAACTTCACCGACAGAAAGCATTATCATAGCTTTACCCGGCTCAACGGGTGGATACGGGGACTCGCCAACGGTTACAGCGCAAGTCGCGGTAAAGCCGCCGTCGAGAGTCGTTACGGTTATAGTTGCGGAACCCGCTCCAAAACCATGAATGTTACCCTTATTATCAACGGTTGCAACCATCGGATCGCTTGAAGACCATTCAACGCGCCTATTCGTCGCATTCTCGGGTTCAATAATCGCTCTTAATTTCGCGTTTCCGCCCCATTCCAGATCTATCGTCGTAGGATCAATAGAAACGCCGGTTACAGCCGTCGGATCGGGAGGAGTTATAGAACCATCGTTAAACGCCATAAGTCCGCAGATTTCGCCGATTTGCCCATCGATTACGGTCGTAGCAACGCCTGTGGCTCTATCTATCGAATAGAGGAATCCGCCTTTAATAGGGGTTTTCGTATAGCCGGCCCAATAAATTGTATCCGCCTCTATGCTATAGGTCATTGATTGTACATACAAAACTTCTCCTGCCGTTGTATTGCCGATTTCGATGCATTCAACTGTTTCTTTATCTATTTCGTAGAATATTCCGGTTGATAAACCTACGCCGTAAAGTTTACCTAGGTTATCGGCGGCGAGAGTTACGATAACGGAAGTTTGAGGCATAAGTCCAATATGCGTAAGTTCGCCGGTAGCGAGGTTAACGGTCGCAAGACCACGCTCCTCGCCTCCAAAAAGAGCATACATAGTATTAGTCGTATAGTCATACGTCATATCGTAAGCAATTTCCGAAACTGCAACACGGCTCAGTAGTTCGCCGGTTACAGCGTCAAAGGTTATGAATTCTTTCGTTAGATTATCGAAAGCATATGTGACACCGTTATAGTATTCAGCTGCAAAAATCTGACCCGGATAATCCATTACGCCCTCAGCGGTACCCATGGAAGGATCTATCCTTACAAGACCGGCAAGGTTCTCGGTTAACCCGGCGGGACCAACAACAAATCCATAAAGCTTTCCGTCAGGAGAAGGAAGCGTATTAAATACGGTTACTACGCAAGTGGCATTAACGCCGTTAATAGCGGTAGCCGTAATCGTCGCCGTTCCTTCGGCAACGCCGGTTATAAAGCCGTTTTCGTCAATGGTTACTTTCGTAGCGTCGCTTGTTGTATAGGTAAGAGTCGTATCGGTAGCGTAGGAAGGTACTACGGCCGCGTTCAGCTTCATCGTCTGACCAAGATGAACCTTCGCGGTCGCGTTCATATTTACGCTCTGAGGCTCGGGAGCTACCGTAATGGCAATATTGTCTAACCATAGCATATCCTGACCCTTGTTCACCGAGCTATCCTTCGTATATGTCCAAGTATAAGTATGTTCGCCCGCTGTACCGGCATCAAATACTACCGTAGCGAAATCGGTCATAGTTGTACCGGATATACGCGCCTGTTCAACGCCGTCTATAGCGAAGATAGCTTTGTCATAGTTAGCTTCTGAGCTGACCATCCAGTCGAAAGCTATAAGCTCCGTTCCGTCCGTCGTCGCAATAAGCGTTATGGAAGTACTTGTTCCGCCCAAAGCTACGGTCGTCGAATGTGCAACGTTTCTTCCGGCGAAGGTCGTAGCGTCCGTAGCCCACATATTAACCATATCCATAGCGAAGGAATGCGTTCCGCCTTCAACGTTAAGAGCCGCATTCACTCCTGCCATAAGCTCCTCGGTCGACGTTACGTTAATCGTACTCGTCGCGGTAAAGCCGCCGTCATGCGTCGTTACGGTTATAATAGCCGTTCCGGCTTCTCTCGCCGTTACAAGACCGGTTTCGTTTACCGTAGCAACGTTCGCGTCGCTGGTAGAAAAAGTCATTCCGATATCAAGAGCACTGCTCGGAACTATAGTAGCCGTAAGCTGAGCCGTTTGTCCCTGGAAGAGATCAACGGTAGCGGGGGTTAAGGTTACTCCCGTTACGGGTCCCGGAGGAGTTACGTCGAAAGCGACGTTGTCAATATAGCCGCAATCTTCGCCCTGAGAACCGGAACTATCCTTTATATAAAACCAAGCAAAAGTATATTCGCCATCAGCGGGAATCTGATAGACATAATGCGCGAAGTCAGTACTCATCCGCGTAAAGGAAGCGGTATTCTGACCGTTAACCAAAAATACGATACCGTCATAACCGATTTCGCAGCTGGTAAACCAGTCAAAGCTGACTGTATTGCCTCTAAACATATTAATAGGACCGGTCGTAAACGAAGCCTGAGATCCGTGTACTCCGGTGTTAGTGCTCTTAACAGCGTTTCTTTCACCAACAGTAACGGGTTCCCAAGGATAAGCGTCGTCATTTACAAAATGATAGGTAGCGCCCGGAGCGTTGACCGCAGCATCAAACGCAGCGTCTATCTCGGCGGTATCCGGAACGGTTATTACGCAAGTAGCGGTAAACCCACCGTCAACAGTAGTAACCGTTATCGTCGCTTCGCCATTTGCAATAGCGCTAACAACGCCACTTTCATTTACGGTAGCGACGGCGGGATTGCTAGATACCCAAGAAACGCCTCTATCGGTCGCGTTCCAAGGTTGAACCTGAGCTGAAAGACTAAGAGTTTTCCCTACCTTTAAAATCGCAGCCGCGGGAACAAGGTTAACTCCGGTTACAGCAACAGGATCGCCCGTCGATGCTGCCTTAGTAAATAAGCAGGTAACTTCCATATTTGCTCCATGGATATTACCGATAGCCGTAACAGCCGCCGTCGCCGGATCTACCGAATATAAGATACCGTCGTTCTGGTTACAGTTAGCCCAATAGAGCCCACCGTTTACATGATCCCAAGTCATAGACTGAAGAAAAGATACGGTAACTCCGGTGCTACCGACCAACGTCGCAGTACCGGTTGCTTTATCGAGCGTATATAACGAACCGCCCTGATCTATCGAATATAAAACACCCGCGTCTGAACAAGCGAGGGTAAATAGCGTAGCAGGAGCTCCGGTTGCACCTACCTCGGTATAATCGCCGGTAGTGAGATCGATAGTATAAAGGGTCGTCTCCTTTATGCCATACATAACGCCTGAAGAAATATCAAACGCCATATCCATGAAAGAGAAAGCGCCATAAGCCTTTATTTCGGTCTCAGCGAAAGTTATCGCATCTATTCTCATAAAAGAATAGGCCGCTCCTAAGTTCCTTACAGCGAAAATAGCCTGAACATCCGGTACATACTCGCCGGCGACAAAAGCTTTTTCATAATAACCGTTTAAAAATTCAACAGTTTCGGGAGCGTTAGACATAAAACGAACAAACCCATAGAAAGTGTCTGCCGTTCCTCCGTCATAGTAAGACGAGAAACCATAAAGTTCCACCGCGTCTTTATTCTGCGTAAATTCTACATTACGCTTTTCACCGGCGGTTGTTTTCGTTCCAATCGATGCCGTTTCGGTTTTTTCATTCGTTAGAACGGGGGAAACCGAAACCTGTCCCACGGACGCTGCAAAAACCGTCGTTAATGACGGAAGAAGCATCGCTATGGTCAACAATACTGCCAACATTTTTTTCATAACAAATCCCTCCAAGTTTTTCTATCCTTAGAATCGAAATTGTAAGTCGGAAATAGCAAACCGCTGCGAAGATCCACCACAACGCACCTACAATACCGTTCTTTATAAGTATAGCATACATTTTACCATTATGCAACGGCGAATCGTGTGCTATTTAACAAAAAAATGAGAAAAATGCAAGCAACATTATTAGAATGTATGCAGTATCAGTCTTAGGTCAAGTCTTGTTTATATCAATTCAAAAAGAACATACGACTATTATTAGGTATCAATAACTAAGCATTAAGGTATATAGATAGGGCAAAAACCGGAATTTGCATTTATAAAGCCCCGCAGCCTTTATGCATTATAGCCATTATAATTGCATCAAATATTTCATCCGCCGTAACCTCTTGGGTTTTAAACGGCGGACGCATAAAAAAATATACATTTATTTATTTTTTCAATAAAGCCTCAGCCATATCATCGCCGTTATAATTAGTTCAAATACCCCCGCCATAGTAAACTTTATTGCCATCGAAAACAGGCCCCAAAATATAAGAATAAGAACGGCAGCCGCTAAAAGAGACCCCGCAATAAGCGCCATATATGTCGGAAATTCCTCCAATACGCGCATTTCTTTTATAAATTTTATTATCAAAACAATAAGGGCTATTGAAGTTGCCAAAAAAAATATCGGCGCAAAAACAGCGCCGTTCATAGCGATAAGAGCTCCAAAAACGGCTACACCTATGATAAAAAACAAATATTTTTTAGTTTGCGGCCATCCGTTTATAAAATAACGAACGACACCGACTATACTAACTATTATTGCATATATTATTCCGGCAGCAATTAACAGCATAAAAAATTTATATGCGTTAAAATCCGAAAAAAATTCACTTATTTGTTCAAACATTATTTTGTTCCAAAGAGCCTATCTCCCGCATCGCCAAGCCCGGGTACTATATAAGCATTTTCATCGAGAGAATCATCTATTGCCGCAACATATATATCTACATCGGGGTACAATTCCCGCATATTTTTAAGCCCCTCGGGGGAGGCGATAAGAGACATGAGCCGTATATCTGAGCAGCCTTCCGCCTTTAAAAGTCTTATTCCCTCCGCAACGCTTCCCCCGGTCGCGAGCATAGGGTCGACAACTATTACGGTTCGCTCTTTAATATCCTTAGGAAGCTTACAATAATATTTAATTGGCTTTTTCGTCTCCTCGTCGCGATAAATACCAATATGCCCAACGCGCGCCGTCGGAATAAGACTTAAAAGCCCATCCAACATTCCTAATCCAGCTCTTAATATTGGAACGATTGCGACGTCTTTTCCCTCAATAATATATGTTTTAGCCTCGGCTATCGGCGTTTTCGTCATTACCGCCTTAGTCTTTAAGTTTCTCGTAACTTCATAGCCCATTAACATAGCTACCTCGTTTAAAAGATCTCTAAAATATTTAGGTTCGGTTTTCTCGTCGCGTATAAAGGTAAGCTTATGTTGTATTAGAGGATGATCAATTACATGCAGTGACATAGGGGTATATCTCCTTATAACTTTTTCTCATGTTTCTAAATGTGTTTTTCAGTTTATCACTAATGATATTGTCTTTCAAGGGACGAATCATCTTGAGGTGAAGGTCTAACCTTGCGAATCTCCTAAATGCGGACTATCATTCCCGCCGGCGCGGGTTAGCGAATCATTTCAGATTTGCTTGCTCTAATAAAGCAGTTCTTTCTTGAGCTTACGTAACGGGGCTTCCATTTCTTCCGTAACAGTAAAGGTGATTTTTGTTAAAATTGCAGGCATATGCTTCACTTCCTTTATTGGAATTTTATTATGACTTTCGATTCTTCTTTTATTTTTTGAAAGTTATATTTTCTGATACTTCGTCTTCTGCCTCCCCTAAAAAATACTTAGGATATTTCGTATTCTCAAGCCGGATTACGATTCTCGCCGGACAATCTTAGGTTATCGTACCGTTTGTTTCCTTTTTCTAACACGAAACGCCCCTTTGAAAATCTTTAACCGTAGATTTGCCATTGTTTTTTTCCGAAAATATCTCCAACTCAGGCTCAAACTCGGCAACAATTCAATAGATTTGTGAAACTTGCATAAAATGCATTGTCAAGCGCACATTATGTGATAAAATTAGAGAGGTATAAAAGTATGGTATGGTGATTTATGACGATTTATCATAACTCGCGGCTAAAAGAGCTTCGATCTCCCCTCGGTGCCGTTACTTCGGGTTCTCCGATAACGCTCGCGGTTCGCGCTTCGGTCGATTCAACCGTGACTCTCCGTCTTTTCGCCCTCGGAAAAGAGTCTTTTTTAGACGGCGTCCGCGACGGCGAAAAAACAGTGTTTTCTTTTTTTGCACCGGAAACGCCCTGTTGCGTTTTCTATCGGTTTATCGTCAACGACGGCGAGAGGATCTATTCATATTCGGCGAGAACGGGGGAGGGGAGCGAAGTCTCCGATCCCTATGATTCGGATTATCAAATAACCGTTTATGACGAAGCCCTTAAAACGCCCGATTGGTTTAAGAGCGCAATAGTCTATCAGATATTCCCCGATAGGTTTAAGCGAAAGGGCGAACTCGGCGGGCTTATAAATATCGACCGACATACGAATCTCGGCCGCCGCGTTTATATTCATAAAAATTGGGATGATGAACCGACTTATCTTCCGTTTCCGAACGGCGAATTTTACGAGCCGCGCGATTTTTTTGGTGGGGATCTTTACGGCGTTTTAAGCGAAGTGGATTATATAAAATCGCTCTCTGCCGATTGTGTCTATCTCAATCCTATTTTCGAAAGTGCTTCGAATCATCGATATGACGTAGGCGACTATGAACATGTCGATCCCGTCTTAGGCGGCGACGAAGCCCTAACCGCCCTCGTATCCGCCTTTAAAGAAGAAAAGCTGCATATCGTTTTAGATGGCGTTTTTTCACATACGGGCGCGGATAGCGTATACTTTAACAAATATGGTCGGTATAAAAGCGTTGGTGCCTATAACTCACCCGACTCTCCCTACGCTAAATGGTACGATTTTTTGGAATTTCCCGATAAATATCGTTCATGGTGGGGCTTTACCTCTCTTCCCGAGGTAAACGAACTTGACGACGGTTATTTCGCATTCATATGTTCGGTAATCTCAAAATATGCTAAACTGGGCATTTCCTCATGGCGCTTAGATGTCGCGGACGAACTACCCGACGAATTTATTCGTATGCTCCGCGCGGAATTAAAGCGCAATGATGAGGATGCGCTCCTTATCGGTGAGGTTTGGGAAAATGCCAGCCGTAAGTTTTCAATGGGACATATGCGCGGCTACGTCAACGGCGATGAACTTGATAGCGTAACTAACTATCCTTTCAGAACCGCGCTCTTTAACTTTTTACTCGAAAAAACCGATGCTTTTGCTTTAGAAAACGAGATGTTTTTGCTTCAGGAAACCTATCCGCGCGAATTTTATATGTCGCTCCTTAACGTATTAGGAAGCCACGATACCGTTCGCGCCCTAACCGCCCTCTCCGGCGCTCCGGATAGGGACGCATTAACGAGAGAAGCCTCCGCTCTCTATTCTCCGAATAAAGAGGATTTAGCGCGCGGTAAAAAGCGAATGTTCCTCGCTTCTATGGTACAGTTTTTTATGCCCGGCGTGCCCTGCGTTTATTATGGCGACGAGGTTGGCGCTCTCGGAATGGCGGATCCTTTTAACCGCGCACCATATCCTTGGGGACGCGAAGACAATGCGCTTCTTTCTCACTATCGCGCTCTCGGCGCTGTCCGCCGCGAAAATAAAACGCTACTCTCGGGAAAAACTTCGTTTTGCGCCGTGAATCACGATGTTTTCGCAATAATGCGTTTAGGAACGGGCGATATGATGCTCGTTATAAATAGAAGTGCGGAGGAGAAAAAAGTAAATTTCCCGCAATCTGCGTTTTTGGAGGGTGTAGATGGAGAAAAAATGCATATTTCCGGAACATGGCGAACCGTTTATGAACACCCCTTAAACGCTTCCCGTTTTTTCGAAAATGAATTTTACATAAGCGCCTATTCGGGCGTAATATTAAAAAAAGTAGGTGCTGAAAAATGAAGGGTAGATACGGTATTGATAAGTTAACTATATTTTTAGTTATTCTTGCGATAGTTATCTCTATAATAGGAATGTTTTTAAACGCTAACGCCTCCGTCGCGCGTTGGATTATTACCGGCGTTTCAACGTTGCTCGTTGTTCTATGTATTTTCCGCATGATGTCTAAAAATTTTCAAAAGCGTCAGCGTGAACTGCATATTTATAATGAACTGACTTATAAATTAAAGGCGTTTTTTACCGGCTTCCCCGGAAGCATAAAACGCGACGTTAAAGAGCGTCAAAGTTTTAAACGTTTCTCATGTCCGCAATGCGGTCAAAAACTCCGCGTTCCTCGCGGAAAAGGTCGCCTCCGCGTTACCTGTACAAAATGCGGATGTAAATTTGAAGCTAAAAGTTAACTTAAACAAAAGCTATGCGGGCGAAAATTTTCGTCCGCATATTTTTTATCCGCGATTTTAAACAGATTGTATTTTATAACTTCCTATGAAATCCAACGGGCGGCGCAACGATAGATATAATAAACGCGTCCGAGGGAGAAATTCTCGAACGCGTTTATTA
>JAVVSK010000024.1:17255-17498 GCA_036654235.1 Clostridia bacterium | reverse complement strand
AATAAACTCTTACTGTATTTTCAAATGGGGTGTTTGCATTAACAATTCCTGTGCTATAAATATCTACCTTGTTTTGGTGGCATTGCACATTAAATGCTTTAGCCATTGTTAGGTTGTAGCCTGTAGGAAATGTCATATGAAATTTTATTGGTGTTCTGTCGGTTAAGTTGTGTAAAAACAAGGCTGTTTCGTGTGAAAAAATACCCTTTTTAAATCTCCCTTGCAAGCTTATAAATTCATCAT
>JAVVSK010000024.1:0-17245 GCA_036654235.1 Clostridia bacterium | reverse complement strand
AAAATATATACAAAACTATTTGTTTTTTCAAGCTTGCCATTGTCACAAAGATTTTTCATAACACCATAAATCAAATTCTTTTCTTTTACCATAGATGCGGTAACAATACCTTTATTTTGAATAGCCAACTCTAAAATCATTTCAGATTGCTTCATACTCTCACCTCTGTTATGTTGACTTTTATGCTTCTTATTATAGTAAACAGAAGCGTAAAAGTCAATATTTTTATAGTAATATATCAACATTTACTGAATACAGAAAAATAGCTACCAAAATAAATTTCAGTAGCTATTTCTTCGTATTCAGTTTGCGTTAATTAGTTTTCCCTTGTGACACAGTCGCTTAAAATGTACCAGACTTTTTTATATTTTTGATTTAAGCTATAAATCAACTTTTAAAAACGAGAGCTTCAAAGTCTATAACGGGCATAGGTCTCGCCATATAATACCCTTGCATAATATCGCAACCTGCAATCTTAAGAAACTCCTTTTGATCTAGGGTTTCAACGCCCTCGGCAACGGTCAACATACCGAGGTCTCTAATCATATCAACCATACCACAGATAATTCTTTTACCGCGCTGATCATTCTCCGCCTCGTCGAGAAAGCTCTTATCTATCTTTACAATATCGGCGCAAAGGGATTTCAGCGACGCAAGAGATGAATAACCGCTTCCAAAATCGTCGATAGAAATCAAAAAGCCTGCTAATTTTATGCGTTCCATAAGCGCACTCATATCGTCAACATTTTCGAAAATTGCGCTTTCTGTCAGTTCTATTTCGAGAAGCGCGGGCGGAACACCGTAGCACGAGGCAATGCGAAGTAAATCGAGAGAAAGATCCGGGTTAGAAAGGTGTGCGCGGGAGATATTAACCGAGACGGAAAGCGGAGTAACATTAGGAAACTCAATCATCCAACGGGATATAAGGCGGCAAACGCTTTCGAACATATACATATCCAGCTTACGAATAAATCCGTTTTTCTCGAAAAGAGGAATAAAGTCGCAAGGCAAAATAAGCCCCGACTCCGGGCGTTTCCAGCGCACTAATGCCTCCGCTCCAACGATCTTATCCGTTTTTAAAAGGTACTTTGGCTGAAGATAAACCTGAAACTCCCCCTGTTCCAGAGCCATATCCATAATATTCTCAATTTCTTTTTCGCGCAAAAGCTCAATTCGGTTTTCGTCCTCGAAAAAATGATAATTTATTGTATTCTGTTTTTTAGCTATATTCCTTGAGATATTAGCCTTATCGCTGCGCGCTGAAACGTCTAGCCCCGATTCTATTACTGTACATATGCCAATCGAAATTTTAAGCTTATAATTCTCTATACAGCCCTCCAACTCATCCTCTATTAGCTTCAGTCTTTTAAGAATTTCATTGTCATTTTCATAGATCATTAGGATATTAAATAAATCAGCGGCAGCGCGGCAAAATATCTCGTCCTTCCCTATGCTTTGCGCTAATATATTGGCGGTAAATTGGAGAATCTCGTTTCCGCGTTGATAACCGAACAAATCGTTTATTAGTTTAAATTTATTTATATCGAAGGCTATCATCGCGTATTTTCTGTTTGGATTTTCCCGAATCAGCTTCTCCGCTCCGAGCCTAAAGCCCGCCCAGTTCGGATGTCCCGTTACCGAATCTGTATATGCTATATGGTGCAGGCGCTTATTATGACACCGAAAAACAAGTATCATGCGATAAGAAATGACTATTGCGAGTATTGTCATGAGTAATATCAAAAAGCCAAGATTCTGTATAAGCTGATCGGACTGCAAAGAAATAACCTCTGAAGGTACGACGGATAAAACGTACCAATCGTTTATCCCGACGGGGGAATAAAACATCTGTTTCTTAATCCCATGCCGCATATATTCAAAGGCTCCCGTTTCATGCGCAAACATGCAGCTGCTTAGTTCTGAAACTTCTTCGTTCGTCGCACCGTCTGCCAACATAGTATCAAAAAAATTAGAGTATTCACCTATGCTGTCCGGATGGTTAGTTTTAATAACGGGAGTTCCGTTTCCGGTTATAAGATAGGAATACCCTTTCCCGCCGAAGCTCTCTATAACCATAGATTCGGAAAGCATATTTTGTGATTTTGTGGCAAAGATTACTCCAACGATTATATTATTTTTATATACAGGAGATGCAAATACGTTTATTTCCTCACCGCCTATCTTATCGATAATACAGTCCGAAACCGCATTTTTGCCAGTCATCGCTTCATAAAAATATGTCCTGTCATTAAAATCTTCCCTATAACCATCGGTTGTATAAGCGATACCGTTAGGCAAAATAATGCCCATTCGCTTAAAAAATCCTCTTTCCGCTTCATTTCGCATTATTGCCAGCGCAGAATCAACTGTTAAGCTACCCTGAGAACTTATAACGGTACTTAAGGCCTCCAATGTTGAAAAATACCCATTTATCTCAGCTTTTACAATATCGGTACTTTTTATTGAAATTTCTTCAAGATAAGCTACTTCTTCGCGGTAAAGCCCGTCGGAGGCTGAAGTAATAAAAAAATGCCCTAATAGTAATGTTACTATGATCGAAATTACAGCAACTAAAATCCAAATTTTCGGCGTTCGATATTCGTTCTCCATCGTTTTACCGTTCCTCTCTATGTAAAAAATATGAAATTTATATCCTATTCTCCATAGTATTCCGTTATTATAATATACCGATGCTACTTTTACAAGTTGCCGATTATCAATTAATGATGAGAATTATTGAGAAGCTACGAGGTGCAATGGTATAAGTAAACAAGGTGAATAGTAATGTGTGTAATAGAACGAAAAAAGTCATAATTCAGAGTAAAATTATGCATAATTTAAAAAACAAAAACCGTCTTAAAACTCTACATTTTAAGACGGTTTTAATGGTCTGGGTGAGAAGATTTGAACTTCCGGCCTCTTGAACCCCATTCAAGCACGCTACCAAACTGCGCCACACCCAGATGATTTTAATTGCACCGGACAGCGTGTGATATGGTATCACTGTATTCGCACTTTGTCAAGTGTTTTTTTAATTTTAATCGTGATAAACCTTAGAATCTGAAGTTATATTAGTTTTAGAAAAAGCCATTAGTATAAAACACAAAAACACGGAAATTAAAATCTTTATAGGGCGCAAAGTTTAAACGCGCCCTATAAAATTCATCGCTTCAATTGCATTTTTTTTATGCAAGAAGGAAAGCTAAATAAGCGCGCTTTGCTTCGTAAATATCCGCCTTACTCGTTATTTCCCAAGGAGAATGCATAGCTAGTACTGCAACGCCGCTATCTATAACCTGCATCCCGTATTTCGCGCTAACGCAAGCGATAGTTCCACCGCCGCCAGCATCAACCTTACCCAACTCCGCGGTTTGGAAGTTTACGCCATTTTCGTCCATTATTTTCCTAACGTACGCAACATATTCCGCGTTACTATCGTTCGAACCGCTTTTCCCTCGCGACCCTGTATATTTATTAAAGCATACGCCGCGTCCCAAAAACGCCGCGTTCTTTTTCTCGAAAACGGAGGCAAACGTCGGATCGAAACCCGCACTTACGTCAGAAGAAAGCATATTGCAATTAGTAAGCGCGCGGCGAAGCTTCAACTCGGTGTATTGTCCTAAAAGCTCCATAAGTTCAGCAACGGAATTTTCAAAGAAAGATGACTCAGCGCCCGTTGCGCCAATGCTCCCGACTTCTTCTTTATCCGTAAGAAGACAGCAGGCGGTAAGCCTCGGGGCGGTTTTAAGCTCAAGCAATGCTTTCATAGATGTAAATGCGCAGACGCGGTCGTCCTGACCATAGCCTATAACCATGCTCCTATCGAGTCCCATATCTCTAGCACGTCCCGCGGGAACAACTTCGATTTCGGCGGAAATAAAGTCTTCCTCATCAAAACCATATTTTTCGGTTATAATAGCCATTATCCGCGCGCGAACCGCCTCTTTTTCGGTATCATTGTCGGGACGGCTACCTATTATTATATTAAGCTCCTCCCCCTCTATGACCTTCGCCGCCGTCTTTTGCATCTGATCTGCGCTAAGATGTATTAAAAGATCGCTTATCGCGATTACGGGGTCTTTCTCGTCTTCACCGACAACTATTTCTATCAGCGAACCGTCTTTCTTCGCAACAACGCCATGAAGCGCAAGAGGTATAGTTACCCATTGGTATTTCTTTATTCCGCCATAATAATGCGTATCAAGTAAGGCAAAGTCACCGTCCTCATAAAGAGGATTTTGTTTTAGATCCAGCCTAGGCGAGTCTATATGAGCACCCAATATATTCATGCCGTTTTCAATCGGTTCCGAACCTATATGAAATAAGGCTATAGTTTTGCCCATGAACTGCGAATATACTTTATCGTTTGGCTTTAAAACGGCCTTCGATTTAATTAGATCCGCCATGTTCCTATAACCCATCTTCTCAGCTGCCTTTACGGTAAGTTTTACGCATTCGCGCTCCGTTTTTCCGTCGCTTAAATACTCTATGTATTCGGAATTTAACGTCTGAAGCTCATTCAGGTTATTTTCATCGTAAGTTTTCCAAGCATTTTTTCTTTCCATAAAACTTTTACCTCTTTTTTTATTTTTAAAGGTGCTTATGGCGCAAATAACAGCACCTAAACCCGAAAATGATTATAACATATTTAATCCTCACGTGCCAAATGAAGTATTTCCCGAAACCACGTCATAAAAGGGCGATAGAGCGCGCTTTACTGCGCATATATATGTGTAAATTTTATTTTAACGAATCGTATGAAAATGTGAAAATTGTGAAAAATACGCATAAGCCGTTAAATGCTTGCAGGAATAAAGGATTTGATATAGAATAAGCTTAATACAGAAAGAGAAAATGGAGGTAACATATGCCGGGTACTATAAAGAACGAATTGGGAAAGATCGTTATTAGCGAGAGCATAATAGCGCGTATTGCAGGGCATGCTGCCGTTGAAAATTACGGTATAGTTGGTATGAACAGCAAAAGCACAACGGAATCTATATTAAAGCTGGTAAGCGACAACGACTATAAGCGTGGTGTAAAGGTAACGCCGATAAGCGACGATTCATATGATATAGATTTGTATGTAAACTTGGTGTACGGTGTAAGCTTGCCCGCTGTGGCTAAAAACATTATGACGAATGTCCGATATCGCGTTGAGGAATTGACAGGTATAAAAATTAATAATCTTCATATTCATGTGGATTCTATAGACGCTTAAGTTTAGTATTGCCAATAAATCAATAATAATTATAACAATATGAAACAGGTCATCGGAGGTACGATTTGAATAATGTAACAATAGGCGGTAAACTGCTTAAGGAAATGTTCCTTTGCGGCGCTGCAGTACTGGAGCGCAATAAAAAGGCGGTTGACGCGCTAAATGTTTTCCCGGTTCCGGACGGGGATACGGGAACAAATATGAGTATGACTATGCAAAGCGCGGCGCGCGAGCTTTCGGGCGTTAACGATAATACGGTTGCGAGCGTTGCAAAGGCGGCGTCAATGGGTGCGCTGAAAGGTGCACGAGGAAACTCAGGTGTAATTTTAAGTCAGATTCTTCGCGGTTTTTCTTCCGCTTTAAAAGAATCCGACGAGATGGATGCGGAGCTTTTAAAGCGTGCATTCTCTATGGGTTCGGAGTCGGCATATAAAGCGGTTATGAAACCAAGAGAGGGTACAATGCTCACCGTTGTGCGCATAATAGCCGAAACTTTAGAGCTGGCCGTAACTGAAAACCCTAATGTAAACGTTTTTGCTCTCATCGATTTAATTATCGAAACCGGGGAGGCGACTCTAAAAAAGACGCCGGATTTACTTCCCGTTTTAAAAGAAGCGGGGGTGGTCGATTCCGGAGGAATGGGGCTTCTTTGCCTGTTTAACGGCTTTAAGATGGCTATCGACGGAGATTCTTATGAGGATTTCGCTCTGGCTTCTGACGAAGATAACGTTACCGACGACGATAACGATGCGCTTTTGCGCGGCAATGTCGACGATATTGAGTTCGGCTATTGCACCGAATTTTTCATAATTCATCCGTCAAAAGATTTTTCTGAGGATGAACTCGATAAGTTCCGCGATAAGCTTATCCGTATAGGCGATTCAGTCGTTTTAGCTTCCGACGATGGCTTTGTCAAGGTTCACGTTCATAGCAACTATCCCGGAAAAATTATTCAACTTGCTCTAAGACTGGGCGAAGTGGATAAAATCAAAATCGAAAATATGCGAGAGCAAAACCGCGAAATAGCGGAGCAAAAAAAGAAAAACGAAAAGGAAATGGGTATAGTTGTCGTCTGTTCGGGCGACGGGATTGAAGCCGTTTTTAATGAGCTGTCCGTTTCCTGCATAATAAATGGTGGGCAAACTATGAATCCAAGTATCGAATCTATAAATGCCGCCATATGTAAGGCTAATGCTAGGAATGTTTTCGTTTTCCCGAATAATAGCAATATTATAATGGCGGCGCAACAGGCGGCGACGCTATCCGATAAGAATGTATTCGTAATACCAACAAAAACTATAATGCAGGGCATATCCGGCGTTATGGCATATAATCCGGATGTTTCGGTTTCTGAAAATCTAAAGCGTATGAATTCCGCGTTTAAATCTATAATTTCGGGCGCGGTTACGTATGCCGTAAGAGATACTACCGTAAACGGGCAAGAGATCCATGAGGGCGACATAATAGGACTTATAGATAATAAAATTTCAATTGCAAATAAAGATATTTTCTCAGCTTCTCGCTTACTGCTCGAAAAGATGATTGCGCTTCAGCCGGAAGACACCGTCATAACCGTATTTTACGGAGAAAATGTTTCGAAGGACGATGCCGAAAATTTAATAAGCGATCTCGAAAAAGACTATGAAGATGCTGAATTTATTCTGCAATACGGTGGTCAGTCACTCTATTATTATTATTTTTCCGTAGAATGACGCCCTTAAACTTGCCTATAACTGCGCTTAAGGGCATAGGAACGAGGCGCGCTAAGGCATTTTCGGATGTTGGAATATCTTTGGTTTCCGATCTTTTAAATTATTATCCAATTGAATATGCTGATTTTTCGGCGGGAGTTTCCCTCGTTTCCTTAAAAAAAGGAGACAAGGCGGCTCTCGCCGTTACCGTATTAACGGAGCCTAAGACATTAAAAAGTAAATCGGGTCTAAATATAACGACGGTCGACGCTTTATATGATAATGAAAGAATAAGGCTTCTATGGTTTAATCGACAATATGCCGGGAAAGAGCTTCATATTTCGAAAACCGCCTTCGTTTACGGAACGTTCGACAATACTAAATATCGCGCTCTTATAAATCCGCGAATATTTAAAAATTTTCTCCCTATCGTTCCGATATATAAAAAAATAAAGGACATCCCTCCTTCTGTTATTGAAAATGCCACTATGGAAGCGCTGTCTCTGCTTAGCGATAATTCTTATACTGATCCTCTGTCGACAGAATTTTTAAAGGAATTCGACCTAATGCCGCTTAACCTTACATATCGCAATATACATTTCCCGCTAAGCCGCAATGAGCTTAACGCCGCACTTATGCGCTTTTCTTTTTCCGACATTTTAATATACCGAATAATGATAGGAAAGTTAAAAAAAAGCCGCGAGATTAACTCGACCGGAATAGCTTTCGATGCCTCGGGCATACTTGATTCTCTTAAAGCAAAATTAACTTTCGAACTTACCGAATCTCAAATCGAAGCTATTATGGATATAAAACGCGACATGGAGCGCTCCGTTCCCATGAACCGGATGCTTTACGGCGACGTTGGCTCGGGGAAAACCGTCGTAGCCGCTTTTGCAATGGCCGTAGCGGTTAAAAACGGGTTTCAGGCGCTCTTAATGGCACCTACGGATATATTGACGCGTCAACATTTCGAAACGCTCTCGGTGCTCTTTAAGGACGAAACCACCCTATTAACCGGATCTCTTAAAAAGGTCGAGAGGGAAATCGCGCTACGTAAAATTGCTAATGGAGATGCAAAATACATAATAGGGACTCATGCGTTAATTCAAGACGCAGTATCATATAAAAATCTCGGTCTTGTAATAACCGATGAACAGCATAGGTTTGGCGTTAAACAGAGGACAGACCTTAAAAACAAGGCTAACGCACCGGACGTTCTCGTTATGAGCGCAACGCCTATCCCGCGAACTCTCGCTCTTATTTTATATGGTGATCTCGATATATCGCGCATGGATGAGCTGCCTAAAAATCGAAAACCAATCATGACGCGCTGCGTACCTCCGCATAAACGCCTTGATATGTATGAATTTATAAAGCAACAGATTATTCTCGGCTATTCCGCCTATATCGTCTGTCCGCATATTGAAGAAGGAGAGAACGATAGCTTTTTCCTAAGTGCAAAGTCGGTATATAGGGAGATGCAGAGTGTTTTCGATTTTCCCGTTGGGCTACTTCATTCGCGAATGAAACAAGGCGAAAAGGAGCGCGCGATGGCGGATTTTTTAGAGGGAAAAACGCCGGTTTTAGTTTCAACGACGGTCGTTGAGGTCGGTGTTGACGCGAAAAATGCCTCGGTTATGGTTATCGAAAGCGCGGATATGTTTGGTCTCGCTCAACTGCATCAGCTTAGAGGAAGAGTTGGACGAAGCGATATGCAGGCATATTGTTTTTTAATGTCCGACGGAAAAAACGATAGGTTAACCCTTATGACCCGGGAACAAAGCGGAATAAAGCTTGCAGAGGCCGATCTTAAACTTCGCGGAGCGGGTGAATTTTTAGGTTCGGAGCAGCATGGGAATTTTCTTCTTTTCGATACCGTTGGCGAAGAAACGTTAAAGGCGATTCGCCGCGCGCTAATGCGGCTTATGCGCGGTGAATTTAAAAACGATTTTGAGTATTTTTCCCTCATGGCAGACATAAAATATGGGAAACTGGCTAAGGAGGTCGTCATGAATTAAAACAGCTATTGTTTTTACTTTAGCGGTTAAATCAAAGTCGTTCGCTTTTTTTAGCAGAAATAATAACTTTAACAATTAAATAATGTCAGCTTGCAAAGTGCCCGGTTTTTTTGTATAATGGCGAGACATATGTGGAGGTATAATCCTTGGCTCATAATATTTATAATAAAAAATTCGACTTAAAAGAAGACTCAATAACCTTAGGAATAATGGTACTCACCTGTATTTTACAGGGGTTTTGTGTAAACGGCTTTTACGTTGCCCATGAGTTTTTGCCCGGCGGAATAACCGGAGTCGGTATTTTACTCGACTTCGTAGCCGATATACCGTCGTTTTTAACTATAATAATTTTAAATATACCTATAGTTATAATAGGCTTTAAGTTTTTAGATTTAAAATTCGTTATTTTCAGCGTTATAGGAACGCTCCTTTTGAGCGGATCAATTTATCTAACAAGCTTCGTAACTTTTCCAATTAAAGACCCGATGATGGCGGCGGTTGCCGGTGGTGCTCTTATCGGACTTTTAAGCGCCCCCGTCGTAAAGCGCGGAGCGACCCTAGGCGGAACCGATGTTCTTGCGCTTATACTTAGTAGAAAATATTCCGTATCTATGGGAACGTTCAGTATTCTTTTTAACCTCCTTATAATGTCCTCTCTCGCCTTTTTCAAGGGGATTGAGCTTTCGCTAATAAGCATACTGGCCATGTTCGTATGCAACGTTTCGTTTAACTTTGCCCTTGAAGGTCTAAATAGGACTCATACGGTTTTCATAATATCGGACAAATGGGACGAAATAGCGCCCACTGTTCTGAATAAGCTTCATAGGGGAGTAACCTATATATCTGCCGAAGGCGCATATACCGGTAAGCAGCGCAAACTCGTTTACTGTATAGTAAAGACGGTTGAACTTGCGCCTTTAAAACGGATAGTTAAGGAACATGATGAATATGCGATGATCTCGGTTATAGATACGAGAGAGGTTAGCGGACGCGGATTTGGCGCTCTTAATTAATAAACGAAAAATAAAATTGGCTATAGAAAAAAACCTATTATTCCCAATGGAAAATAAGATTCTTTTGAGAGCCAAAAGATTGCATTAAATTTAAAATTATTTCATATATTTTTGTTTTGCCCGCGAAAGCTGAGAAACAATGGTTTCTTTAGGTAATCCCAATGCCTCGGCTATTTCCGTCACGGGCATATCCTCAAAATAATACATCATGATCGGAAGACGATATTTTTCGCTTAGATTCATGACGGCATTGGCAACATCAATTTTTACCTCATATCCAAACTGATCGGCAACTATTTCTTCCTCTAAAGGAAGCGACTTGGGGCGTCGTGCAATGGGTTTACTTTCATTGATAACGATTCTTATCATCCAGCTTTTAAACTTTGATGGTTCTCTCAGTCCCCCGCGCTTTCTCCACGCCTTCATAATTGCATTCTGTACCGCAATCGGCACATGAATCTTGATTGCGCAGGATAGAGAAACTAATCGTGAACAGCAGTCCGGAGATATCCGTTACCGCATCGACGAAGCCTTGTCGTGTTTTGATGTTGTATTGCCCTTCTCCTCTTTCCATAAAGGTTACCTTTCGCTTGAATGCCTTCACCTATTAAGATTCGTAATTTGGTGATTTGATTGCATTGTCGCTCACATTTTATCAGATTTTCTTAATATTTCAAGGGTGTTAAACAACTGTTCATGCTTTTTCTGCCTTTTGTTGCCAAGAAAGGAGCTTTTGGCTGTTTTGCTTTTGTGCTTATGCGTAATACCCCGTAATCTTCATAAAACGAATGTAGCAAGTACTTGATGTTGGGTAAGACAGGGACATAGAAACCGCTTAAACTGCATTGACTGTAATATGATTGTGCATCGTGTATACAGACATAACCAGTATTTGAAGATGACTTGGATGTTACTATCGCTGAATGAGTCCAAACGCTATCACGCACGGAACTAAATTGGATTATATCGCTGACTTCCGTGTTTGCCCGAACTGTTGACGATGGATAGCTGCTTTCCGAATAATAGGTTGTCCCGTAAAATCCTTTTTCTTTATTGTTCTTTGTTACAGAAAAATACTCATAAAAGCCATCGACATTATACCGTTCATGCGTATTTTTGCGCCACTTACAGCTTCCTGTTGAATCCTCCGGAATGTTTCCACCGTTGCTGTAATTCAGACAAAAAGACACATAGTTGGTGCAGTCAAGAGTAGCTTTTGAATATCCGGATGGATAGAAGTAAGAATACCCCGTTCCCGCTGTCAA
Source organism: Clostridia bacterium (assembly GCA_036654235.1). GTDB lineage: Bacteria > Bacillota > Clostridia > Christensenellales > CAG-138 > JAVVSK01. The sequence continues at coordinate 6,034 of JAVVSK010000024.1, read as the reverse complement.
CGATGTACTCGTAGGCGCTGCATAGAATGCGGCTGTACTTTCAGCATTAGCGCGGGCGGTAGAAATATATGAATAATATAGACGAGTTTCAACGGATGCTTTTTCAAATTCAAGGTCTTTATCCGTCGCGCCGTTTTCGGCTATGCCCTCCGACACCATGCTTTGAATTTCACGTTTTCTCGCTCCTGTAAGCTTTAACAGTCGGAACAGCATCGCCCCAAAATGCTTTATCAAACAGTGTAGGATAGCTTCGACTTACAATCTCCAATGAGCCGTTCGCTGACCGCTTCAAATCAAAGCTATATAGCACAATATACTCGAAGTCGATTTGGGGAGTTGCTTCATAGCTGAATTTACATATTACCGACACATATACCGTTGCTGATTTTGAGTTTATTATAGGGATCGAACTGTCAAGGATCAGTTGGTATAGTTAATTAATTTGAAAACAACAACAGACTGTATCGAAAAGGTTATCGAACATTTTCATGACCGTGCGAAGTTCTTTTTTCAACCATGCCCAAAATTTTTCAATTTTATTAAAGTTCGGAGAATAAGGCTGTTGAAACAGTAAAGTAACCTTAAATCGCTCTGCTATTTCAAACAACTTGTTTTTTATGTGAATGCTTGCATTGTGAATTACTACAATATTGCCTACGATTTCCGAACAAAAACTTTCAAACCATAGTTCGTAAAGCGCACTGTCGGCGATGCCACTATATGTCATAGGTACGACGATTTTGTCCCCGCATTTTCCTGCCACAATATACAGCCTTTCGCACTTTTCCCCTCTAATTTTTTCTGTAGACCTTTACACCTCTTTTTGCCCTGACATTGGAGTGGTAAATGAATTTATAAATACCCGTTTCATCGGCATAATAAACGGATTTATCGGGGTTTTTATCTTCCGGCTCAGCCAAATCTTTTCCCAGAGCACGGACACATTGGAAACCCCAAGCAGGAACTTTACAATCGGCACAAAGGCGACCAAAATAATGAGGTCGTCGCAATCTGCACGACGGTATAAGCGGGAATCGCCTTTTTGTGAGGGTGCTCCATACAAACACCATTGCCGTGCATGGCGCAGCGCCGAGCAAAACCGACCCGCAAGATATTCCGTGGCAAGATCGGGCGTTATGAACGACTTGAATATCACAAAGAAGAACAGAACGACAATCCCGTACATCGTAAAGGGCTTAATGAGCCAGTTCGTTATCCATATGACAAACCGACCTTTCGGATTCTTTCCCACATTTCTGATGCTTTGAAAATTGACATTAATCATCATGGGATAGATCATGAGGCAAATGAGAATCGCTATCGGAATAGAAACCCGCGCATACTCAAATTGATTTAGAAACTGTTGAATGCCCGGCAGAAACTTGCCAATCAGAATACCCCTCCGCCATGCAGAGGATAACCCGCAAGGTTAAGTATTTCTGAAATACACTAATTCCGCTTTTTTTCATGCTCATGATAGCTGCCCCCCCTTTAGAAACCGAGTTTATGTAATAGCTTCTCTACTTCAACGGCTTTTAGCACCTTACCCATCGAAACAACCTTTTCGTTCACCACAAGAGCCGGCATACTCATAACTCCGTAAGCCATGACCTTTTGCATATCGGTGATATATTCCACTTCCACGTTAAGTCCCATCGACCGCGCTGCCTCCTGCGCGTTTTCATATTGCGCGTGACAGGACTTACAACCCGCGCCCAATACCTTGATACAACAGATTCCGTCCTTTGCTTCGGGGTAGCAATCGTTTATGATTTGCGTTACTTCCGTAGTGACGCAGTTACCGTTGCAAGCGCAAGCGGGTGCTGCTTTTTCCTCCGCTTTTCTTTTACCGAACAATGCCATAATCGTTATCTCCTTTACCAATTTAATTAGAATCCCAAATAGAACATATAGAATCCAATGAGCAGAATCAGAGCGCCCATGACGATTTTCAATATGGTGCTCGCCTTGCCATATTTTTTGCTTGCCGATAGCTTTTGCACAAATCCAACGGATGTTCCCGTAACGACAGAAAGGATGCCATGGCCGACGGAATATAGCAAAAGCAGCAGGATTCCCCATAGGATGCTACCCTTACCTGCAACGATAGCAAGCAGGGCAATCAGCACGGGCGTTGAGCAAGGGGAGGAAAACACGCCGCCAAGAATCCCCGCAAAAAACGCGCCCACATAACCGCGTTTGGTATTCTTGCCAAGCAAATAGCTTGATGGAATGATCTCAAACACGCCCCAAGTTTGCAATGCCATCAGCACCATCAATACGCCGAGGATGATGTACCACCAAGACGCAGATGTTCCCATGAGCCGGCCTGCAAGCGACGCGATTACGCCCAACGTCGTGAACGTCACGGCTGCTCCGGCTGCGAACGTCAGAGAAAGCCGAAATGCGCGTTTGGTATCCCGCTGACCCGTGCCGCCCACGAAGCCTATCACAAGCGGGATGCTTGAAAGCGAACAGGGCGTGAACGATGTGAGCACGCCGGCAAGCAAAGCCAGCAGCGGCGCGAGCCAAGCGCTCGATTGAATCAGCGCCGAGAGTTGTTCCAACCACGCATTTACCATCATTTAATCCCCATTTCAGCAAAAATGGCGCGCATCTGTTCTTCGGTGATTCCACCTTGATGCGCTGTAAAAACGTGTTCGTCCGTTTCTTTATTCTCATACATGATAAACTCAATTTCCTTTTGGATTTCCTCGCTTGGAACATAAGGCGATCCATCCGCATTGAAAAATATCTGCGTGGGAATAACCGATACAGGGAAGTCCTCAACCCCATTTGTATATTCCCATACATCAATAAATTGCACCGCCGCCCGATCCTGCCATTCGGCATTGAGCGTTTTCAATACGGGAGCCATCTCTTTACACGGAATGCAGGAATCCGAGCAAAGTCAATTACGGTAGGAACGCCGTATGCTTTGATTGCATTGAGATCGGCTTTAGTGATTTGGAGTGGATAACGCTCCGCGCTTACGTCTTCCTGCTCCGTCTCAACGGTACCGCTTGGCTTTTGCGTAGCGGTGCTGTTCGGCTGCGTGACCGCATCCTGCGGCACATCGCTATTCTGTTGCGCCATCTTTATGCTAAAGATGCCGACGACAACCAACGCAATCGCAACGATAATAGCTATTTTAACCCAACGCTTCATTCAGCACTTTCCTCCGCAAGAACATTTCGGAGTGTTAGTAGTCTTCCCGTCATAAAACCGTTTCAGATTTTCTGGCAACGTGTAACTGCGGCAAGAGCAGCCAATGTTCGCAGAGAAAACCGCTTTGAAAATGGCTTCGGCAAGCATGGCTTTGGGCGGCACTTCGTAAGGCTTGCCTTCATATTCAAAGACGCGGCAATCTACATCTGTGCTGCTGATCTCGCCACAACATCCGCAGTTGGTTTCCGCAACGCACTCACAAATATCCTGCCCGTTTACCCGAATGGTCGGAGAGGAAAGGAAACGATGCTGCGTTGCCAATTCCGGCGTCGCTATCTCATGCTTTTCATAATCTACGGCAAATCCGGCAAGCTTCAGCGCGGGCGTGATTGCCGCCACGGTTTCATCCAATACTGCGTCCGTGCCGATGCAACGGTCACAGGTGTTGAGATCAAGATACAGATACTCTATCAACACTCGCTTCGCGGGCTCCTGTTCGCAGTCACAGGAGCAGGATACCGTCTCCTTCTCGGAGTCGCCACCACAGCAACAAGTCTCCGATATCTCGTGTGTTTTTGCGCTGGGCGGCATCCAACCGGTATTATCGCCAACATAGGCAATCGCACCCACAAGGCATTTATTGCCGCATCCGTGGCAATGGTCGATGCAGTTTGCTGTATTTACTACCACAGGCGAGGGCGCTTTTTCGGTATCATATACACCATGCGGGCAGAAGCTCACGCAAGTGCCACATTCCAAACAAGTCAAATAGTCAATCACGGGATACCATGTTTTTGCCATAGCAATAACCTCCTATACGATGAACGGCTGGATCAGATTGAAGAAATATCCAACAAGTATAATACCTACCGCGCAAATACCAATAAATAGCGCCAACAGCTTCGGTTTTACCGCCTTACGGAGCATGATGATAGAGGGCAGCGACAACGTTGTAACCGCCATCATGAACGATAACACCGTGCCAAGCAGCGCACCTTTTGAAAGCAACGCCTCAGCAATGGGGATTGTGCCGAAAATATCTGCGTACATCGGAATGCCGATCAGCGTTGCCAGTATCACGCCAAAGGGGTTGTTGTCGCCAAGAACAGTTGCCACCCATGCTTCGGGAATCCAGTTATGGATGATCGCACCGATCCCCACGCCAATCAAGATGTAAGGAAGCACTTTCTTGAATGTCGCAAGCATCTGTTCTTTCGCATAGATTAAGCGGTCTTTCCTTGTCAAATCGGGTGATTCAATATCTACGCTGCCGGATGTGAGGATAAAACTCTCCACATATTTTTCCATGTGCAGCTTTTCAATGAGCGTGCCGCCGACAACTGCAATCACAAGACCGACCACCACATAGATCACCGCGACCTTCCATCCGAAGATGCTCATGAGCAGCAGCAGCGATCCGAGATCAACCATAGGCGAGGAAATCAAAAAGGAAAACGTAACGCCAAGCGGCAGCCCTGCGCTTGTAAACCCAATGAACAGGGGAATTGATGAGCAGGAACAGAACGGCGTTACCGTGCCAAGCAGCGCGGCGACGCAATTTGCGCCAACCCCGCGGAATCGACCAAGAATCCGTTTGCTTCGTTCCGGCGGGAAATAACTTTGAATATAGCTAATAAGGAAAATCAAGAAGCATAGAAGAATCGTGATTTTTACTACGTCATAAATGAAAAACTGAATGCTGCCTACCCAGCGATTTGAAGTATCAAGCCCCAATGCCGCAAGACCGGAGCCCAATACTTCATTGAGCCACTTCATGCCGAGAATCTGATTTTGAAAAAAGTCCAAAATTGCTTTCAACACCTGCATACGATTACCTCTCAGTCAAATAGATAAATTGAAAACTGTCGATTCAATGAGCTTTTGAAAAGCCACGTCTTATAGTGGCCTTTCGTCATTCGCAGCAGCTATCCGGTTCGCTATTGTTTATTGTCAGTATATGCAGTAACGTCTTTTGCGCATACTCGCTCCCGGCTAAATCTATTGAATAGTGCGTCCACTTGCCATCCTTGCGGCCTTTCACAACTCCTGCATCACACAGGATTTTCATGTGGTGCGACAGAGTAGACTGTTGAATGTTCAAATCATCCAGTAGCTTGCAAGCGCATTTTTCACCACTTTGCAGCAATTCCAATATTCGCAAGCGGTTTTCATCACAAAAAGCCTTGAATATCCTTGCCCGTTCTTCATGGATCGTTGCCATATCATCACCTCGCATTGAATATTTTCAATTCGTTTATTATACACGTCGAATCGATGAATGTCAATATGAAAATGATTTGAAGATCTTATATCAATGTTGCAAGCACTACTTATCCCGACTAAATAGTTATCCCGAATCTTGCATAGCAATCCAGTAATATAGGTCATTTGCAAGCAAAAATTCAGGATAATATATTACTTAATCTTATACAGACGAAGGATCATATCCTCATCATCCATCCAAATCGCATCCTCGGTTAATTGTGAGAAAACAGGAGAAGACGCCTTTTACAAATTGCTTGGAGTTTTGGTTGATGTTACCGTAGTATAAATCTTTCAGTATTTCCTGCATCCTGTGTCACCTACCTTTCAGCAACACACGATACCACAGCAGGGCAGAGAAAGCTATTCAGCAGAGTTAACAATTTGACTGTGGAATGTTTGACTTGGGTATGGTAAAATAGTATTGATAAATCTACCGAAGGAAATATTTATGAAACGGTAGAGTAGGAAAATTGCCCTAATTGGGTGTATTTATATAATCCTTATAAGGTGGCGATAACATGGATTTGCCAAAAAGGAAAAAGATACGGCTAGAGGGATATGATTATTCATCTAGCGGAGCATATTTTGTGACAATCTGCAG
>JAVVSK010000023.1:0-18399 GCA_036654235.1 Clostridia bacterium | reverse complement strand
TAAGGTTGCCGTTAGCATCTACCGTTACAACCATATCATCCGTTGAAGACCATTCAACGCGTTTATTAGTCGCGTTTTCAGGAGCAACGGCCGCGGTAAGATGTCCCGAACCGCCCCACGGAATCACGATTGACGTAGAATCAAGGGAAACTCCGGTTACAGCGGTAGGCGCGGGAGGCGTTTCCTCGTCGTTATTAAACGCCATAAGACCGCAAATTTCACCAATTTGAGCATCAAATACGGTCGTCGCAACGCCTGTGTTCCTATCAACGGAGTATAAGAATCCGCCTTTAGTAGGCGTTTTCGTATAGCCCGCCCAATAAAGGGTATCGGCTTCGTAGCTGTAGGTCATCGACTGTACATAGAAAACTTCGCCTGCCGTAGTGTTTCCGATTTCGACGCACTCAGCCGTAGCTTTATTTACTTCGTACAATATCCCGCTGGAAAGAGCAATGCCGTAAAGTTTACCAACGTTATCGCAAGCGAGAGTAAGAAGAATTACAGAGTCGGAAATAACGGCGATATGCGTCAGCTCTCCCGTTGCCATATCTACCGTCGCAAGACCGCGTTCGTTGCTTCCAAAGAGCGCATACATCGTATTCGTCGTATAGTCGTAAGTCATATCGTAAGCTATCTCCGAAACGGGCATGCTGCTTAGAAGCTCACCCGTAATAGCGTCAAAAGTTAAAAAGGACAGTGTTGTATAGTCGTAAGCATATATAACACCGTTATAATACTCAGCGGCATACATATCGTTAGAATAGGGAAGTATTGGGGAAACAGTTCCCGCGCTATAGTCTATCTTTATCATACCATTAAGACCTTCGGTAAGCCCCGCGGGAGAAGCGACAAATCCATAGAGCGTTCCATCGGGAGACGGAACCGTACTAAAAATTGTTACGACGCACTCGGCATAAATACCGTTGACAGCCGTCGCCCTTATTATCGCCGTACCGTCGGCAATACCGGTTATAAAGCCGGAGGAATCGACGATTAGCTTAGAAGTATCGCTGCTCGAATAAGTAATGGAAGTATCGGAGGCATATTCAGGCATTACATCCGCCGTAAGCTTTATCGTCTGACCAAGATGAACCTTTGCGGTGGTTGGAATAACTACGCTCTGAGGTAAAGGCGCCGTTATAATCTCAATATTGTCGAGCCAAAGCATATCCTGCCCGTCGCTGCCGGAGGTGTCCTTCGTATATGCCCAAGTATAAATATGAGAACCGGCGGTCCCGGCGCTTAATATTACGGTAGAAAAGTCTTCCATCGTTGTTCCCGATATAAGCGCCTGCTCAATTCCATCTATGCTAAAGGTGGCTTTATCGTACGCTGCCTCGGAGCTTACTATCCAATCAAATATTATCATCTGATTACCGTCCGTCGTCGCGTTGAGCGTTACGGAGGTGCTGCTGCTCTTTATTCCGGAGGTTGTTGAATGAGCAACGTTTCTTCCGGGAAAGACCGTATCGTCGGGCATCCACATGCGAACCATATCCATCTCAAAGGAAAGTTCGCCGCCCGGAACGTTAAGCGCCGCGTTAATTTCGGTCATTAACGTCTCTATCAATTTTACATTAACGGTGCTCGTAGCGGTAAAGCCCCCGTCATGCGTTGTAACCGTTACAACGGTCGTTCCGGAATTTAAAGCCGTTACAAGACCGGTTTCGTCTACCGTAGCGACGCTGGGATCGCTAGACGTAAACGTTGTTCCGATATTTAGCGCGCTTCCGGGAATAATAGCCGCCGTAAGCTGAGCCGTCTGAGTTTGAATAAGATTAAGAATAGGCGGCATTAAGGTTACGCCTGTAACGGGACCCGGAGGAGTTATATCTAGGGCAACGTTATCAATATAAGCGAGATCTTCTCCCGCCGCGCCCGAACTGTCTTTTATATAGCTCCACATAAAGTCATATGAACCGTTTTCCGGAATCGAATATACATAATTTTTAAATTCCGTACTTGATGCGCTAAAAAATGCAATATTTTTGCCATTGACAATGAAAGAGACTCCGTCCCAGTTGGCTTCGCAATTCGCAAACCAATCAAAGCTTATTGTATTTCCGCGATACATATCGACAGAGGAAAGGGTAAAAGACCCGATACTTCCGTCTATTCCTCCGTTTGTATTCTTAACGGCGGTTCTTTCGCCCAAGGTAACGATATCCCACGGATAAACGTCATCATTTACGAAATGATAAGTTCCGCCCGCAATATTTATAGCAGCATCAAATTCAGCATCTATAAGAGCATTATCGGGAACGGTTATAGTGCTGGTCGCCGTAAAATTACCGTCAGTCGTCGTTACGGTTATTATCGTTGTCCCATAAGCGACAGCGGTAACAAGACCATTTTCCGTTACCGTTGCAACGCCGGGGTTTGAAGAAGCCCAAGAGACTCCGCGTTCGGTAGCGTCCCAAGGTAATACATGCGCGGCAAGCATAAGCGTTTTACCGACCTTTAAAGTCGCTTCCTCGGGGGTTACGTTAACGCCACTAACGGGAGTCGGATCGCCCGACGCACCCTTCGTAAAGAGACAGGTAACTTCCATGTTTTTGTCATAAATATTTCCGAGCGGCGTAGCGACCGCTGTTAACGGGTCGACAGAGTATAAAATACCATCATTTGCGTTACAATTTGACCAGTAGAGTCCGCCGTTTACATGATCCCAAGTCATAGCTTGACGATAATTTACTGAAACGCCGGTATTGCCTACTAAAGTAGCCGCGCCGGTTGCATTATCAAGAGTATAAAGTACGCCGTTTTTATCAATAGCGTATAAAATACCGGAATCCGAACAGGCGAGAGTGAAAAGGCTGTCGGTTATTAGGGTTTCGCCAACGACAGTATAATCGCCGGTGTTTAGATCAACCGTATAAAGCACCTCGTCTCTTATTCCATACATAATACGGGATGCGCTATCAAAAGCCATGTCCATAAAGGAAAATGTGCCATAATTTTTTATTTCTATTTCCTCAAATGTATCGGGGTTAATTCGCGTAAGAATATAATTACTGTCTATTTTCTTTATAGCGAAAATAGATTGTGCATTGGAAGCATAATCGCCCGCAACAAATGAATATGCATAAAAATCGCTTATAAATTCAACCGTAGCCGGGTTGTTTGACATTAATCTAATAAAGCCGTATGTGTTTTCCATAACGCTGCCTTCAAAATAATTTGAAAAGCCAAACAGTTCTGCTGCTGTATCTTTTGTTTTCATGAAAACGGGATTTCGCTTTTCTCCCGCGGTGGTTTTGATTCCGGTTGATTCAGGTTCGGCTTGTTCGCTCTTTAGAACAGAAGCCTGTTCCACAGATGCCGCAAGAACCGTCGTTAACGACGGAAGAAGCATCGCAATGATCAACAATAGTGATAACATTTTTTTCATAACAAAATTCCCCCAGATTTTTATAGCCTTAGAATCGAAATTGTAAGCATATAATGGCAAAATCCGTTCCTAACAGCCATTATAATAAAATTACAATACGATTCTCAATAAGTATAGCATACATATTGCTATGCTTCAATGACCATCTATTCGCCGTTTAACGATAAAAAGCGCGTATAATATTTTATTAAAAGCTATGTAAAAGGTCTGTTGATCGAGGTTTTACTCATTTCAATTAGGTAATTAAAGCATACGTTTATTGCGTCGATTTCAATCTTCCTAAATTTAACAAAATATGTAAAATTTAAAAAAAGCCGGGCGAAAAACTCGCCCGGCTAAAAAGTCAACTATGCGTTAGCTGAATTTATTTAGTTAGTTAATGCACATTTCCAATATCATAGCCGCGTCTCCGGTATTTACTTCGCCATCGTTATTAAGGTCGGAAACGGCTCTGCCTTCGTCGGAAAGAACTTCGAGTCCAATAAAGGATCTAAGAAGGAACGCGGCGTCCCCGGTATTTACAACGCCGTCAAGGTTAGCGTCGCCCGGATCGTAGGTCGGTTCGCCCGTCGTTCCGATATAGCTGGAAGAAACCGAAACGAAGTCGTTCTCACCCCTCATCTCAACTACGAACTCGTAAACATAACCTTCTTCGACTACAAAATCATCGCATCTTCCAAGAGATCCGTCAGCACTATATGCAATCCACATACGCGCGCCGTCTGCCGGGTTAGTAATACAAAAATCATAGGTCCCGGCATCGACTATAATATAAACCGAATCGTTTACTACTACGTTTTCGGTCGTTAGAGCTCCGTCCGCGTTTTCGGGAATTTTATAATCAAAAAGATCATAGATTTCCTGCGGAACGTCGCCTTCCTGCGTTAAAGGTCCGGTCACGGGAATTACCGTTCCGAAGAGCGAATGCGTCGAATCGAGGAGCATCTGATAACCCGAGCCATCGCTCCAGACATCTCCTGCGGTTAGAGCTATAATAGCCTTTCCGGGCGCAACGGGCTGATAAGGGCAATCTGCAACAGTTACTAGGCATGTAGCGGTGAAGCCGCCGTCTAACGTCGTTACGGTTACCGTTGTGGTTCCCGTTCCTACCGCCTGCAAAGTTCCGGTATTATTTACCGTTACTATATTTTCATCTCCAGAGGTCCAGACGACGCGCTTATTCGTCGCATTAATCGGTGCTACGGTAGCCTTAAGATTGTGTATACCACCCCATGGGAGATCGAGAGTTGTCGGAGTAACTGAAACACCGGTTACGGCCGTAGGCGTAGGAGGAGTTATAGAAGAACCATCGTTAAAAGTTATAAGTCCGCCGACTCCTCCGACCGGATCTTCAATAATACGTGTCGCAAGACCGGTATTTCTATCGACAGAATAGAGGAAACCACCATATGTCGGCGCATCGGTATAAGCCGTCCAATAAAGCGTATCCGTTTCAATACTGTAAGTCATAGAATGTACGTAAGAAAGCGTACCCACCATAGTATTTCCAATTTCAATGCATTCAGCGGTGTCTTTATATATCTCGTATAATATTCCGGAATGTAGCGAAACGCCATAAAGCCTTCCGAGGTTATCCGATGCGAGAGTAATAATCATAGATCCTTCCGGCATAATTCCGATAGGCGTAAGTTCGCCGGTTGTCATATTAACCGTTGCAAGACCGCGATCATATCCGCCAAAGAGGGCGTACATAGTATTGGTTACGTAGTCGTACGTCATATCATAAGCGATTTCCGGAACCGCGATACTACTAAGAAGTTCACCCGTTATAGCGTCAAAAGTTACGAATTCGCTCAGCTTATTATCATAGGCATATATAACACCGTTATAATATTCAGCGGCAAATACATCGTTATAGTATTCAGCTACGCCTTCTGCAGTTCCCGCGACGGGGTCAATCTTTACAAGCCCTGAAAGGTTTTCGGTAATCCCTGAAGGAGATGCAACGAAACCATAAAGCATTCCGTTGGGAGCCGGAACCGTATCAAAAACGGTTACTATACATTCGGAATATATCCCATTAACGGCAGTCGCTCTTACTACCGCGGTTCCTTCTGCAACTCCGGTTATGAAACCATTTTCATCTACCGTTAACTTTGATTCATCGCTACTCGTATAGTTAAGGGTCAAATCTGTCGCATAATAAGGTAAAACGGAAGCGAAAATCTTCGTCGTCTGACCCGTATGAACCTTAGCCGTCTCGGGCATCTCTATGCTATCCGGTTCGGGCGGTATTGCGAAAGTAATATTATCGAGCCAGAACATATCCAACCCGCCATCGCCCGATTCATCTTTAGAATAGGTCCAAGTATAGGTATGCATTCCCGGCGCTCCTGCGTTAAACGCCGCCGTTGTAAAATCGCTCATCCTTGTACCGGATATATTCGAAATCTCAACTCCGTCTATGGCGAATACGGCTTTATCATAGTTTCTTTCGGAGCTTACCAGCCAATCAAACATCATTAGCTTTGTTCCGTCAGTCTCCGCGGTTAAAGTTATCGACGTACTACTTCCTCCAATGCCTGCTGTCGTCGAATGTACGACGCTTCTTCCGGAGAAAGTTTCGGCGTCGATAATCCATCTGTTAACCATATCCATTTCGAAGGAAAGATCGCCATTGGTAACGTTAAGAGCCGCATTAATTTCGGCCATAAGATCCGCAATCGACGTTACGTTAATCGTACTCGTCGCGGTAAAGCCACCGTCATTCGTCGTAACCGTTATAAGAGCGGTTCCCTCTCCGATTGCGGTTATAAAACCGGTTTGGTCTACAATAGCGACGGTCGGAGAATTAGAAGTAAACGAAACGGCAGTATCGATGGCGCTTCCGGGAAGAACCGCCGCCGTAAGCTGTGCCGTCTGACCCTCATAGATATTTACGGTTGAAGGGTTTAAAGTTACGCCGGTTACCGGTCCCGGAGGAGTTATATCGAGGGCAACGTTATCAAGATAGGCTGAATCTTCGCCAATTGAACTATAATCATCTTTTAAATAGCCCCATGAAAACGAATAAGCTCCGTCCGTTGGAGCCGAATATATATAATGTGTAAAGTCAGTATTTTCACCGGTAAACTCAGCAACTTTTTCGCCGTTAACGTTAAAAACAAGCTTATCATACGGAGTTTCGCAGTTTGTAAGGCAATCGAAGCTGATCTCGTTTCCTCTATACATATTTATAGAAGGAAGGTTAATAAAAGTTTGCGTTCCCCCACATTCGACGTTAGTACTCTTAACCGCGATTCTTTCCCCTCTCGTTACGATAGCCCAAGGATAAGCTTCATCGTTAACAAAATGAAGAGTCCCGCCGGGGGCATTAATCGCGGCATCAAACGCGGCGTCTGCCTCTGACGTATCCGGAACGGTTATTACGCTCGAATCGGTAAACGAACCTTCGACCGTTGTAACTTTTATTGTTGCTTCGCCATAGCCGATAGCGGTAACAAGACCGTTTTCATCTACTGTAGCGACGGCGGGGTTCTCGGATACCCAAGAAACGCCTCTTTCAGTAGCGTTCCAGGGATCTAATCTCGCTGAAAGCTGCACTGTTTTCCCTAGTTTTATAGTAGCTTCTGCTGGAAAAATGTTAACCCCGGTTAAAGAAGTCGGAGGACCCGAATATATTCCCTTAGTAAAAAGGCAGGTAACTTCCATATTCGCCGAATGAATATTACCAAGAGGCGTTACCATAGCGGTTGCCGGATCAACGAAATATAAAGCGCCTTCGTTCGAATTACAATTTGCCCAGTAGAGTCCTCCGTTTATATGATCCCATGTCATTGACTGAAAATAGTCTACGGAAAGACCCGTATTCCCTACGAGTGTTGCAGCAGCGGTAACTTTGTCAACAGTGTATAACATACCCGACTGATCTACCGAATATAAAACTCCGTCATCTGAACAGGCGAGAGTGAAGATAGGCGCCGCTACTCCGGTCGGACCGACTTCGGAATAATTACCGGTGGCCAGTTCGACTGTATATAGTGTCATATCTTTTACGCCGTACATAACGCCGGAAGAAATATCGAAAGCCATATCTGCGAAGTAGAAATCACCATAAGCCTTTATTTCAGTTTCTGCGAAAGTCGTCGTATCTATAGAAGTAAGTGCATAAGTTGAGCCTAGGTTTTTTACGGCGAAAATAGACTGTATCTCAGGAACATAGTCGCCTGCAACAAAAGCTTTATCATAATAACCGTTAATAAACGAAACAGTCTGGGGAGAATTAGACATAAAACTAACGAACCCAAACCAGTTTGCTTCTTCTCCTCCGTCATAATAAGACGAGAAGCCAAAAAGCTCCACCGCATCTTTAGTAGGCGTAAATTTTTCATTGCCCTTTTCACCTGTGGTGGTTTTAATTCCGGTCGATGCCGTTTCGATTTTCTCCTTCGCCGGAACGGCGGAAATCGAAACCTGTTCCACTGACGCTGCGATAACCGTCGTTAACGACGGAAGAAGCATCGCTATGGTCAACAGTACTGCCAACATTTTCTTCATAAAAAGGTTCTCCCATTCTTTCTTTATAAGTTGCTCCCGCTTTTCATTTTTTTGAAAAGCACTATATGGTATTTATGCATTAACGATAAAATAGATTGTAAGTTAGTATTGATCATAAAATCACCGAATTTTTTAAGTGCATTAAACAAACATGCATTTTAAAGCATAATCGCATCCGGAAAGAAACGGCGCAACTTATAATCCGTTTCCTACCAAAATAGGTCTTTTTTCCCGAACTTTATAGTTAATATAGCAGATATCTTCTGCCCCCCAAAAAAAGTAACCCAAATCCAAATACCATTCTTTATATTTTAGCACAAATTATTTGCTTTTTCAACATATGAGTTCTACGATATATCCTATCATTTAAACCCATAATTTAATCAAAACCCATAATGCGCTTCGTTTTTTTAAAATTAAAAAGTATAATTCCTTTAATTGTATTTGGTTCCATTTTTAGAATGTATAATTATCATTTATATGTAAATTACGCATTTACTAATTTTTAACCCAAAAAATAATATTCTTTGGGTATTAATATTGATTTGAAAAAACCAAATAAAAAAGTCGGGCTTTTTACTCGCCCGACTAAAAAAATCAACTATGCGTTAGCTGAATTTATTTTGTTAGTTAATGCACATTTCTAATATTATAGCCGCGTCTCCGGTATTTACAACGCCGTCGTTATTAAGGTCGGAAACGGCTCTGCCTTCGTCGGAAAGAACTTCAAGTCCAATCAAGGATCTAAGAAGGAACGCTGCGTCGCCGGTATTTACAACGCCGTCAAGGTTAGCGTCGCCCGGATCGTAAGTCGTTTCTCCGCTCGTCCCGACAAACTCGGAGGTCATTGTAACGAAGTCGGTTTGACCGCCCAACGTAACTGTGAATTCATATACATGACCCTCTTCGACTACGAAATCATCACCTCTGCCAAGCGACTCGCCACTAGTGAAAGCTATCCACATGCAATCACCAGGGGTCGGGTTAGTAACGCAGAAGTCATAGATTCCGGCATCAACCAGGACATAACCCGAATGATTAGTCCCAATTATATTCTGGGTCGTCAAAGAGCCATCAGCGGTCGCGGGAATCTTATAATCAAAAAGATTATATATCTCGTCAGAAACGTCGCCGCCCGGAGTTAAAGCTCCGATTGTAGGAATCGTCGTTCCATAAAGCGAATGTGTTGAATCGAGGAGCATCTGATAACCCGTTCCATCGGTCCAAACTTGACCAACGGAAAGCATTATTATAGCTTTACCCGGCGCAACGGGATGATCATGCGGAGACGCATCAACGGTTACGGCGCAAGTAGCGGTAAAGTCGCCGTCGAGAGTCGTTACGGTTATAATTGCGGATCCGGTTTCAACAGCCGAAAGTGCTCCTCTATTATCAACGGTTACAACGGATTCATCGCTAGAAGTCCATAGGACGCGCTTATCGGTAGCGTCAGCGGGTTCGATAACAGCTCTCAGCTTTCCGGTTCCGTGCCATTGGAGATTTATCGTAGGAAGATCAATCGAAACTCCGGTTACCGCAATAGGCTCGGGCGGATTTACGGAACCGTCGTTAAACGCCATAAGTCCGCAAATCTCGCCGATTGGATCGTTGATTACGCGAGTCGCAAGGCCGGTAGTCTTATCTATCGAATAGAGGAAGCCTACGGGATTAGGAGCTTCTCCATAACTATAACCTGCCCAATAAAGAGTATCGTCTTCAAAGCTATAGGTCATCGACTGTACATAAGTAACAGTACCCGCCATAGTATTCCCGATTTCTATGCATTCGGAAGTGTTTTTATCTACTTCGTAGAGTATTCCGTCTTGTAAAGATACGCCATATAGTTTACCTACGTTATCCGCCGCCAAAGTTACGATAACGGAACTGGCGGGCATAACACCGATATGCGTAAGTTCTCCGGTAGCGAGGTTAACGGTCGCAAGACCGCGCTCGTTACTTCCAAAAAGAGCATACATCGTATTAGTTACATAGTCATACGTCATATCGTAAGCGATTTCCGGAACCGCAACGCGGCTCAATAATTCATAGGTTATAGCGTCAAAAGTTAAGAAATCTTTCGTCGTATCGTCGAAAGCATATATAACGCCATTATAATATTCAGCCGCGAAAATGTCGTTCGAATAAGTAAGTACACCCTCGGCCGTAGCTGCAACGGGATCTATTTTTATAAGACCCGTAAGACCGTTAGTTATCCCATCGTCATCAGCGACAAAGCCATATATTTTTCCGTCCGGGGCGGGAATCGTATTAAATACGGTCACTAGGCAATCGGCATGAACTCCGTTAACGGCGGTAGCCGTAATCGTCGCCGTTCCTTCGGCAAGACCGGTTATAAAGCCGTTTTCGTCGACGGTTACCTTAGTAGCGTCGCTTGTTGTATAGGTAAGCGTCAGATCGGAAGCATATGTAGGCATGACCATCGCACTAAGCCTTATCGTCTGACCCATATGAACTTTCGCGGTCGCGTTCATATCTACGCTTTGAGGCGCGGGAGGTACCACGAAATCAATATTATCGAGCCATACCATATCCTGACCGGATCCTGCTGAGCTGTCCTTAGTGTAGATCCAAGAATAAGTATGTTCGCCGGAGGTACCGGCGTTAAATACAGCCGTTGTAAAATCGGTCATATCCGTACCCGATATATATCCCTGTTCTATTCCGTCTATAAAGAAGCTCGCTTTATCGTAAGTCCTTTCGGAGCTGACCATCCAGTCGAAAATTATCAGCTTCGTTCCGTCCGTTGTAGCAACAAGGCTTATCTCCGTGCTGCTTCCGTCCATACCCGCGGTCGTCGAATGAGCAACGTTTCTTCCGGCGAAGGTCGTAGCGTCCGTAGCCCATGTATTAACCATATCCATATCGAACATAAGCGTTCCGCCTTCAACGTTAAGAGCTGCGTTCACTTCCGCCATAAGCTCCTCGGTCGACATTATGTTAATCGTACTCGTCGCGGTAAATCCGCCGTCATGCGTCGTTACGGTTATAATCGCGGTTCCTCCGCCTATCGCCGTTACAAAACCGCTTTCGTCTACCGTAGCAACGTTCGCGTCGCTGGTCGTAAACGCAACAGCCGCATCAAGAGCACTGCTGGGAATTATAGTAGCCGTAAGCTGAGCCGTTTGTCCCTGAAAGAGATCAACGGTAGCGGGGGTTAAAGTTACTCCCGTTACGGGTCCCGGAGGAGTTACGTCGAGAGCAACGTTATCGATATAGGCGGTATCTTCGCCCGTAGCGCCCGAGCTGTCTTTTACATAAGCCCAAGCAAAAGTATAGTCGCCTTCGGCAGGAATCTCATAGACATAATGCTCGAACTCCGTATTCAAAACCTTGAAAGAAGCCGCCGTAGCTCCGTTAACCATAAAGACAAGACCGTCATAGTTGACTTCGCCGTTGCTAATCCAGTCGAAGCTAAGCGTATTGCCCCTATACATATGAACTGGTGCCATCGAAAATAAAGCAATACTTCCGTTTACTTCGGCGTTCGTACTCTTAACCGCGTTTCTTTCGCCGACAATAACGGGAATCCACGGATAAACGTCGTCATTTATAAAATGACATGTGCCGCCCGGAACGTTGAGCGCCGCGTCAAACTCAGCGTCGATCTGAGAATTGTCCGGAACGGTTATTAAGCAATCAGCGGTAAAACCGCCTTCAGCGGTCATAGCCGTTATCGTCGCTTCGCCATACGCTATTGCTGTAACGATACCGTTTTCATCTACAGTAGCGACGGTGGGATTATTTGATACCCAAAGAATACTTCTTTCGGTCGCGTTCCAAGGCTGAATCTGAGCCGCAAGCCTAAGTGTTTTTCCGACTTTTAAAGTTGCCGCCTGGGGAGCAAGGTTAACGCCGGTTACCGAGATCGGTCCCGCCGGAGACGCACCCTTGGTAAATAAGCAGGTAACTTCCATGCTCGCGTTTTTAATATTACCTAGCGCCGTCGATTCAGCGGTCTCCGTGTTAACAGAATATAAAACGCTGTCCCGCGGGTTACAGTTTGCCCAATATAGCCCACCGTTTACATGATCCCAAGTCATAGACTGAAGATAGTTTACGGGAACGCCGGTATCACCAATCAACGTCGCAGCGCCGGTTGTTTTATCGAGCGAATATAAGAAGCCTCCTTGATCAATAGTGTATAAAACACCCGCATCGGAAGCGGCGAGGGTAAATAAATCTTGAGGGGTTCCGGTTTCGCCAACTTTAGTATAATCGCCGGTAACAAGATCTATCGTATAGAGGTTTCTACCATTTACGCCGTACATAAAACCCGAAGATGTATCAAAGGTCATGTCTTTGAAATGGAAATTGCCATAAGACTTTATTTCGGTTTCAGCATAGGTAGCGGCATCTATTCTCATTAAAGCAAAAGAGCTGCCTAAGTTTTTTAAGGCAACAATATACGGTTGGACGTCCGGAATATAATCGCCGGCAGTGAAAGATTTCTCATAATAACCGTTAATAAACTCAACGGTTTCGGGGGCATTGGACATCATACGAATGAAGCCGCAGTATTCACCGGGAAGTGCTCCATTATAGTAGAGTGAGAAGCCAAAAAGCTCCGCAACATCTTTAGTCGGCGTAAATTCCGAATTACGCTTTTCGTCAGTCGGTTTCGTTTCGGTCTTTTCATTCGTTAAAACGGGGGAAACCGAAGTCTGTTCCACAGACTCCGCCAGAACCGTCGTTAACGACGGAAGAAGCATCGCTATGGTTAATAATACTGCCAATATTTTTTTCATTAACAAATTCCTCCAAGTTTTTTTATCCTTAGAATCAACATTGTAAGCTGAAAATTGCGAACAGCTGCGACTGTTCGCCATAATATATCTACAATGCCATTCTTTATGATAATAACATATATTTCGCCATTATGCAATCTTTAATCGTCTGTTGATTAATAGAAAAAAAATGCGTATTCACCATAATATATCTACAATACCCTTATCCACAATAATAGGGTATATTTCGCCATTATGCATTTTTTAATCGTCTGTTGATTAATAGAAAAAAGGGTGGGGAAGAAGATATGAGATTAATAATTTATAGATAGTATCGCGTTTAATTCAAGCTTTATTTTTCTTCGGTTGTTAATAATGCTGCATAAATCAAAAAAAGTCGGGCTTTTTATTCGCCCGACCAAAAAATCAACTATATGTTAGCTGAATTTATTTTGTTAGTTAATGCACATTTCCAATATCATAGCCGCGTCTCCGGTATTTACGTTACCGTCGTTATTAACGTCGGAAACGGCTCTACCCTCGTCGGAAAGAATTTCGAGTCCGATAAAAGATCTAAGAAGGAACGCTGCATCGCCGGTATTTATAACGCCATCAAGGTTGGCGTCACCCGGATCATAGGTCGTTCCGATATAATAACGATTCATAGAAACAAAATCGGAACTCCCTTCGAGTGAGACGGTAAAATTGTAAAGACATCCCGCCTCAACTATGAAGTTGTCGCCTCTCCCGAGAGATCCATTGGAGCTGTTAGCTATCCACATCTTACCACCGGGAAGCGGATTCGTAATACAGAAATCATAGGTTCCGGCATCAACAATTATATAGATAAATTGATTGCTGCCAACTATATTTTGAGTTGTAAGAACCCCATCCGCATTTTCCGGAATCTTATAATCGAACTGACTATAAATATCCGAAGAGACGTCTCCGCCCGGCGTTAACGGTCCGACTAGAGGAATTATCGACCCAAAGAGCGAATGTGTCGAATCAAGGAGCATTTGATAACCCGAACCATCGGTCCATACAGCGCCGACGCTAAGCATTATCATAGCCTTTCCGGGTGCGAGGGCAGGATAGGGAGATTCGCCGACCGTTACTAAACAGGTAGAAGTGAATCCGCCGTCAACGGTAGTTACGGTTACGTTCGCCGTTCCGCTTCCGATAGCTTTAAGGTTACCCTTTGTATCTACAATTACGACATTAGTATTGTCTGATTCCCAAGATGCGCGCCTATTCGTTGCGTCGGAAGGCATAACGGAATAAGTAAGAACCGCGCTTCCTCCCCAGGGGATTTCGATCGTTGCGGGCGTTACGGTAACTCCGATTACGTCGATAGTTTCGGGCGGAACAATAGAACCGGTATTAAAAGTGATAAGTCCGCAGATCTCACCTATCGGATCCGTTATAACACGGGTAGCCGCGCCCGTAGTTCTATCAATAGAATAGAGAAAGCCGCCGACTTCGGGCGCAGTTGTATAGCCCGCCCAGTAAAAAACGTCTTCATGTTCGCTATAGGTCATAGACTGAGCATAGGCGACGTTTCCGGCGCCGGTATCTCCGATTTCAGTTAGCTCCGCGGTATTCTTATCTATTTCATAGAATATTCCCGTTGCAATAGCGACGCCGTAAAGTTGACCCGCATTATCACAGGCGAGAGTCATTAGATGTGTATCGCCGGATATTCCTACCGGCGTTATTTCGCCCGTCGTAAGGTTAACGGTAGCGAGATCGCGCGCGTTTTCGCCATAGATGCAATACATAACGTTCGTCGTATAATCGTAAGTCATATCATAGGCTACGGCAGAAACGGGAACACTGCTTAAAACTTCGTTCGTAATAGCGTCGAAGGTTACAAAGACTTTTGCTGTACCATCGAAAGCATATATAACGCCGTTATAATACTCGGCGGCGCTTATTTGATTCTGTAAAGGCAATATTTCTTCAATAGTACCCGCCATATGATCAAAGCGTACAAGTCCGGAAAGTCCGACGGTAAGCCCTTCGCTAAAGTTAATAAAGCCATAAAGCGTTCCGTCGGAAACCGGAACGTCATTAAAGACCGTTACGAGGCACTCTGCCTTAACTCCGTTAATCGCGGTAGCCGTGATAGTAACCGTCCCTTCGGATATTCCGGTTATATATCCCGACTCGTCGACGGTTAACTTAGAGGGGTCGCTGCTCGTATAGGTAAGGGATAAATCAGTAGCGTAAAAAGGTATTACCGTTGCGTCCAACTTTATCGTCTGCCCCGTATGAACTCTCGAAGTTGCGGGGATATCTACCCCCTCCGGTTCAGGGGCTGTCTCGAACTTAACGTTATCGAGCCAGAGCATATCCGCACCCTGATTTCCCGAAGCATCTTTAGCATAAGTCCAGGTATAGGTATGCATTCCCGGCGCTCCGGCGCTGAAAGAAGAAGAAATAAGCGCGGTCATAGTCGTCCCGGTTATACCGAGAACTTCAACTCCGTCTATCGCGAATATACCTCCGTCGAAGTCTCCTTCGGAGCTAACCATCCAGTCGAAAGATATAATCTGATTTTCAGTTACATTCGAAATTAGGGTTATCGTAGTTTGAGTATCGCCAATACCCGATGTCGTTGAATGTGCGGTGGTTCTTCCCGGGAAGGTCGCTTCGTCCGTTACCCAAGGATTAACCCTATCCATTCCGAAGAAAAGCGTTCCATCGGCAACGTTAAGCGCCGCGTTTACACCTCGCATAAATTCAACGGTAGATAGAACGTTAATCGTACTGAGCGCGGTATGACCGCCGTCATTTGTCGTAGCGGTTATAATTGCGGTGCCTTCCGTAAGGGCGGTTACAAGGCCGGTTTCGCTTACTGTTGCGACAGCGGGATCGCTAGAGGTAAATAAAACAGAAAGATCAAGAGCGCTGCTCGGAGAGACGATCGCTGTAAGCTGAATCGTTTCCAACTGATACATCTCAACCGCGGCGGGCGTTAAGGTTACTCCCGTTACCGGTCCGGGAGGGGTCGCATCGATGAAAATGTTATCAAGATAGGAAGCGTCTTCTCCGCCGTTACCCGATCTATCCTTTTCATAGCTCCAAGAAAACTCATAAGAGCCGGTCGTGGGAATAGAATATACATAATGCGCGAATTCCGCGTTCTCGCCGGTAATCATCGCTATAGTTTCACCATTAACTTTGAACAGGAATTTATCATAGTTATATTCGCACGAGGTACGCCAGTCGAAGCTGATTGTATTTCCCCTATACATATTGATAGTGGGAAGAGTAACCGCCGCGTGACTATCACCTACCAATGAATTCGTACTCTTAACGGCGGTTCTCTCGCCGAAAGTAACGACATCCCAGGGATAAACGGAATCATCGGTAAAATGATAATCAGATCCGGGGGCATTAAGAGCAGCGTTAAAAGCGGCTTCAATCTCGGCGCTATTCGGAACGGTTATTACACTGCCCGCGGTAAAAGCTCCTTCGACCGTCGTAACGGTTATCGTAGCTTCGCCATAGGCAATAGCGGTAACAAGACCGTTTTGGTCTACAGTTGCTACGTCGGGATTACTTGAAGCCCAAGTAACGGCTCTATCGGTCGCGTCCCATGGATCAACCTGTGCCGTTAGGCTAATTGTTTTTCCAAGTCTAAGCGTCGCGGTAGCGGGGGTTAAGGTAACTCCGGTTACGGGAATCGGATCTCCTATATATATGCCCTTCGTAAATAGGCAGGAAACTTCCATATTTCTCCCGTAAATATTTCCGAGAGCCGTTGCTGCGCCCGTCGCGGTATCTAGCGAGTATAAAATACCGTCGGAGCCACTGCAGTTAGCCCAGTATAGACCGCCGTTTATATGATCCCAGGTCATAGATTGAGTATATCTTAGTCCTATACCGGTATTACCGATTAGCGTCGCAGAGGCCGTAGTCTTATTTAGGGTGAAAAGATTACCGTTCTCATCTACTGTATATAAAACTCCGGCATCAGAACAGGCTAAGGTAAAGAGGTTTCCGGTCGTTTCCGTTCCTCCTATCATGGTATATTCGCCGGTAGCAAGGTCGACAGTATAAAGAATATTCCCGGTTATACCGTACATAACTTCCGAAGCGATATCGTAAGCCATATCATTAAAGGCAAAGTTGCCGTAGTCCTTTAACTTAGTTTCCTTAAATGTATTAGCATCTATACGCGTAAATTCAAAGGTTCCGGAGGGCGTTTTCTTTACAGCGAAAATAGACTGTGCTCTCGGAATGTAATCACCGGCGTTGAACGAATAACCGTAATAACCGTTTATGAATTCAACGGTCTCCGGGGTATTAGAATTAAGTCTAATGAAACCGCACCAATCATCGTCGCTGCCGTCGTCGTAATAAAGAGAGAAGCCAAAAAGCTCCGCAACATCTTTAGTCGGCGTAAATTCCGAATTACGCTCTTCGCCAATCGGTTCCGTTTTGGCCTTTTTATTCGTTAGAACAGAAGAAACCGAAGCCTGTTCCACAGATGCCGCAAGAACCGTCGTTAACGACGGAAGAAGCATCGCTATGGTCAATAATACTGCCAATATTTTTTTCATTAATAAAACTCCCCCAGATTTTTATAGTCTTAGAATCGAAATCGTAAGCATATAATAGCAAAATCCGTTGCTAACAACCGCTATAATAAAATTACAATACGATTCTCGGTGAGTATAGCATATATATTACTATACTTCAATGATCCCGCATTCGCCGTTTAACGATAAAAAGCGCGCATAATATTTTATTAAAAGCTATATAATATCCCTATTGATCAAGGTTTTTCTCATTTCAATTAGGTAATTAAAGGATGCATTTATTGCGTCGATTTCAACCTTACTAAATTTAATAAAAGAGGCAAAATTTAAAAAAAGCCGGGCGAAAAACTCGCCCGGCTAAAAAAGTCAACTATGCGTTAGCTGAATTTTACTCAGTTAATGCACATTTCCAATATCATAGATGCGTCTCCGGTATTTACTTCGCCGTCGTTATTAAGGTCGGAAACGGTTCTTCCCTCGTCGGAAAGAACTTCGAGTCCAATAAAGGTCGCCGGTATTTACGACACCGTCAAGGTTCGCGTCCCCCGGATCGTAGGTCGTTTCGCCGCTCGTTCCGATATAGCCGGAAGAAAGCGAAACGAAGTCTTGCTGACTAATAAGTTCAACGCTGAACTCATACATATAGCCTTCTTGAATTACAAAATCATCGGCTCTTCCGAAAGACCCGTTAAGACCGAACGCTATCCATACGCAATAGTCATCGGGAGACGGATTTGTTACGCAAAAATCATATGTTCCGGCATCAACAATGATATAAACTGATTCGTTCAAAACAACGTTTTCGGTATCCATCGCTCCGTCCGCGTTTTCGGGAATCTTATAATCAAAGCTATCGTAAACGTCTTGCGGTACATCGCCGGCATCCGATAAAGCGCCCGTCGTCGGTATTACCGTTCCAAAAAGAGAATGCGTTGAATCAAGTAGCATCTGATAACCCGTTCCGTCGCCCCAACCGTCTCCAACGGTAAGCATTATCATAGCCTTCCCCGGAGCGAGAGGCGCATATGGTGATGAACCTACGGTTACTTCGCAACTAGCGGTAAAGCCACCGTCGAGAGTCGTTACCGTTACGTTGGCAATACCCGCTCCGACAGCGCTAAGGTTGCCGTTAGCATCTACCGTTACAACCATATCATCCGTTGAAGACCATTCAACGCGTTTATTAGTCGCGTTT
>JAVVSK010000022.1:0-26888 GCA_036654235.1 Clostridia bacterium | reverse complement strand
TGTTACCGCCGTGAAAGGGCGGTGTCTTAGGCCACTTGACCAAGGGGCCAAACAAATGGTCGGGGTGAAGGGATTTGAACCCCCGGCCCCATGCTCCCAAAGCACGTGCGCTACCGGACTGCGCTACACCCCGTAAGCAATCAGCTTTTGGCGACCTTGGGTAGTATAGCAAAAAAAAACTCAGTTGTCAACCCTTATTTTTGTATATAATTGTCAGTTTGTGAATTAAACGAAGGCTCAAAGTGAATGCAAAAATGAAATTTAGAATAGCATTAACTCTTAGCAATGAACTCGGAAAAATGATATACATAGAAGAATGGCAAGCCCAAACAGCAGTCTTTTCAAGTTTTTTTATTTTTTAGAAGATACGGAAAGATTTGCAGCGCATAGTGGGCGGAAGTATTCTATGCTTATAATCTGTGATATTTTTAACAAAGTAAACGGAATTATAGTTGCCAAATATAGAAAGTTTGATGATCAAGAAACTGGAAATATTCACGTTGCTATTTTGTTGAAAATTTAAAATGAGCAAAGATCACCCATTTTTGCAACTCTTGAATTATCTCCAATCAGCTCAGCAGTCAATATTGATACAGAGAAAAACATTGCCGATAATCAAAATTTGTCATAACTAATAACGTCCAAAGTTGTCTTTAATTGGCGTATTGTTTCTAATAATAATTTTAAGATGCCTTATAAAACAAAAATCTCCCGAACAATCTGCGTTTCATAAGACTTTTAAAAGCTATATATAGATGCTGCAATAAATCGGCTTAAACCTACTTTAATGAAAATTTATGCACAATTTCCACTGCTGTTTTACAGCTTTTTAGCGGCAATTAGGAAGCGGTGTATTTATCTTTCAAATGCGCTCTTTTCCCTGTTAATATCTCTTTCGCATAATACAATTCACTTAAGCGTTTTTCTACTATTAAAATAAAGAAATTTCTATTTTATAATATTAGCAAACTATACTAAAGCTCTAATCTCATAGAACCTTATGAGACTAAAAGTTTCTTTCGATTGTAGAATATCAAAGCCTATTTGAATGGATAACTCAGAAAACGTTCTATCGTTTTCAGCGCCTACCTACTCACTGATAAAAACACCGTTTGGTTTTAGACTTCGATATAATTCTGATACGTTAAAATCGCCGTGCCGATGGAAGACAATATCAAATGTATCGTTTTCAAAAGGAAGAACGCCTTCCGCCTCCGCCATATGAAAAGCTATTCCCAGAGAAATTAGCACTTTTTCGCATAGTCTAAGATTAGGCGGATATGCCTCGATCGCGCTTGTTTTTTAAACTGATGGTGAATCTATAGAAAAAATTCTCCGCCGCCCCGTATCAAGATCGGGTGCAAATATGTTCAAGCTTTAGATACTTAGCAATAATCGCACTGTAATCCCATGCCGGATCATTCGTCTCTTCATAATCTTCAATGTATCTGTGAAAAGTCCCCTCCCATTATGTGAAAAATGCTTTCTTCTTCCAACCAGTTCTTTTTCAAAAGATTTTTATTCGTGATAGCTACTCCTTATCGTGTCAAATATATTATAATTCCCCTTGATAGGGACGCAGTTAACTGATAACATTTAACTAGCTTGCCCTAATTCATTGCTATCTTTGGAATATAACCCCCAAAAGCCCATATTTGCAAAGATAAATCAACCGTGATATAATTTAATAATGTCGGCATTCGACACTATGAACACTTTGGAGGCAAAGATGGCAGATTACGAAAAGCTTGAAAACAGCAGGGTGAAGTTTACGATTACAGTGAGCACGGATGAGTTTAATGATGCGTTAACAAAATCTTTTTTAAAAAACGCTAAGCATTTTAATATTCCGGGCTTCAGAAAAGGAAAAGCTCCGCGGAGCATGGTCGAAAGTGTCTACGGAGAAGGCGTTTTATATGATGACGCGGTAGATTTTGTTTTCCCGGAAGCATATGAAAAAGCCACCGCAGAATTTGGACTTAATATAATAGGCAAACCCGAAATAACCGAACTTAAAGAAATAGGGAAAAATCAACCCCTAGTACTCGTGGTTGAGGTTGACGTTGCGCCGACCCTTGAGCTTTGCGACTATAAGGGTATAGAAGTCCCAAAAGGCGAGTATACTGTTACGGATGCCGAAACAGAGGATGCTATAAAGAAAGAGCAAAAGGAGCTTGCGCGCTATGAAAAAACCGAACGCGAAGCGCAAAATGGCGACCTCGTAATAATCGATTATTCCGGAACTATAGACGGAGTCTTGTTTAATGGTGGAACCGCTGAAAATCAGACTCTTGAGCTTGGATCTAACCAGTTTATACCAGGTTTTGAAGACCAGGTGATAGGTATGAAGTCCGATGAGGAGCGCGATATAACGGTTGCTTTCCCGGCAGATTATCCTGCCGAAGATTTAAAGGGAAAAGACGCAGTCTTCCATATAAAGCTGCATGAGGTTCGCGCGATAGAGCTTCCTGAGGCGAATGATGAATTTGCTAAAGATGTATCTGAGTTTGACACCTTTGAGGAATATAGGAATAGTATAAAGGAGAAATTGGAGGCCGATCGCAAGCGCAAGACCGATGACTTTATACTTAACTCGGCGCTTGAGAAAATAATAAGCAAATCTTCTCTTGATATTCCGCAAACGCTTATTGATGAAGAAGTAGATGATGAGCTTTATCGCTTTGAACGCAATTTGGAAAGAGACGGAATGTCTTTTGAAACTTTCCTAAAACGCTCCGATATGGACAAAGCAAAGCTTCGCGAATACTTTAGTGGACGTGCAACTGATACGGTAAAGGGAAAGCTTGTTATCGAAAAGATAGTCGAACTTGAAAATATTGATCTTACAGATGAAGAAAAAGAAGCGGCAGTTGCGAAGGAATTGAAAAACGCAAATATTTCCTCCGATAGCTTCGATACAATGCCCTCTAAGGATACTTTGCTAAGTTACATATACTATCAGGAAAAGCGTGAAAAGGCCGCTCAATTAATAATTGATAATTGCAAGATGGTCGATGCGGACGAAAAAGAAGTTAAGCCGGCTGATCAGTGATCCGATCATTGTTTCAGACCTCCATGAACAATTTTAGGAGATAATTATATGAATTTGGTACCCATGGTCATAGAACAGACAAATAAGGGAGAACGCTCTTACGACATCTATTCAAGACTTTTAAAGGATAGAATAATATTTTTGAGCGGCGAAATAGATGACGATACCGCGAATCTCGTTATAGCGCAGCTCTTGTTTCTTGAAGCGGAAGATCCCGATAAGGATATTTCTCTCTATATAAATACCCCGGGCGGCTCAGTTTCTGCCGGATTAGCTATGTACGACACTATACAATATATAAAGTGCGACGTTTCAACTATATGTATCGGCATCGCCGCGTCAATGGGTGCATTTTTATTGGCGGCCGGAACTAAGGGTAAGAGACGTGCTCTTAAAAATTCCGAGATAATGATCCATCAGCCGAGCGGAGGCGCGCGCGGAACAGCCGCGGATATCGCTATAACTGCGGAACAGATAATAAAAACCAAAAAACGCTTAAACGCAATTTTATCAAATCTCACGGGTCAGTCTATCGAGACTATAACGCGCGATACCGAACGGGACTATTATATGGATGCTGATGAAGCTCTCGTTTATGGTATAGTCGATGAAATTTTCGTAGAGAAGCATTAATGGAGGTGAACTATGGCAAAGCATGATGACAGAGATAGCACAAGCGGACTTGAATTTACACACTGTTCATTTTGCGGAAAATCGCAAAACGAAGTTGTACGCATGATAGCCGGTCCCGGTGTCTTTATTTGCAATGAATGTGTCGAGGTTTGTCACGACATAGTTGCCGACGATTCGGATAAAGCGCACATTGAAATGAAAGAAATGCCAAAACCGGCTGATATAAAATCTATTTTAGACGAATATGTTATAGGTCAGGATGCGGCAAAAAAGGCGCTTTCCGTTGCCGTCTATAATCATTATAAGCGTATCGGCGCAGAGCAGAACGACGACGTTGAGCTTTCGAAAAGCAACGTTATCATGCTTGGACCTACAGGATGCGGAAAAACCTATCTTGCCCAGACATTGGCGAAGATTTTGGATGTTCCTTTTGCCGTTGCTGACGCGACTACGCTTACCGAAGCAGGATATGTAGGCGAAGATGTTGAGGGAATACTTTTAAAACTCATACAAGCTGCCGATTATGATATCGCGCGCGCCGAAAAGGGAATTATATATATAGATGAAATAGATAAAATAGCACGGAAGAGCGAAAATGTTTCAATAACCCGCGATGTTTCCGGTGAGGGCGTTCAACAGGCGCTGCTCAAAATAATTGAGGGAACCGTTGCCTCCGTTCCTCCTCAGGGAGGAAGAAAGCATCCGCATCAGGAATTTATCCAAATAGATACAACAAAGGTTTTATTTATATGCGGCGGAGCGTTTACCGGTATGGATAATATAATTGAAAGCCGCATCGGTAAAAAGCTCATGGGTTTTGGTGCTGAGGTAAGCAGTGTCGTTGAAAAGGATATCGGAGCTATACTTCGCGAGATCCTCCCCGAGGATCTTCTAAGATATGGTCTTATCCCCGAATTTGTCGGCAGAGTACCTATAATCGTCACGTTGGATCAGCTGGACGAGGTCGCGCTTATGTCCATATTGACCGAACCTAAAAATGCTCTTGCGCGTCAATATAAAAGGCTTTTTGAAATGGACGGCGTTAAGCTTGTATTTGAATCGGACGCTTTAAGGGCTGTCGCTAAAAAGGCGATTGAACGCAAAACGGGCGCGCGCGGACTTCGTGCAATACTCGAAGACGTTATGTTAAACGTTATGTTCGATGTTCCGAGCGACGATGAGATAGGCGAATGTATAATAACAAAAAGCGCTATTGAAAAGACATCCCCACCCCTCATTGTCAGAAATAAAAAGAAGCTTCCCGAAAAGGTTCAAAGGGAACGGGGCGCTTAATACTTTAACGTTCCCGATTTATATTAAATTAATATATTAAAAGGGCGTGATATTTTTCGCCCTTTTTTTGATTTAAATATAGCCGCTTTTTTATCTTGATTTTCCCCGGTTTTAGGCTAGATTTTCCTATATGTGCCTTGAAAAATCAGGCTTGACAAGGCGTACCAAGACAGCTATAATCCACTAGACAATGCTTAAATCTTTTTGGCTTTGGGCAAAAATACATGCTGTGATCGAAAATAGTAACAAAATAAGCGCATAAAGAGAGGGCGGTCATATACGGCTGAAAGCCGCCTTGATGCTTTTTTTTGCGAAGGACATTCGTGAGCTTTGGCGCTGAACTTTTTAGGCGCGAACGTATATCGGCGTTAACGATTTTTGAGTGAGGTATTTTTACCTAATTAGGGTGGCATCGCGGTTTCCCCGTCCCTTTGTTTTTTGGGTGGGGAAACCTATTTTATTTTAAGGAGTGAAGGATTTTGAATTACCAGGCTTTAAAAGGCATGAAGGACGTGTTGCCGAGCGAAAGCTACACATGGCAGTATGCCGAGGATAAAATCAAAGAAGCGTGTAAAATGCATGGCTTTTTAGAGGTTAGAACCCCGCTTTTAGAGTCGTCAGAACTATTCTTGCGCGGAGTCGGAAAAACGACGGATATCGTACAGAAGGAAATGTATACTTTTATGGATAAGGGTGAGCGCTATGTAACGCTAAAGCCCGAGGGAACGGCTAGTGTTGTTCGTATGTTTATTGAACATAAGCTATATAATGAGGCTCAGCCTACTAAAATGTATTATTTAAGTACCCCTATTTTTAGATATGAACGACCTCAAGCTGGAAGGCTAAGGGAGCATCATCAATTTGGCGTGGAAATATTTGGCGGCGCACTTCCCTCCTCCGACGCTGAATGCATAATGCTTGCTCTCCAAATTTTCGAAACTCTCGGTATCCATAACCTCTGCGTTAATATAAACAGCATAGGCTGCCCCGAGTGCCGTCCAAATTATAACGAAGCGTTAAAGGAATACCTTAATAACAACTTAGATTCGCTTTGCGAAACCTGTAATACAAGGTTCGAAACGAACCCCCTGCGCATTCTCGATTGTAAAGAGGAAAACTGTAAAAAAATATGCCAAAATGCCCCTAAGATAACCGATTATCTTTGCCATGACTGCAATTCGCATTTTTTAGGGCTTCAGACAATCTTAACCGAGATGAAAACCAACTTTAAGATCAACCCATATATAGTACGCGGGCTGGACTATTATACAAAGACGGTTTTTGAAATAGTTTCGAACGATATAGGTGCGCAAGATGCGCTTTGCGGCGGTGGAAGGTACGATGGACTCGTTAAAGAGCTTGGTGGTCCGGACATGCCCGCTGTCGGCTTCGGAATGGGAATAGAACGCCTTCTTCTATTGCTTTCGAATAAAGGTATAATTTTGCCGTCCGACGAAACGACGGATGTTTATATTGCAACTATAGGTGAAAAGGCAGCGGCAATCGGTATTAAGGCGGCGTTTGACCTTAGATATTACAACATAGCAACCGAATTTGACCATATCGGCAGGAGCATAAAGGCACAGATGAAGTATGCCGACAAGCTTGGCGCGAAGCTCGTCGTTATAATAGGCGATGACGAGATTGAAAAAGGTGTGGTTAAATTTAAAAATATGACTACAGGAATGGACAGCCTGGCATCTATAGATGATATATCAAACACTGTCCGAAATATGTTGGAAGACGAGGAGGAATTTTAATGGCTGAATTATTAAAAGACTGGAAAAGAACACATTATTGCGCCGAGCCTTGCGAAAAAAATGTAGGCGAAGAAGTTTTATTAATGGGTTGGGCATCTACTTGGCGCAATCTTGGCGCACTGATTTTTATCGGACTTCGCGATAGAAGCGGAGTTATGCAAATTGTTTTTGATTCGAGTACGCTCTCCGCTGAGCGTTTTGAGGAAGCTGAGAGTATACGAAGCGAATTTGTAGTTGCAATAAAAGGCAAGCTTGTACGGCGCTCCGAAAATATGATAAATTCCGATATGCTGACCGGTAAATTTGAAGTACTTGCGGCTGACTTTAAAATCCTTTCTGCTGCAAAAACTCCGCCCATATATATTAAAGACGATTTGGATACACAAGAGCAGCTTAGACTAAAGTACCGCTATCTTGATCTTCGCCGTCCATGTATGCAGCGTATTTTGATACTCAGACATAAAATAGCGCAATGCACGAGAGATTATTTTTATAAGCGCGGATTTTTAGAAATTGAAACCCCCGTTTTAACTAAGAGTACACCCGAGGGGGCACGAGACTATTTAGTTCCGAGCCGCGTGCATCCCGGAAAATTTTTTGCTCTACCTCAAAGTCCACAGCAATTTAAGCAGCTATTAATGGTCAGCGGCTTCGATAGATATATGCAAATTGTCCGTTGCTTTAGGGACGAAGATCTGCGCGCCGATAGACAGCCTGAATTTACGCAAATTGATATAGAAATGAGTTTCGTCGAAGAGGAAGACGTTATGCGGATAAACGAGGGCTTTATCCAATATCTCTTAAAGGAAACCCTCGATTTTGACGTTCAGCTTCCTCTAAAAAGAATGCCTTATTCCGAAGCTATGTCACGCTTTGGCAGTGATAAGCCCGATACAAGATTCGGACTTGAGATAACCGACGTTTCTAAGATCGTCGCAAAATGTGGGTTTTCGGTATTTTCTCAGGCTATTGAAAAAGGTGGCTCAGTACGCCTTATAAACGCAAAAAATGCAGTTAGCACATTTACACGTAAAAATATAGATGAACTTACTGAATTCGTAAAAATATATCGAGCAAAGGGTCTCGCATGGATGAGTCTGAAACCCGACGGATTGCAATGTTCATTCGCCAAATTTTTAACGCCAGAACAAATCGAAAATATTAAATCGATTGCTGATGCGAATGAGGGGGATATATTATTTTTCGTTGCGGATACAAACGATGAAATCGTCCTTACGAGCCTCGGCGCATTGCGCCTTGAAGTTGCAAAACGCATGAATCTCATAGACGAGAAAAGAATAGATCTTCTCTACATAACCGATTTTCCGCTTTTGGAATGGAACGAGGATGAAAATCGATATGAGGCGAAGCATCATCCGTTTACAAGTCCAAAGGATGAGGATCTACAGTATTTAGAATCCGACCCTGGTCGTGTTCGCGCAAAAGCATATGATATGGTTATGAACGGATCGGAAATAGGCGGCGGCTCTATAAGGATTCATTCGCAGGAGCTTCAGGAACGAATGTTTAAGGCTCTTGGCTTTACGCATGAGAGTGCTTGGGCGCGCTTCGGCTACCTTATGGAAGCGTTTCAATACGGAACGCCTCCGCATGGCGGTCTGGCTTATGGGCTTGATAGAATCGTTATGATAATAGCCGGTACGAATAATATAAGAGATGTTATTGCTTTCCCTAAGGTTCAAACGGCGGCATGTCTTATGACGAACGCTCCGGACGTTGTTGATAAAAAGCAGTTGGACGAGCTTTATATAATGACAACAGAGGTGGAAAAATAATGTTGGAAACGGGCGAAGTTATAGAGGTCAACGGTAAAATAGCAAGGATAAAGTTTAAGCGCGGAAAAATGTGCGGAAAATGTCATGCTTGTATGTCGCTTTCAAGTGACGAGCTTGCTGTTGAGCTTGATAATACTCTTGACGCTCATGTCGGCGATTTTGTTAATATAAGTCTGCATGAAAAAAGCATCGTAAAAGCGGGTCTTATTATGTACGGTATTCCCCTTGTTATGTTGATTTTAGGCGCATATCTCGGTTCTTTAATCGGAGATTTATATGCGGCAGCATTTGGAGCAATATTTGCGTTTTCCTCATATTTTATCCTCAGGTTATTTGAAAAGCGTTTTAAAAAAATGGATGAGTTTAATCCAAAAATGATAAGCTTCAAAAATGACGATAAAGACTGATTCGTACTAAAAACGGTTTTGCAGTTTAAAAAACGGGCGAATTAAAAATTCGCCCGTTAGTTTTATTTCTGTGCCGTCAATTACCGATTATAAAACAATATTGAGCTGTTTTTACTTTCATATATTTCATATCACGTTAGTAATAATAAGTGACAACCTTAAAATTTGACAAAAAAATATAGCGGTTATATGATACAAAGGTTGTTAATTTAAATTTTGCATAAATATGTATTTAGGCGGTTTTTTATGAATATAATTGTACTCTGCGGAGGCATAAGCCCGGAAAGAGATGTTTCACTTGCCTCTGGCGCAAATATTTGCAGTGCGCTCATAACATCGGGACATAGGGCAAAACGCCTTGATTTATTTTTTGGTGTTAAACAAAAATATAAAAATTTTGACGAATTTTACGAAGACGATCCACCCACCTTTAAACATTCCGAAAAAATAAAGGACTCCGCGCCCAATACGGATGAACTTTACAAAAGGCGCGGCACCGACTATTCGAGCATAGGTGAAAACGTCATTGAGCTTTGTTCTATGGCGGATATTGTTTTTATCGCACTGCACGGGAACGAGGGCGAAGACGGAAAATTGCAGGCTCTATTTGACCTTTATCGAATAAAATATACAGGAAGCGACTATTTTTCATGCTCTATGGCGATGGAAAAACACGTTTCAAAAAACATATTAACTAACGAAAAAATAAGAGTTCCTTTAGGGATCTCACTTAAAAAATCGGATTCTTTTAATAATAAAATTCCTATGCCATGCGTCGTAAAGCCGTGTTCCTGCGGATCGAGCATAGGTGTTAGCATAGTACATAGCGAAAGCGAACTGAAAGATGCGCTTCACATTGCCTTTAAATATTCTGAACGCGTCATTATTGAGGAATATATAAAAGGACGCGAATTTGCCGTAGGTATATTAAACGGAGTTGCGCTTCCGCCGATAGAAATAATACCGAAAGACGGTTTTTTTGATTATAAAAATAAATATTCGGCTGAAAAAACTCTTGAAGTATGCCCGGCAAATATAGATGATGACCTTCAAAAGCGGATGATGGATATCGCGCTCAGGGCAAACGACGCTCTCTGTCTTACCGTATATTCTCGCGTCGATTTTATCGTTAGCAATAACCTTGAAATAGTCTGTCTTGAAGTAAACGCTCTCCCCGGAATGACAGAAGCGAGTCTCCTTCCTAAGGAAGCGCGCGCTGCCCGGATACAATATACCGAGCTTTGTAACAAGATCGTTAATCTTTCCTTGGAGCGTTTTCAATCATGAAAAACATGACAGTTGAAAATATAATAAACGTAGTCAATGGTGACGCTAAAAATTGCGCTAATATTTTAAATAAAACGATTTCGGGTATAAGTATAGATAGCCGCGAGGTTAAAGACGATTTTCTATTCATCGCGATAGTCGGCGAAAACAACGATGGGCATAATTTTATTGATATAGCTTTTAAGAGTGGGGCGCTTCTGGCCTTAGTTGAAAACGATATTGCGACAGAAATGCCGCATATAAAGGTCAAATCATCGAAGCAGGCTTTGATTGACCTTGCGACATTTTATCGCGCTCAGTTCGATATTGAATTCATAGGCATAATCGGAAGCGTCGGAAAAACATCCGCAAAAGAAATGGTCGCATCATTGCTTTCGCAAAAATTCAATGTACACAAAACATTAGGAAACCACAACAACAATATTGGCGTTCCGCTCACGCTATTCTCGCTAAACGAATCCCATGAAATATCGGTAGTCGAAATGGGCATAAGCGACTTTGGTGAAATGACTCTGCTTTCTAAAATTCTACGCCCAACACGATGTGTTATAACTAATATAGGTCAAGCGCACCTTGAACAGCTTAAATCCCGCGAGGGAATCTTTAAAGCTAAAATGGAGTTTATTCCTTACATGACCGGCAAAAAGCGAATATATGCGAATGGCGACGACGATATGTTAGCTACTATAAATAAAAACGTCGTCTTTTATGGGAAAGGCAACAACTGCTCTGTTCAACTAACAAACTATAAAAGTCTCGGTATATATGGCAGTGAATGCGTCTTTAAAACGAAAAGCGGAGAAGCATTTAAAGCGCGACTAAACGTCCCCGGCGAATTCACTGCGATAAATGCTGCGGCGGCTCTCGCAATTGCCTGTGATTTTGGCTTTTCCGAAAACGAGATTATAAAGGGCATGGAGGAATATAAAACCGTCGGCGATAGACTCCGCTTAATAAAGACAGATAGGTTGAACGTTATATCCGATTGTTATAACGCAAACCCCGTTTCGATGAAGGGTGCTCTCGACGTTTTAAGCGAGACTGACGGACGTCGTATCGCAATACTCGGAGATATGCTTGAACTTGGAAAAGACGAAACCGCCCTTCACCTTGAAATAGGTGAATACGCAAAGAGTCTGCATATAGATAAGCTCCTAGCGGTCGGAACTCGCGCTTTTAATATCCATTGCGGAGCTTTTGAAATTTCCCGGTATTATAAAACCGTAGACGAGCTTATTTCGGATCTAGACAACGTAATAAATCATGGCGACGTTGTACTGGTTAAAGCGTCGCATGGTATGGCGCTTGAACGCGTCGTAAAAAAACTTTCTGAAATGTAAATTCTGATGTTTTTTTCTTTAAAATAATCGCTAAACTAAAAATCTCCCTCAAATTAAGAGAAACAACCTACCGGACTCGCATTAAATCTGCAAGATAACTTTAGTTTATATTTGGTAAAAAGGAGAACTATGATAAAAATGCAAATACGCGACTACGCTGATTCAGATGAACAAGGATGGCTTCGTTGCAGAGTCGTTTCCTTTATGGATACTTCATATTTTAACGATGTGAAAACGAAAAAAGAACTCTTTAATCATCCCTCTATTTGCTTAATTGCAGAAGAGAATCAAACTATAATTGGCTTAATTGATATAGAGCTTGATTCTGACGATTTGACTTATACTTCTAATGAGCGCGGGGCAATTATCTGGAATATGGCGGTCTTGCCTGAATATCGTAAGCACCGTGTTGGCAGACAACTTTGGGAGCATGCAAAAGAACGCTTATTGGAACAAGGTATTCACTACTGTGAGCTATGGACACAGGAAGATGTGGCTGCAAACCAATTTTATAAATCAATTGGTTTTACTCTGGAAAATTCTCAAACATGGATTCGATGCTATACTAAGGGAAAAAAATGTATGCCATTATTGAATAAAGCTGAATTAGGTGAAATATATGGTCCGGAAGAATTGATATTCGATGCTCCCTTCAACCGCAAAGAAGAACTAACAAAGCAATGCTATCGCATTGATGAAGTAAGGCTTTATACAATGAAATTATGAGCAAATTACCCTAATTTCAAGTACTTATATGCATAGAGCACTCTGCTAACCTTACATGGTTAGCAGAGTGCTCTTTTTAGATATAAAGCAACTTACCAAATGATGATAATCAATCTATCACCTTTTTTACAATATTTTCAGGCGTAAAACCGAATTCTTTGAACAGAATATCGGCAGGAGCTGATTTTGAAAAACAGTCTATCGTCACGGTTTTTCCATCAAGTCCTATATATTTATACCAAGGCATACTTGAACCGGCTTCAACGGCTATGCGCCTTTTAATGTTGCCCGGAAGAACACTCTCACGATAATCAGCGTCCTGCGCATCGAAAAGCTCCATACACGGCATACTTACAAGCCGTACCGAAAGTCCCTGAACCGCAAGAATATCGGCGGCCTTATAAATAAGCTCAACTTCGGAACCGGAAGCCATAAGTATAACATCGGGAACGCCTTTAGCGTCGCGCAAAACGTAGCCTCCTCTAAGCGCTTTAGCGCTCGTTTCCGAAAATTGTTGAAGATTTTGTCTCGATAACACAAGCGCGGTCGGGCTATTTGCATTCATCGCCGCAACATATGCATATACGGTTTCTTTCCTATCTGCCGGACGGAAAACATTTACGTTCGGAATAGCGCGTAAAGACGAAAGCTGCTCTATAGGATGATGAGTAGGACCGTCCTCCCCCACCCCGATACTATCGTGCGTCAATATGTAAATTACAGGCAAATGCATAAGCGCGCTCAAACGAAGAGCGGGTTTAAGATAGTCCGAAAATACCATAAATGTTGCACAAAACGGGCGGAGATAACCGTATAGCGAAATTCCGTTACATACAGCTGCCATAGCGAGTTCGCGAACGCCAAAATGTATATTTGATCCTTTCCTGTTCTCCGCGCTGAAATAATCCGCACTCTTTATCTCGCATTTATTGGAGGGAGCTAGGTCTGCCGATCCACCAATAAGGTTGGGATAAATTTCAAAAAGTTTATTTAAAATCACAGATGAAGAGCTTCGCGTAGCTTCGTTTTTATCGGTCTCAAGCTCAGAAAATATTGAAGGATCTATATTTATATTTTTCCATTCGTCGAGTTTACGCTTTAGATCCTTATGTTCAATTGCATACGAAGCGAACGCAGTTGCATATTCGTCAGTAATAGTATCAAACTTCTTCTGTAACATTGCAACATTGTCATATACTTCTTCGGGTACGGTAAACGGAGGAAAAGAAAATTCCATTCGTGCCTTCATATCTTCTATGCATTGAGCACCCAACGGCTCGCCATGCGCCACCCGCATACCTTCCTTTAAAGTTCCCTTCGCTATTTCCGTATGCACGATTATGAGGGTCGGTTTTCTTTTTTCAGCTCGCGCAAAACATAAGGCACTCTCAATAGAGTCCAAATCCTCGCCGTCCGTAACCTCTATTATCTGAAATCCATATGCTGCAAAACGCGCCGCAACGTTTTCCGTAAAGGTAAGACTTGTATCCCCCTCTATTGTTATATGGTTGCTGTCGTATACAACAATTAGCTTTCCCAGCTTTAAGCTTCCTGCAAGAGATGCCGCTTCCGCGGTCGCTCCCTCCATCATGCACCCGTCTCCCATCAGAACATATGTATAATTGTTGAAGATCTTATATTTATCGGTGTTAAATTCGGCGGCGAGACGCTCCTCGGCTATCGCCATTCCGATAGCCATCGAAAAACCCTGACCCAATGGTCCGGTACTTACCTCAACTCCGTCCGTAACGCCATGTTCTGGATGCCCCGGCGTTTTACTTCCGAGTTGACGAAAATTTTTCATATCATCCATAGAAACGTCGTAACCAAATACATGGAGAAGCGAATAATAGAGCGCGCTCGCATGTCCGGCTGAAAGGACAAATCTATCACGCCCCAAAAAAGCCGAATTTTTAGGATTATGGTTCATGCTCTTAAATATCGCGTAACCTATCGGAGCGGAACCTATAGCCATTCCGGGATGACCGCTTTTAGCCCGCTCAACCGTATCCGCGACAAGCGCGCGGAGAGTATCAATAGTCAGTTTATCGATGTTTTTCATTTACCTTTTTTATTCCTTCTATCGTCATTATCAATTTAAGCATAGCACAGGTCAGCTTTTCAATCAACGCCTTGAGTAGCCTTTCATCAATATATTTCGCGTTACCATGCTCAAATTTAGGAAGCCTATGTCATAATATATTTCATTTAAATTGTTCAATTCATGTTGCTTTTGTGTTATCATGTGAAATAGCTTTTTAGTTTAACTTTATTTGATTAGAAAGGCGTTTATAAATATGAGAATTGAAACTCATCCAATACTTGATTTTGAAGAAAAAAAACATATTAAATTTACATTTAACGGCGTTGAGCTAATTGGTTTTGAAGGTGACAGCATAGCGGCTGCACTTCACGCAAACGACGTTAAAATTTTAGGACGCAGTTTATTCTTGCATAGACCGCGCGGATTTTTTTGCGCTATAGGCAACTGCTCGTCTTGCATGATGACTGTAGACGGCGTTCCCAACGTTAAAACCTGCGTAACAGAGCTGAAAGATGGAATGCGCGTTGAGATTCAGGAAGGAAGGGGCATTGTTCAATGAATACTTGTGAGCTCCTTATAATAGGAGGAGGACCCGCCGGACTTTGCGCGGCTTTAAGCGCGCTAAACGCCGGTTCAAACGTTGTCATCGTCGAGCGCGGCGCGCGCCTTGGCGGTCAACTTGTTAAGCAAACACATATGTTTTTTGGATCTAAAAAACAATATGCATCTACCCGCGGAATAGATATTGCATCTATGCTTATAAAAAAAGTCGAAGCTTTTGGTGATCAGGTTAAGATACTGCTTAATACGACGGTCATAGGCATGTATGAGGACGGAATGCTGACTCTTCTTCATAAAGAAGACGAGTACATGAAAATAAAGCCAATGGCTGTCGTAGCGGCAACGGGGGCATATGAAAAGACGCTCGCCTTTAAAAACAACGATCTTCCCGGAATATATGGAGCGGGCGCTGTCCAAACTCTAATGAACGTATACGGAGTTAAGCCCGGTAATCGTGTCTTAATGGTCGGAGCGGGCAACATAGGTCTAATCGTAACTTATCAACTCATGCAGGCGGGAGTAAAGGTCGTTGCAATATTGGATGCCGCTCCAAAAATAGGCGGCTATCTTGTTCATGCAAGTAAAGTCGCGCGAATGGGTGTCCCTATTTTAACTTCGCATACCGTTGTCGAAGCTAAGGGTGAGGGCTGTCTAAAGTCCGCAATAGTCTCAGAACTTGATGAACAATTTAATATAATACCCGGTACCGAAAAAGAATACGACATTGATACGATGTGTATATCTGTCGGTCTTTCTCCGTTAAACGAACTTTTAAGTATGCGCGGGTGCGAAATGCGCTTTATTCGTGAGCTTTCGGGACTCGTTCCCTGCCGCACCGCAAACTATGAAACAAGTCTTAAAAATCTTTTCGTCGCGGGAGATATAGCGGGCGTTGAAGAAGCGTCCAGCGCTATGGTCGAGGGCTATCTCGCGGGGCTTTGTGCCGCCGCTTCAATTGGTCATAAACGCGAAAATTTTGACGAGCTTAGAGGCGACTTTGAAGCTCAGTTAAGCGCTCTTAGAAACGGACCGGTAGGTCGCCATATTTTGAAGGGAATTGAAAAAACAATTATTTCGGAGGGAAAAAATGTTTGAAAAAACCGGTATTCAAGATCCTGAAAAGATTTTAGAAAAATTTCCAAGCATAGAAAGAATAAATAAAGGACCTGTTGCTATAGCCGAATGCTTCGCAAAAATTCCTTGCAATCCATGTGAAACTGCATGCGCTTTTTCAGCAATAACCATAGGTGCGGATATAAATAATCTTCCAACCGTCAATTTTAACAATTGTACAGGCTGCGGCGTTTGCCTTTCAAAATGCCCCGGACTTGCAATTATGGTAATAGACGGGAGCAAATCCTCAAAGAGCATTGAAATGCGCCTTCCATACGAGTTTTTACCGCTCCCTAAAATTGGGGATACCGTAAGAGGGCTGGATCGCGAGGGTCGCTTTGTTTGTATTTCTGCGGTTAAAAACGTTCAAAATCCAAAGGCTTTCGACCGCACCCCGATAATTACGATTGAGGTTCCCCGTGAACATATGTACACTGTTAGAAGCTTCTCCTTGGAGGATAAATAAATGAGTGAAACTATAATTTGCAGATGCTCAGACGTTACTGAGGATGAAATAGTAAGTCTTATAAAAGCCGGATATACAAGTTTTGACGAGATAAAACGAATAACGCGCGTCGGCATGGGTCCCTGTCAGGGAAAAACATGTTCTCAGCTAATAATGCGTAAAATTTCAGAACTAACAGGAAAATCCATGGAAGAGCTGAACGCACAGACGACGAGGCCTCCTGCCGTAGGCGTTAAACTCAGCATTATAGCGAAGGAGGCTTATGAAAATGAAAACTAATGCCGATATAGTTATAATAGGTGGCGGCATATCAGGCTGTTCAACCGCCTACAATCTCGCAAAAAAAGGCGTTAAAAACATTGTAGTTATAGAAAAAAGCTTTATTTGCAGTGGATCCACCGGCGCTTGCGGCGCTGGCGTTCGTATGCAATGGGGTACCGAAATGAACTGCAAAATTGGAAAGATGAGCATTGATTTCTATGAGCACGCCAACGATATTTTAGAGTATACAGGCGACGTTGAATTTAAACAGGCGGGCTACCTCTTAATAGCCGATACCGATAAAGAAATTGATCAATTTGAAAAAAACATTGTGGTTCAAAGAAGCTGCGGAATAAATTCGAGAATGCTATCTCTCGACGAAGCAAAAAAACTCGTTCCCCAACTCAATACATCGATTTTAAAAGGTGCGGCTTTTTGCGATAAGGATGGATTCCTAAACCCGTTCCATGCTACAGATGCTTTTTATCGGGCTGCAAAACGATTAGGCGTTGAATTCTATACGTATACGACCGTTGTAGATATAATCGTTAAAAATGGTAAGGTTAATGCGGTAGTTACGGATAAGGGTATCATCGAAACTAATATAGTCGTAAACGCGGCTAATGCTTGGAGTAAGGCTATCTGCAACATGGTTGGCGACGATGTGCCGGTATATTCGGAGCGTCATCAAATTTTGGCGACCGAGCCAGTAGAACCTATGTTTGGTCCTATGGTCATGGCTTTTGGACTTAACTTATATGTACAGCAGTCTCCGCATGGCTCGTTTATAATGGGCAGAGGCGACCCAAATGAACCGAGGGATCTTCGCCGTACATCGTCATGGCAATTTTTATCAGAAATGTCAAAAACAATAGACAAGGTTCTTCCGAAAATCGGAGAACTAAGGGTCGTCCGCCAATGGGCGGGACTTTACAATATGACTCCCGATCGTCAACCAATATACGATAAATCTTCTGTAGCCGAAGGCTTCTATATGGCAATAGGCTTTTCGGGGCATGGATTCATGTTCGGTCCGATAACGGGAATAGTTATGTCTGAAATGATACTCGGCGATAAGAAGAGTATAGATGTTAGCGCTCTAAATAAAAATAGATTTGAACAGGGTCAGCTCATACTTGAACCCTCCGTCGTCTGAAGTTTCGCCATAAAACGCAAGTATACTGAGCATCGGGCTTCTTCCGATGCTCTTTTATTGTATTTTTCTCAACCTTTTTTCATTTGCCCCTTTGCTTTACTTCCTCAATGTTGTATAATAAATTATAGAACGGGGGAGGGAGCATTCTTATAGTGTCCATAAATTCACTGCTAAAGGCTCTTACAACGAGCTTTCAAAACTTTCAAATAATAGACGCGATTGATATAACTATAATCGCGGCTTTAATATACTTATTAATAATACGAACTAAAAATACTCGCGCTTATCAGCTTATAAAGGGAATAGCTATCGCGTTTTTAGCTCTTGCCGTTAGCCAGCTTTTTGGATTAACCACTTTAAATTGGCTTTTAAGCTCTATCTTTTCCGCCGGAATAGTCGTTATCGCTATATTATTTCAACCTGAGCTTAGGCGTGGATTTGAGCATATAGGAAGAAGCAGCAGCTTTTGGGGAGATAAAACAAATTCCGTATCTATAACGGTCGTCAGTGAGCTTCATAAAGCTATCTTAAGTCTTTCTAGAAGAAAAGTCGGCGCTCTAATCGTAATAGAACGAAAAACAGGCTTAGCTGAAATAATTGATACCGGAACGAAGCTTGATGCAATAGTATCCGCTCCCCTAATCGAAAATATTTTCGAACCCAATACGCCTTTGCACGACGGTGCGGTTGTAATACGGGAAGATCGAATAGCGGCGGCGGCTTGTTTTTTACCCATGCTCGACGAAGTTGAACTGGATAGAGAGATGGGTACAAGACATAGGGCGGCTATGAGTATTTCAACTGTCAGTGACAGCTTAACTATAGTCGTAAGTGAAGAAACCGGAACGATTTCATATACAAGCGAGGGGCGAATTGTTCGTTATATAGACAGTAAATCACTGCGTAATCTTTTGGATTCTCTCTTCTTAACTCAAAATACAAATAAAATCAGTCTTTTAATGCGTAAGCGATTCGGTAACAAAAAATCAAAACGCTGAAGTTTTGCGGATTCTTTTTTATTGATGAGGGTGGATAAATAATGGAAAACAACAATCTTACGTTCGGTAAAAAACTAAAAAAAATGTTGTTCAGCAACTGGGTAATAAAGCTCGTATCATTGGCTTTCGCCCTATTAATCTGGAGCTTTGTTTTGACTAACTTAAATCCAGATAGGGTAAAGGCTGTATCCGGTGTTTCCGCGAGCTTCGACGGTGAGGCGGATCTTATCGCTAGGCGGCTCGTTATTCGCGGAAACTATGAGGAAATAATGTCCAACGTAACAGTTCGCGTTAACACAGAGCTTATTAAATACACCGATTTAAATAGAGAAGATATAATCTGTACTGTTAGTTTAAGAAATGTAAATGTAGCCGGAGAATACGATTTGCGTTTTGAAGCCTCGTCGGCAAACGGAACGGTATTAGGGGTTATTCCGGACACTATCCATGTTGAGATTGATAAGCTTTCAACTAGGAAAATTCCGATTGAGGTAACAGGAACCGGATCGGTAGCCGATGGTTACTATATGGGCGACCCTGTTTTATCACGATACGAAATTGAGATAGAAGGTCCAAGTACTGATATCAAACATGTAAGTCGTGCAATAGCCAATGTTGATTATTCTATGCGAACAGCGGACTTTAAACAATCCGTTTCCCTACTTCTTGTTGACGAAAGCGGGAATGAAATATCAACATCTGTGCTTTACGGCGAATTACCATCGGTAACGGTTTCGATTGAAATTCTCCCAAAAAAAGAAGTGAATTTAAATGTAATGGGCGCAATAATAGGTCTTGATACTCTAAATGCGAATCAAGAAGTATCCTCCGCATATACCGTGCCTAATACGGTCACTATAATCGGTGAAAGAGAATATTTAGATCAGATTGATAAAATAGAAATAAGTTCCATTGATATAACCGGCGTTGAAGACGAAACTATAGTAAAAGATGTAGCTGTTTATATTCCCGCCGGCGTTCGCATTGTCGGAGATATAAAAAAGGTTACTACCTATATAACCGTGCGTGAAAAAATAGTAGATAAACTATTTACCGCTATGAATATAAAGGTTGTTAACCTCAGACCCGGACTTTCATATTCGATTACTCCGATCAACGCAAACGTCATTGTGCGCGGCAGAATCTCTGTTATAAACGCCCTACAGAGAAAAGACATAGAGTTATACGTGAATGTTGATGGTTTATCCGCGGATTTATATACATTGCCGCTTGAATTCAGATTGCTGAACGGAAAGAACCATATGGAGTTGGAACTTACTTGGAATGCAAACGTGGAAAATATATCTGTGGTTTTAAGGTAATAAAATGAAAAAAACATTTGTCTTTATAGGAAATTTTGGAAGTGGCAAATCGGAGATCGCTATAAATACGGCGCTTAAAGCGAGTGCTACCGAAAGCACCGTTTTAGTCGATTTAGATATAATCAATCCGTATTTTCGCTCGTCCGAACGAAAGGCGCTTTTAAATGCGCATGGAATTCAGGTTCATCATCCTCTGTTCGCAATGACCGGTGTCGAAGCCCCGAGTATCCCGCCGGATATATACGCGGTATTTGTCGATCAGCACGAAACCGTTGTGTTCGATGTTGGCGGTGATCCAACTGGAGCCGTTGCCCT
Source organism: Clostridia bacterium (assembly GCA_036654235.1). GTDB lineage: Bacteria > Bacillota > Clostridia > Christensenellales > CAG-138 > JAVVSK01. The sequence continues at coordinate 6,358 of JAVVSK010000022.1, read as the reverse complement.
CGGGCAATACAAACGCAATTTCGATTCTCTCCCCTATCTTGAGGTTTTATACGTGATAAATCCGATGCGTCCTCTCTCATCTACGGTTGAATCTATAGTAGATATGATAGGAAGTATAACTTCTAAATCGCGTCTCCCTGTAACCGGGCTTGTTAATAACGCAAATCTTTCAAACGAAAATTCCTTTGAAATACTTCTACATGGCTACGATATAGTCAAGCAGGTTTCAATAGATACGGGTATCCCTGTCCGCTTCACGGTTGCTGAATCCGCAATTTTAAATGAATTTTCAAAAGCGATTTATTCTTACGAGCCGGACTCTAAATATATCGGGGAAAAATTCAGTATAGATAGATATATGCATAGAGACTGGGAACGTTTTACGGAAAATGGAATATGATATGCGGCTATAATTTAATGCCCTTCTTTTGATCCTTCCTGTTTCTCATATAAAATTGTTAGTGACAAGCTGAGAATTTTTTGATATTATTTATGAATAGAGTGGAGGTTTTTATGAACGCTAGTGATTTCTCATCACTAAAAATAACTGATTTTTTAGATATTTTATCAACGAAAGCGCCTGTTCCCGGCGGTGGCGGCGCTTCTGCTCTCGTTGGAGCTGTTGCTTCGGCTCTCGCGTCTATGGTAGCTAATTTAACAACGGGAAAAAAGAAATATGCCGAATATGAACCTGATATTCAGAGAATAATTGGCGAAGCAAAGCTTGAAAGCGATAAGTTAATAGATTTAATCCAGGCAGATGCGGATGCTTTTTATCCGCTTTCTCAAGCGTACGGATTGGATAAGAACGCTGACAACCGCGATTTTGAGCTTCAGCGCACACTGCGAGCTGCTATAGATCCCCCGTTATTGATAATGCAGGAGATAACCCGCGTTATAGCACTGCACGATGAGCTTTTAAAGAAGGGCTCAAAAATTGCGCTGAGCGACGTAGGTGTCGGCGCTATAATGTGTAAATCTGCTCTTCTTGGAGCAAGCTTAAATGTATTCATAAATACAAAATTATTGACAGACAGAACGTTTGCGGAAGAAACGAATAAATATGCCAACGAGCTAATTGATAAATACGGAAAAATGGCTGATGAAATATTCGATAGAGTCAAGAAAGAATTAAACTGATTATGGCTGAAATTTTAACCGGTGCGCCCGTTATAAAGGACGTTAAAGAAAGTGTCAATAAGAGAGCCAGACATTTGATGGCTAATGGAATAAACCCTAAGATGTCGATAATTCGCGTTGGGAACAATCCTGACGACTGTTGGTATGAAAAAAGCATAATAAAGTTCTGTAAAGAAACGGATATTTTGACGAATCGAATCGAGCTTTCCGAGGATGCACCCGAAAATGAACTTATAGACGCTATACATAGTGTCAATGATGATCCAAATGTTCACGGGCTTATGCTATTTCGTCCCCTGCCAAAGCATATAAACGACAACAAAGTTAGAATGGAAATATCCCCAAGTAAAGACATAGATGGTATAACCGATGCTTCTGTAGCGGGAGTCTTCGTAGGCAAGGGAATTGGCTTTTCTCCCTGCACCGCCGCAGCCTGCGTTAAACTATTAAAGTTTTACCATATCCCTATTGCAGGTAAACACATAGTTATAATCGGTCGAAGCCTAGTAGTCGGAAAACCGCTCTCCATGATGCTGTTAAACGAAAACGCAACTATAACCATATGCCATAGTAAAACATTGGATATAGAAAATATTTGTAACAGAGCCGATATTTTAATTTCAGCGGTCGGGAAAAAGCATTTAGTCAACGCGAAATTCTTTAATGATCGTCAAGTCGTAATAGACGTTGGATTTAACCCCGACACCGACGGGCGCTTTGTCGGAGACGTAGATTTTATTGAAGCTGAACGGTTTGTAAAAGCTATAACCCCTGTTCCGGGAGGCGTAGGTGGTATAACAACCTGTATTTTAGCGGAACACACCGTAACCGCCGCTGAGCTGATAAGTAAAATAAAATTAAAGTGAATCAGGATGAGCCCGCGCCGTTGCATTTTCAGCGTGGGCTTTTTTCTTCTATAATAAATACATAGGGCGCTTTGTTTTCAACTTTCACCTACCCTCCTTCTAACGCCTGATTTTATTCTTGAATAGTATGGAGAACTTTTTATGAACGATATAAATAATAAAAATACAGAGCTTGAAATTTTATCCGACGAAGAGCTTATTGAACTTTCGCACGAGGGAAATAGAGAAGCAGACGAACTCTTATGTTTAAGATATAAGAATTTAGTTAAAATGAAAGTACGTCCATATTTTTTAATGGGGGCAGATAAAGAAGATATAATTCAAGAGGGCATGATAGGGCTTTTTAAAGCTATCCGAGATTATAAAAGCGGATACAATAAATCGTTTAAAGCGTTTGCGGAAATGTGCATAGTCAGACATGTTATGACGGCAATAACGGGTGCCAGCAATAAGCGTCATTCGCCCCTTAATTCGTATGTTTCGCTATATATGACGGTTGGCGGTGCTGACGAAAGCGAAGGTATGCTAATAGATATATTAAACGGAAGCACCTCGGAAAGTCCCGAAGATATAGCCGTTAACCGCGAATCGGATAAACTTTTTTTCGATGCGCTTATAAAAAATCTTACCGAGCTCGAATATAAATGTCTCCGCCTATATTTAGAAGGTATGAGTTACGTTGAAATCGCTGAAAAGCTCGAAAAAAGTACAAAGGCAGTCGATAATGCACTACAGAGAATAAGAAAAAAGATAGGCGACAAAAAATAAGTCTTCTACAATTTCAGTATTAGCTAAGTTTCTATTAGATATCGTTTTTTCGCATTCGTTTTTGCGATTTTCAACCGCATACCGAGTTGAAAACTTTATGTGTTTTATGTGATAAAATTAAATCCCCTTAATTTCATATTGATTTTATTGATAAATTGCAGTACTATTTATAGAGAAGTGTAGGTTTCACAGCGCTCGCTCTAAAAAAATAACAAATCGGAGGAATTTTGCATTGATAAAGATTATTTATGGTCTAAAAGGTACAGGTAAAACAAAACGAATTCTCGATATGGCTAACGATTCCCTGAACTCTGCCACCGGCAGCATCGTTTTTATTGATGATGATAACAGCTATATGTTTGACCTTAAAAACTCTATTCGCTTCATAAACGCTATGGAATTCGGTATTCAAGGTCCAAAAATGTTCAATGGCTTTTTATGCGGTATCGCCGCTCAGGATTTCGACATAGAATGCATTTTTATCGATGGCTTTTTACGCATTGTCAAGCATTCTATAGACTCTCTCAAAGAAATGTTCGCTTTCCTTGCGGATTTCACCGAAAAAACACATATAAATATTGTTATGAGCGTAAGTGGAGATCCAACGATAGCACCCGATTTTATTAAACCATACATAATATGAAAATAGCTCTTTGTCAACTTGGTGTTGGCGATAATAAAACCTTAAACATTTCCCGCGCTGAGGCAATGCTCGATAAAGCCGGAAAAGCCGGTGTCGATATGGCTATTTTGCCGGAAATGTTTTCTATTCGATATTCGCTTAGGCTCTTTCCGAGCGCATCCGAACCTCTTACCGGGGATTCTTTTAATATGATAAAAGCCGCTGCAAAGCGCAACCGGATAACCGTTGTTGGCGGTTCGTTTTTGGAGCAGAATGGCGATAAGCTCTACAATACATCCGTTTCATTCAATAAAAACGGTGAGCTTCTCGGTATTTATCGCAAAGCACATTTGTTCGATGTTGATTTCGGTTCGTTTAGCTTCATGGAATCCAGCGTCATAACGCGAGGCGAGAATGAACCTCTTGTTTTTGATGCGGAACTCAAAACGGGTGTCTCAATTTGTTTTGATATACGTTTTCCAAATTGGATTAACATAATGCGGAAGCGCGGAGTTGAGTTTATCGCGCTTCCGGCAGCATTTTCTCTCGCTACGGGTCCAACATATTGGGAGCTTTTAGTTCGTTCGCGGGCACTCGACAATCAATGTTTTTTTGCCGGCGTATCCCCTGCACAATCAAAAAGCGCATATGGATTCAGCATGGTTGCCGCACCTGACGGAACTGTTTTAGCTAAGCTTGGCGCTGACGAAGAATTGCTTCTTGTTGATATAACCCAAGAAGCCGTCTATGAAGCGCGAAAAGCTATACCAATTTATAGATAGCATTAAACTGCTACGCAGTGGCAACGCACCCCACAACCAATGCACTTTCATCAAGCTACTCCAAAAGAAGTTGCTTTTCTTTAGTAAATCCCTTAAAACAGAAAAATTAAAAAAATAATGACAATTTTTGATTACCCCGGCAATTGTTACGGCTTCGATACTTTCTCCGCTAGAATCACAAACTTTTATTATAACCCTGAGCGATATTTTAAGTATATAAGTTCAGTAAAAAAGTCATAAACGTATTTACAATACTCGCACAATCAAAAAATTAGCACTAAGAGCAAATTTTATTATTAAAATGATAGATATGAATAATCTTCTTCTCTCTTTATTGAGAATTGCAGAAAAGAATCTTGAGGTAAAACATGAAAAAATGGTATGATGAAGAATATGAATGGGAAATTGAGGTTATAGGATTTCTTTGCAGTGATCACACAGAACGGTATTGCCGAAACGGTGAAGAAGTCGGAGATAAATATACATGCACCTATGGCTGTCCTGTAAATACGAATGGACAGGGTATTTGCTCCAAAGTAATGATTATGATGTTCCCAATTATGGAAGCTGTCAGAAGCGGAGGAGATTTAGAGAACATCGGTGGCAGTAGTAAATATTGCAAGAATATTGTATGTCCAGATGGCTGCGTCAAATTTAGACTGACAGCGAATAAACTTGAAAATAAAAATTTTTATAAGGGAAAATTTTTCGACTGATATTATAAGTATTCAAAGCTGTCATTTTCATTTTTCAAAATTGAATTTACCCATGGTGTATTAAGGTTGGCATTTTTAAATGGCATAGCGGCATTAATGATGTATCGTCGAAAAAAATTAATTTGAATTTTCATCATTAACTTAAAAAAAAGCGAATGCGTGGTGAGTAAGCTCATCACGCATTCGCCTTTAATGTTTTTTGGTTTATGCTAACGCCAAAATTTAAAAATTAGTCCGCCACATAGGGCAAAAGAGCGACCGTGCGTGCACGTTTTATGGCTATTGCCAACTCACGTTGATGCTTGGCGCAAACGCCGGACATACGGCGAGGCTTTATTTTCCCACGCTCGGTAACGCAGCCACGCAGCCTGTTGACATCTTTATAATCGATTGTTTCAATCTTATCGACACAGAATACACAGACTTTGCGCCTTGGTTTGCGCATGCGAGGCTTCATTTTTCGATCTTCCATTAATGTTTCTCCTTTCCAAATTATGCGACTCCCCCTCGTTTTTTAAAAGGGGAGATCATCGTCATCGATATCAACAAACCCATCCATAGATGGGGGTTGTTGATTAGACGAGTGTTGTTGTGGTACAAATCTCGCGGATGTATCTTCTGAGGAAGAAGCGCTTCCCTCGCTGCGCGGCGAGAGAAATTCAACCTCATCCGCCGAAACATCAAGAGACATACCCGTCTTACCATCGTTCGTCTCGTACATCCGCGCTTGAAGTTCGCCTATGATAGCAACTTTTCTACCTTTTGCAAGGTATTTAGCACAATTTTCACCCAGCTGACGCCATGCGGATATGCGGAAGAAATCGGTTATTTTCTCTCCGTTCTGTTGACCAAAACGCCTATTCACAGCGATAGTAAATGAACACACAGAAAGTCCGGTCGGCGTTGTCCTTAGTTCGGGATCACGAGTCAAATTGCCAATGAGCGTTATTTTATTCATAAATCAACATCCTTTCTGAGAATTCACAACAAATATCAATCGTCTAAACGGATAACTATAAAACGCAAAATGTTTTCGTCGTTCTTCAGGTTACGCTCAAGTTCCTTTGGAAGCTCGGGCTCACCGTTGAATGTCATAAGCACATAGTAACCATCTGTCTTGTAGTCAATTGGGTAGGCAAGCCGCCTTTTCCCCCATTCATCTACCTTAACAATCTCGCCACCATTACTCGTGACGATTCCCGAAAACTTTTCAATTTTGCCCTTTATAGCTTCTTCTTCGATTTCGGTTGTGATAATGTACAGGTTTTCGTACTTATTCACGTTATTCACCTCCTTATGGTCTGTTGGCCCTGTCCTTTTGACAGAGCAAGAAGGACGTTAGCGCTTTATTGTAACATAACACCCCGTTATTTTCAACAGAAAAAATCATATATTTTATTGTTTTGGATATGAAAAATATCCGAGACTGTTCAATCATATCGTTTATGCTGATAGCTGATTGAT
>JAVVSK010000021.1:0-29003 GCA_036654235.1 Clostridia bacterium | reverse complement strand
TAATAGCGCCCAAACTGCATCACTTATATCATGTCGATGATAATCTGCTGATATTTTCCCTCCAAAGGTAGTTTTTTATTATTACACATTCATATTCACGAAAACGTGGAATTTATCATGTATTTTATTCGCAAAAATTCGAAAGAATATAATAAAACCGTTATTATTGTTACGCATGACCGGAAGATAGAAAAACAATGCGATTGAGTAATGATTTTACAAAACGAGTGCCTTTTCTTGAAAAATAGTCCGGCTTAGAATATTCTATTCGCGCTTGACAAGGGTATAAAAAACGGGTAGAATACAAAAAAATAAGCAGAGTGTTGACGGAAAGAGTAAATTCGTTAGCGTTTTTTAGAGAGTCGGGGTAGGTGAAAGCCGATAACGTTTTAGCGAGTTGAACATGGCTCCCGAGCTTTTTTAGACGAACGTTTTTAAAACCTTAGCCTAAAACGGTGATTTGCCCGTTAAAGCGATGCTTGAGGGAATCTTAAGATTCTGAACTCAGGGTGGTAAAGCGAATGCAATCGCCCCTGTGAATGCGCAGGGGGCGATTTTTTTTATTTTAGAAAGGGAAAAGAATGAATAAAAAATTCTATATAACGACACCAATATATTATACAAGCGGAAAGCTACATATCGGGCATTGCTATACTACGGTTGCGGCAGACTCTATAGCGCGTTATAAAAGACAGCGCGGTTTTGACGTATATTTTTTAACCGGTTCGGATGAACATGGGCAAAAGGTAGAGCGTGAGGCGCGAGAGCGCGGGATAGCCCCGAAACAATATGTAGACGAGATAGTCGCGGAGTTTCAGTCTCTTTGGAAGCGTATGAATATAAGTAACGACGGCTTTGTACGTACAACGGATGATTATCATGAAGAGCGTGTCCAAAAAATATTTAAAAAGCTTTATGATCAGGGAGATATATATAAATCAACATATTCGGGACATTACTGTACGCCTTGCGAATCTTTTTGGCTCGAACGCCAACTTGATAATGACTGCTGTCCGGATTGTGGGCGAAAAACCGAAATGGTTACTGAGGAGAGTTATTTTTTCCGTATGAGCAAATATGCGGATAGGCTAATAGAACATATAAAGACGCATCCGGATTTTATTCAGCCTCCGTCTCGCGCGAACGAAATGCTAAATAATTTTTTGATTCCCGGTTTAGAGGATCTTTGCGTTTCGAGAACGACTTTTTCCTGGGGCATACCCGTCGATTTCGACCCGAAGCACGTAGTATATGTATGGCTGGATGCTCTTTCAAACTATATAACTAAGCTCGGATATCTAAGCGATGACGATTCGATGTATAAAAAATATTGGCCTGCCGATGTACAGTTGGTAGGGAAGGAAATAGTTCGTTTTCACACTATAATTTGGCCAATTATGCTAATGGCTCTTGGGGAGCCGCTACCTAAGCAGATATTCGGTCACGGTTGGTTGGTTCTCGAGGGCGGAAAAATGAGTAAGAGCAAGGGAAACGTCGTAGATCCGATCATGCTTTCGGAACGTTACGGTGTAGACGCGATAAGATATTTTCTGCTTCGCGAGGTTCCCTTTGGATCGGACGGAGTATTTAGCAACAAGACACTTTTAACGCGTATAAATAGCGATTTAGCAAATGATCTAGGCAACCTTCTTTCGCGAACGGTAGGAATGATAGAAAAATACAATGACGGTGTTATCCCAAATTGCAATATTGAAAGCAATGTTGGTGCCTCTGTTAGAGAATGCGCGCTTTCTATCCCTAAGCAAGTTGATATTCATATGGCGGCGTTAAAGATCCCGGAAGCCCTTTCTTCAATATTTTCGCTTGTTGACGAATGCAATAAGTTTGTCGATAGAATGAAGCCATGGGAACTTTATAAAAGTGAAGAGGGGGAAAAGCGTGCGGATCTCAATGCGGTTCTCTATCATCTTGCCGAGTCGCTCCGATTTATAGGTATTTTAATAAATCCGTTTTTACCCGATACAGCACCTAAAATATTTGAGCAGCTCAATATAACGAATGATGCTCTTAAAACGGTTGAATCTCTGGCTAAGTTTGGCTCTTTAAAATACGGTATCGCCGTAAAAAAAGGAGACTCGCTTTTCCCACGTATAGATATAGCAAAGGAAATGGAAGAATTACAAAAGCTAATTCCGAACAGCGAGGAATCGGAGGTCGCGGAAAAAGCAAAACAAAAAAAAGATGAAGAACCCTCCTATATTGATTATGAAGATTTTGCTAAGATCGATTTGCGCCTTGCGAAGGTGATATCTTGCGAAGAAGTAAAGCGTTCGGATCATCTTTATAAGCTTACGCTTAAAATGGGCGATGAAACGCGCACCGTTCTCTCTGGAATCCGCAATTTTTACGAGCCTGACGGTTTGATCGGGAAAACTCTTGTTATGGTTGCCAACCTAAAACCGCGTAAGCTTTGCGGAATATTGAGCGAAGGAATGATACTATGTGCAAGCAGCGAGGGCGATAAGGAACTATCGGCATTGACTACAATAGCAGAGATGGAGGATGGTTTAAAAATAAGATAAATACGGGCAATGCAAAAAAATGCAGTCCGTTAAATTATAACTTATGGCGGGGATTGTTTTCCCGCCATTTTGATTTTTTAAAGGCAAGTATAGTTGGTATATAAATTAAAAAATGCGTAATAATAATCATATGATAAAATCAAATCAAAGTCTGCCGAAAAGTCCGTTCTCGTTTCTTTTTGAAGCACCCAATGAGAAGGACGAGGAACTTTTGGGTTATGAATTTTATATTGAAAGTAAGGTATCCGAAAATACCGATGATGAACGCGAAGAGCGTTTTATATTTATGCCCACTATTAGCGTATGCATAATAGCGGATAAGTTTAACGAGGCGGGTTTCCGAACAACTATAGACAGCATAAAGGCTTCGACGTATTCAAGATTTGAAATTATAGTTGCAATAAATGACGAAGAAAAACGTGTTAAACTGGATGATGAAAATATAAGGCTTGTATGCGGTAAAGAATCGACAAAGAACTTTATGAAACGCGTTCGCGAGGCTGTTTCCGGCGAATTTATATTAATTTTAAAGCCTTATGATATTTTAGATAAATCGGCTTTTTATCATGTTGTAAAGGCGCTTTCAAAGAGGATAAGCGCGGACGCGATTTATTCGGATTCGGATACTTATAATAAAAAAGGTCGTTTTGCGCCCCTCTTTAAACCCAATTTTTCGCCGGATACATTGAAGAGCCTAAACTTTATCGGATTTCCTTTTTGGGTAAGTACGCGCGCTTATGATGCGGCAAAAGGATATCTTTATAACGATTATGACTATGTTTTGCGGGTTGCCAATGTTGCGAAGTCCATATTGCATGTTCCCGGGATTTTACTTTCACGAATTGATGTAAAGGAAAATGAAAATAATGGGGAAGAGCGAAGCGTAATAGACGCCGCTTTGGTAGCAGAAAATAAGAGGGCGCATACGGTAAACGGTATGTATAGGGGTTCATACAGAGTGCGTTATGCTATAAAAAGTGCGATAAAGGCGAGTATCGTAATAGCGGCGGACGACAACGTTAAAGCTCTTAGGCGCTGTCTCGAGAGCATCGAAGACGTAACACTCTTTGATAATTATAAGCTTATAATAGCGGCGGATGCAAAGTCGTCGTCAATTTCAAAACGTTATTACTCGGCGCTTACGAACGGGAGAGCGGCAAAAGTCGTATATTGCGAGAATGCAGCCGTGCCTTCTATGTTGAACATCGGGGTTAAGGAGGCAGATGGCGATATATTCGTTTTTTTATCTCCGCATACAGAACCGATAACACCCGAATGGCTAAACGCTATTGCCGAACTTGCACTTCAGCCGCATATAGGAGCGGTTGGAGGTAAGCTAAAAACGCCTACGAATATGCTAGTCAGCTGTGGTACGGTTGTAGGGCTGAACGGTCAATTTGGATTTCCGTATTCCGGCGCTTATGACGCTATTGGAGGACATTATATGAATTTTTATACTAACACAATAAGAAATGTTTCTGCTGTACGCTACGAATGCATGGCGATAGAGCGAGACGTTTTTAATCTTGCCGGTGGCTTTGACGAGAGCTTTGAGACATTGGGCTTTGATACTGATATTTGTCTACGAATCCTGAATAAACGCCTATATAACGTTTATACGCCATATGCTGTTGCTTTTATACATGAAGACGAGATAAAAGCTGAGGAGTTATCCGAAAAGAACATGCTTCGTCTTGAAGACACTCTTAGAGACTTTAAAAAATCTGGTGATCCATATTTCAACGTAAACTTCTCTACGGAAAAAACAATTTTACAGCTTAAGGAACGATAATAAAAGAGCCGAAGTGCGCTAAAAAGCGAGTTCGACTTTTTATATAAAATTAAGTTTAAATTTATGCAATTATTTTTTAACGTTAAAAATTAGATACGATTTTTAGCAGAATAAATCTCATCCGGCTTCGGAGGAGAAATTTGCGCACCCTCTATCGTAATTACGTCGCGATTTTTAGTTACATGCGCTATGTTTGTTGCCTTTATTCCGTTTTTTGCGAGAGCTTCTATAATCGTATCCGGATTTGAGCAAGCTATTAATAAGCTTCCGCTGGAAATAAGGCGTAGCGGATCTAGGTTCATTGCGGTGCAAAGTTTTTTTGTTATACTTAAAATAGGAATTTTTCCCGTATCTATGACAGCGCCGAGATTAAATGGGGCGACCATCTCAAAAACAGCTCCTAAAACTCCACCCTCGGTAACATCATGCATCGCGTGCGCACCCAAGTCGGAGGCGATTAATCCTTCCTTTACGACACTTATTTTTTCAATAAGCTTTTGAGCAAAAAATATCTCGCCATCGGAAAGGGTGGAGGAAATACATTCGTCTAAAGCGAGAACCGCAGTTCCCTCGAGAGCAGCGCATTTTGTCATAACGATACTATCTCCATCAAAAATTTCGCGGGCAGACTTATTTATTTTTGCACGCGCTATAACGGTTGAGGAGGTTACGATTCGCGTAACCGCATCGGTTATTTCAGTATGTCCGCCGATTATATCGACACCTATAGATTTTGCTGCATCGGCGATTTCGTCGGCAAGAGAAGAAAGATCATTTTCAGTCGTTCCATGCGGGGCAAGTATAGTTACGAGTAAAGCAATAGGAACGGCCCCAAAAGCTGCCGCGTCATTACAATTTATATGAACGGTTAAATATCCAAGACGACTTTTAGCGGCGGTTATAGGATCCGTCGAAAGCACGATCATATCACCGCTAAAGTCAAGCGCGGCACAATCTATCCCCGTTTGCAGCTTTGTCAATACCTCTGGGCGGGTACGCGCGAATTTGCTTAATATTAACCTCTCAAGCGTTTCATTTTCAAGTTTTCCAAAATGCATGTTTATTCAAAATTTATTATGGCTGTTGTTACGCCACCCGCCTTCTCAAGCGGAACCTCGACGAATATACGACGCTGAGCCATGTCAGCTGTACCATATTCGTCTTCTGTGACCTTAAGGCGCACGGCAATTGTTTTTCCGTCTACGTCTATTCCAAGAACTTCTGTATTTACCGATCCGCTTTTTTGCGTCATGTCAATTATAATGAGACGGCTGTGTACAAAAAAAGCATCGTCATATTTCGCTAGACCAATAGTTGGGTCATCAGAAATAGGCGCGGGGGTTTTCGGAAGCGACTCAAGAACTTTTCTTGAGTCGATAAAACATATTTTATTATTGCTACCGGAATATGGCATACGAAGTATATAAGCGAAAAAGTCTTCGCCTATCTGTTTAACGCTTTGATAAGTTGGAATCGCTTTCGTTTCTCCGGGAGATGCGATCGAAGAAGAGGGAATTGGCGAAGATACCGGCTTTTTTCCCAACGAACATCCTGAAATAAAAATAGTTAAAAGCAGGAATATAGGCATTAGGTAACGCAATTTTATTTTCTCCTTTTGTATACTTTATTTTGGTAAAAATATTTTACTTTTTTCCAGGGCATAAAAAAGAGGCATACCAATACCATAGCACGCCAAAATTTGACCTGCCGCAACGTAGAGAACGGCCGCGTATAACGGAACGGTTACTCCGTAGGCATATACGAGCAGCGAACCTACGATGAGAGCGTTAACGACGACGGACGGAAGTGGAATTAGCCAGCGGCTAAACTTAAGGTTCTTAAACCATAACGCTAAAATCGCGGCAACGAGAGTGGCGATAGACCCGAAAACAATGTCCAAAAATACAGCGCCTGTTAGGATATTAGCGAAAAAGCAACCTATAAAAAGCCCAAAAACCGCAACCGGCGAAAAAAACGGAAGTACACATAGAGCCTCGGACAGTCTAAGTTGTATAAGCCCTGAGCTTAAATTGAGGGCGAAAGACAATAGCGTCAAAACAATATATAAAGCCGCTATCGCTGCGCCCTCGACAAGGACCTTTGGTTTAAGTTTCATTATTTATTTTTGTGAAAGATAATTATTTATTTTAGTTTCAAGCTCGTTAGCGTCTATACCGTGAACAGCGCAAGCCTGTTCTAAGTTTTCTCCCGAAGCCATTATGCAGCCGAGGCAATGCATACCCGCATCCATAAGAATCTTAGCGATACCCTCATCGACTTCCATAATCTCTCTAATGTTCATAGTTTTACTTATAGCCATAAAAATTCTCCTTAAAATAATAAATTTTCAAGCACAGCGAAATAAGTGCTAAAAACCAATATCTTTATACCACACCGCGTCAATTATGTCAAAGAGATCCTAATTATGACTTCGCGAACGAAATAAGAGTTTCGCCCGTCAATCGATAAATAGTCCATTCGTCAAGCGGTTTTGCGGAAAGGGAAAGATAAAAATCTATCGATGGTTTATTCCAATCGAGGCAGACCCATTCGAGACGTCCACAACCTCTTTCAACCGTTATTTCGGCAAGTTTTCTTAGAATAGCTTTCCCAAAACCCATACCCCGATATTCAGTTAAGACAAAAAGATCTTCTAGATATATTCCTCCGCGACCTAAAAAAGTCGAAAAATTTTGAAAAAACAGGGCAAAACCAACCTCCTTATCGTTAAATATTAAAAATATAACTTCGGCGGTCTTTTTTACAAAGAGCCATTCGTTTAAAATATCGGGCGTTGCGATAACCTCATCTTCCATATGCTCATATTCGGCGAGAGCGCGAACGAAAGTCAATATCTTTTCTTCGTCTCCTGTTTTCGCATATCTGAAACTAACATTATTGTTCATAATAAATATAAAATCATCCTTCTGAAATTTATAAGCCTATCAAGGTTAAATATGCATTTTCTTTGCCAATCTAATAAAATTATCGACCGTAAGGTAAAGGTCATTTTCAGCGCGGGAAAGAGCTGTTTTTAAAGATACGGCGACGCGGTTTATTGAAAAAATCGCGGTCACTCCCTCGGAATAGGCAGCATCAACGTTGTCTCCAATGTCGCCGACAAAAGCGATAACCGGAACATCTTTCTCTTTTGCGCGACGCGCTACTCCTATAACTACTTTACCCAAAAGGCTCTGAGAATCAATCTTGCCTTCACCCGTGAAAACATAATCGGCGTCTGAAAGCATATTTGAAAAGCGAACGGCATCTAAAACTACTTCAATACCCATTCGAAGCCTCGCGTTAAAAAATGATATCATGCCGTAGCCCATTCCACCCGCCGCGCCCACACCGGGTTTAAACGCATTATCACACGATAAATCGCGCTTTACGATCGTCTCAAGATGCCTTAAGCCTTTGTCTAAAAGTTCAACAGTTTTAGGATCAGCACCTTTTTGCGGAGCGAATATATAGGCAGCTCCGTTTTTCCCGTAAAGCGGATTATTAATATCGCACATGGCAGTTATATTTATATCGCGGATAAGATTATTGAGGTCGGAAAGATCAATTCGCGCTATATCTTTAAGAGTTCCGCCGACGGGTATAAATTCATAGCCCGCTGCATTATAAAATTTTGCGCCCATAGCGGAAGCTGCGCCGCATCCGCCGTCGTTCGTCGCACTGTCTCCGAGAGCCATAATAATTTGGGAGGAACCAAGTTCAATTGCTCTTTTTATGAGCTGCCCCGCTCCGTAAGTCGTCGTTTTCGTAGGGTCGGGAGTTTCTCCGGCGCGGGTAAGCCCACTGCATGCCGCCATTTCTATAACGACGGTTTTATTGTCATTTAAAACGCCGAAGAAGGAGTTTATTTCGTTAAAAAATGGACCTTTTACGGATGTGCAGTATTTTTTCCCGCCAACGGCATTTAAAAATGCATTTACGCTACCCTCTCCACCGTCCGCTACTGGTATTGAAATTATATTAGCGTCAGGCTCATGGTTTAGTATTGCACGCGACATTATTGTGCATGCGCGCGACGAACTTATGCTTCCCTTAAAAGAATCCGGAATTAAAAGATATTTTTTCATATTTATTTACACGGATATCAGCATTACCGTTTTTAGGTTTATATTGATGTTTAAACTTCGCTTTCTGAGGTGCTTCCGTTTGCCTTATTGTTTTTTATTATTGTCTCCATGAAAGGGATAAATCTATCATAATCGCCAACAGAAAATCCTTTTTTTGAAAGCAAAACGGCGCGGTTATCGTCGCACATTAGTATTATAATATGTCTTGCTTTTTTAAGGCAGGTTATATTTTCATAATTATAAATAGTAACGCCGCCTGACACAATATTTGAAACTTCAATTGTATCTTCAAAAAAACGCGTTGTTATTTTACTTTCATTTCCTTCGTTATCTTTCACCGATTTTTTATATGATGTTCGTATAGCCTTGTCGGTTTTATATATAACAAATAAAAAGAAGCCAAGAGAGAGAACACAGAGAAAAAGACCAATAGTAAAAAATTCGGAAAGCCAAGATATGAATTTCGCGGCGATAGTAAATAAAATACTGATTCCAAGGGGTGCAAGGGCAATCATGCGTTTTTTTGCGACCGAGGTAGTTACGTGAAATTCGTTCATGATACCGAGAGTGTAGATTATTTTATTTTCAAACTTAGGTATGCTCAAAATATTATCTCCTAAACCAATTAGTATCTTGATATTATGTCAAAAAGCTCCTATTGTCAAGGTTTGGGAAATTTTAAAGCAGAACAAGAAGCTTTGTTTTTAACTTAAAGTTAATAATAAACTCTAAAAATTTAGAGCAGCTTTTAGGTACTTGAAGTTTGACCTTAAAGGCTTACATATTTACCCTTATTTAGTAAAAAAATAGATGCGTCTATAACGCTTTTTAGTGAATTTGAGATTATAATATGTCAAAAACCTGAAAATCAACACCTTTCAACAAAAAAACACTTGACAAAATCGTCAATGCGTATAAAATATACGTAGACTTGAAATTTAAATCTTTTCAAGCCTAAAAAAACATACTTTTAAAGCGGGGTAAAAAAAATTATGGATCTAAGAACTATTGCAGAAGAAATGCAGCCGAAATCAATGGCTGCGCGTGATTGGGTGTTTCAGGTCATTCGCACGGCTATTATTCGCGGAGTTTTGCCCGGAGGAGTTCCGCTTCGTCAAGATGAGATCTCGGCAGCATTGAGCGTAAGTCATATTCCGGTGAGAGAGGCCTTTAGGCAGCTTGAAGCGCAGGGACTTGTTCGCATATATCCTAATAGGGGCGCTGTAGTAACAAAACTTACGCGTGAAGAAATGTCGAACGTTATGGATGTTAGGATTCTCCTCGAACTCGGCGCTATAAGAAAAGCTATGACGGCTATGACAGATAGCATTATTGAAAAGGCCGAAGCGATTTATGTAGATTTTGCGGAAGAAAAAGATCTTAATGCTATTGAGGATTTAAACCTGAGGTTTCATTTTGCACTGTATGAGCCGGCTAATAATCCGATAATGTTCCAGTATATAGACCAGCTTCATGCTAATGTCGATAGATATGTCCGTCCGTTCTACTCTGAGAGCCAGATTCATCATAATTCAAATGATGAACATAGACAGCTTATTGATGCTTGCGCGGCGCGTGACGCGGAGCTTGCGAGCGCAATTCTTCGTACTCATCTTGAAACGACGAAGGTGCTTCTTCTTAATTCGCCTATGCTGATGGTTTAATTCGCCCCGTTTTATATTTTAATGCATAGATAAAACATAGAATATTTTTTATATACTCCCTCTAAAACAAGAAACTCAAACAAAGTAAAGGTGAGTCTTTTGTGACAAGGGGAGTATATAAAAGTAATATATTTTTTTAAGTTTTGTGCTTTATCTTTTCGGTTAATTACCGGTTTCACCTTTTTCCCTAAGCAAAAGTCGGCAAAGGGGAATAATAAGCCCTCCGACGGTATTTCCAAGTATCATAATAAGCAAAGCAAAAAAAGAATGTAGTGAATAGGCATTTCCGGCGGCGAGATAAAACATATTTGCGACACAGTGATCGAATGAACATATAATAAATACGGGAACGCATAGAAGAAGCCCTAAATATTTTCCGAGCTCATGTTTATTGTTTTTATAAGTATCGACCGCGAAATAGATAAGTATATTACAAAATACCGCGAGAATGAATATGCTTAAAAAACCGTCCGAAAATTTAGCTGCGGCGAGAGCCTCTGCCTTTTCGATAAGCGGGGTAAGTCGCGTAAGTCGAACGAGAAACCCAACGCTGAAAGCACCGATGAGGTTTCCGATAAGAGCCAACAGCGCCGTAAATATATAGGTTTTTTTTTCCGAAACAATATTGCCGACCATGCCCGTATAGAGCTTAAATCCATAGGTGACAACAAGGAACAGACCTACCGTGAAGAAGATCCCCCCGGCAATCTTGCTATCAAGAGACAGAGAAGCACACCCGCCTATGGCTATACAAATACCGGCAAGCACACCCGAAATAATAGTTTTTAAAATCTTCATTTTTTCTCCATGAATAAATTCAAATAGGGAATAACTCTGAATGTTTTATACCGAAACGCAAACCGTTTCGTTTATTATATAAAAAGCGCCCTTCCGCTTGCGCCGCAAGGTAGAGTAAGCCCAAGACGCGTTATCGGAAGCCCTATTTCATCTGATTCAATTTGGCAAATTCCACGCCTATCGCTGAGCGCTGCCTTTAAAACGGCGGTTAAAATACCGGGGGCAAACCCGGTTGTATATGAATTTATAAGAAAAAACAGAGCATCGTCGCTTAAAAGCTTTACGCATTCGACGATGAGCGGGTAAAGGTCGGTTTCTATTTTCCACATTTCGCCGTTTGGTCCCCTTCCGTAGCTTGGAGGATCCATTATTATGCCGTCGTAAAGATGTCCTCTTCGCTGTTCACGCATAACAAATTTCATACAGTCGTCAACGATAAAACGCACAGGTGCATCTAAAACACCCGAAAGCTCAGCATTTTCTTTAGCCCAAGCGATCATGCCCTTAGCCGCATCGACATGAGTAACCTCCGCACCGGCCTTTAAAAGGGCAACGGTAACCCCTCCTGTATATGCGAAAAGGTTGAGTATGTGAGGAGGCTTTTTCGAGGACTTTACAATATCTGAAACATAGTCCCAGTTTGCCGCCTGCTCGGGGAAAAGCCCTGTATGTTTAAATCCGGTCGGACGCACGACAAATGTCAGATTCTTATATCTAATACGCCATTTTTCGGGAAGTGTCTTATTAAATTCCCAGCGTCCCCCGCCGGTTGAAGCGCGGATATAGTGCGCGTCGGGAGATATCCTGCTTTCCATAGACCAAATAGCCTGAGGTTCGGGGCGGGAAAGAATAACGTTTCCCCAGCGCTCAAGTTTTTCGCCGTCTCCGGCATCAATTATTTCGTAATCCCTAAAATCATGAGAAATATACATGTTTATTTTTTACCTACGTCATTTGAAAGCAGCTCTACTTCGTTTTCTTCTATGAGATTTTGCATTTCTCCCGAACGCGCTATCCTTGTTTTTTTCTGAAATCCGTCGATTATAACGGCTATAAGCCCGAGTATAAGACTCATATAATATGTAAATAAGCGCCAAAGCAAGAGCGCCGGAAATCTTAGCGATTCACCAAAAAACGATGTAAATACAATATAAAACCCACCTTCCGATGCCCCGGCTGCACCGGGCAACGGCATGAAAGATACGGCTATCGTAAGTAAAGACTGCAATATGATTATATAGATAAAGCCATAGTCGTTTAATCCAAACGCACGATAAAGGAAATATGTAACGCTGGCATATGAAATGCATTCCAATAGCGCAACTAATACAACCGGTATGAGCTTTAACCATTTTTCCTTAAAAAAATGCACTGCTATATTATAATCATCAATAGTGCATTTCCAAACGGTACATGCATGTTCGTATTTTTCGGTCTTTCTTATGAGCTTAATTTTATGCAGGAAAGCCAAAAGCTTATTGCCAATATTATATATCCATTTAGGCTTTAAAAGTATAAGGGCAGCGAGGACTAAAACGCCCATGTTGAGGACATAGCCGACTATAAGAAAGATCTTTTCGGCGATGGAGTATTCGAGTATTTTACTAAAATGCACTATTATTCCGCAGGTACCCATGAGACTCATACCCGTCTGCCAGACGATTAGCTTTAGTATTAATATAGAAGTAGACGCTCCGACGGGAACGCCCGTTTTACGCATCCTTAAAACCTGAAAAGGTTGTCCGCCTGACTGGAATGGTGTAAGCGCACTATAAAAAAAGCCTATCATAGTCGTTATAATTGTATCGCTCCATTTTTGTTTTGCGTTCATTATTGAACATATATGCTTAAGCATGAGCGCGTCAAAAAAATAATAACCGAGAGAAGCAATAAAAGCGGCGACAAGCCATATCGGAACAACCCGATTAAGAGCTTCGCCTATGCTTGCGATATTTGGATCTAAAAATGCTATAACTATTATTACGGCAAACGTTAGTAAGACAACTAAAATCTTTTGAATAATGCCACTTGATTTTTTCTTGGATTTTTCCATAAATAATTCCTATTCCTTAATATTTATAAAAACATTTTGTTTTCATAGAGCCTAAAAATTGGTATTTATAAATTAAACTAAGTTCCTACACTGCCATTGTTTTAAATTCCGGGTATTATAGCGAGAAATAAACTCGAATTATAGAAAAATGGAGCGAAAAACGAGCCGTCTATAAGCGAATGCACGAATTCAAAGTTTAAAACAATCAATATTATTGGAACTATCATGAATGCGACAAATAGGGACAGCATCCCGTTTACAACACCAAGTCCTGCGCCTATCCCGGAGTCATATTTTTTTAGTTTAGGGAGCTTTAAAGTATAGTCAATACCGTTGGCAACAAAAGCTAAAATAATCCGCATTATAAAGAATATCAACATAAACGCCAATATATTTATAACCCCGCAAACTATAGTCTGATTAAAATAATCTCCCAGAGTTGTTATGTTTATGTCGGAAAAGGCTTCTTTCGCTATATTTTCGGTTATTTCACCGGCAAAAGGATAAGGGAGATTGGCTTCCGCTATTGTATCATCAATCTGCGTCGTATTGAGCGATGAAACATTAGCACGGGCAAGCTCAACGTCTGATATGAACTCCGATCCCTCCGTATAATATAATAAGGTGTTAAAAAGATTGTCGTCCGCTTTTACGGAATTGCTTATAACGCCCATAAACGATATCGCAAATATAAAACTTACAAAATATGAAGCGATGCTGATAAGTGTGGTTAAAAAGCCTTTATAATATCCGGCAAGCGCGAAAAGACCTAGTGCCAACAGAATAATTACGTCTAAAATATTCATATTACTACTCCAATACCAAAAGCGTTGTAGAAGCCCCATCATCGACCAAAATATAGCCGTTGCTTAGTTTATACGCCATGCTGATAGTTCCCGAAAACGCATATTCACCAAGAAATTCCCCGGATGCGGAATACTTTAAAAGAGAGTTCGGCGTAACCGCATACATCCAGCCGTTAGATAAAAACACATTTATAACATCGTCCGGAAGCTGTACTGTTGTTATAAATTCGTTTGCTATGTCCGCCTCGTCGAGCGATATTAGGCGCACAGCATTAAGCTCATTGCCTTGGTTAAATAAAAACAGCGGACGTTTACCCTTATAAGATGCATCGTAAAACTCATATCCATATACCTTCTGGCGATAGCTCTCCGTCCCCGTTTGTTCACGAAACCGTATGAGGTTCTCCGTTCCGGTTACAAATATACTTTTTTCGGTAAATCCGATATTGCTGACGAGCTGACTTTGTACGGTCATTATACCGGAAGTCGCTTTTCTTTCAACATCATAGGTGGTTATTGTCGTCAGCGGGAGGGAGGCATCCGTATCAAGAGTTGTCGTATAGAGTCTTTGACCCGCAACGGAAGTATAAAAGCCAAAGCTTATTAGAGAAACGTCGGTAAAATCAAACCTATCGGTTTGTTCGCCCATATCGTTAAAAACGAGTATCGCGTCTAATTGGTTTTCTCGTTTTAAAACAGCGACGGTTCCGTCTCCGCATTTAACGTCGAGGACGATTCCCGAAAACTCTACGGGATAATTCGCGCCTACTATTTGCATAGAGGTTTCATTATATATAACCTTTACGGAGGGAGAACCGGCGAGCTTAAAATTTGTCATAGTCAGTGCCTTAGTGAAATTATTTTTTCCCGCATTAGCAAAATCCAAAAAGCAAAGAGTTCCACCGCTTATATACATAACTCCATCATCTGTGTAAGTAAAACTATCGCGCACCGAAAAGGGCATTTTTTTAGCAGATTTAACTATACCGCCACTCAATGCCTTAATAAGGAAAATTCCTACGGCAGTGACAATAAAAGCAATGATTAAAATTACAATCCAATTACGATAAGGATGTTTCATATTTTTATTTTTGCGGTTTCTCAAAAAAGTCAATCCTCCCCGATAAAAACGTTTAATGCTCCAGGTAAAATTTTTATTAGCACGGGCGTTTGGTTTTGAAGTTCACCGTCAAGATTGAGCGAATACGAACGACCTTCGCATTTTACGCTAACCCAAGATGTTCTGAAATACTCTATCGGCATAGCGTCCGAGTTTCCCTTTATAAATGAAGGGAATAGGCGCAAAAATGTAAGTCTATTAACGGCATGCACTACGCAAACATCAAAAAGCCCATCGAATGGGTCGGCTTTCGGAGTAACCATCATTCCGCCGCCAAAATGCGTTCCATTTCCGACAGCTATAAGAACAGCATTGAGTTTAATAATTTTATTTGCTGCGGAAATTTTCATTTGTATCGGCGTTAAATGCCAAAAAGCTTTAAAAACGCCGAGAAGATAGGGAAACATGCCTTTAAATCTGCCCTTGAATTTTTGGGTATTTTCAAGTACTTGCGTATCAAAACCGAAGCCGGCGATGTTGGTAAAAAATTCTCCGTTCGCCTGACCAAGATCCATTGAGCGCGTTTTTCCGCGATAAATTATATCAAGAGCATCTTTACCCAAAAAAGGGATATGAAGGGCGCGCGCTAAATCGTTCCCGGTACCGAAGGGGAGAATGCCTAGGCTCACTGGTTTATTTAAAAGAACCGAGGCTATTTCCCGAAATGTTCCGTCGCCTCCGACGGAAACTATATTTTTTTCGCCGCGCTCAAAGGCTTCGGTAGCTAAAACCGAAGCATGTCCCGAATATTCGGTGTATTTTACCGAATATGGAACGCCGTGCTCTATAATAAATGCTTTAAGCGCATCAAAACGCTTTAATGAGGTATTTGCCCCGGCTATTGGGTTGACGATAAAAGTGATGTTCTCCATCTTTTGATTAAAAAATACCTCCAAAAAAACTTGCGCATTTCACGGATGAAATACTAAAGATATCTTCATGATACCTTAAAATTCGCGTTTTGT
The DNA here is from genome assembly GCA_036654235.1 of Clostridia bacterium. GTDB lineage: Bacteria > Bacillota > Clostridia > Christensenellales > CAG-138 > JAVVSK01. Next base: position 13,174 of record JAVVSK010000021.1, on the reverse strand, counting down.
ACAGAGTAAATTGAAATTATAACGGAGCAATAGTATTTGCCTTTTTTAACGCATGGTTTTTAAGGAAGCTTGAAAAAACTTCAGATGCTATTTAATTTGAAATTTTGCTATGCTTTTTCTTCAACACCATTTCTTTTCTGTTTGACTAAATCACTATTTACGCATTATTATTAATAAATACGGAGGGCATATGAAAAACAAAGGCTTAACAGAGAACGAGGTTAGGGAGCGTATTCTTGAAGGAAAAGTTAATAAAGAAAAGAGCTTAAACAAAAGCGTTAGAAGCATTATTATAAACAACGCCTGTACTCTTTTTAATTTAGTCAATCTTATTTTTGCTATTTTACTGCTTTCGGTAGGCTCATATAAGAACATGCTCTTTATGGGTGTTGTTTTCTCGAACCTATTTATAGGAATTTTTCAGGAAATTCGCGCAAAACGTGCGGTAGATAAACTCTCGCTTTTAAATGCAATACATGCGCGCGTTTTGCGGGATGATGAATGGAGATCTCTTTCGGTTGATCAAGTTGTTATTGATGATATTTTGATGTTTAAAAATGGCGATCAAATATGCGCCGATTGTGCCGTACTATCCGGGACAGTTGCCGTAAATGAGGCATTTTTGACGGGTGAATCCGAACCAGTTACAAAATCCGTAGGCGAATCGCTTTTAAAGGGATCCTTCGTTGTACTCGGGGAATGCGAAGCTAAAGCGACGGCGGTTGGCGAAAGCGCCTATATAGCGACAATATCGAAGGGCGCAAAAAAATTTGTCCTAGCGAAATCCGAAATAATGGATACTCTTAGAACGTTGATAAGAATAGTAGCAATAGCTATTTTCCCGATAGGCATAATGCTTTTTATAAGACAAAACTCTCTCGTTGTACATACTAATAACGCGATAGTCGGAATAGTAGCCGCGCTGATAGGAATGATCCCGGAAGGTCTTATGCTTCTAACGAGTACCGTTTTGGCTGTCAGCGTAATACGTCTTTCAAAAAAATCGGTTTTGACGCGCGAACTTAACTGTATAGAGACGTTGGCGCGGGTAGATACGCTTTGTATAGATAAAACGGGAACTTTGACTACGGGGAATCTTGATGTTGAAAATACAGTGCTTCTGGACGACAGCTATGAGTTTTCTCTCGAATCGGTACTTTCAGCGTTTGTAAACGCAAGTTTTGATGAAAACCCGACTATTGGAGCGATAAGAGGGCGATATGGATCATGCGATACGATGAAATGCATCCGCTTTGAGCCTTTTTCAAGTTCAAGAAAATGGTCGGCGGCGACTTTTGATATCGGAACTTTTGTTTTTGGAGCACCGGACATTATCGCGAAAGACGAAACGGAGCTACTAAAAAGAATATCCGATTTATCAAAAAAATATCGAGTGCTTTTGCTTTCATATTCACCTTCAGCGATAGAGGGTTCGGAGTTTCCAAAGGATTTAAAGCCATATGCCCTGATAACCCTCTCGGATAAAATTCGGGAGAGTGCGCGCCCGACTATCGAATATTTTATGAAACAGGGCGTTAGAATAATTGTTATATCGGGAGACAGTAGGGCGACGGTTCAATCTGTAGCGGAAAAGGTAGGTGTTCCCGATGCGCATATGTCTATAGACGTTTCGTCGCTATCTGATGATGAACTTTCGAGCGCCGCGAATAGCTTCATAATATTCGCGCGAGTTCGCCCGGAACAAAAGGCATTGATTCTAAAGTCATTAAAGAAAAGCGGTCGAACGGTAGCAATGGTCGGAGATGGAGTGAACGATGTTTTAGCACTTCGCGAGGCGGATTGCAGTGTCGGAATGGCGAGCGGGTCGGACGCTGTTAAAAGCATTGCGCAATTTTGTCTGATTAAATCTGATTTTTCTGCTATGCCCAGCGTTGTTTCGGAAGGTCGGCGCGCAATAAATAATATTGAACGTTCCGCATCCCTTTTTCTCGTAAAAACGATATATTCGGCGTTGATTGCTGTTGTATTTACATTATTTCCATTGCAATATCCATTTATACCGATACAACTGTCTTTAATAAGTACTCTTACTATCGGAATACCGTCATTTATTTTGGCTCTCGAGCCTAATACAGAGCGAGTGCGCGGACATTTTTTTAGAAACGTACTTAAAAATGCATTGCCATCGGGTATCACCATTTTTTTTGCGATACTTTGCGCTGTTGTAATATCGGGCGCGTTTAAACTTAACGTAGCCGAGATAAAATCTATTGCGTTTTTTGTAACTGCGTTTTCAAGCTTCATGACCCTAATTTCGATATCTGTTCCAAAGTTCTTTTCTATATTCCAATTTAAAAAAGGAAGTTCGGAAATTTTTAAGAGCTATCTTTGGCGTTTAACTATGTTATACCTTCTTATTTCGGCGTTTTTAATAAATGTTTTCGCGTTTCCCGGATTTTTCGCGCTTGCAGAAATAAACGAAATCGGCTGTCTGGTAATGCTAGGAATATTTGCCGCATCGACCGTTTTATTTGCGTTTTTAAAAGCCATTGTAAGAAAATTCATGTAAAAAAGCTTTTTTATATGTTCTAAAAAAACAATTCCGTCGGTAAAGACTGGCGGATTTTTTATACCGCACGACATCTTGAAGAAACAAGAAAAATGCGTTATAATTGATGGAATAAAAATAAAGGTGGAAACACAAATGGCGATTAAAAATTTTGATGAATTGATATCTAAGGTAAAGGCAGGAGGGCAAAAGACCGTAGCGCTTGTATGCGCAAACGATGAGCATGCACTTCAGGCGGTGATTGCGGCGCGCGATATCGTTAACGCGGTTTTAGTTGGCGATGCTGATAAAATAAAAGCGGAACTGGTGCATCTTGGAGAAAATCCGAACAGCTTTACTATAGTTGAGGTTCCCGAGGGAATGCACCCGAGCGTTTGTGCAGCTAACCTTATAAACGAGGGTAAGGCAGATTTCCTGATGAAGGGTAAAATAATGACGGGAGACCTTTTAAAAGGTGTTTTAACCGCCGAAGCGGGAATGCGAACCGGAAGGCTAATGAGCCATGTTATTATTGCCGAGGTTCCGAGCTATCATAAGCTGATTTGCGTTACAGATGGCGGAATGTGTACATATCCCGATCTTGCTAAGAAAAAGCAAATAGTCGAAAACGCGGTAGAATTTTTTCATAGGTTGGGCTATGAAAAGCCGAATATTGCTGCTCTTTGCGCTATCGAAACGATAAACCCGAAGATGCAGGAAACCGTTGATGCCGCCGAACTGAAAAGAATGAGCCTCGAAGGAGAAATTCAAGGATGCTATGTCGAAGGTCCTATTTCATATGACCTAGCTATGGTGAAAGAGCTTTCGGAGATAAAGGGCTATGATTGTCCATGTGCGGGGGACTTTGATATTTTACTTGTTCCTGAAATCGTTGTTGGAAATGTACTTGGAAAAGCGTTCGTATATACTTGCGGAGGGCGCATGGCGGGTCTTGTTCTCGGATGTAAGGTTCCTATTGTTCTTACTTCGCGGGGATCATCTGCCGAAGAAAAATATTATTCCCTCGCTCTCGGCGCGGGCTTTGTGAGCTAAAGGAATGACGATGGAAAGAATACTTGTTATAAATCCGGGATCGACTTCGACAAAAGTCGCGGTTTTTGATGATGTGAACCGCGTCTTTTATGAAAACATAAAGCATGACGATGCAGAACTGAATAATTTTTCATGGGTCATGGATCAAAAAGACTTCAGAACCGAAAAAATCCTTTCGTGCCTGAATAAAAACGGATTCGATATAAACGCCTTTACCTGCATCATGTCGCGAGGGGGAATGATTCCACCCTGCGCTTCGGGTGCATATCGAATAAACGAAGCTATGCTCTTTTATATGTATAACCAAAAAGTGGATACTCATATATCTAACGTCGGATGTGCTATAGCTTACGATATTGCCGGGCGAATAGGGGTCGGCGCTTATATATATGACCCCGTGACCGTTGATGAGCTTGCGCCGATTGCGCGGATAACGGGGCTTCCCGAGCTTCCGAAATTGAGCAGGGGACATGCTTTAAATACTCACGCTATGGCGTTTCGCTGTGCGAAGGAGATTATGCGAAAGCCTATAAAGGAATGCACATTTATCGTTCAACATCTTGGCGGAGGTACGAGCGTTTGGCTGATAGATAAGGGCAAGTCGATAGATATGTATAGCGATGATGATGCGGGCTTTGCTCCCGAGCGTTGCGGAAAACTTCAGGCCATGAACCTTATAAAGCTCTGCTACAGCGGTAAATATACTATTTCTGAAATGAGTAAAAAGGTTCGCGGGAACGCGGGACTTCGCGCACATCTAGGAACGAGCGACGCGATAGAGGTCGAACGCATGATAGATAATGGCGACGAAAAGGCACTTTTAATATATAAAGCGTTTGCTTATGGCGTTGCGAAGGGTATAGGCGATCTAGCGACGGTTGTAAACGGTAAGGTGGATAGGATAATACTTACGGGCGGTGTCGCGAATTCAAAGATGCTAACCGACTGGATAACTGAACGCGTTTCATTTATAGCGCCCGTTGAAATAATGGCGGGAGAATACGAGATGGAAGCCCTAGCTGAAGGCGGAATGAGAATTCTGAAAGGCGAGGAAACGGCACACGAATTTTCACTGTAATAATTTTTTAGGCGGCTTTTTGCCGCCTGTTCAATTTTTCGCGGTTAGGCCTCGGAACTTTAATATGTTTAAGGAGAATTTTTATGGAAACCAACTATGTAAATGAGCTGTTCGGATTTTTAAAAAACAGTCCCAGCATGTTTCATGCTATTGATGTCGCAAAAAAAACGCTGATTAAAAACGGGTTTGTGGAGTTGAACGAGAGTGAGGCATACAAGATAGAGCGTGGAGGGAAATATTTTGTAACGCGTAATATGTCGTCGATTATAGCGTTTTCTCTTCCAAAGGACGATTTTTCGGGCTTTATGGTCGTTGCAAGTCACTCGGATTCGCCGACGTTTAAGTTAAAGAGTGAGGCCGAGATAGAAGTTAATAAAAAATACATTAAGCTAGATACGGAAAAATACGGCGGTATGCTCATGGCATCTTGGTTCGATAGACCGCTCTCGATAGCGGGAAAGGTAGTTGTAAAAACCGAAACGGGAGTTAAGAGCGTACTTATAAATATTGACCGCGATCTTGTTATAATCCCCAATCTTGCTATACATATGAGCCGGGACGCAAACGACGGATATAAATTTAACGCTGCGAAAGATACATATCCGCTGTTTTCCGAGATAGATTCTTCAACTACGTTAAATAAACTGATAGCTGAGACTGCGGGCGTTGACGAAGAAAACGTTTTAGGACGCGATATATATCTATATAACCGAATGGGCGGAACGGTATTTGGTGCAAATGGCGAATTTATCGCTGCTCCGAGGATTGACGATTTACAATGCGCATTTTCATCGTTAACGGCGATTGTTTCGACAGAGCCGAACGGCGCGGTACCGGTTTGTTATATAGCTGATAACGAGGAGGTTGGAAGCGGGACGAAGCAGGGTGCGGCGGGAACCTTCCTTTTCGATACGCTTTCCCGTATAAACGAAGCTTTTGGTGGTTCAAATGCGGATTATCAGATTAAGATAGCGCAAAGCTTTATGCTTTCCGCCGACAACGCGCATGCAGTGCATCCTAATTATACAGATGTTTGCGATCCTAAGAACGCTCCATATCTAAATGGAGGAATTGCAATAAAATATAATGGAAGTCAAAAATATGCAACGGACGCGGTATCGGAGGGCATATTTAAAAACATATTGAATCGCGCGGGAGTTAAATATCAGCCTTATGCAAATCGTTCTGATATGCCGGGCGGATCTACGCTGGGAAATATTTCGGCAACGAGAGTTCCGATGAATACCGTTGATATAGGAATACCTCAGCTTGCTATGCATTCGGCTTATGAGACGGCGGGTACGCGCGATATGGCTGAGATGATAGCCGGCATGAGGGCTTGTTTTGAATCGAACATAAAGAGAATCGGAGACGGAGAATATATAATTGGCTGACACATGTGTCATAGAAAATACAGTTAAAACGACAATCGAAACGTATCGTATGATAGAGAGCGGTGAAACCGTCCTTGTTGCGCTGAGCGGAGGGGCAGATTCGGTTGCTCTCCTTTTAGCGCTTTACAATCTTAGAGAGAATTTAAACTTTAATATCGTAGCGGCGCACCTTAATCATGGTATTAGAAATGAAGAGGCAGATAGAGATTCCGCCTTTTCAAAGGCTCTCTGCGATAGTTTAGAAATACCGTTTTGCATGGCGAAAGTAGATGCCGTTGTCTATTCGAAAGAAAACGGAAAAACTCTTGAACAGGGCGCTAGGGAACTTAGATATGATTTTTTAAAAAAAACATCCGAAATTTTAGGTGCGAGTAAAATTGCGACGGCGCACCATGCGCGCGACCGGGTAGAAACCATACTTCTAAATATAGCGCGGGGAACCGGGCTTTCGGGGCTTTCCGGTATAGGCTATAAAAACGGAATGATAATTCGTCCGATGTTAGACGTTAAAAAAGAAAAAATTTTAGAATACCTAACTATGAAGAAGCAAAACTTCGTTACGGATTCAACGAATATGGAACTTAACGGAGCGAGGAATAAGCTGCGGCTGGATATTATACCTTACTTTGAAAAACACATAAACCCGGCGTTTATAGATTCGGTGCTTAGAATGAGCGAGCTTACTACGGAGGACGAGACGTATCTTTTACAGACCGCGAGGGAAGCCCTTTATTCTGCAAAGACAAAAAGGGGCTACGATAGGGAAAAGCTTTTAAAGCTTTCCAGCTCAATTTTAACTCGCGCGCTGAGGATCGCTCTCTCGGAAGTTGGGGCGAACGTAGATATTGAAAGGGTTCATATAGATTCTATTATAAAGCTCATGGCGATGAAAACCGGTGCATGTATGGATTTTCCGCGCGTAAAAGTCCGAAATATTTATGAAAGTATAACCTTTGAAGCGAGCGTAAAGCCGGTTATTATAGATTATCTTTCAAAATTCAATATAAACGGTGAAACGAAAACGCCGTTCGGAACTTTTTTTTCGGTTTTTTCGCGAGGTTTCGAATATGAAAAGTCGCGCGAGCGCGCATATATGGATGCTGATAAGCTGACAGGGCGTGAGGTAGTTCGTTCGCGTTACCCGGGAGATAGGTATTCGCCGGTTGGAATGATGGGTTCAAAAAAACTTAAAGACTTTTTTATAGATAAAAAAGTTGAAAGGCGCGCGCGTGAGTGTCCAATAATAGCGCTACACGGAGACGTAATTTACGTGCCCGGCTTTTTCGTATCAAACAGCGTAGCGGTAGATGAAAATACCGAACGAATAATAATAACAAGCTTTAAAGCTTCGGAGGATACGCAATGAATATAGAAAACAGCATAAAAAGCGTACTTATAGACGAGGAAACGCTTAATAAAAGAATTGAAGAACTGGCTTTTGAAATAGAAGATGACTATAAAGATAAAAAGCCCGTCATGGTCTGTGTACTAAAGGGGGCGATAGTTTTTTTTGCTGAACTTTGTAAGAAACTTCATTTTCCGCTTGAAATGGATTTTCTTTCTATATCTAGCTACGCGGATAAGGCGAAAACCTCGGGCATGGTTCGCCTTTTAAAGGATCTTGAAATTGACATTCAGGGGCGCGATGTTATAATAGTAGAAGATATAATTGATTCCGGTTTAACTTTAAATTACCTTATGCGGATTTTAGCGGCGCGACGTCCGAACTCTATAAAAGTAGTATCTCTTTTAGATAAGCCGTCGGAACGCCGATGTATTATATCTTCGGATTATCACGGGTTTACGGTGCCCGATGATTATGTTGTTGGTTTTGGACTGGACTTCGCCGGACTATATAGAAATCTTCCGTATATCGGGGTGTTAAAGCCGGAAATATACGAATAATGTTGGAGGACTTTAGTAAATGAAAATACTTTTAACGGGTGGCGCGGGCTTTATAGGATCGCATACAGCGGTTGAGCTGTTGGAAAATGGCTTTGATATCGTAATAGTGGACGATTTGAGCAATAGCAGCGAGGTTTGTATAGATAGAATTAAACGATTAACCGGTAAGAATTTTCCGTTTTATAAAGTTGACGTTGCTGATGAGATAGCGTTTTCAAAGGTGTTTGAAGAAAACAGCATAGATGCCGCGATTCATTTTGCTGGCTTTAAGGCGGTCGGCGAGTCGGTTAAAAAGCCATTGGAATACTATAAAAATAACTTAAATGCAACTATGACGCTTTTGACGCTTATGAAAAGGTTCGGAGTAAAAAAATTAGTTTTTAGCTCATCGGCCACTGTCTACGGAGTTCCGGAGACTATGCCGATATATGAGACAGCGCCGCGCTTTTGCACAAATCCTTATGGCTGGACGAAATATATGAGTGAACAGATAATGATGGACTTTGCAACTGCTGAGCCTGATTTTTCAATTGTACTTCTTAGATATTTTAACCCGATAGGAGCGCATAAAAGCGGTTTAATAGGAGAAGATCCGGAAGGAATTCCAAATAACCTTTTGCCTTTTATAACTCAGGTAGCAATAGGAAAGTTAAATAAACTTTCGGTATTCGGAAACGACTATGATACGAAGGACGGGACGGGGGTGCGCGACTATATTCATGTCGTCGATTTAGCGAAGGGTCATATCGCCGCGATAAACTACGCGAATAAAAATAAAGGAGTGTTGGCGGTAAATCTTGGAACGGGGCGCGGATATAGCGTACTTGAGATTGTAAACGCATTTGTTGAAAATACGGGGATGAAAGTACCATATTCGATAAAGGGTCGGCGTGCAGGAGATATCGCAATGTGCTATGCGGCAACGGGTCTGGCGAAAGAAAAACTGAATTGGGAGGCGGAACTTTCTATAGCGGACATGGTTAAAGATTCTTGGCGATTTCAAAAAAATAATCCAAACGGATATGGCTCTTGAGTATTTCCCGAATTCTTCTTCTGCGCAAAATATTGATAGATAAGACGGATGAAAAGCATAGGCTAACGGCTAATAAGCTTTCCTTAATGCTTTCATTGCACGGAATAGAGGTCGAAAGAAAGGCAATATATAGGGACATAGAATCTCTTATCGAATCCGGGATAGATATAAAAAAAACCGGAACGGGTTATTATGTAAATAAAAGTGCTATTACGGAAAAAACAGCGCGCGCCGCGTTGTTTTTACTTTCAAACCTTTATGCTATTAATACTGAAGATATGGAAAAGCTCGAAGACGTACTTTGTCTTGGGCTTAGTGAATATGAACGTAAAAGGGCGTGTTCTTATAAAGAAAACGCCGTGAAAGAGAACACGCTTTCACTATCTACAGTTTCAAAACTGATTTATGCGATAGAGGAAAAAAGAATGATATCCGCGCTTATAGCCGAAAAATCGTCAGAAAACGACTTTAGGATCAGATATAGGAATGTAATAATCGCACCGTTTTCGATGTTTTCGGTAGCTGAAAATCTTTACCTTTGCTGTAAGACGGATGAAACCGAAACTTTAACGCATATAAACCCAATTTATATGAGCAATTTATCAGTTTTACAGGCGCTTATTCCAAAAACAAATATAACAACAGAGGACGTTTCTGCTTATATATCGAAATTAAAGATGTTCACTCTGCAAAATGGCGAATATGTAGATATGCGGATAAACGAAATGCGGCTAAACACAATTTCAGTGCCAAAAAACGCTGCAATAGTTAAGGACGGAGATTACTTCGTTAGGATCATAAAACGAAAATGAATACGGCACTTTGTGCTATTAAAAAAAGCGGTAGAGATTTGAAGAATAAGCTAAAATCTCTGCCGCTTTTTATATATCATTTTTTGTTTTCTTATTTAGCGAATTACGATAGCACGGTTTCCCTCATCACATACTAAAACGTCGTTGCGCTTAACGTTAAAACGCTTTCCAACGTAAAACGCATCCTCTCCTGGACTTAAAAAATACATTGATACTCCGTGTTTCTTTTCGGGCGGATCGCAGGGATCGACGCCGCTTACAACTAAAATAGATTCTTCTTTGAATATTTCCCCGGAAATGTTGAGCGTATATTTAACCTCAATATTCTTCATAGCGCCCGTTAAAATAACGCGGCAGAGGGATGCAGAAATATCGGAATCCTGATTATACGGCTCGTTAGTTGCAACTGTAAATGGAAATTCGTCGCTATAGGTATTTAGACCGCCGTTTTCGTCCGTATATAAGCAGGTTAAAAAGGCAATACCATGAACGGTTAGATGCTGCTCATCCTCACTGCAAGCTGTTACAACGGGTCGTAAACTTGAATATACTATGCCATATATGTCGTTCATGCCATCGGGTAAGTTGATATTTTCGCGTATGGTTACATTTTCATTTATAGATGAAGCCAGATAGCATGATTTTATTCCAATGCATTTTACGGAAAACGGTTCGAATATCGAATATGCGTCGAGAGTGAGCTTGAGCTCGTCATCCTCCTGTGCATATATGAACAGCGTTCCTATAGCTTCGACCGAGATAAGTCCGAATTCTCCCCCCATTGGGCGAAGCTTTACGCAGTCAGTAATAAGGTCAGTATATATTTCGCAATTCGCGCTTATTTCGACCTCCGTAGAAAAAGGAAGACTTTGCGTTAGCCGCGAAAGTGAGGAATCAAGTTTTTTAATTAGGGCGGAAATATTTATTATTCCGCTTACTGTTACTGTGCCGCTATTATTTACCGCCATCGATATGTTAAGATTTCCTTCGCTGAGAAGGATTGCCTTTAGATCGCTCATAACGACCTCGTCATGGATTGTTATGCTTCGCTTTTCAATTAAAACGCGTTTTTTTTGCTTTAGAGTAAGCTGTTTAAGTTCAACTTCACAGCTTTTAACGCCGGTAAGCATATCAACGCTAGAATATGAGGATGCTCGAACCGCAATATCTATTACGCATTTTAGGGCGAGAGTATCTCCCGCGCTTGTAATTTCAAAGAGCGATAAATCGGCTTTAACAGATGCTTTTACGTCTTTTGAAACGCCCTCCATGTCAATAGAATGCGAAAATTGCGCCGTAGAGTTAAATGAAAACACCTCCTTACCGTCAATAGCGACGATATTAAAAGCGATTTTTCCTTCGATTTCAATGCCACTGTCCGTAACGTTGTGTTTTATTATATCCGCGCGTCCCGTTGATAGCAATATCCTATCCACGACATGACCATCTATAACCGGGATATCTGCCTCAATAGCGGCTTGCGAAAAAGCGCATTTTGACGGGGCGGAAAAACGCACGTTTTTATATATTCCTTCCATAATGACCTCCTAAAACATCTTGATGCTCATGACTGATTCTTATGCGATAAATCATTTCATTATTCCTTTTTTCGGTATTCAATAAGATTTATAAAAAATATTCCTGGGGAATAGGCTAAATCTTTTCAATATGTATACTTGCATTTGTAGGTTTGTCAAACATCTTGGACAGAGTATGCAGTGAGGAACTCCATCGGGGACTGCCGATGCAAGGGGCGCATGGGGAAATCGTTTGGGCGGCGGAGATGCTTTTGGAGCTGGTTTGAAAAGTCCGCCGGGGAATAGAAAGAATGCGTATCGTAAAGCCGTTTCTGATCCTCGCGGTGGCTGCGCTCCACCTTGCCGTTATGTTAGGGCGGATGAGTTTGTGGCGGATGCCCAGTGTGGCGGCAGTGGCTTCAAAAAGCGTGGGCAGATTTCGCCTGGTATTGGCAAATCGGTTGGTAAATTCAAAGCCGTTATCCGTCTGTACACACTCCACCGCAATGCCTTTAAGGGAAAACCACGCGGTCGCCTTTTGCAGGAAATCTACGGAAGAATAGGTGCTCTGCTCCTCGTAAGCACACAAATAACGCAGGCGCGCGGTATCACTTTCACGTCGATTTGCACACGCTCGCCGGGGTGGGTCATCTGCTCGTAAGGCTTAGGGGTATAAGGCTTTTTAGGTTTCCCCTGCGGCATCAAATTCAGCCGACGCAGAACCCGAAACAGGCTCTCGGAGCCGCGGGTGTAGCCACGTTTGCGCGCAGTCGGTGTCGGAGCTCAATCATGCCCGGCGTGGGGTTGCGGCGGCGCATATCGCGGATGAGTTTAAGCTCTTCGGAACTTGTGCTCATTGGGGTGATGATTGGGTCTGCGGGACTGGCGCACGCAAGGGACGCAAGTGTTCCGTCGTACCGTGTTTTTCCGGAAGCAGATATAGGAACGGCTCTTGTTGTACTTCCGGCTGACGCCGGCGACGCCGTGTTTTTCCGCAAAGCAAATTAAGGATTGCCGATACCGCATGTCTTGTGTTACATTTTTCATGAAGGGTACGACTCCTTTCTTCGGCTGATTTTGTCTGGTAACTCAATCATAACCGATGAAGCCATATCCTTTACTCTTTATGCACTTATCCAAGATGTATTGTAGCGCTACAATGATTGGCACATAAAATCGGTCAAGTAGATTGAAAAATTCATAAATCCGGTGTATACTTCTGGGTATGAAGATTATTCTGATTACCCAAAAGTAGCACTGAAAATGCTGTTGCGGGGGGCAATTTATATTAGCCGCAGACATAAGACGAGAATTGCTGTTTAGAATCAAAGGAAAAAAGAATTCAACCACAACTTGAGCGAAGGGGGATTGGATTTTTTGGAATGCTATAATCCATCTAAAGAGCTGCAACCAATATATGTGACCGCAATTATTCCGAGCTATAACCCTTGCGAACGGATACTAACATTGGTCTTGCAGCTGTGCCAACAGAAGTTTACAGAAATTATTGTAGTGAACGATGGGAGCGATGAGCGCTGTCTACCTATTTTTCACACATTGGAAAAGGATTTTGGGTGCACAGTTCTAACGCATCCCTGCAACAAGGGCAAGGGACAAGCACTGAAAACAGCGTTTGTCCATTATCTTGCTACGCCGGTAACGCAGCTTGGGGTGATTACTCTCGATGATGATGGCCAACACAGTGTCGACGATGTGGTTGCTTGTGCAAAGGCTCTCGTTGAGCACGGCAATGCACTGGTTTTGGGAGTTCGCGATTTTAGGTTCGCCCATGTGCCTCCGAAAAGCAAGTATGGCAATCGGCTTACCTCGGTGCTGCTTGCAATGTTTTGCGGTCTGCATATCACAGATACCC
>JAVVSK010000020.1:0-30197 GCA_036654235.1 Clostridia bacterium | reverse complement strand
CCGATTAGGGTTGCACACTCACCTCCACGTGCTCTGTAGTGTATCTGCCCCTCAAGTATATTTTACAACAATAACAAAGCCCAAGGCGAGCAAAACAGTTTCATGCTGTTTTGTGCCTTGAGCGAAGCGAAAGGAATGGTCATATATAAATGAAAAAAACAATAACTTTAACAATAGCCGTTATATTTGTTTTGGCTTTTGTTGCTTGTAAACCATCCGTAAATACGCCGACTTCTGTTCCGTCAGCAACGGTTGTCCCGGTTCTGTCGCCAACGCTTAAACCAACGAACGCAGTTACCGTTAAGCCGAGCGTAAATCCGACGACTACTCCCGTTACAGAAATACCTTTCTGCATCTATACGATAACTTCGGTAGATAAAAAGGCGAATACGGTTACGGCGGCCGAACATCAGGTACTCTTTCATCTTGCTGGCGATATAAATCCGGTGACGAAGAAGGAATATGGGAATGATTTTACTGAGATATGCGATCCGAAGGGAAAAGATCTTGTGTTTTCGGTAAATGATCAAACGGAAATTTTCTTCGGTGATATCTTTAATTCGACGAATGGTGATGTAAAGAACAATGTTAAGACCACCTTAGCTTTTTTTATGGATAACGCGACGAAAAAATTTAACGGAACGCCGCTCTATTTTTTCTTTGAGACGAGCGAAAATACTCTGACAAATATCACCTTATGGTGGATGTATTACTTCGCGGGTTGACGGTAAAATTAAAAGCTAAATGAGCCGTAAGAATGGTTTTAGAAAATAAACGTTTTTGAAAGTCGCTCCTTTGTAGCTAAAGGGGGGGCTTTTTTTATTTGAAAACCGGGTATGACATTTGTAAAAAAGTATTCGAATGGGTATAATTGTAATAAATAACACCAAAGAAAGAACGGTAAAAAATGGATAATCACATCGAAAAATACCCGTTTACAAGCTTTTTTAAGAGCTTTTATGCTATGGATTTCTCTAAGAACGAAACGAAAGAACTTAAAAAAATAGTGGAAAATGCAGTTGAGACCGCCAATTACCCGAAGGCTTATGCCGCATTGCGCGAGGTATTTTTTCGTCTTTTCGGGGTTAAGCTTTTTGAAAATCAGATAGCGGCGGCATATTCGATGCAGTTGGGGCGCGTTGCTGAGGTTCCGACGGGCGAGGGAAAGACCTTTTCGGCGGCAATTTTGGCGGTTGTTTTCGCTATTCAAAAGAAACATGTGCATATATTGGTGTTTAACGATTATCTTGCGAAGCGCGATTATAACTGGACACTTAAGATTTTTGAATTCTTTTCTATAGATACCGCATATATAACTGAGGATACGGTTAAGGCGGCGCGGAAAAAATCGTATGAGAAACTGGTGGTATACCTCTCTGCAAAAGAAGCCGGATTTGACTATCTTCGTGATTTTTTGGTGAACAATGTTTTTGACCGTGTCTTCCCCGAGTTTGACGTTGCTATTGTTGACGAGGCAGATTCGATTTTAATAGACGAGTCAAGAATACCCCTTGTTCTTGCTGGTGAAATCGAAAAACGCATAAAAGAGCCTCTTGTCAGGGTAAATGCCGCTATGGAAAACCTAAATGAGAAAGATTATATCGTTAAGCGCGAAGCGAATCAGGCATGGCTGACGGACGAAGGTATTCTACATATGGAGAAGCTCCTTGGTGTTGAAAATTTATATACGGAAGAAAACGCCGAACTGCTTTCGCTTACCGAGGCATCTCTGAGGGCACATAGACTTTTATCGCGAGATAAAGACTATATAGTCAGGGAAGGATCAATCGAGGTAATAGACGAATCGACCGGGAGAGTCGTTTTAACGCGAAAATTTCCGGATCTTTTGCATGATGCCGTGGAAGCAAAGGAAGGAGTCATTAAAGACCGCACAACAAAAATATATAATTCAATGACTATGCAGGCGTTTTTGCTGCATTATCCTCATCTTTCGGGCATGACTGGAACTATGACAACCGCTAGCGATGTGCTTTTTGATCTATATGAGCTTGAACTAGACGTTATTCCACCGCATACGCCGTGCATAAGAAAGGATAGGGATTGCCGGGTTTTTGAAACTGAGCCGGAAAAACGCGAGGCTATAATAGCGCTAATTGAAGAGGCGAATCGCAAGGGACAGCCCGTACTTTTAGGTACGGAAAGCGTTTCGGAATCGGAAGCATACTCAAGAGAGCTTCAAAACCGGGACGTTTCACACAATGTTCTGAATGCTAAAAACGACGAGATCGAGGCGGAGCTTATAGCTCATGCGGGCGAACTTTACGCCGTAACGGTTTCGACGAACATGGCGGGGCGTGGGGTTGATATTAAACTTGGGGGAAATGACGAATCTGCCGGGGCGCGGGTTGCGGAGCTTTCAGGACTTTTGGTTTTATCTACGACTTTGAACCGTAGTAGGCGCATTGATAATCAGCTTAGAGGGCGTGCGGGTAGACAGGGAGATCCGGGGGAAAGCCAATTTTTCGCTTCTCTTGACGATGAGCTTTTACTTATATATTCTGAAGAAATAGAAAACCTTAAAAAGCGCGGCAAGCATCCTACGGATAAACAAATGTATAACTATGCAATATGGTCTCAAAAAGAGGCTGAGGGTCAGGATGCACTTTCGAGAACGAGCCTTGAACGTTACTCTTATATATTAGAACAGCAGCGCACAATTATAACGGGGAGACGCGACGCTATCCTTATTGGAGAGCATAAGGACTCTGTTTTACTTAAATATGATTTTGAATTTTACGATGAACTCATAAGTAGGGTAGGGGAGAGTGCTATTTTAAAGGCAGAGAGCCAATTGTTACTTTATTACATAAATCTGCGTTGGTCAGACTATACAGAAACGATGGAACAGACGCGCCAAAGCATTCATCTATCGGTGGTTGGCGGAGAAAACCCCCTTGCTGTCTATAATCAGACGGCGATAGATGCGTATTCCGATATGGAGAGCGACATAATAAACGACGTTGTCGATGCTATGCATAAATATCCTATTTCGGAAGACGGAATAGATATGGAAAAAAACGATCTTGTAAACCGCGGCGCAACGTGGACATATATGCAGGACGACAGCTCAAGTCAATTTTCACGGCTTCCGTTTTTGATAAAAACGACGAAGAACGCGATAAAAGGCACCGTATTTACGCTTAAAGATATTTTCAGGAAAAAAGACTGAAAAAATCAAATTTTGTGAATAAATAAAATAAATTGTAAAATTATATATGAAAGCATTGACATGCGCAAACAGGGAGATATAATAACTAAACAGTTTATGTAATTCTATCTCAATTAAGGGAGGGAAAAATGTCAAGATTACTCGGAGCCGTATTTTCGATATTAGGGGTTTTATCCGTTCTTTTTTCTATTATGAAGAAAAACGGAGTGTTCACCGGAAAAACCGCCGAGGAATTCGGAAAAATTGAGGGAAATATAGGCGGTTATTTGGGTACATTAGGTATAAGCATGAGTGTATTTGATTTTTTATTCTATGGTGGGATTGCGCTTCTCGCCATCGGGCTTATTTTTATCCTTGTGTGCAGGAAAAGATAATCATGTTTTAAATATAAAATTTTACG
The DNA here is from genome assembly GCA_036654235.1 of Clostridia bacterium. Classification (GTDB taxonomy): domain Bacteria; phylum Bacillota; class Clostridia; order Christensenellales; family CAG-138; genus JAVVSK01. The sequence goes on along the minus strand of JAVVSK010000020.1, from coordinate 26,607 downwards.
GGAAGCGCACTGCGTTTCCTGTTTTTTAAAATCAGGAGGTGTTTTTATATGACCATGAATAATTTTACGCAAAAATCGTTAGAGGCTATAGCCGCTGCGCGAAGGAATGCAAATGAAAACTCAAATCAGGAGATATGCGAGGCGCATCTTATAAAAGCCCTTGTTTCTCAGGAAAATGGGCTGATACCTCAGCTTTTAATAAAGCTCAATATAAATAACGATGCCTTTCTTTCAAGTCTGGACGAGATAATAGAGAGTATTTCTAGGGTTACGGGATTGCCGCGTGAGGCAGATCGGGCTTATATCTCTCCCGAGCTTGAAAAAGCGCTAACGGCAGCTTCAAATATTGCTTCGCGCATGAAGGACGACTATGTATCCGTAGAGCATATTTTTATAGGTATTTTAGAAAATCCGGAGACAAAGATAGCATCTCTTTTTAAGCGCTTTAATATAGATAAAAACGCATTTTTGGGCGCGCTAAAGAGTGTTCGCGGAAACGCCAATGTTACGACCGATTCGCCCGAGGGTACGTATGATGCTTTAAATAAATATGCGAGCGATCTTGTTGCTCTTGCAAAAAAACAGAAACTGGATCCTGTTATCGGACGGGACGATGAAATAAGAAATCTAATTCGCATATTAACGCGAAAGACGAAGAACAACCCCGTTTTGATAGGTGAGCCGGGTGTCGGAAAAACGGCGATTGCCGAGGGGCTTGCGGAGCGTATTGTTGCGGGGGATGTTCCTTCGTCGTTAAAGGAACGGAGCATATTCTCTCTCGATATGGGTGCGCTAATAGCGGGAGCAAAATATCGCGGAGAGTTTGAGGAACGCCTTAAAGCGGTTCTAAATGAGGTGAAAAAGAGTGAGGGTAGAATAATACTCTTTATAGACGAGCTGCATAATATAGTTGGCGCGGGACGAACCGAAGGAGCTATGGATGCCGGAAATTTACTAAAGCCAATGCTTGCGCGTGGAGAATTGCATTGTATAGGTGCTACTACTCTCGACGAATATCGAAAATACATAGAGAAGGATGCGGCGCTTTCACGACGTTTCCAGCCGGTTACAGTGAACGAACCGACCGTTATGGATGCAATATCGATTCTCCGCGGCCTTAAAGAGAGGTATGAGGTTTTTCATGGCGTTAAAATAACAGATAACGCGCTCATTGCCGCCGCGACGCTTTCAGATAGATATATTTCGGATAGATTTCTTCCCGATAAGGCGATAGACCTCGTAGACGAGGCCTGCGCTATGATAAGGACAGAGATGGATTCGATGCCAACCGAACTTGATGAAAGGCGGCGGAGGATAATGCAATTAGAAATTGAGGAGGCAGCGTTAAAAAAGGAAAACGATAAATTGAGCAGCTCTCACCTTTCGGAGATCATAGAAAAGCTTTCTAAAGAACGCGAGGTGTTTAACGAAATGAAGGCGCGTTGGGATAACGAAAAGGATGCTATAAAGCGCGTTCAGCATGTGCGTGAGGAGATAGAGTTGTTGAACGCAGACATGGCTAAGGCTGAGCGCGAGTATGACCTAAATAAGGCGGCAGAACTTAAATACGGAAGACTTCCAAAGTTGAAAGATGAGTTGGAAAAAGCTGAAATATCTGCAAAAACGGGCAGATCAGAATGTCTATTGCGTGATCACGTAAGCGAGGACGAAATATCGAAAATTGTTGGAAGATGGACGGGAATACCCGTTTCAAAACTCATGGAGGGCGAACGGGAGCGGTTAATGCATTTGGATTCGATTTTGCACGAGCGCGTCGTCGGTCAAAACGAGGCGGTTCAGACGGTTACGAACGCGATTTTAAGAACGCGGGCAGGACTAAAAGATAAAAACAAGCCGATAGGCAGCTTTATGTTTTTAGGACCTACAGGTGTCGGAAAAACCGAACTTGCGAAGGCTCTGGCAGAAGCGCTCTTTGACGATGAAAAGAATATTGTTAGGATAGATATGAGCGAATACATGGAGAAGTACTCGGTTTCGAGGTTGATAGGAGCTCCTCCGGGATATGTTGGGTTTGAGGAGGGCGGTCAGCTAAGCGAAGCTGTGCGTAGGAAGCCATATTGCGTTGTATTGTTTGACGAAATTGAGAAGGCGCACCCCGATGTTTTTAACGTGCTTTTGCAGGTTCTCGACGATGGACGTATAACGGATTCGCAAGGAAGGACAATTGACTTCAAAAATACCGTTATAATACTTACTTCTAACCTAGGTTCCTCTTATATACTCGAAGGCATTAAGGACGGTAAAATTACGGACGCTACAAAGGTAGAAATAGAAAAACTATTAAAGCGAAGCTTTAAACCGGAATTTCTGAATCGTATAGATGATATTGTCTTCTATAAACCTCTCGCAAGGGAAGAGATATTTAAGATAATGGAGCTTATGCTTTTGGATATAAGGAGTAGATTAAAAGAGAAGCGTCTTGATGTTATATTGACCGATGCGGCAAAGATGACGATAGCGGACGAAGGATTCGACCCGCTTTACGGAGCGCGACCTTTAAAACGTCTATTAACAAACAAAGTTGAAACGCTTCTAGCAAGGCGTATAATTGAGAGCGATCCGGCACCTGATACTGTATTTACGATAGACAGCGTAGATGGGGAGATAGTACTGCTTTAAGTGATACAAAAGGCTAAAGACTAAGGGTGAAGACATAAAAATAATAGTTTTTTGCCTTAAACCCTTAGTCTTTTAAACTTAACCCTGTTTTTGTATCCCGTTTACATCAATTTTCGTATTTCCGGAGAGTAAAAGTTCGCTTACAGTGACGAACTCATACCCCTGCTCCTTCGCTTTCGCTATCAGTATTGGAAGATATTCTTTTATTTTAAATCCGTTGTTATGGCATAATATTATGCTTCCCGGAGTTAATTTTGGGAGGACGGTATCGAGTATTGTTTGCGCACTGCGCTCCTCTCTCCAGTCTATGGTGTCAATATTCCACTGGATGACCTCATATCCGTTGGCACGGACGGTTTTTATAACGGCATCATTATATTCGCCGTATGGAGGGCGAAAGATCTTACTTCGGGTTCCAGTTATACTAAATAGAAGATCATCATATTTTTTAAGCTCCGCACTTATTTCATTTGCAGATAGCTTATTCATATGCGGATGTGTAGAGCTGTGATTTCCGATTTCGTTTCCGGAAGCGATTATTGCCTTAACATGGTCAGGATACTTTTCAGCCCAAAAGCCGCAAAGAAAAAAAGTCGCCTTTATATCGTTCTTTTTAAGCTCATCCAATATGAAATCGGTTTTATCGTCCTCCCATGCGGCATCTATTGTCAGCGCAATTTTTTTATCGGAACGTTCAACGGAATATATCGGAAGCTCCTTGTTTGCGCCTGTCATCATGTCCAACTCATACGACTCTATATAGGGAAGCACGGACGTTGGGCTTGCTCCTTTTCCGGTTGTGACTAAGAGAATGATAGCGCCGATAAGTATAGTAACGGCTATTGCGATAGTTAAAAGCGTCCGCTTTGTTATAATAAAAACCTTCATATTAATTGCTCTCCCTGCCTTTTTGTAAATTCTATGGCTTTGGGTTTGCCTATATGACGGAACTATCGATTATTGCGCTTAATTTAATTAGAAATCAAGAAATTTCTTTCCGGCTAAGAGATGCATATGAATATGCATGACCGTTTGACCTCCATCCGATCCAGTATTGAGGACAAGACGGAAACCATTCTTTTCTAAATGCAGATCATTTGCTATTAATTTTGCCGCCTTAAACATTTCGGAAATATAATTGTATTCATCAATATTTAGAGTTAAAACGCTTTCGGTGTGGCACTTTGGAACTATAAGTATATGAATCGGGGCATGAGGCTCAATATCGTAAAAAGCAAAAACGAAATCATTTTCATATACTTTTTTAGATGGGATTTCACCATTTATAATTTTACAAAATATGCAGTCCATAAAAACATCCTCCAGTTGATTGAGCTATTTTTAAATATTATACATTTTTAAGCTACTAATGGCAAATCAAAGTACTTTTTGATTTGCAAAAATCGTGATTTTTGCATAGACTGTCTAATGGAGTTGATGTTAATGATATACTTGGATAACAGTGCGACCACATGGGTACTCCCTCAGGTCGCTGAAACGGTCAATTATTATATGACGGAAAATTTTTTCAATCCGTCGAGTGCATATACAGCCGCAGTTAATGTAGAACATGATGTAAATGCGGCACGCCAAAGGCTTGCGACCCTATTTGGGGCGACCCCCGAAGAAATTATATATACTTCAGGGGGAACAGAGAGCAACAATATGGCGATATTTGGTTCGCTTCACGCGCTTAGGAATAAGGGTGAAATAATTTGCGGAGCGACAGAACATCCCTCTGTTTATGAGGTGTTTAAATCGCTGATACAGCAAGGATATACCGTAAAATTTGCCCCGGTTACTGAAAGCGGCGAGTTGGATTTAGACGCGTTTCGGGCACTTTTGTCGGATAAAACGCAATTTATATCGCTAATGCATGTAAACAACGAAACGGGTGCCGTGAACGACATTGCTTATTGTAAAAAACTTATAAACGAAAACGCCAAAAATGCGATTTTCCATGTGGACGGGGTTCAGGCCTTTGCTAAACTTCCGTTTTCTCGTGTTCCATGTGATTTCTATTCGATAAGCGGACATAAATTACATGCGCCTAAGGGCGTTGGAGCGCTTTTCGTAAGAAAAGGTACGAAATTTTTGGGTGGACAGATAGGCGGAGGTCAGGAACGCGACTTAAGATCCGGGACAACGAATGTTCCCGGGATAATGGGTCTTGATAAAGCGATAAGTATTTATAGCGAAAATCAAGCTAAAATTATAGCCGATATGAACAGGATAAAGACGCAACTTATAAGTAGGCTTTTAGGGATGAACGACGTTATTATCAACTCGCCATTGAAAAATTTTTCCGCGCCGCATATAATCAATACATCTTTTTTGGGCGTTCGGGGCGAGGTTCTCCTTCATTCGCTTGCGGATAGCGGAATTTGCGTATCCACAGGCTCCGCATGCAGCACTCATAAAAAGGGTAGTCGCGTGCTTTCAAGCATGGGTATTGATGGTGAAAGGCTTTTAGGAGCGATTCGCATTAGTATATGTCCGTATACAACATCGGACGAAATAGATATAGCTTGCGATAATATTGAGACGATAATAACAAAGCTAAGAAAATATAAACGCAGATAAAAATAAATTCAAAGAATTATCTAAAGAGTTGGAGATACTAATGGAAAATGTTTTATTGGTAAAGTACGCGGAGCTGCATCTGAAAGGGTTGAACAGACCTTTTTTTGAGAAAAAGCTCATGGAAAATATGAAAACCGCCGTTTCACGCTATGGCGGAAAGGTTTCGCATGATCAGGGGCGTATCTATGTAACCGGAGTCCGCACCGAAACCGTGGATTTTGCACTGGAGCGCCTCTTAAACGTCTTTGGAATACACTCAATTTCAAAGGCGATAGCCGTAGATAAGGATTTTGACTCAATTGTATCGTCCGCGGCCGATCTTTTAAATGAAGCTAAGAGTGGAGAGATGAATACTTTTAAGGTCTTGGCGCGGCGTTCGGATAAAAAATATCCGATGGATTCTACGGAGCTTTGCCGCGAACTTGGACATGCTCTTTTAGAACGCGTTGACGGAGTTTCCGTAGATGTTCATGATCCCAAGATAAAGCTCACTGTAGAAATTAGGGAAGATGCTCTTCTATATACGAACGAATACAAGGCAGCGGGCGGTATGCCGGTGGGAACGGCGGGACACTCAATGCTAATGCTTTCAGGCGGAATAGACAGCCCGGTTGCGGGCTATATGATGGCAAGGCGAGGGGCGGTACTTTCCGCAATTCATTTTTACAGTTATCCCTATACGAGCGAACGGGCTAAGGATAAGGTTATAGAACTTGCGAAAATACTTTCGCGATATGTTGGTACGATAAAGCTTCACATTATACCGTTTACTGATATTCAGATGAAGATACACGAGGTATGCCCGGAGAAGGAAACAACACTTATAATGCGCCGCTTTATGATGCGGATAGCGGAGTCCGTAGCACTTGAGGAGGGCGCTATTTCTATAATAACCGGTGAATCGCTGGGGCAGGTAGCAAGTCAGACAATGGAGGCGCTGAGCGTTACAAATTCGACGGTGAATATGCCTGTTTTTCGTCCACTAATAGGATTTGATAAGGAGGATATAACAAGAGTCGCTAGAAAGATCGGAACCTTTGAAATTTCCATCCTTCCTTATGAGGATTGCTGCACTGTTTTTGTTCCTAAACATCCCGTGACGAAACCTAAACTTGATGCTATAATAAAGAGCGAAGCCGAAGCCGATTTTTCGGAGCTTTTAAAAATTGCCATTGAGGGCAGGGAGACAATTATTATTAGGTAGGTGGAATATGTGAAAAAATATGCGCCGATTATAGTGGGGCTGGTTATGCTCACCGCCATTTTTATTGCTGTACTTGCTATGGGAAATGTTTTTTCTGGCGGGAATTCGAATACTGGAAATTCGCTATCGCCATCAATGACATTGGATAACCCGAGGAGGAGTCCCCTTATAGTTACTCTAACTTTTATGACGCTTCCTAGCGGGGAAGGATCATTGAAATATCCTACATTATCAGGTGGTGCTGAGGATAAAAAAATGAACCTCTCAATTAAGAGTGAGGCGGCGATTTTTGCTGATTCAGAAACTAAAGCACAAACAGTAAACTGCGAGATCTATTATAATGATAATGGTCTATTTTCGTTCGCCCTCTATTCTTATGACTCAATAGGGAATAAAATCGGTGTACTTGCTCTTACATATAACTGCGATACGGGGACTAAACTTTTATTAAGCGATATTATGGCGAACCAAAATCCGTCATGGCATGCCGGTATTGCGAATATTTTAAATTATAAGGCTCGAGAATTGGTTCTTTTAAGCGAAATAAAACCTCTCGATGACAGCCGATTATTTTACATTACGGGAACGAGTATAGTTTTTGTCTATAGATTGTATGAAATAGCGACATATAGTGCGGGCTGTATTGAGATTCATATTGATTATAATGAACTTGCCGCTTTTTTAGGTCCTGAAAGCCCGATTTTAAGAATAAAAAACTTGGTTTTGCGCATGGAATAAATATTTTAATGCGCGCATTTATCTAGTTGGGGAATATTGATAAAAAATATATTAACAAAAGAAATGACCGTATGAAGAAGATTAACTTTAAAAAAGAATGTATTGCGAAGCAATTCACAAAAAAACGCCTTAAAATTTTAGCGATTGACACTTTGTATGATATTTTAGGAAGCATATTGTTTGCTGCGGGAATATATACATTTGCGTCGTCAGCAAACTTTGCACCGGGCGGTATTTCGGGTCTTGCACTGATCATAAACCACTATATTCCCGGGATACCTATAGGACTTTGTACATTGATCTTCAATATCCCCGTGATACTTATATGTTTTAAACTTCTCGGGAAGCAATTTTTTATCAAGTCGATTAGGAGTATGCTAATATCTGCGTTTTTTATGGACGTTGTATTTACGCTTTTCCCGGTATATAGCGATAATTCTTTACTTGCTGCACTGTTTGCCGGAGCTTTATCCGGGGCAGGACTTGCACTTATATATATGCGAGGCTCATCAACGGGTGGAACAGATTTTATTATAATGAGCCTAAGAAAAAAGTTTCCGCATTTGTCTATAGGTACTGTTTCTCTGATTGTAGACGGAATTGTCATAGTCGCAGGCGCATTTGTATTTGGAGATATAAACGCAGTGCTGTACGGTATAATTATGGCATTTGTCAGTACTACGATTATAGATAAACTCATATATGGATCGGGAGCGCAGAGAATGCTGATGGTTATAAGCGAAAAGAGCCATGAAATTGCCGAAAAAATTTCGGATGATACCGAACGCGGTATAACATTTATAAACGCGGTAGGTGCATATACAGGCATGGAACGCGTTATAACTGTCTGTGTATGTTCAAAATCCGAGGTGTGCCGTGCAAGACTGTTGGTGCATCAAATAGATAAAAATGCTATGATTATGCTGTGTACTATAGATGAGGCATATGGACTTGGATTTTCGGATATATCTGAATAAAAATTAAAAACTGAAAGTATACGAATATTTAGAAATACAGAAGGGAGATCATTTTATGGCGCATTTTTTATCGGGCGACTCTAAAAACAAGGTCATAATACTTTATATAGTTGAGACGATGCAGGATATTATATCGCGAAATCAACTTTCCGCTGTCGCGTTCGATCTGGATCTTATCAATTATTTTGAGCTTCAGCAAACCATAAACGATCTCGAAGCAAACGGATATATAGCCGCTGTTCCGTCAAAAATTGGTCAGGGATATGGTCTTACGGAGAAGGCACGCGAGGTGTACCCGGTTTTCGTAGAACAGATACCATTATCTGTGCGTGCCAACATAAAAAAATATATTGGCGAAAACAAAGAGAGTCTTATGAGTGAGGATATGTTTTATACAAATTGTCTTGCTCAGCCTGCGGGCGGATTCGACGTTGTTTTACGCGCCGCTGAGAGGGATAGGGTTCTTTTATCTATGGTTATAAACGTGCCTACGGTAGAATATGCGAATCAAGCGGTTCGAAATTGGTCAAAGGCAGCAAGCGCCATTTATAAAGATATACTAGATTCGATTTTAGATGTAAAACAATCCGAGCCTAAAAAAGAAGAATAATTTAAAACAGACATCCTAATAATAATATGTGATTATATATAAAAAATATAAATAAATTAAAGTACCTCTTTAATGCGGACTGTAAATTGCAAAATAAAATTGACGAAAATGGAAACATATGGTACAATACTTAAGTGCGATGAACTCGTAGCAATAATAAGGAGGTATATTTCATGAATAGTAGTAAGGTATTTTTAAGAATCGTGAGCGTACTCTATATTATCGTTAGTCTCTTGGGTATACTCGTTGCAGCGGTTCTAATATTAAATATCGATTTTGGTGAGGGCTTTAAGCAATTACTTGAACCGCTAGGTGCAACCGCGGTTAAGTTTCATCACGAGCTCTATTTTATAGCCGCGGTTTCGGTTTTAGGACTTATTGCAGGTATATTCGGAGTTATAGCGAAACCCGTAACTCTTTGCAGAATATTTGGTATTGTGCTTTTTGCTGCGGCAATAGCGCAGATTGTCCTTACTATTCTCGGTGGCGCAGCATTTATGCAGCTTCCAGTTAGAACCTGGATCGCTCTTTGCATATCGGCGCTCTATCTTATTGGAACATTTGTCGTAAAAACCGAACCTAAAAACACGACATTAAAAGCCTAATATTTAAACTTAAAAATCCTGCCCCTTATAATGACGGGACAGGATTTTTATTGTTTTATTGGGCAATAAAACAGTGGCTGAGCTTATCAATTGAAAAGACAGTCATGATTCCGAGTCGTAAAATAAGATATCGTTGCGGTCAACAAGTCCATATTTATCGCGTACATAGTATTTTAAAAATTCATCGGTTTTAATGTATTTTTGCATAAGTTCAAGACGCTGAACTTCTAAAAGGCACTGAGTATATCGTTCTGTCAGCTGCTTACGCTCAGCTTCTATTTCCGCAGACTTTAAATATTGATTGATAAAAATAAAGCTCACAGCCGCTACAAAGCCCAACGTAAGCACTGTGAAAAAAAGTGGTTTAAATCTTTTTTTACACTTTATCATTTTTTCCTATCCTCCAATATAGTTATAATAAAACAGAGTTAATCATAATGCAAGCTATTTTGGTAGTTTATTACTAAATAATATAAAAATAAAATGGAATATAAGAAAATCAATGCTGCATTTTTCGATAACAAAGCCCATAAGAAGCCCGAAAAATAAAAACATCCTTATCTCTCCACCCGTTACAATGTAAAAAGTAAAAATTGCTATTGCAGATGCGATAATCACGAATATAATATCTAAAACAATACCGATAATACGATCCTTAGTAAAAATGCGTGGCAATTTTAGCGTACTGTACGATATGCCTATAAGTATTCCTCCATATAGCGCGCCTAAAAATTCGTAGACCTGCATTAAGGTATTATGCATTATTTAAATATCTTCCCAAACAACTTAGATTTTCCATCAGGAACATCCTCATATTCAAAAGCTACAAGTTCGCCTTCGACTATCACCTGACCGTCCTCAAGGTCAAGCCTTGTTATATGCAAATCGTTTCCTTCTATGCAGAGATCGCCGCAATCAGTAAGCAATAAAACTTCGCTTTCATTAAAACTTGATACATCCTTTACACCGGTGATACTCATCATAGAGCGATTATCTATATGTATACAATGTGAGCGTACTCTCAGCGAGCCCGCATCCGGCAAGCGTTTTTCCATATATTTTGTTCCTCCAAATGCCCTGTATTGAATTGTATGTTCTTAGATCTCAATATATGCAAACGGAGAAAATAAAAAAGCTGCAACAATTCCTTGTTTTTAGAATGTGTTGCAGCTAAAACAGCTTTTTAGCGAAACTCAGCCTAAATTATTCAGGTCACCAACGACTATAACAGCATTATAATATTGTCCTTCGCGCCAATAGCGAATCGTCAACTTAGCGCCTATCTTTTTTCCGCGTACATATGAGGCAAATGCATCGGTTGTCGAAACCGCATTTCCGTCGCATTCAACAATCATGTCTCCCGTCCGAAGTCCTGAGTTATATCCAGGACCGTTTTCAACGACGGAAACGACGTATACTCCGTCAGGCATGTTCTTTTCGGATTGGGCAACCTTATCGAGAAGCGTCACCGTAACACCTATTCCGGGGCGCAGTATATAACCGTTTGTTATTAGCTGTTCAACAATGGAAAGAGCATCGTGCATAGGAATCGCAAAGCCTAAGCCCTCAGCGTTTATCGCGTTTCCGGTTTCATCGTAGCTTGCGGTTATTGTCTTTGCGGAAACTATTCCGATGACTTCACCTTTATTATTAAGAAGCGGTCCGCCACTGTTTCCGGGATTTACAGCCGCGTCGGTCTGTATATAAATATTAGTTCGTCCATCTATATTTACGGATCTTTCCGTCGCGCTTATTATTCCGAAAGTCGCTGATCCGGCAAGCTCACGTCCCGATGGATCACCTATTACTATTACAAACTCGCCCATACGAACCGTCTTTGAATCTCCAAGTACAAGGGGCGCGAGATTTAAAGACGAATTGTCTATTTTTAAGACGGCAATATCTGTCGTTAAATCAGAGCCTATTACTTCTGCTTCAATTTCTTTTCCGTTTACGAGGACGGCGGAGACGAATTTTGCACCATCTATAACGTGCGCATTGGTAATTAAATAGCCGTCGGACGAAATTAGAAATCCGGTTCCGGAACCCTGTATCATAGCCTTATTCCCGGGGACAGAGGATTCCGCGTAGTTGTATATTCCTACTACTCCTAATTTAACCGTATCTATTATATCGGGAAATGGATTAGACGGGTCGGTTATTGTCGGATGAACTCCGTCGAGAGGAGGCATAAGTCCGGGTGAACGCGATGGATAAGGATGGAAAGTCGAATTCGGCGTATTATTAGGGGGTGCATTGGGATTTAACGAAGCGGACGGGAGCGGAATGGAAGGCATCGGAATATCGATACTTTTAAGCGTTCCTACTACGATAGAAATTAAAACCGTCGCAAGTAAAAAGACGAGTATGGCGATAAAAACATAGATACCACACCCGGGCTGTCCTATGTTTTTCTTTTTCCGATTCGGTTGTTCATGATATGACTCTGGAGCGCACGAATAATATTGAGGTTCCATTTTTATTTCGTCACTTTGAAGGTTTTCGGGATGCGAAGCGTTATCTCTTTCATCTCCCGGGTCGTTAGAATTTTTGATAAATTTATCTTCCATTTTAATACCTCTACAATTTATACGGAGTTTACTGGAAAACAACGAATTTCGCTTTTTTCCAATACCCCGCTACATTATAATCCAAAACCATCCAAATTAGCAAGAAACATACGAAAATATGTTTTATTCCACTAGATAACAATTTCTTCGCGTGGTTTCTCATCTAAGCCCTCAGTGAACCTTGAAAATTCGGGAAGATCATCGAGCGACGAAAGTCCAAAAAGCCTTAAAAATCTATCGGTAGTTGTAAAAGTCATTGGACGACCGAGAACGGGCTTTCTTCCTGATTCAACTATAAGATCCTGCTTAAGTAACTCCCGTACGGCATATTCACAGCGCACACCGCGCACCGCTTCAATTTCACCGCGCGTAACCGGCTGATGATACGCGACAACCGCCAACGTTTCCATCATTGATTGGGATATGTTTTTCTCTTTTGGCGGTTGCAAAAGAGATTCAACATACTTTGCATATAGCTTATTTGAAACCAACTGAACAGATTCATCAGTTGTTTCAATTATAACGCCGCGTTCAAAAAGGGAAGTTTCGGCGTTTGCCTCATCAAGAAGCGAATTTAACTCAAGAAACGTTAAATCGAGGGCGCGGCATAGCTCTGTCTTTAAAACAGGTTCCCCCGCCACAAATAATATGCATTCAAGCGCCGCTTTAAGCTTATCTTCTTGCATCAGTCAATATCCTCATCCATATATTTCGCGTCTTCATCAGAAGTAAGAAGCGAACGAACAATTATCTTAATTTCATCAAAAGGAGCGCTCTGCCTTACATATATTTCGTTTCTGACTATCATATCAAGAAGCGCCATGAAGGTCACTATCATTTCGAGCTTGCAAGTCATATCGTCAAACAATTCAAAAAAAGTTATATACAATACATCCGAAAGCTTTTCACGGATTTTTTTAAGCTGTTCACGCACGGTAAATCTATCTAAATTTACTTCATGTGTAAACTCGGCTTTTTCTTCAATCTTCCGGCTTAATAACTCGGAAAACGCGCGATGCAAAAGCTCAATGCTACCGTTAACAAGAACTATCTCCCGCGGGGGGAGCAAAAATTCTTCGGGGAGCTTTGTATATCTGCCCGCATTTTTAAGTTTTATTTCGTTCAATTCTTCGGTTGCGCGTTTTATTGCTTTATATTCTTTTAGCCTTTCAATAAGCATGAATTCGGGATCGTCATCTTCATCAATAATTTCCTGTTTAATCGGCAACATTGAACGGGATTTTATGAATAAAAGCGTTGCTGCCATTGTGATAAATTCACTGTTGTTTTCTATATTGTATCTATCAAGTTGCTTAATAAAGTCTATATACTGTGACGTGATTTCGCTTACGAATATATCCTTTATATCCACCTCTGCCTTTTCGATAAGGTGCAAAAGTAAATCCAATGGTCCCTCAAACTGTTTTATTGATACGCTGTAGTTCACAGCACAACTCCAAAAATCAAATTAAAGAACGAAAATAAAGCGTTCATAAAAAATCCGATTACAGTACTGAGTATGTTTGTCATATTCAATACGAGAAGAAGCACGATTAAAATAATAAAGCCATATTTTCTCAGAAATAAAAACGGTTTTGGACCGACCTTCCTTATGAGCAGCGTTTCCACAACATGTGATCCGTCGAGGGGAGGAATAGGAATAAGGTTAAATATCATAAGGGCAAGATTTATCGTTATTAGGGAATAAATCATGTTTATCAGAACCGTACTTTTTAGTTTAAAAGTAAAGAGACATAGGTATAGAAGTAAAGTACCGAAAATTGCTATGATAAGGTTCATTGTTATACCGGCGAGAGAAACTATAATATCGTCCCTTCGAGGATGCCTATAATTTCGAGGATTTATAGGAACCGGTTTAGCCCAACCAAAGCCTAAAAGCAAGAGCGAAATAAATCCTATAGGATCGAAGTGCGCAAGCGGGTTTACGGTCATGCGCCCAAAGTTTTTTGCGGTTGGATCGCCCATTTTATATGCGGCGTAAGCATGAGCCCATTCGTGAAACGAAAGACCAACCAATATGCCGGGAAGCGCATACAAAGTGTTCATCCAAAAATCTAGTGTAAAAATACTCGGCAAATCAAATAACCCCCTTATACTATGAGGCTCTATTCTACTACGTATTCCGTTTTTTTTCAAATAGCTAAAAACGGGAGGTTCTACTTGAAAGATAGTAATGGATTAGGGCAAAGGGGTTTGAATTTAGGGGCAATTAAGTAAGATTAATTATAGATGAGAAGTATTAAAAGATATGATAAATGCGCGCTTTTTATTTTGCACCTTGGATTATGCTGCTTTTGCCCTTACAAATTGCATTTGTTAATTTAGCAATATTTAAAAGCGCACTCTTGTAATTCATTAGAGTTTTTGACACTTTTTAATTTTTTATATATTACTATTTTTACGATATTGGGAGTAGAATCGTGTTATTGTTTTTGCAAAACATATGAACATAGGTTCAATTTGCATTATCCAAGCTTATATGCTAGTATAACGTGCTATTTTATTTTATGGGTTTATTCCCGTATAATTTTTTTTGGAGGTAAATTATGCCAAAGGGTGGTTTTCCAGGAATGGGCGGCGGAAATATGCAGCAGCTTGTGCGTCAGGCACAAAAAATGCAGCAGGATGTTGAAAAAGTTCAAAACGAAATCGGCGAAACCGATTATACGGTAACCGTCGGCGGGGGCATGATTTCTGCCGTAATAAACGGCAAAAAAGAATTTAAGTCTATTGAGATAAATAAAGAATGTGTTGATCCGGACGATATTGAAATGCTTCAGGATCTTATTTTAAGCGCTGTTAATGCTGCCGTTGCTAAGGCGGACGATGCTATGAGCGAGGCCGTAAATAAAGTAACGGGCGGCATTAACTTGGGTCTGTAACAGCTATGCAGCTTAATCCCATTAACAACCTCATAGCCGAGCTTTGTAGATTACCGGGTATAGGAGCTAAGAGCGCTCAAAGGCTCGCTTATTTTATATTGGATATGGATAAAGATAAGGCTCTTCTTATTGCGAAGGCAATAGAGGGCGCTAAAGAAAAGATAGTAAGATGTCCTGTTTGCGGAAACTATACCGATATCGTTCCATGCTCAATATGTACAGATGCTAAGAGGGATAAAACAATAATATGCGTTGTTGGCGAATCTAAAGATGTTTTGGCTCTCGAACGTATGCGTGAATTCAATGGTCTTTATCATGTTTTGGGTGGAATACTTTCTCCTATGAACGGAGTAGGTCCCGACGATATAAATATTAGAGCCTTATGCGAAAGAGTTAAAGACGGCGGTGTAAAAGAGGTAATATTGGCTACCAATCCTGACGTTGAGGGCGAAGCCACGGCCTCCTATATATCGAGACTTTTAAAGCCCTTTGGCGTTGCTGTAACCAGGATTGCGCGAGGTATACCTATAGGCGGCAATCTCGAATATATAGACGAGGTTACGCTTTTAAAGGCAATGGAAGGTAGGCGAGAGATATAAATAAATTAAAAGACGGTTTTTTCATGCGATATATTTTTTTAAGTATTGCAATGATGCTGGCTTTTGCTGTCTTTTTTTCATCGTGCTCAAAGAAAAATCCTTCCGAACTTGACCCTAAAATAATTCAGCAGCTTAAGCAACTATATAGGGCTTCTTCTCTAGTTGTTATAGGAAATGCCTCCGCAATAGCTCAGAGCACCGACTCTTGTACCCTCGGAAACTTGTCCGTGCTTTCAGGGGGAACCGTCTCTAACACATATATAAAATGTATTGGAGCGACGTGCGAACCAAACTCTTTTTATCTTATGTTTTTACTTCAAACGGAAACCACGGATGAATATTCGGTATTAAATTCATTTAAGGTTTTGAATGGCTCCGTGCTTTTTAATGAATTGTCTATTCCCGTAGAAAGCATAACTGTCCTTTTAAATAATTTCGCGTCCGAAATTTTATTGCCATCTCATACATACTATTTTTCCTCGCTAGACGCTCTTGCCAACGCTTGCGATGTTATATTTGTCGGTCGGGTTGAGAATTTTCCGCCTGTTACGATGATGCATTGTTATTCGGAAAGCAACGGGGTTAGCGTTGAAAATGAGGCGGAAGCCTCTAGGGCGTGTATAACGGTTTTGGGCGCTATTAAGGGTGAAATTACCTATGGGATTAAGCTTGATTTTATCTATATGCCATCTATGGTAAACGGTATGTTGGACAATTCGTCCCTAGCTCCCGTAACATACAATGTATCGTCCGTTCCGCCCCTGAAGGCGGAAAGCACCTATGTGTTCTTTATGATTAAGAGCGACGATGTTAAGCAGGATCTAATGTTTGCCATTAATCCGATACAGGGCTATATTGAGCTTGACGGTGAAAAGCTTATAACTTCATCAAACAATATCTGTATCTCATCATACTCGACCCTATCGCAGCTCGTTCTGTCGATTAGGGCGCATGTATATTAATAAATAGGATAATTATGTCTATTTTATCAGTACACGGTTTAAAGTTAAGTTTTATTACGCGCCTCATAATGCAGGACGTAAGTTTCGATGTGAATTTTAAAGATAAAATTGGTCTTGTAGGAGTAAACGGCTCAGGCAAGACTACGCTTTTTCATATTTTAGAAGGAAGTCTCGTGCCGGACGAAGGCAGCGTATACAGAAACCGCGAATTAAAGCTTGGTATTACCGAACAAAATGTATCCGATATAGAGTCCAGCCTTTACGAATATGTTCTGTCTGTCTTTTCTAATCTATCGGATATGCAAACTGAGCTTGATCTTTTAAACGTCGAGCTTATGTCGGTGAACCCCGAAAGGCGCGATTCGCTAATTAAAAAACAGGCGGCTCTTAACGAGGGTTTTGAAACTTTGGGCGGTCTTACCTATAAAAATCGCGTTCGTTCTACTCTTTTTGGGCTTGGATTTTCGGATGAGGAACAGAGGCGCCCGATAAGTACATTTAGCGGTGGACAAAAAAATAAGGCTCAGCTTGCTAGAGTATTACTCTCTGATGCCAATCTTCTTCTTCTCGACGAACCTACGAACCATCTTGATATAACGTCGACAGAGTGGCTTGAAGATTTTCTTTCCTCATATCGCGGGGCGTTTATCGTAATTTCTCACGATAGGTATTTTTTAGATAGAGTTACCGAAAGAACCTTTGAACTTAAAAATCAACACATAAGCGTAACTGAAGGCAACTATTCAAGGCATGTTGAGCTTACCGGAAGCGAACGCGAGATAGCTATAAAACACTATCAGAATACCCAAAAAGAAATTCGACGAATAAGCGCAATCGTTGAGCAACAAAGACGGTTCGGTCGCGAGCGCAACTTTATAACCGCCGCGTCTAAGCTAAAGCAGATCGAACGTCTTAAAGCAACTCTCGTTGAACCGGAAAAAGAACTTTCTTCAATACATTTTACCTTTAAGGCAAATGACAATTCCGGAAACGACGTTCTTGTCGGGAACGACCTACGTAAGAGCTTTGACGGTAAGTCCGTATTTAAAAATGTCGACTTACTGATTAAAAAAGGTGAGCGCGTTTTTCTTTTGGGCGATAATGGATGCGGAAAAACGACTCTTTTAAAAATTTTTGCTAGGAAATTATATCCTGATATGGGCAGCTTTTATTTGGGTTCGAACGTAAAATTTGGGTATTATGATCAAAACGTAAATAACGTTAATATGAATAATACGATTATAAACGAGGTGCACGACTACTATCCTATGATGAACCTCGGAGAATTAAGAAATGCCCTTGCCGCTTTTTTATTTCGTGGAGACGATGTAAATAAGGGAATAAGCGTAACCTCAGGCGGCGAAAGAGCGCGAATTCAACTTTTAAAGCTTATGCTTTCAGGTGCCAACCTTTTATTTCTTGATGAGCCTACGAATCATCTCGATATAGCTTCACGCGAGGCTCTTGAGGGCGCTCTGATAGACTATGGCGGAACTATGCTAATAGTTACACATGATAGGTATCTCGTTAATCGCCTCGCCGATAGGGTTCTTTTCATGACCTCAGATGGGCTTATTGAGGTTATCGGTGGATATGATGAATTTTTAAGTATGAAAGCGGAGAATGAAAGGGCTTTAAATTTATCAAATCGAATGAGCGAAAAACCGAATGCCTATAAGCTCCAAAAGGATCTGACGAATGCACATAACCGCGTAAGCGGCGAAATAAAACGAATTGAAGAAAAAATAGATTCCGAAGAAACGGCGCTTGATGCGATAAACAGAAAACTATCCGAGCCGTCTTTCGACTATAAAAAAACTCTCGAACTTTCGGAAAAAGCGTCTGAAAAAAAAGCTGAGATAGATGCCCTATATGACGAATGGGAACGCATAAACGCAAGGCTAAGCGATATAACAAATGAGATGGGTGACGTTTAATTTTTATTCGCCATAAGATATTTTACATACAATTATGAACGTCTTAAAATCGATAAACGCGAAGTTTTAATCGGTATCGGTATCATCCGCATCTTCATGTTTTAAACTAAGAAACGTTGAAATTGGCAGAGGTTCGTCCCTATTTCCCATACATGCGGTACATTGTTTACCACAATCCGGGCAGACGCATCCCGAAAACACGCCCCTTTCGCTCTGAACCATATAACCGCCGCAATCACAACCGCATCTCATTCTTCCGCCACCTTTTGTTTTCTTAAAATATCGCCCGTTTTTAGGGGTTCATCGCAGCCTATGATTAGCCGTTCCTGTGGATGTGGGGCGACATCCATTGTTTCACCATCAATATTCGCTATACCGTTTACTATAAATTCGCGCGAAACGTCGTTGGGCGATAATATAGAAAGCACATCCCTATTAAAAAATCGATTTCGCTGTTCTATCAAAGCTGTTTTATTTATTGCATCATATTCTATTACTATAGCTGAAAACTCATACTCTGATATATATTTCGTTGAAAACGGAGCCTGAAGTTCAGTATTTTTAAATGAAAAACCCGTACAAAAAGGTCTATGGCTTGCCTTAAAAAGCTCGGCGGCTATTTTTTCGTTAGGTGCATAAGGGACACCGTGTTCAATATTTTTATAATAGGTATCAAGAGCCATACGATATGCGTTTACAACAGTTGCTACGTAAAAAACAGACTTCATTCTGCCCTCAATTTTTAGCGAAGAAACGCCAGCTTCTATAACCTTATCCAAAATACTGAGCATATTCATATCACGTGAATTTAAAATATATGTTCCGCGCGAATCCTGCTCTATCGGGAGATATTCTCCGTCTTTTCCGCGTTCCCTTATTTCATATGACCATCGGCACGGTTGAATGCATTCGCCGCGATTCCCGTCTCTTCCGTCAAGATAGTTGCTTAAAAGACAGCGACCCGAATATGAAACGCACATTGCGCCATGAATAAAAGCTTCAAGTTCAATATCGGGCGGTAACTTATCGCGCATAGCGCGGATTTCGTCGAGAGAAAGCTCGCGCGCCAAAATTATACGAGTAACTCCAAAGTCACTCCAAAATAGGGCAGCTTCCGTATTTTGCGTATTTGCCTGAGTACTTAGATGAAGCGGGGTATGCTTTAAAACGCGGTTCGCAACGCGAATAACTCCGGGATCGTTTACGATTATTGCATCTACAGATATACGCTCAAGTTCCCTAAACATATCGGGAAGAGCGGCAATATCTTTATCGCGCGCAAAAGCGTTGCAAGTAACATAAACTCGCTTATTTACAGCATGAGCCTTTTTCGTACAGTCGTCAAGCTCAAAGAAAGTAAAATTATCGGCAAAATTTCTTAGACTCATAGTTGGAAGACCGAGATAAACGGCATCAGCACCAAAGCGAAATGCCGTATTTAACCTCTCAGCGTTTCCTGCCGGTGCTAAAAGCTCGACGCGGTTCATATTTCTTCCGATCCTTTCTTATGAAATTCATGAGCCAAAGTTACGATTTTTTCGACATATCCCGGAAATTCAAGGGAAAAATCCGGCGCGCTTGATTTTTCAAGACACAGTAAAAATTCTATATTACCTTTTGGCCCAGTTATAGGAGAAAAATCCAGACCATATAGGCGATAGCCGCAAAATTTAGCAAAGTCCGCAAGGGTTAAAATAACTTCTTTATGCGTTTCGCGATTTCTTACAACTCCGTTTTTTCCGACTTTACCCCGTCCCGCTTCGAACTGTGGTTTAACGAGTACGACGACCTTTCCGTCTTCACGCAAACAATTGATAAGTCCATTTATTATCAGCTTAACGGATATAAAGGATAGATCGAGAGACGCAAAATCCAAAGCTTCGTCGAACCAATTGGGAACTATATTTCTGGCATTTGTTCGTTCCATGACGACGACGCGCGGATCGTTTCTAAGCTTCCAGTCCAACTGACCATATCCGACATCTATAGCGTATACTTTTTTTGTGCCGTTCATCAGCATGCAGTCCGTGAAGCCGCCCGTAGAAGCCCCTAGGTCGGTGGCAATAAGAGAATCGAGATTTAAGTCAAATGAACTTATCGCCTTATCAAGTTTTAACCCGCCACGACTTACGAATTTTAAGGCAGACTCCTTTATTTCAAAAATAGAATCCGGATTAACGGCATCACCGGGTTTTTCGATTCGCCTTCCGTCAACTGTTACGACACCCTCCATAATCAGAGACTTTGCCCTTTCGCGACTTTCGCATAAACCATTTTCAACTAAAGCGATATCTGCTCTTTTACCTTTCATTTTTATCACCATTTACCCGTGCCAATTCAGATAAAGCGAGGGCACGTATTTTTTGAATGGTAAATCCGCATTCGTCATCCTGTTCTTTAATTGTTGCCTGAGATAAAGGAAAATCGGGAGTTCCAATATTTATAACGCGTATATTAAACCCGGAAAAATATTGAGCTATTCGAAGTCCGAAGCCGGATGAGGCAATTCCGTCCTCAAGCGTTATAACGGTTAAAGCTGTGCGCTTTAAGTCTTCCATCAACACCTTATCCATCGGTCGGATAAAGCGTGCATTGATTAAGCCTATAGGTAGATCGTCAACAGCATTGGATGCATTTTCGACTAATCTTCCGGTTGCAATAATTGTAACCGGCATAAAGGTTTTAAGCGTTTCCCATTTTCCGAACTCAACGCTTTGTTTCATTGGAGTCCGCGGAAGAATTCCGCGGCTATATCGAATAGCGCAGGGCGCTTTAATTGAAATAGCAATTTTTAACATTGCGCGAAGTTCAAAAATACTTGACGGAGAAAATATCAGCATTCTCGGAACTGTCAGCATATATGCGATATCAAATATTCCCTGATGCGTCTCACCATCCTCACCGATAAGACCGGCGCGATCGACGGCGAAAACGACGGGAAGACGCATAAGTGCAACATCATGGATTATCTGATCATAAGCTCTCTGTAAAAATGTTGAATATATTGCAACTACGGGTTTTAACCCAATCCTTGCCATTCCGCCCGCCATTGTTACAGCATGTTGTTCGGCAATTCCAACGTCAAAAAATCTATTCGGAAATTGGTTCATAAAAGGCACAAGTCCCGTTCCCTGAGGCATAGCCGCCGATATAGCGACAATTCTTTTATCGTTTTCAGCAAGTTCAATAAGAGCTTCAGCGAAGACATCTGAATTTGTTTTAGAGCCGTTTTTTGTTTCACCGGTCAAAATATCGAAAGGACCGATACCGTGAAACTTTTCGGGATCAGCTTCCGCGAGATTATAGCCTTTCCCCTTAACCGTTGTTACATGAATCAAAACGGGAAAAGCAAGTTCCTTGGCTTTTTTAAATGTTTCGGTCATAAGTTCCGTATTATGACCATCTATAGGACCTAAATACATAAGCCCCAAATCTTCAAATAGCATATCAGGAAGTAAAAAATATTTTATTCTTCTCTTTATTCGCTCCATAGCGCGGTTAAGCTTTTCGCCCTTTTCGGGCATTTTTTCAATAGCGCGGATTAATGCACGCTTAAACGAACGATAGGGTCTGCTTATGCGCATTTTATTCAAATGCTGATTAAGTGCTCCGACATTGTCGGCTATCGCCATATTATTGTCGTTTAAGATTATTATAAGAGGAAGCTTACTCTGCCCGGCATCATTAATAGCTTCAAAAGCCATCCCTCCGGTAAAAGCACCATCGCCTATTATAGCTACGACGTAGCTGTTATCGCCCATAAGCCTTTTTGCGCGAAGCATCCCCAGAGCGGCCGAAAGCGAAGTTGTCGCATGTCCGGTATTAAAAGCGTCGTACTCGCTTTCCCCTATTTTAGGGAAACCGGCAATGCCATTTTTTTTACGAAGGGTAGAAAAATCGTCCCTCCTCCCGCTCAATAGTTTATGAACATAACTTTGATGTCCAACGTCGAAAACAAATGTATCTTTTTCCGGATTAAAAGCACGATATAACGCGAGTGTAAGCTCAACCACTCCAAGATTTGAAGCCAGATGCCCACCGTTTTCGGATACGGTTTTTATAAGTGTGCTTCTAAGCTCTTTTGCTAATACTTTAAGTTCCTCATCATTGAGTGTTTTAACATCACCGGGCAGATTCATCCGGCTGAGAATGGAGGTCATGTTTATATATCATTTCCTTTTCTTCTTGCTTCCTTTTTCAGGATTTATAAAAACGGCAAAAATTTTGCCGACTGTAAAGACTATTTTATGACTGTTTTTTACCGCAAAGCTTTTACCGAAGGCTTTAGCACCTACGGTCAAAGCGGCTATAATACTGGAAATAAGTATCGAAATCAAAAGATCGTTAAAGGAATCGGAGTTAATAAATAATTTTATCCCTATCGCTGCGCCCATAGCTCCTGAAACGATTCCGCATATATCGCCTACGACATCGTTACATATATTAGAAACGGTAGATGCGCTTTGAACAAGCTTAATAGCCTGTTTTGCGCCTTTAATTTTTTTACTCGCCATTGCATTATAAGCGCCAACGTTTTCAAACGTAACCGCAACGCCAACTATGTCAAACACTACACCTACGGACATTATAAAAAGCAAAACCAATATGGCAACAGGCAAGCTTACGCCGATAAGCGTAGTTTCCGAAAGTAAAGAAAGGAGCATAGTAATTGCAAAAGTTACAAAAAAAACCTTTATAGGCCAAGTATTGTGTTTGTTTTTTTTATTGTTTTTGGAATTTCCCATAAATTACGCTAAAAACCTTTTCACCTTCTCTTATCATATATCAAATATTAATATGGTGGCGGCATATTGAGTAGACTTTGCGGCATAGGTCCGGTTAGATTTCCTAGGTTTAAGAACACTCCCCGTCGCCGGAAGAAGCGGTTTCCCATTATGTTCCATACTGCATTGTCACCAAAATATGCAGGACCGGATTGCCACTGAGGCCACACTGTAATCCCCAACATGCCATTAATAACAGCCTAGGAGCTTTCCTCGACAGCTCTGTAGCTTCCTAGCCTCTTTTGCAACGGGGGTTTCAAGAGGCGATCGCCCTTATCCATTCGGCCAAACCTCAAAAGGCGTAATCCTTCAATCCACCGCCGCCACTCAAGGCAGGCTACTCTGTACACAGCACTTACCGCGATACAGGTTTAATCCTAAGGAGTAATTCGTTAATATTGAACCACCCGTATAGGTCTCCACGAAAGCAGGGTCAACGCCCGCATGCCATTGCGGATCGCCCGACTTTCTTAACTCCCAGCATCAACCCCCGACTGGGCGTCGGAAGCAGACACAAGGAACTTCATCGATGTGCCCTCAACGGATTTTTAGGCCCGCTTTCAGAAACCACGTCACCGACTAGGATACTGCACCACCATAATGCATTTTAGCATATTGTCTTTACTTTTACAAGCGGAACAAGTTCAGGGTTCACTCAAAACGCAAGAACAAGTTTTCTCTGCAAAGCACATAACCCATCAAATATTTTTCACATATATTTTTCAGTATCAGTGGCTATTGTTCACTTATTTTTTCAAGCTCAAGGGCTTGTTCCAAACTCAAATATTTTTAAAATGTTGGGTGTCTATTTGCGAATAATATTTAAGTTTTATGCCGTTTGTTTTTCTTTTTCCCAAAAAATCGTCCGTGTTGGCTATTGATGCAAAAAACGCCCACATAATGCTCTCTTTCAGCTTATGCTTTATTGTTGCCGCCTGACTTTATCTATTAAGAGCATATCTGATCTTTTTAATACTTTCGATGATACTCCTAATTATACCACTTCCCTGTTTTTTGTTCATGCTTTTGTCGTAGTCTGCGTATCAGGGTGACATTGACTTCCAAAAAAAATTGCTGTATCATATAAATTGACAACTGATACGAAAGGAATAAAAAAATGACTGCTTTTAAGAATAATGTCGGCGTTAAAATTCCTAATATTCTCTTGCCCTCAAAGGGTGTTGAATATGAGAAATGGGCATGCGTCGCTTGTGATCAGTATACCTCAGAGCCCGAATATTGGGACGCAACGGAGACTATAGTCGGAGAAGCGCCCTCAACATTGAAGCTTATACTTCCCGAGTTGTATCTTGGAAAACCCGACGAAGAAGAGAGAATCGCAAAAATTCGCTCGACTATGAGTTACTATCTAAATTCCGGGATATTAGCGGATATGGGAGTAGGCGTTGTACTTACGAAACGTATAGTAAACGGAAGAACGCGCACGGGTCTTGTTTTGGCTCTCGACCTTGAAAATTATGATTATAAAAAGGGAGCGACAACGCTTATACGCGCTACCGAGGGAACGATTGTAGAGCGCATACCTCCAAGATTGAAGATAAGAGAGGCTGCTTCTCTTGAACTTCCACATATAATAATACTGATAGACGATCCTGAAAAGACAGTTATTGAGCCTATTGCCGCCGGCGTCACAGAGGCAGATAAAATATATGATTTTGATCTTATGCAGGATGGCGGTATGATTTCAGGTTATATCGTTAAAGACGAAACAATGCTCATATCAATCATAAACGCGTTTACCGCGCTTACCGACAAGGAACGCTGTAAAAAAATGTATGGAGATATACCTCCTCTTTTATTTGCTCTTGGCGACGGAAACCATAGTTTCGCAACAGCAAAAGCAAATTGGGAAAAAATAAAGAGTTCTATCCCTGAATATGAGAGAGAGAACCATCCGGCGCGTTTCGCCCTTGTTGAAATCGAAAATGTTCATGACGACGGGATAGTCTTTGAACCTATACATCGCGTTTTATTTAACGTTAAACCGAGAAAGCTTTTGAAAGCGCTCTACGGGTATATGAAGGAACGTTCCGAGTTCGTACAAATCAAGCTTTGCAGCTCTATAGATGGTGCGACGGACGAGATCGAGCGTTATAAATCCGATGATACGCATGTAATCACCTTTATGTCTAAGAAGATGAACGGCTTTTTTGTAGTTCATTCGCCGGAAGCTGGACTTGAGGTTGGTTCACTTCAAAACGCTATCGACGAATATTTAAAGACGAATTCAGATGCGAAGATAGATTATGTTCATGGACTTGACGTTGTAAAAAAACTTTCTCAACAGGATGAAAATATGGGTTTTGTTCTTCCACCCATGGATAAGGGAATGCTCTTTCCAACGGTTATGAAAGAGGGGGCGCTTCCGCGAAAAACATTCTCAATGGGAGAGCCGAATGAAAAGAGATACTATATGGAGTGCAGACGTATACTGTAATAAAGATCCTCATTTGATAAACATTAAAATAAAAATCTGCTTTTAGTAGGTTACATTCTGTAGAAAAACCTGAGTTTAGCGTCAAGCGAAAGTCGGGTTTTTTGTATATTATTGAAAATTACTAAAAAGAAGACTGAAATACATCTCTCCAATTATATTTCCAGAACGATTTTTCACTTTATACTCCGGCGTGTATTTTCCATTTTGCGATACCTTGCTTATTAAATCGTTTTTGACTTGTCAGAGCAACTTTTTTTGTGTCTGATTTTACGGACAGGGCTCACCATAAAAACGCGCTCTGCATATAATTAGGAAGAGCCGATGAGGTTCAAACAGAACATTATCAAAAATATAAAATTTTTGCCCTTCATGGGCTTTATGCGGATTATCGAATCTGTAAATATAAAATTAAATTTGGAGGTTGTTTTTATGGGAATGCCAATTCTTAATCCAAGTACCATCACACATGGTGAAGCTGTTGGCAATATAATTGAATCTGTTGCTATGGAAGAAGCGGCTTTGGCGCACATTCTTAACGCCGAAAGCGAAAAAATCATGGCGGTTGTGAATAATGGCAATGCGACACCCGAGCAGCTTTTGGCGGTCAATGCATCTGTAAAGAATGCAATTAGCGCTATTTCTCGTCTTGAAATGCAGCTACAAGCCAAACTTGATTTGTTTGGCAATACAATTTGTCAGTAATTTTGATGGCATAGAAAAATTAATTATAATGGAATATTGGAGAATTATGGCGACAGACTTTACGGCACTTTCTGCATTATAATAAAAAGGGCGCTGGCGCTAATGTCTCGGTTTAATAAGGATGTTTTTAAAGGCGACAGTCAAGGAGTGTTTCTATGACTGTCGCCTTTCGTTTTGTTAGGGTTTGGGAAATCTCCCAACAAAATTGTCCGACAAGGACGTATCTTGTCACAGCCGTGCTGTGATTGAGGCAAGGATTTATCTCTGTTATAATAGCGATATTGCAGATGATATTTGACAATCGGCAGAGAAACCTGAATTTGGAGGAAATCATT
>JAVVSK010000019.1:0-32844 GCA_036654235.1 Clostridia bacterium | reverse complement strand
ATTAGAACCGCATCTACTCGTGGAAAAAGGTAGATGGGGCGGGAATGCGCAAGATAACCGCAGATTAATTAATTCAGTGTTTTGGATTCTTCGCGCAGGCGCGCCATTGCGCATTCTACCACCGGACTACGGGAATTCGAATAATGCATGTTAACCATCGCTTCAAAGGCATATGGGAAGGTCTGCTTGAAGCGTTGGCTTAGAATTGTAATGAGGTAGGCAAAATAACAGCTCATTATTCGTAGCGGCTGTTTTAGATTAAACTATTGTCGATGCTAACCGGAATGAAACATTATATATATATATTTTTGGGAGGATACATGAAAAGAAACTGCAAAAAACGCGGAGCAAAAAAAGACGAAGTCGTTGATAAGTCAAGGAGAAACAACGAGGAATCAATTATAGATATCCCGGAAGTTGCGGATAGCTACGCCGAAGCATCAATACTCTATAGAAAAAAGACTCTCCCCGTTCGTATAGCGCGGGTCTTAGCTATTATTGTTCTTATATTGATAATTGGGTATGTTTGGATTTTTGATCCGTTTTTATGGCGTTTAAAGCCGATAGACGTTTACGCGGCGGCGGTTCAAAAAGCCGCTGAAAACATGGGTGCGGATTTTACCGTGAATTACGATATAAACTATGATTATAAAGGGACAAAGATACACGATTATCAGTGCGTAAATTATAGGGTTAGCTATGGAAATACAACCGAAACACAAGATATAGCGATGCACTATATCTCAACTATCGACGGGGTGAATGCGGATTATTTTTCATATTATGACGACGGAATGTTATATACCGATATGAACGGTGAAAAGTCAAAAAAAACGGCGGATTGGGTATTTTTACTTTATCAAAGCAGTATACTTTGTCCTCAATATATTTTAAGAAACCCTAACCTAGCCGAGAAGTTTATTATGACGCGCGTTGGAGATGTTCGCGAGCTAAAAGTAGATGTCGGTATCGTTGCCGCGAAGGATTACGTTCAAACGCCTCTATCCATCTTCCCGGAGCTTTATGCGAGTCTTCCCTATTTCAACGTTGACAGCTATACTATGGGAATGAAGGTAGACGCTAATACGTATGAAATTTTAGAAGAAAGACTTAGCTTCGTTCTCAACCTTAAATGGGACGATTATCAGACGAAGATGAGCTGCGATATTGTAACGACAATTAATTCTACGAAGGATATATTTATAGATTTTCCCGAGGATATGCATAGTTGGGGCGAACTCCCGTAAAAAAATCGAATCTTTTAATTACCGTTTTGCGCCGAATACGATCTACAAAAAAGCATGGATGTAACTTTTAAAAGTTACACCCATGCTTTTTTTCGGGGGGAGATGCTTTTAAACGCGTTCTCCCGTTTTTGATAACAAAGATTAGATAAACTTATTTCGCAAACTCAATCGCGCGCGTTTCGCGGATAACGTTTACTTTTATTTGACCAGGATAATCAAGCTCGGTTTCAATACGTTTTACGATCTCCTTAGCCATTATGATAGTATCATTGTCGTTTACGTCCTCCGGCTTTACGATAATTCGAACCTCGCGCCCCGCCTGAATTGCGAAAGATTTATCTACACCCTCAAACGAGTTCGCGATTTCTTCGAGTTTTTCAAGGCGCTTTATATAATTCTCAAGGGTTTCACGCCTTGCGCCCGGTCTTGCCGCGCTTATTGCGTCCGCCGCCTGAACGAGAACCGCCTCAATTGAATTCGGCTCAACGTCATTATGGTGAGCGAGTATCGCATGGACTACCGCGTTGTTTTCGCGATACTTTTTAGCGAGATCAGCACCGAGCTGAGAATGTGAACCCTCAAGCTCATGGTCGACAGCCTTACCTATATCGTGCAATAATCCACAGCGCTTAGCTAAAGTTATATTAGCGCCAATTTCCGCCGCCATCATACCGGCAAGGTGAGCAACCTCCAAACTGTGTTTCAAAACGTTTTGACCATAGCTGGTTCTATATTTGAGCCGCCCGAGTAGCTTTATTATCTCATGATGCAGACCATGAACTCCCGCGTCAAATACCGCTTGTTCACCCGCGTTTCTTATTTCAGTATCTACTTCCTTACGCGCCTTTTCAACGAGTTCCTCTATTCTTGCGGGATGAATACGTCCGTCTAAAATAAGCTTTTCAAGGGCAATTCTAGCGACTTCACGACGAACCGGGTCAAAACCAGAAAGAATTACGGCTTCAGGGGTATCGTCGATTATAAGATCTACCCCGGTCGCCGTTTCAAGAGTTCTTATATTTCTGCCTTCACGACCTATTATTCTACCCTTCATTTCGTCGTTCGGAAGGGGGACGACGGATACCGTTGTCTCTGCAACATGATCTGCCGCGCAGCGTTGGATCGCTAGAGAAATAATATTGCGCGCACGCTTATCGGCTTCCTCTTTAGCTTTAGATTCAATATCGCGAACCAGTATAGCCATCTCGTGTCTCGTATCGCGTTCAACTGTTTCTAAGAGTAAAGAACGCGCCTCTTCAACGTTCATTCGCGCAATAGACTCAATTTCCTGTTGTCTTGCCGTTAAAAGATCAGCAGCCTTTGCATAAGTAACATCCGCATCCTTTAATTTTTTCGTTAAAGATTCCTCTCGATTTTCAAGAGAAAGCGTCTTTTTATCTAAAGATTCCTCACGGGATAATACTCTCCGTTCTGCCCTCTGTACCTCAGTTCTTCTCTCTTTGTTTTCCTTTTCCTGTTCGCTTTTTAGACGGAAAACCTCTTCCTTTGCCTCTAAAAGCATTTCCTTTTTCAAAGTTTCAGCACGTTTCTGTGCGTTGTCTATCATTTTGTTCACTGCATCTTCTGCTTTAACTAACTTTGATTCAGCGATGTTCCGTCTATAGAAATAACCGCCTGCAAACCCGGCGAAGATAGCAACAATTCCAACGACAATGGCACTCCATAGGTCACCCATTTTCTGTCCTCTCATTCATATATTATAAAACTTAAACGAAGCGACAGACACTAATAAAAACTCAAAAATAAATTAAACTGTCGGATTCGCACGCCTAAGGGAGCCATCATATAAAAAGTTTCCATGGGCATAATAAGTCGCATTAATTTTATACCAAAAAGCACCGAAAGTCAAGTATTTTAATGGGCAAACGAGTATTTTGAGATGAAAAAACTTACGTTATTTTTCACTATTTTTCTTGGTTTTACTGGCATGAATAGTAATTATTCGCGATCGAAGGACTTTACCCGACAAAAATTATTTGTAATTTATTAAAGACTTTTTTCATACATTGTTTTGAAAAATATTTTTAATATTCGGTTTTAGGGATGCTTTAAAAATGCAAAGCACGCAACTGTTAGAGGATTGCGCTTTAAAAAAACATCTTGGAGCAGAATTTATTGTTGATTTAAAAAGCAACCCTTGAAAGATATACATTTTTGTGTTAAAATTAAGCTGGAATAATAAAAGGAGGTTACTTATGAAGCTTTTGTTCGCCATTGTACAAAATGAAGACGTTAAACGCCTTACTCGTTCTCTAAGTGCTGATGGGTACAGTATAACTAAAATTTCTACGACGGGCGGCTTTTTACAGGGCGGGAACTCTACGCTTATGATGGGCGTTGAGGACGACGGACTTGAACATGCGCTTGAGCTTATAAAAAAAGCCTCGTCTATAAGAAAACAATATGTAAGCGCACCGCAAGCGAGTATGCCGGGGCTAGCTCCCGAGGTAATGGGTGCGCCTATTCAGGTTACCGTCGGCGGTGCCGTGGTTTTCATAACTGAGGTTTATAGGTTTTTGAGATTTTGAAGAACGACGATAGGGCGCGAATAATAAAAATGGTCGATGAAAATCGTCTTTCACATGCTGTGTTTTTTTCATGCATTGATGATGAAATATCGAGGGAAGCCGTTATGTTTACCGCTTCTTCTCTTCTTTTACTGCCCGAAGAGCGTCTCGCTTCATCTCCGGTTTTTTTATCTCTTGCGGGAGGAGCTTCCGGAAGCAACGTTAAAGTTGACGACGTTGATGCCTTAATAACTGAACTTCAAAAATGCGCTTTTTCGGGCGAGAACCGCGTTATCTACGCAAAAGATGCCGGCAACTTATCTGAGATTGTTCAAAATAAGCTTTTAAAAACGCTTGAAGAACCGACAGACGGAACTTTTTTTTTACTTTCGGGACGCGAGGAGGGGCTTTTACCTACGGTTAGGTCGCGCGTAACATGCATAAAACTTAAAGGTGCAAATAGGGAGGATGTAATATTAAAGCTCATTAATTTAGGTGCTGATAAAAAACGAGCAACTGATCTTGCGGCGCTTAGCGGGAATAGGCTAGATATTGCTTTAAAACTCTATTCGGATGAAAACGAAATAAAACTATACGACGCGGTTGTCGGATTTATGAAAAGTCCGGATTATTCGATACTTGCTCCGTTTTGTACTGAAAAAAATTCCGCTGTTAAGATTCTTGATATACTTATAAGCGGGTTTATAGATGTTTTAAGGTTAAAGGTTACAGGAGAACTTAGGACGTTTTTACTGTATGAAGAAGCTTTAGCCGCTATTGCGTCCTCAGTTAGGGAGCGCTCAATATGCGATATAGGGAAAGCTATACTCGAAGCGAGGGAGCATCTTCGTTTAAACGCAAGTATGCGCCAAACACTTTTTTCATTGGCGATTGTAATCAAAGAGGAGAAGGAATGCAGAAGATAGTTGGAGTTAGATTTAGGGATTGCGGAAAGCTGTATTATTTTTCGCCGGGCGAATTAGAGCTTGTTCCGAATGATAAGGTTATAGTCGAGACTATTCGCGGACTCGAATTTGCGTTTGTTACAAGTCAGCCCGCCGAGATAGAAGAAGAAAAGGTTGTTAAACCGCTAAAAACCGTGGTTCGCAAGGCGACCGCCGAGGATGTGGCGCAGCTTGATCAAAATCGCGCGCGAGAAGCGGATGCGTTTTCAGCATGTCAAAAAAAGATAGAGGAACGCGGACTTCCGATGCGCCTTGTCGACGTTGATTTCGGCTTTACGGGCGGGAGAGTAACTTTTTATTTTACTGCTGAGGATCGCGTTGATTTTCGCGAACTTGTAAAAGACCTTGCTACGGTTTTTCATACGAGAATAGAGTTGAGACAAATAGGAGTTAGGGACGAAGCGAAGATGTTGGGCGGTCTTGGCGCTTGCGGTAGGTCGGTCTGTTGCGCCTCTTTTCTTTCGGATTTTCAGCCGGTTTCGATAAAGATGGCAAAAGAACAAAATCTTGCGCTTTCACCCCCAAAGATAAGCGGCATATGCGGAAGGCTTATGTGCTGCTTAAAATATGAACAGGAATGCTACGAGGAAATGCGAAAGCGAATGCCGCGAATTGGTAGGCGCGTTACGACTGCCGATGGTAACGGGATCGTTATCGATAATAATATTCTTACGGAAAAGACGAAAGTAAAGGTAATGCTAAACGACGGTACTTTCGATATGCGTGAGTATCATTTTTCAGAGATTATTCTTGAAAAAGGAACGTCCGTAAAAGAGGTTGCGGACGAAGTAAAAGATGACGAAGCGCTTTTTTCGGATGCTGTCGAGTAACCTAAAATGCGAATTTTGCTTACGATAAAATATGATGGGACTGATCTTGTCGGTTTTCAGATTCAGGACAACGGTTTAACCGTACAAGAGCTAATAGAAGGCGCACTTTTTAAGCTTACCGGGGAAAGTATAAGGATTCATGGAGCGGGTAGAACGGACAGTGGGGTACACGCTATAGGGCAGACGGCTCATTTCGATACCGATAGTAGAATTCCCCCTGAAAAATATGCATACGCGCTAAATACGCTATTGCCAAAGTCGGTTCGCATAGCTAAGAGCGAGATGGTAGATGAAAATTTTCACGCTCGTTTTTCGGCGCGCGGAAAGCATTATCGCTATTTGATTTTAAATTCTCCGCATGATGATCCTTTT
Organism: Clostridia bacterium; assembly: GCA_036654235.1. GTDB lineage: Bacteria > Bacillota > Clostridia > Christensenellales > CAG-138 > JAVVSK01. The sequence continues at coordinate 26,902 of JAVVSK010000019.1, read as the reverse complement.
TTGTGTCGAACAGCGCTGCATGTTTATAAGCCGTTGGATTTGGATAGGATGAACGGTGCGGCGCGCCTTATCGTCGGGACGCACGATTTTTCGGCTTTTAAAGCGGCGGGCGTTGAGCTTAAAACTCATGTCAGGACAATATATCGGTCTGAATTTTCATTGATGGGAAACAGCGTTTTAGCTTACGATATAGTCGGAAGCGGATTTATGTACAACATGGTTCGAATATTGGTCGGAACTTTTATTGAGATAGGGTTAAATATTCGCGATATCGACTGTATAAACTCGGCTTTTCTTTCGAGAAACAGACATGAACTTGGAGCGACGGCTCCGGCGCGGGGGCTTATGCTTATGGAAGTTATTTACTAAAAAAAAATCAGAGGGAATGCCCTAAAGGTAGGCATTTCCCCCTGATATTTTAATTTTCGAATTATAAATATTAAGCTCTTTCGGTTCCGTTAAGCTGGTTTAAAGTTACCTTACCTTTATCGAGGGCGGTCTGACGTAAGTCATAATACATTCCGGCAAAAGTTATCTCCATATAAGGACCGGAATATAAAATCATTAAAATACCTAAAGTTAGCGCGTTTAAAAACTGCCAACCGATAAAGCTCAGCCACATAAGGAATATTTGACCCTTATAGCCGCTCGTCATTCGCATCGAAATCTTTAGCGCGTCGCAGGCACTTACGTTTTCATTAGCCAAGATATAAGGAGTCATTGAATATGCAATAGACTTTATAATACCCGGGATAATAAATAGAAGTGTCCAAAGAAATACGAAAAGTTGCATCCAAAGCATTCCGCCAAGTTTGCGACCAAAATTAGTAAACGCATTTGAGAACATATCTCCTACTTGAGGAGATCCACCGGCATAAGTCTTTGAACAAAAGAAGGCATACCCAACCATTAATGGAGGCGCAAGTATAATGGCACCGATACCAAAGGTGACAGAGGATATCGTTATAGTAAGCAACATGAATAAAATATAGGCACCTACATTTGAACCCCATGCTTTTGAAAAATTCTGCTTAGCATACTGTTTAATTTCTGCTCTCGTTCTCATGATAATACTCCAATACTTTGTTTTTTGTTTTTTTAGCGAGCAGTTGGCTTTTTCTCCTAAAAAAGCACTATCTATTTAACTCGACAATATTATATCACATTTGACAAAATTTGCAAGCAATTTTGGCAAATTTTTTTCATTCAATTTGCAATTTAAATTTAAAGGGATTAAAAAACGGTTTTTAAACGCGAGAGGTAAATCAGAAGATATAGATGAAATGCAAAAAGGACGGTTAAACTCAGTATGAAAATAAAAAACCGACCAAAAAAATTTTTATTTGGTCGGTAACTCAATATTTTATTCCTTGATTCCGTAACGTTTTTTGAACTTATCGACACGACCGCCCGTATCGACGAGCTTTTGTCTGCCGGTATAGAAGGGATGACACTTTGAGCAAATTTCAATTTTAAGCTCGCCCTTAACAGAGCCGGACTTAAAGGTTTCGCCACAAGCGCAACGTACTATAGATTCACCGAATACAGGCTGTATTTCCTTCTGCATTTTTAATTCTTCCTTTCATAAGCTGAGCGCAGAACAAAATTTGTTCTCCTGCTGCATATGAGCATTTACTCGCAAGCGTGATTATAGTACAATAGGGGGTAAGAATGCAAGTGGTTTTTGAGATTGAATCAAAATATATCAAAAATATCCGAGAAAGAGGTAATGAAGATGGCATATCATATAGACGATACAGAGGTTTATTTATTTAATGAAGGAACGAATGCCTATGCGTATAAGATGATGGGATGTCAGCGTGTTGCGGACGAAAATGGGGAGCAGGCGATTCGCTTTGCCGTATATGCGCCAAACGCGGTTTCAGTTAGTGTCGTCGGAAGCTTCAATTTTTGGGATACTAGGAGCAACCCGATGAATAAGATAGGGGAGAGTGGCATATATGAGGCGCATCTGTCTAACGCCAATGAGGGCGATATGTATAAATATGCTATTACAGATAAATCCGGGAATACGATTTATAAATCTGATCCATATGCGTTAAAGAGCGAGTTTCGTCCGAACAACGCTTCCATGATCGAATTTCTCCCTGCCTTCAGATGGACGGACGGGCGCTATATGGAAAATAAAAAGCGAAAAAACATCTATGAATCGCCGATGTCGATTTACGAGATGCATATAGGATCATGGAAAGATAAAACATGGATTTACGACCTGACGGACGACCTTCTCGATTATGTTGAAAAAATGAATTATACGCATATAGAGCTAATGCCCATAAGCGAATTCCCGCTTGACGAAAGTTGGGGATATCAGCAGACGGGCTATTTTTGTATTTCTTCGAGATACGGAACTCCGGAAGATTTTATGCGCTTTGTCAATGCGGCGCATAAGCGCGGGATAGGCGTTATAATCGACTGGGTAAGTGCGCATTTTCCTAAGGATGAACATGGTCTTGCGATGTTCGACGGAGCGGCGCTATATGAACATCCCGATAAGCGTAGGGGAGATCAGCCCGCCTGGGGGACAAATCTTTTCAACTATGAAAAAAATGAAGTGCGGAGCTTTTTAATATCAAATGCCGTGTACTTTTTAAAAGAATATCATGTCGATGGGCTGCGCGTTGATGCCGTTTCATGTATGCTCTACCTTAACTATGGTAAAAAAGATGGCGAATGGCTTCCGAACCGCGACGGTGGAAATATAAATACGGCGGCTGTCGCGTTTTTAAGGCAGCTCTCAAAAACCGTAAACCGCGAATGTGTTGCGCCTATCCTTATAGCCGAGGAGAGTACTGCGTTTCCGTTAGTAACAAAGCCGCCGGAGGTCGGTGGACTTGGCTTTAATTTTAAATGGAATATGGGCTATATGAATGATACTCTAGCATATATGGAACTTGATTCATTTTTCAGAAAATACAATCATGATAAGCTGACATTTTCGATATGCTACGCATTTTCGGAAAACTATATTTTGCCGTTTTCGCATGACGAGGTAGTTCATGGGAAAAGATCGCTTATAAACCGGATGATAGGCGATTACGGCGAAAAGTTCGCACAGCTTAGACTTCTTTTTTCCTATCAATACGCTTTTCCCGGGAAAAAGCTTAACTTTATGGGAAGCGAATTTGGGCAATTTATAGAGTGGGACTCTAAAAGCACCATCAATTTTTTCCTTCTTGAATATGATAAGCACAATGAATTGCATGAGTTTGTGCGCGCTCTAAATGCAGTATATAAGAAAAATCCGCCGCTTTATGAGGTGGATTGTGAACGTTATGGGTTTGAATGGGTTAGCGTTGACGATAGTCTTCATTCCGTAATTGCGTTTTTCAGAATTGATAAGCAGAATAGGAGAATCCTTTGTATCTTTAACTTTACTCCTGTTTCGCATGAGCCGTACAGACTGCGCTTAAAGGCTCCTGCTGTCTTCAGCGAGCTTTTAAATACTGAACCGGGGGCATTGGTTAGCAAAAAATCAGCAAACGATCCTATAAGGACGCAAAGCGACGACGAGGGTTATTATCTTGACATTGCTTTAGGCGGATATGCCGGGATATATTTTAGCGAACAGCGAAAATAGCGCCTCGCTTTTAGGTGAAATTATTTTAAAGAACAAAAACCAGCCCATGCTTGTTATCATATCGGCATGGGCTGGTTTTATTTTAGCTTTGATTCACGCCGATTTCCGTGTTCATCGAAATTATTTTTAAGTGCAATCTCGGTAGGAAGAATTGATATAACTAAAAACGCGCATTGTATGATACATATTATAATCCCAAACAGGTCAATCGTTTCGTCCGGTTTTTCGATTATAAGCAGCATTATTATCATTGTCAGTGCAAATAAAACTAAGCCAAAAATTCTCCAATTTTTTCCGATATGGTGATGAGCGAACTCCCATGTATCTTTATTTTTCATAGACCGTGCGGTTCTATAACCAAATATTGCGTTGATTTTTTTAGGAGCATGTTTTATAAAATAACAGCCGAACACCAACATGGTTATAGGAATTAGTAAATTAACAATTAACATAAAAATCCAAGAACCCATTTTTTTATTCCCCCAATATTTTGATTTAAAATTACATTATATCGCTTCCGTTTATGTTGAGTTTAAACTTTAGATTAAAAAATTCGGCCGCTTTACGGCAAAGGAGCATTCTGCCTATAAATATTTCAAAATAATCCATAACGGCGCATATACCGGTATCTATTTTTACATGCATAGTAACGGTTTTTAATTCTAATTCAAGAGTAACGAACGAATCGGTAGCCGCATAATTAACCCTATCGTGAATATCAAAGTTGACTCTATCCTTATTTCGAACGCGGCTTCTTCGAACATCGGTTTTATCTGCGAGTATTAACGCCGCGGCGATAGCGTTTACGGGGAATGCGGTTTTTTCATCGTGATTTCCTATTGCGGTTATAACCTTAGCTATTTCAATAGCGTCCATACCCATATTATCGAGTATTCGAAACGCCATTATAGCGCCACTTTGTGCGTGATCCGCGCGATTTATAACGTTTCCTATATCGTGCATATAGGCGGCGATTTCCGCAAGCTCCGCCTCACGATTCGAATAGCCGAGCTTTTTTAAAAGAGAACTCGCCATAGCCGCGCATTTTAATACGTGCGCATAGCTATGTTCGGTATAACCGAGCGCAACGAGGGAATGATCAGCCTCCTCAATATAAGTTTTTATTTCTTCTGAGCCTCTGATATTATCAAATGTAACGTTACTCATTTTTAGATCCTTTTTTAAAATAAAATATGGAGCGCATTGAATCCAAAGCGCAATATCAATCTTAAACAAAAAACGCATGATGTCAACTCTGAATCATGCGTTAATATTTCGATTTGGTACAGGTTTAAAAAACATGCGCAGCTATACTGAAATTAATTTTAGTTCAGTCGGAAAGTCTTTTCCGGGATCTACTTGACTGTATTCCTCGATATTGATAATACGAAACCATAAGTCCTCCACCAACTATAAAAATTACGCCTTCAGTGAACAATAGGGTTAATAAAAAGCCATTCATCAGCGAATCGGCAACAAATACGACTTGTGGCATATCTATTGCAAGGCGCGCCGTCGGATGGTCGATAAACAGAACGAGAGCTAAAACGCCAATGATGAGTGCCGAAACTACCATTATGCAGCTAAACCAAAACAGCATACGCATTTTATGATGTTTTAGTAAAAACGCCAATAGAACAGAAAAGAAAACTGCGATGACTGCGCTTATCCAAGGCAATATAAAAATAGACGAAACGGCATTTTGCAGCTTAGGAAGTTGAGACGATAGAGAAGGGCTTGTTTCGAAATTTGGCGCGGTTATAAGGACAACATTTTGAGTTATTATATTTTGAACGCCGTTTATAATCTCGTTTATACCCTGTTTTGTCGTTTCGTCAAATGGAAGCCCGTTTTGACGGCAATATTCGACCGTATCCGCATATACCGCGTTATACATATCCGAAAGGTCTATCTTGTGAGGCGGGGCATAACTGTATCCCCTTAATAGGGTATATAGCGCGTTAAGCTCAGCAATTTGATAAGCCGCTATCAAGTCCGAATTTATATTATTTATTAAAAGCTCAGCGGGACAATCGCAAAATAACGCATATTCTTCTAAATCGGAGGTTATCTCAAGCTTTAAAATAGTCTTATATTCATCATTATTGACTATTGCGATCTGTTTATCGACGCTAATAAACCATATTGATACGAAAAACGATACCTGAGCTGCAATAAAAGCGATCAGCACTATAAAAGCGCATATATATGTTAAAATCAGTTTTTTCATCAGCTGTTCCAATCCACCTTATCTCCGCTTACCAGCGAACAAATGATAGCGTAGCGCTGAGGCGAATGTCCTCTGTAAATAAAAGGATAGCAGGTATAGAGCGTAAGCGTTTCCTGGCTTTTTCCGGAAATTATAGGTTCTCCGTCTTTCGGGTTGAAGATTACGCTACTATCCATTTTATAGATATATTCACCGTACTCCGTAATGATCTTTATAAGGTCACCCGGTTTAACATCGCCAAGCTTCTTAAAGAACGTAGTCCTATGAGCACTTACGACGATATTGTCGCCTTCACCGGGAAGCATAGAAAAAAACGAATGCCCTGCTCCTTTTTTTAGCAGAGTTTCATTATCTCCCTGATAAATTTTACATTTCAGGGCTATTGAGTCTATGCTTATTTCACCTATAACATCTCCGTCCATAGGATAACTCGGAAGCTCATTGCGTGTAATAACGTCTAAATAACCGTTAGAATCTGGGCTTTGAACAGGGGAGGAAGACGGTACATATGGGCGAAATGTTGTTCCGGGAGAAAGAGCGATTGATGTTCCTCCATTTTCATTAACTAAAACAGAATAAAAGGTACCCATAATCTCAATATATCTTGAACAGGCGATACCGATTAGAGTAACGGCGCATACAAGTAGCACTATAGGAACCAAATACATGGCTTTTTTCGAGAAATGCGAATGCTTTCCCTTTTTGTTATCATGTTCCATAAAAAAATAATTCCTTTAAAAACGTCTTTGTCTAAAGCAGAGATGAATACAAAAAATAAACCTCATGCAATTTAAAATATTACAGTAATAAAAAAACATCAACTGTTCTTTTCTAAATTCTGTGCGGCAATTTTTCTTTTGATTACGAGGAAAACTGATACAAAAAGATTCAAGAGCAATAAAATGATTTAAAATTAACGATGCCGTACTCAGATTTTGCTGTAATAAACGAAAAAGGGTAAAACATTAATGTTCTACCCTTTTTTTGAATTTTATGCAGCAGTTTTTCTTTTGATTACAATGAACGCTACAGAAGAAACAGCTAAGAGCAATAAAGCAATATAAATTTCGGGATACTCAATTCCGGTTTGCACTATATTGCTATCGGTAAGAGTAAGATGAACGACCTTGCCCTCTTTATCCGTAACGACAATATTTACCTTTTGATCTTTTAAATTGTAAGACGCTTTAAAACCACAAGCTTCACAAGCCTTAACCCAAAGGTCGCAAATCGCGGTGACTTCTGCGGGGGTAAGGTCAACAGCATTTTTAGAACCCATTATCGCCCCCGCTTGTTCGATAAGGGGAACAACTTTATTTGCCTCAGCTTCGGTAAGAGTATGAGACTTCATAAAATTGATGCAATACTTTATGTATGTTTCGGGACAATTGGTTTTGTCCAATGCTTCGATAACGGTTTCGTTGGGCGTAAGCGCGAAAGCCGGCAATGAAGCGCCGAGCAACATAATAGCAAAAATAAGAATAACAATAGATTTTCGCAAAATTAATCCTCTTTCCGTTGACTACGATATAGGAACATAGCCAACTATTTCACGTAACTTTAGCATATTTCTAAAATTTATGCAAGTATCAAAAACGCTAAATTCAAAAAAATATTTCGCAAATCATGAAAAAAGAATGCCTTAAAATAGCAAAATATGGGGGTTGTTAGAAAATGGCTTTGTATTTCAACCATTAATAAACTAAAATATATCTCAGACATGTTTGATATTCAATATATAATTTCCAACAACCAAATATCAGAAAGCACAATAAATAATTTATCATATACTAATAAACAGATGCTTGATTAGATTGTTAAATGTGCTATTATAAACAAGGGCTGAGTAACTTTTATTTTTAGAAGTCCTAATTTTACAAAACTGAAGGAAAAAAGAAAATGGAATCGAAAAAAAGAAATCTGTCCGGGGCGCAGGAAGCGCTGCACAAAATCGCCAAGAAAAAAAAGACCCTTGGAATTATTCTTTCGGTAATCATAATTTTGATGGGCATTTTTTGTCTTTGCAAACCGTTAAATGCAATTGCCATTACAGAATGGATCTTTAGCTTAGGCTTTATTATTGCCGGAATTTGCCGAATAGTCCAATATGTCGCTGCTCCTAAGCCCTATAGAACGCCGATGATCCTTATTTCGGGTATTTTATGGATAATAGTCGGAATTCTCTTTATTGTTGGAACGAAGCTTGATAGAACACAAATATTTGCGTTTCTGATAGGTTTTATGGCTATGTCTGACGGCATAACGCGCCTTTGTGCAACCGGAGTTGTAAAGGAAGCCGGTCTTCCCGTTGGCTGGAACGTTTTCTCGGGAATCTTGAGTATACTTCTCAGTATATTTGTTTTTATCGCTCCTCTTTATATGACAACACTTCTCGCGTTTATAGCAGGCGCATATCTTGTTGTTTACGGGATAATAACACTGATAGATATGATAAGCGTAAAAATTGCATAATGCCTTATACTCTATTTTGACTTAAAAATAACGTGCTTCCCTAAGTTCGGGAAGCACGTTATTTTTTATTTTTTAATTTTATGATGCTTTAAAGCTGCGGCGATAAATGAGACAAAGAGAGGGTGAGGAGCGTCCGGGCGGGAAGAAAACTCAGGATGAAACTGAACGCCGACGTACCATGGGTGTCCTTCAAGCTCAACTATTTCGACAAGGTCGCGTTCGGGGTTTATGCCGACTATCTTCATCCCGTGTTTTTCTATAGCTTCGCGATAAGAGTTATTAAACTCATAGCGATGTCTATGGCGCTCGCGGATAAGCTTTTTTCCGTATGCCCTGAAAGAGATGCTGCTTTCATCTTGAAGCTCACAGAAATATCCACCGAGGCGCAGCGTTCCCCCAATATTATTTAAATTATGAATCTGATCCTCCATTATGTCGATAACCGGATCGGGGGACATAGGGTCGGCTTCTGATGAATGTGCGCGCTGAAGCTTCATAACGTTTCTCGCAAATTCAACGCAGGCCATCTGCATACCGAGGCATATCCCGAAAAACGGTACTTCATGTTCTCGCGCGAACCTTGCGGCGGTTATTTTTCCGTTAAGTCCTCGTTCGCCGAAGCCGCCCGGGATTAATATAGCGTCAACATCTCGGAAATGATTTTCGGCGTTCGAGAACGAAACGTTTTCTGCACTAACCCATTTTATATTTATACGCGCTTCGTTTTGAATTCCACCATGTTTTAATGCCTCGACTATAGAAAGATAGGCATCGTGAAGTTCTATATATTTTCCGACTATGGCGACAGTGCATTCGTCGGTAGGGTGACTTTCGCGCTCTACCATAGCCCGCCATTTGTCGAGAAGCGGTTCGCCGGCGTTAATATCAAGCGCTTTTAAAACAGCGGTGCAAAGACCATTGCTTTCAAGCATAAGCGGAACGCTGTAGAGTGAATCTGCATCGAGATTTTCTATTACGCAGCTAGGATCGACATTGCAAAAGAGCGCTATTTTCTTTCTTATTTCGGCGTTTAACGGATAGTCGCTCCTGCATACGATTATGTCGGGCTGAATACCGATACTTAGTAGGTCTTTTACGCTGTTTTGTGTTGGCTTGCTTTTTAGTTCGCCGGCGGCTTTTATATAAGGAACGAGAGTGACGTGAATAAAGGCGGTGTTTTTCGGACCGGCAGTCCATTTAAGCTGTCTTATTGCCTCTAAAAAAGGCAAACTCTCCATATCGCCTACGGTTCCGCCAATTTCAACTATTAAAACGTCGGGCTTCGTCTCATTCGCAACGCGCATTATTCGCGCCTTAATTTCGTTCGTTATATGAGGAATGAGCTGAACCGTGCCTCCGTTATAGCCGCCTTTTCTTTCTCTATCGATAACGTCAGAATATATTTGACCCGAGGTTGCGTTGTTGGCTTTTGTAAGATTCTCGTTTATGAATCGCTCATAATGACCTATGTCGAGGTCTGTTTCGGCACCGTCGTCGGTTACATATACCTCGCCATGTTGATAAGGGTTCATCGTTCCGGGATCGACATTTAAATACGGGTCGAGCTTGCATATTGAAACGCTTATGCCGCGGCTCTTTAAAAGTCTGCCTAGGGCAGAGGCGGTTATACCTTTTCCAAGACCCGAGACGACGCCGCCGGTGACGAAAATCAGCTTTGTTTGCATAACTTTTAAATAACTCCTTTATACCACTATATTTACTATGTTTTTAACCACGATGATTTTCTTGATAGGACGGTCGCCTATAAAAGCGGAAACGGCTTCGTTTTCAAGAACCGCCGACTCTATTTTTGCTTTATTCGTTTCTGAGGGCAGCGTTATACGCGTACGCAGCTTTCCGTTCACTTGAACTCCATATTCAACAGATGCCGATTTTAGGGCGCTATCATCGTAAGTTACCCATGTTCCGGCATAAATAGGGGATGCGTTGCCTAAAATCTCGTTCATCTCCTCGGTTATATGAGGAGCTACGGGGTTTAATATTACAAGGAGAGAATGAAGTTCTTCCCTCGTAACGGAGCCAATAGCGTATATATCATTTACGAGAGACATCATAGAGGCAATCGCCGTATTGAACTTCATACGCTCATAGTCTTCGCCGACTTTTTTTATTGTTGCGTTTAGCGAGAGTTTTAGTTCATTGCGAACGCCGTTTTTATCGTTCAGCATATCAAGAAGTCTCCAAACTCGATCTAAAAAGCGCCGACATCCGTTCGCTCCGTCAGGATTCCAAGGTATAGGCTGATCGAAAGCGCCCATAAACATCTCATATAGTCTAAATGCATCAGCGCCTATGCTTTCAACGTAAAGATCGGGGGTTACGACATTGCCTCTCGATTTACTCATTTTTTCGCCATTAGCTCCGAGTATCATTCCATGACTCGTCCGCTTTATATATGGTTCGGGGGTACTGACAACACCTATATCGAATAAAAATTTATGCCAAAAGCGCGAGTATAAAAGGTGCAACGTCGTATGCTCCATTCCGCCGTTATACCAATCGACGGGGAGCCAATAATCGAGAGCTTCTTTACTTGCTATCGCGTTATTATTATGTGGGTCGGTATATCGCATAAAATATGCACTCGAGCCTGCCCAATTCGGCATAGTATCTGTTTCACGAACAGCATGTCCACCGCATTTCGGGCAAGTCGTATTTACCCAGTCTTCGGCGCGGGTGAGCGGAGATGAACCGTCCTCATTCGGATGAAAATCCGGGACTTCGGGTAGGGTAAGCGGTAAATCAGTATAGGGGAGGGGAACTTGACCGCATTTATCGCAATGCACGATAGGAATAGGTTCACCCCAATATCTTTGGCGGGAGAATACCCAGTCCCTGAGCTTAAAGTTAACCTTTTTATGTCCTAAGCCCTTAGCTTCGAGCCAAGAGGTAATTTCTTTTTTAGCTGCATTAACGGTGAGTCCGTTTAAAAAGCCGGAATTAACCAATATTCCTGTTTCGCAATTTACAAAAGCCTCTTTTTCGACATCTCCACCGGAAACAACTTCGATTATCGGAAGATCAAAGGTTTTAGCAAATTCATAGTCCCTATTGTCATGCGCGGGGACAGCCATTATAGCGCCCGTTCCATATCCCATAAGAACATAGTCACTTATCCAAACGGGAATTTTATTTCCACTAGCAGGGTTAATCGCGTATATGCCTTTAAGGGGTAGTCCCGTTTTATCTTTATTTATTTCGCTTCTTAAAAAATCACTTTTTTTCGCCGCTTCCTCGCGATAAGCTAAAACCGAATTCATGTTTTCAATTTTATCGGCGAGGTGGTCAATAATTGGATGTTCGGGCGATATGACCATATATGTTGCGCCGAAGATAGTATCGGGGCGCGTCGTATAGACGGTGAACTTTGTATTTGAATCGGCGATAGCGAAATCAATTTCGGAACCGGTACTTTTTCCTATCCAATTTATCTGTGATGTCTTAACCTTATCAATAAAGTCAACCTTATCGAGATCATCTATAAGCCTATCGGCATACGCAGTGATTTTCAGAATCCATTGTGAACGCACTTTTCTTATTACTTCGCCGCCGCAGCGTTCACAAACACCGTTGACGACTTCCTCGTTAGCAAGACCGACCTTACAGCTTGTACAGAAATTTATTGGAATTTCTGCTTTATAGGCAAGACCATTTTCAAAAAGCTTTAAGAATATCCATTGAGTCCATTTATAGTATTCGGGATCGGTAGTATTTACCTCGCGCGAATAATCGAACGAAAACCCGAGCATTTGGAGCTGTTTTTTAAAGCGTTTTACGTTTTTTTCCGTTACAAGCTTAGGGTGTATTCCGGTTTTAAGGGCATAGTTCTCGGTGGGTAAGCCAAAAGCATCATACCCTATGGGATATAGAACATTATAGCCTTCTAAGCGCCTTTTTCGCGCTATTATATCGAGAGCCGTATATGAGCGTGGATGTCCAACATGAAGCCCATCGCCGCTCGGATATGGAAATTCGACTAGGGGATAATATTTTTTCTTGGAAAAATCGTCGCTTGCGCGAAAGCAGCCCGCGGTCTCCCATTTTTTTTGCCATTTAGGCTCTATGTCACTAGGTTCGTATCTCTTTACCAAAATGCTTTCCTCCAAAATTTACAAACAAACAACCCATTTTAATTTAAATAATTCTATTATAAGCAAATGCCGTTGTCAAACAGAAAGGAAAGGGAGAAGGAAGATCGCTCCTATCGTGTTTTGAAGCAGAAAGGGAGGGTAAAAATTGTGCAGGCTAATGATAGCAATGAAAAGCGGGTGAAACGCTATGATTATGTGATAAAATCAAATAGAGCTAAAGTCAATATCATATCTTATTACCATGACTTAAGAGAACCGCATCTGTTAGGCGAATGCACAAAATAATTGTATTAATGTCGCTTTCATCTGTATGCCCGTTAGAATACCAATCCGAAAATGCGGTTCTCAATTTTGTTGCAATTTTCCTATTTCCTTGGTTAGAAATATAACCCATGTTCTCGGCAACCCCGTTAGCGGTAAACCATTCACCGCATATTCCAACGGTTGGATTGGTTTTTATATCTTTCATTTTGGTGCATATGTAATTGTGTAAAATGAGCCGTTTTCATAATAACTGTTTAGAATGCGAACGTATGGAATATTACCACTAAGGGTAGCCGGTGAAATTAGTGTATCGTGTCCAAACCGGTCTACCATAAGTTCCAATGCTTTTTTAAGTATTATTTTATCCATTCTTTCATTGCTCCTAATACTGTTTTATTTGCAACTAAATATTCCTAACAATATTTCTTGAGTATAAGTCAATAAATAAAATATAAAGCAACGCTAAAAGCAGAAATTTCAGCGCTGCTTTTAGATAATTATAATTATCTTTATATCGGAAAGCATACAACGAAGCTGTAAATTTTTCAATTAGCCGTCCACAACAGAGCTAATTTTATGGATGTACCGAACAAAAATTCAGCTTTTCGAATCAACTATGAAATTGCAACGGATAAAAAAAATAAAAAATGCATACTTTTTTACCACGTAACAAAAACTGCCAACTCAGTATTTACAATGTTTTAGAGTTTTTTGTTTCTTAAATATTAAAAGGCAAAATTATAAACGAATACGCATATCAAACATATTTTTTTAAAAATAGCCCAAACTAAAATCGAGGTGAACTATGAAAAAAATTGTGTGCGCTGTTTTGATGCTTATTTCGCTATTTGCATCTTCATGCAGCATTGAGGTCGCGAGATTCGCAGACGGATCGAGTATCGAAGGCATTGACATATCATATATGTCGCTTTCCCGCGCTATTCCACTTACAATAAAAGAAATTGCGCAAAAAATTGAGGAAATGGATTTTTACATTCATGTAGCCGGAAGAACTGTTGTAATAAATGCGGATGCACTCTCTATAAATGACAATATAGCGGAGATTTTATCAAACTTAATGTTATCCAAAACAGCTCAATCGCTTTCCGTTTCATTGAGTTTAAACAGGGAAAAGTCAGAACCTATAATTCGGGAGATGCTTAGCGAATATAATATAGCGTCTACCGAGGGATACGCAATCTTTGATAAGGCAAACGGAAAATATAAATTTATCGAAGGGGAAGCAGGGTTTATGATAGATACAAACGCGGTTTTAAACGAAATTGCGGATTGTATTGAAGAGAGAAGAATTGTAAAAATCGAGGCAAAAAATGCATATGTAGAAGATCGCGACGAAGTTGAACGCCTTAGGGAGGAACATGCATGCATATCCGAATTTACGACGTATTTCAACAAGTCCCCGCTTAACGCAAAGGGGCGCGTTGAAAACATATTGAAAGCCTCGGGTTTAATAAACGGCTATGAAATAAAGCCCGGAGAGAATTTCGATATAAATGCGGTTTTGGGAGACAGAAACGCTAAAAACGGTTGGTTTAAAGCTCCGGGTATACGTAACAGCAAATACGAGATGGAATACGGAGGTGGAGTTTGTCAGGTATCATCGACGCTCTATAATGCGGCGCTAATGGCAGATTTAACGATCGTTAAGAGAACACATCATTCGTGGCCGGTAACGTATGTACCTAAAGGTCTTGACGCTACCATTAGTACCGGTGGACCTAACCTCGTTTTAAAGAACGAAACCGGAAATACAATAACCATTGCCGCGATAGCTAATAAAAAAGAACATTCCTTAACGGTGCGCATATATGGGAAAAAGCCGAGCAATTTTTATAAAATCGAATTGTATTCAAAAGTGATTGGACAAATTAACGCGCCCGATCCCGATGTAATTGTCGATGGCAGTCTTAGAAGCGGAACCAGAATTATAGAAATTAAACAAAGAAACGGACTTAAAACAGTTGCATATAAAAGGTATTTGGATAAATCAGGAAAATGTATACGAGAGGAAAGAATTACATTCGATATATATAGAGCTATAGGCGGGAAAGTATATGTTTCACCCGATATGGCGTAAGTACTTTGGCAGTGTCGGGAGGTAATGAAAATTTATAGCGCAATCTCATAGTGGCGTGCATAGCACGCCGCTAATTGTTAGAATTTCTATTTCCAACAGTACAAGTTTTTTATATTTATGCATATTGCACATAATCATCTTTAAATTTAATATATACTTATTTTAGCAATGCAATATAATCTGTTTTTATAGATAAACCGGAAGTAAAAATGGCAAAAATCAACTTTAAAAATAAATTTCCAAAGCAAGCTTCACTTCAAATTCTATATTGGTAATTACTCCCGGAACTTACTTTTCCTTTTTTGTCGAGTTTGCTTGACGCTAAAGGATTGACGGGCAGGCGTTTTTTTGATATGATTTATAAGAATTATTATTATATATACTTTGAACAGATGGGCGGAATATGGGAAGAACAGTAAAAGATTTAAAAATTGGAGAGAGCGCATTGGTGCTCAGAATCGAGTTTGACGATGCTAAAAAGCATAGGTTGACCGATATGGGTATAACTCCGCTTACGAGGATAAAAAAGAGACGCGTTGCGCCTATGGGAGACCCCGTTGAGATTGAGATACGCGGCTATGCGCTTTCGCTAAGAGAATCCGACTGTGAACATATACTTTTACTTGATATTGAGGACGAGTCGCGATTTTTAGAGTTCGAACATGAAACTACGAGGGCGTATTACGAAAAAGGTCTTGCTCTTATAAATAAACTTAAGCCTGACCCGAAAACAGACGAGGTTGAGCATGAGCGCGCCGCATTCGTAACTAAAAAATTGATATTTGATTCGATTTCATACGACTCTTGCGGCGGATGTAACCGTTGTAACCGCGGTAAAAAAAAGCAAAAACCTGATACAGATGAACCTGCAATTAAGTTGGCTCTTGTCGGAAATCCGAATTGCGGGAAAACCTCGCTTTTTAACGCTCTTACCGGAGCAACAGAATATGTCGGCAACCGACCCGGAGTAACAGTAGAAAAAAAAGAGGGTCTAATAAAGCCGCAAAAGGGCGTAGATACATACGGACATGAGATGACACTAGTCGATCTTCCCGGAATATATTCGCTTTCTCCGCATTCTATGGAAGAAATTGTTGCGCGTAAATTTGTAATAGAAGAAAAGCCGGACGCAATAATAAATATAGTGGACGGAACAAATCTAACGAGAAATCTATATTTGACTATTCAGCTTCTCGAACTTGAAACGCCAATGCTAATTGCCCTTAATATGATGGACGAAGTTGAGAAAAACGGAGACAAAATAGACTGTATCGCTTTGTCTCGCGAACTCGGAATACCCGTTATGCCGATAAGCGCGAAGACGGGGGTGGGTCTGGACGATTTAAAAAGTACGGCTAGTAAGCTTATCGGCGCGGCGCATACTCAGCTGCACCGCGGATTTAATCTCGAGGTTGACGACGTTTACGACGATTATACGCATTATGCTCATCATCAGATTGCTTCGATAATTGAGGACAACGCAAAGCTGCATAAGATTCCGCTGCACTTTGCCGCGATAAAGCTTCTTGAAGGGGACGAAAACGCTTATGAGAGCCTAAACCTTAACGATGAGCAAAAAAAGCGAATCCTTCGTGTTACAAACGACTATAAAAACGCAAACCCATTAGGTGATAATGAAACTATGGTTGCGGATATTAGATATAGGTTTATTGAAAGGTGCATAGAAAAGAGCGTTATTCGCGGTGCGGCGAAAAAGATGAGCGCAAGGACGGAAAAAATAGATAAGGTGTTGACTGATAAACGATTCGCGATTCCTATCTTTATAGGAATAATGTTCGTCGTTTTTGCGCTTACGTTTTCTACGGTAGGCGGCTTTTTGCGCGATATTGTAGCGCACCTTATAACCGCGCTTTCCGGGATTACCGTTTCGGGGCTAACCGCTATTTCTGCTCCGATATGGCTGATAAGCCTTATTTCCGACGGTATAATTGCGGGCGTTGGCGGCGTACTTACTTTTTTACCACAGATAGCAATACTTTTTTTCTGTCTCTCAATGCTTGAGGATAGCGGCTATATGGCGAGAATTGCCTTTATTATGGATAAGCCAATGAAAAAGCTCGGGCTGTCTGGAAAATCGTTCATACCGCTTCTTATGGGCTTCGGCTGTACCGTTCCCGCTGCGATGACCGCGCGGACGATGGATAATATAAGCGATAAGCGAATGACGATACTTTTACTTCCATTTATGAGCTGTTCGGCTAAGCTTCCGGTTTACGCAATGATAACCGGTGCGTTTTTTTCTAAGGGAAGCCTTTGGGTTATCGTTTCGCTATACGTTTTCTCGGTTCTTTTAGGGATATTGTCGGCGTTTTTATATCGCAAAACGCTTTTTAAAACTATAGATGCAGGCTTTATGATAGAGCTTCCACCGTACCGTCTTCCGACTATAAAAAACACCGCGATACATGTTTTTGACGAAGTAAAACATTTTTTAGTAAAGGCGGGGACGATAATATTCGCTATGAGCGTCGTACTATGGTTCTTTATGAGCTTTGATTCGGGCTTTAATATGGTAGAAAATCCGGCGAACAGTATGCTGGGGACAATAGGCAGTTTTATTGCGCCAATATTTACCCCTAACGGGTTTCCGTTTTTCCAGGCGGCGGTTGCGCTTATCGTAGGAATCGTTGCGAAGGAAGCCGTTGTAAGCGCGTTTTCAATGCTCTATGCTTTTTCGGTAAGTAGCGGAAGCGAGATAATAAGGGGCGCTATGGGTGCGGATTTTACAGCCGCCTCGGCTCTTAGTTTTCTCGTTTTTGTACTTCTATATACTCCGTGTATAGCGGCGGTTACGACGATGAGCCGCGAACTTAACGGGAAAAAATATGCAGTTATAGCGGTGGTATATCAGGTTTTAGTTGCCTATCTTGCATCCGCTTTCGTCTACACAATCGCAAATTTAGTAATGTGATTTTTTAAGGAGAGAAATACGGATGAAAAAATTAACAGCCTTGGCGCTTATGCTTCTTATAATTATTTCGTTTTTAAACGCATGTTCGGGCGCGAAAAAAATATCGGATTTAGAGATTACCGTTCTATCCGTCGGGAAGGCGGATGCTATAATATTAAAAAATGCAAACCATGTTGTGTTGATAGATACGGGAGAGCTTAAGGACGGGGAAAAAATAGTAAAATATCTACGGAATAAAGGGATTAACGATGTTGATTGCCTAATTATAACGCATTTTGATAAGGATCATATAGGTGGCGTTCCTGAAGTATTAAGTTCGCTTAATGTTAAGCGGATATTGGAACCTACGTATAATGAAGAAAGCGCAGAAATGGATAGTTATCGAGCAGCGCTGAAAGAAAAAAATATAGAGCCGGAAGCTCTAAAGTCGGATATTGATCTAAACTTTTCGGACATGATTTTTGCCGTATATGCCCCGAAAACAGAATTTAAAGAGGATAACGACAATTCACTCTGCATTAAGCTCACTCACGGTGAAAATATAATTTTATTCATGGGCGATGCTATGGATGCGCGCATATCGGAACTTATAGAGAACTATGATCTAAAATGCAAACTAATAAAAATTCCTCACCATGGATTATACTGTGATAAGCTTCCGGCGCTCATAGATGCCGCCGTACCGGGAAAAGCGATAATAACTGATTCTGAGAAAAATCCCGCGGACGATGAAACGCTTTTACTTTTGAAAGATAAAGGAATAAAAACCTATCGTACTATAGCCGGGAATATATATATCGTGAGCGACGGAACACATATAAAAACGAAACAGCAATAAACAAGGTTAATTTGAAACTTATAATAGGCAATTGTGTATAAAAGTTGAAAAAATATATGCCGTACAAGCTTCGATTTTTGCCGTAATTTTGTCGGAACAGACTTGTTTTTATTTTATATATAGCTTACAATAGAATTCGGGTTATTCCCAATTATTTAGGAGGAACAAATAAAATGAAAAAACTTCTCTCGGTCGCTATGGCTGTTATGATGTTAATGTCTCTATGCAGCTTTTCGACGGCTGCCGATTTAACTTCTGCAGAAATAGCGAAGCTTCCTATTTCCGCTTCTGTAACGGAAACAACTTCTACGAAAGACGTTGATGGGAACTTCTATGGATTCGTGTTGTCTACCGCTTCCCTTACGGAAGGGTGGAATCGCTTTGACGCTGCCGGAAACGCTACTTTTGTAGCGGCGACTCCGATAGCGGGGTCATCTGTTTTCGCTGCTGAATATTATAATGGCAGAGTTTATGGTTATACGGATAAGAATAAATTTTTTATAGCCAACGGAACTACATTAGCGCTTGAGTCTCAGGCGAATGTTGCCGGTAAAACCATTATAGATATGGCGTACGATTATTCAACGAACGTTATGTATGCTTTAGGCGCGAACGCTTCTAGTCTTATCGGACTTTATACTGTAAACTTAACGAACGGCGCTCTTACGAACGTTGCGAATTTTGCGGATCAGGATGGAGCAGCGACGCCTTGGGTTCTAGCCTGTACAACAGCCGGTCAACTTTATTCGATGACTGTTGGCGGTAATTTAGCAAGCGTAAATAAGACTACCGCGGAAGTTACCGTTATCGGTAATTCAGGTAAGACACCTAACTACGTTCAATCTATGTTTTATAATCATTTTACCGGCGATCTTATTTGGGCTTATCTAAACAGTGACGGCTCAGTTGGTGATTTATACAACGTCAATATGAGCAATGGTACAGTAACGCTTATAAGTAACGTCCAGTCCGAAATTTCGGGATTGCATGTAAGATATGACGGAATGTCAACGCCTCCTCCGGCAACTCCGACTCCGGTTCCTACGCCGACCCCAACTCCGGGTCCTGTAGGTCTATACGGCTATGCTGCATATACGACAGAAGGAGAACCGGGCTGGTACAGTATAACGACTACCGGTGTTTCAACCTTTATCAGAAATTCTGGCGTTGAGCTTGATATCTTCGCTGCCGAATATTTTGACGGCTATGTATATGCTTTCACTCAGCTAACAGAGGCAAAGACGGGGAAATTCGTAAAGTATAACCCTGAGACATTTACTATTGTAAGTAGCGTAGATATAACGGCTAATGTTGCCGATATGGCTTATGACTATTCAACCGGCACTTTATATGGTCTGGGTTCACACGTGATATCTTCAACAGAGGCATATCGCGCGATTTATACAATTGATATGTCTACGGGCGCTTTAACTCTAGTAGCGGACATAACCGAGGCTAGTGAAATTATGATGACTCTTGGCTGTACAACTGACGGTCAGCTTTATACAATATCGGTTCCCGGAACATTGTATTCGTTAGATAAAACTACCGCCGTTCCGACGCGTATTGGACCAACGGGTAAACTTTCGGCGCAGTTTGTTCAGTCCATGGCATATGACCATAATACGGGAATTATGTACTGGGGTCAGCTGTCGTCGGCTTCAGATATGAACCTTTATACCTTGAACCTTTCGACTGGCGTAGCAACTTTAGTAGCTCCGACGGGTAAGGAATATTGCGGACTGCATTGCATATATGATACAGGAACAACTCCGAGACCGACACCTGTCGCAACGCCGACTCCTGTCGCAACACCGACACCTGTCGCAACACCGACACCTGTCGCAACGCCGACCCCGAAGCCTACGAGCACGATTAAGCCGACACGTACACCGAGACCGACGCCGACTATGAGTCAGGAACATCCTGTTCATCTTAATATGGACGCAGCTCTCTGCACGGAAGAAGAAAATTGTTTAAGACTTAACGTTACTATGCAATATGAGGTAGTTGATCCTCAGAGCGGTATCTATGAAATTCATTACGATGCAAGCAAGCTTACCTATAAATCTCATCATGCGGCTCCGGACAGCAATACGGCGATTGCGGTAAACGCTAACCAACCTGGCCTAATTCTTGTAAGCTTTGCCGATACAAATAAGATAGAACCGGGCTTACTTACGTATTTTGAGTTTACCTTTAAAGAGGGCGTAACTACTCCGGTTACGCTAGACTTCGAACTCGTTCCGACCGAGGTAGTTGCGGTGGATACGCTCACTATTCTTTACGCCATCGGTTCCGAGCTTAGCTATGTTTACGATCCTCCTAAATTTGTACTTGGCGATGTAAATATGGATGGTGAAATGAACAGCGGTGATGCGGCGCTCATTTTGCGTTTTATTGCTGAGCTTTCAACTTTGAACGGCGAACAGTTGGCGCTTGCCGATGTTAACAAGGACGGTAACGTTGATACCGGCGATGCTGCTAGTATTCTTCGCTATGCTGCGGGTCTGTCTTGATATCCCGGATTAAAACTCCGTCTTTTAAGGCTTAATAATTGAATATAAAAACGGACGGAATTTTGATTCCGTCCGTTTTTTTAATTAAGATAATAAATTTTTTTTTAATCAGTTTTTAACTTTATTAAGCCTTTTTTTAGCGGAAACAGCTTTTTTAGTGTGCTTTTCGAATCGTCCCTGGGATTTTAACCATTGAACGCTGTCCGTCAACGTATCGTACATATCATGTGTCGTATAGCCTAGTTCCGTGCGCGCTTTTTCGTTGGAAAATAAGCTGTTGCTCATAACGGTATAAAGAGAATACGCGGTATAGAGCGGCGGCTGCTTTAAAAGCCTATAATAAAACTCGGCGAGAGGCGCGGTTAAGCGCGCGAACCATGATGGCAGTATCGTTTTAATGAGCCTTTTTCCGGTTATATCGTGGAGCATGTTTAAAATTTCCGATATAGCAAAATATTTGTTAGAGAGAATATAACATTCGCCGCATTTCCCCTTTTCAACGCAGGCTATAACCCCGCGCGCAACATCGCGAACATCGACAAAATCATATCCCCCTTCGACGCAGGCGGTAAGATGTCCTGTATAGTAGTCGATAATGAGCTGAGTTATATGCGTTTGACCATGGTCAAAGGGACCAACGATTCCGGACGGATGAACGATAGACGCGTCAAGCCCACAGCTTACGAGTTTTAAAACATACGCTGTTGCGGCCGCTTTTGTTTGTGCATATAGACCGACGACAGCGTTCGGATCAAAATCTAAAGTTTCGGATATGACTTTTCCGATTTTTTCCTCAGGTATCGCATGGACAGAGCTGATATGTACCATTCGCGCCCCATATTTTAAGCATAAGTCGGCGACATTCTTAGTTCCGTTTACATTTACATCGAAAACAGCACTGTTGAATTTCGAGGCTATGCTGACTATACCGGCAGCATGGATAACGATAAGTCGATTTGAACCGGCATTTTCAAAAAACGGAACGAGACTTTCCTTATCGCAGACGTTCCCATAAAAAATCTCAACATTGTCGGGGACAAAGGCAGAAAGCGCGTCATTTTTAAGACCGAGAGCGCGAACTCTTTTACCGCTTTTCGACAGATAATCGACTATTACGCTTCCGAGATATCCAAAAGCACCGGTTACGAGATATAATTCATTCATAATTTTATTCTCCTTATTTTGAATGCGGCGCAGCGGGATAGAGCTTATCACGTTTAAAAATCAAATGACTCAGTTCAGACGAAGATTAAGTTGCCCGAAAAAGTTAAGCTAAAACGTGATTTTTTTAATTTTAGGTCTTGTTGCCGTTTGCGTCACGAATTTTTTGTTTATATAGTTTCCAAGTTTATATATACCGAATACGGTACAATAAAACCCAGCGGAATCCAAAACGGGATAAAAGCCAATCCGTTTAGAACCCGTCAATACTTCCGGAATGTTAAAGCGATCAATACCGCCGGAACGATTTAGGTTAAGCGAGGGAACTTTACTTTTACGCTCAAAGTTCTCTCGTCTATAGTTTTTCCCTAATTCACGAAATTTAAAATACTCAAATGAATTAAAGTTAAACTTTAAAAATTCAGCGGCTTTTAAGATAATACCGTTCATCTTTAGAATTTTACCTTTCTCAGGAAATTAAATTTACATCGCTATCATTGCGATTATTGCATACGCTATTCCGAGAGTAAATATAAGAGCTAAAACCAGCGAAATAACACGAACCATAGTTCTTTTCATAATTTAAAACCTCATACAAATAATCGGCGCTTTATTTCGTCCTTTAAATTCTGATTTTTTTCGATTATAGAGAGTAAAATTCCTATAACGCAAAAAACAGAGAGAACATAAAGCGACCATCTCAATACAAAAGAATCGGTAAGGAAATAATTTATAGTAATCTCAATAGCGACAACCGAAACCGAAAATAACGGCAGTATTATAGCCGGCTTATATAGCCCATGTATACGCTTTCTTCGTATAACGAATGTAGCGACAACAGCGAACAGCCCAATTATTAGGGTAATCGGTGCGCCGAGAGATAAAACCCAAGTTTCAAAAGTGCCCGAAAGGTATTCGATAAGCATAAGGTATAGTAACGTTATAGACACATCAAAACCTAGGAGTATATAAATATTTGCGCGTTTTTTCAAAAGGGACGGCAAAAGTATGTATACAAAAAGGCAGGCGCAGGCACCTATAACGTAGAGAGACCAGGTAATCTCATTGTTGATTATAAGATTGCCGAGGAGGGTAAGGACCGAAGGGATAGAGAGGAGCATAGTTCCGAGGGTCGCTCCGTATCTGCTGTCGATATTTTGATGTTTAAGCTCTATCGTTTCCGGATACGGCGGCTTTTCGGGTTCACACCAGGGGGATAAAGGGTTCGTTAGAACCACGCCGCACAGCGGACATTTTTTTTCGGACGGTGCAAGCTCGACACCGCAATTTACACAATAAGACATATAGCTACCTCTGATTACTTTCAACTTTAACCGGTATACCCATTTTAACAAGGCGCGTAAAAAAACCACGTTCAACCTTAGGATCAATTATTGTGCGCGTAAAACTTATCATCATGCTTCCGTTATAGGAAAGACAGGCGCATGTGACGGGGTTTACAGAGAGCGAACCTAGCATAAAATCGATCCGGTTAACGTAACGGCTCATTTCGGGAGGCAGAGTAACAAGACCGAGGTTCGAGATAATTGAGGAGGTAAATTTATCTCCGTTGACCATGAAGCCGACCCGCATAGCATATTTCTTGATAAAGAGAGGCGCTAAGCGCATAAGCTTATTTTTCTCGATAAGTACATTCGATGTAAATTTTGCATTGAGACGCTTTTTATTTATCTCGAGAGCCAACTGATGATTTATTGAATCAACTATTTCCTTAAACTCATAATCGCCAAGTCGAGGCTCTATCCCGGGGTTTGCATAAGAGGCAAAATTTCGGAGCGTAACCGAGGGAAAAAAACGCCTTAGGTTTATAGGAATGCATATTTTAACGGGCATACGCCGCTGCGTTTTTCTTAGTTCTTTCTTTTGAAATTCGCATATACTCTCTATAAGCACAGCCGTTAAAAACACGGTTACACTAGCGCCATATTCTTTTGCCTTGCTTTGCACTATCTCCGAAGGGGCGATACCCGTTATTATATTCATATAGTGTCTATCGTCGCGCACACCCTTAATAAGGTATGATTGAGCTTCTTTAAAACTTGTTTTTTCTTCACCGGCAAAGCGAAGAAAGCTGTCCTCAAATTCCTCGCGCTTCGGTAATTGTTCGCAGTCTAAAATAGAAGCGTTGCGCGGTATATCAGCTCCATATTTAAATCTAAGGTATTCGGCGACGAGAGTTTTTAAAAAACAAAGCCCCCCGGTTCCATCGGTTAGAACATGGTATATTTCTACGGCGATACGGTTATTATGATACCGAACGCGAAACATAAAACCCTTATTTTTTTTAAAATTCATACGAATGCAGGGGTTTTTAACGTCGGACTCAATATCCGGGAGCGCATCTATATGTTCAAGATAGTACCAAAACATCCCACCCCGGAGACGCATAGCAAAGCTGGGAAACCTATCCAGAGTCGAAGCGAGAGCAAGTTTAAGTATTTTAGGATCGATAGGTTCGGTAAGCTCGGCAGATACGCGAAATAACGCCATCCATTTTGATGTGCTTGCAGGTGGATAAATTTTAGCCGCATTATCAAGTTTTAGCCAGGCGTATTGTTCCATTTATAATAAACTGTCCTAATTTTATTTTTTAGCATTGCGCAATTTCGTCTATGAACCCACGTATTCGGCTCAACGCCTCTTTAGCTTCGGGAATTCCGAAAAGGACAAATACATGCCACATTCCGTCTACAACGTGAAGCTCACAATCCGCGCCGTAAGAGTTAAGATTTTTTGCCATTTCGCGCGAATCATCCTCTAAAATTTCATGAGTACCGACGTATATAAGTGAACGCGGCATATTGAAAAGATCTCCGAATAAAGGGGAAACCAGAGGGTTTTTTAAATCCGTCCCCGCGTATAGTCCTGCATATTCGCGAAGAGTATCCTCAAATAGAGACGGGTCGTCGTCAGCGTTTCGCTTATATGATTCACCACTAAGGGTTAAATCAGTCCAGGGAGATAGCGCAACGATGCAGGCGGGAAGAGGCAAGCCCTGTTTTTTTATATGAAGGGCAAGACAGAAGCAAAGTCCGCCACCGGCCGATTCGCCGACGAGGGAAATTTTATCAGGAGAATAGGTTTCGAGGATATATTTATAAGCGGTTAAAGCATCGTCGAGCGCGGCGGGGAAGGGGTTTTCGGGTGCCAACCTATAGCCTATGCAAAGCGTTTTCCGTTCCATAGCGTCAGCGAGAGTGCTCCCGAAAGCACGCGCATAAACCAAAGACCCGGCGGTATATCCGCCACCATGAAGGTAAAGTATGCAAGAATCTGGCTTTGGGTCGAGAGGAATAGCCCATTCCGCTTCAAAGAGGGGGAAAGACGCCGGTAAAAATGAAACCTTATCCTCCATAGCCTTCGTTCCCAACTCACCCAAACGATCCTGACCACGTCTGTCCGCTTCTATATCAAGATTCCTTAAAAATGGTTTTGCAAGGCGAATTTGGGCACGCAAAAACATACTTATTTTTGATGGCATGTTTTTTCTCCTAACTTGGCGAAAAAGCTCCACTTGTTTGCACATATATATGAGCAAAATCGGAGTCTTATATAATCGTCCACCTTCATTATATACGCAAACACAAAGCAAATAAAGCGCTCTTTGTGACTTTTTAGTTAAAACTTAGAAAACGCATTGAATATCAACCTTTTTATATATGATAAAATTCCTAAAAAGGCGGGTGATTCAACTTGAAAAAGGAGGACAAAAACGAAAAAACATCTTGGAATATTAAAAACAGCGCGGCAATATACATGACTTTAATTATAATGATCATGACCGCGCTGTTTTTTAATGAATACAAGCGATGGGAAAGACGGGAGGATATCGGTATTTTCTGTTATTTCATTTTTACATGCTTACTATAGCGTCCTGCTCATCTTTAACAGCTATCTTATTTATTATAATTTGCGCCTCAAAATGTACTGCATGGCGCTCATCAATGCTTTTTAAAAAATGCGAAAATGCATTGATCCCGATTTAGTTCTATGCGGTGACAAACAAAATTGTATATATTGCGGTAAGACACTCAATAGGTGAAACATTCGGCAGAGAGGTTATTTATACAGCTTTGCTTTTTCTTTTAGACTGTATTTTTCTGTCATTTAAATTCAAAAAAAGCATAAATATTCGGAAAAATGATGCTATTAAGAAAAATTAATCTTTTTGTTGATTTAAATTAACTGATAGAGCTTCGTGTCATATCTTTTAAGAGATTAAAGCTAGTGGGAATGAAGAATATACGGCATGAGCAAAGCAAGAGCGCGTTACTAATTGCTTAACAAATGACGTTCTTATTTTGGCATAAATGAATATAAATGGTGTCAGAAGGAAAGGAAAAATCAATTTAGACAAATTTTGTGGCATAATTATTAACAAAAAGGAGCGAAAAAGAGTAAGCGAAATGTATGCGTCTCTTGACACCGATGAAAGTATTTGATAGAATCATAGTAATCGGAGCGGTTTATCCGCATCCAACATTATTTAGGAGGAAAACTGAGACATGAAGAAATTTATTATTGCACTTCTTGTACTCACCATGCTCGTTTCCGTTGTAGCATGTGGTACAAACCCAAAGCCTAATCCGTCGACAAATCCGTCGGGCTCGCCCGCGGGTACGGCAGGTCCGTCCGCAGCTCCTGTTACCAATCA
>JAVVSK010000018.1:0-33133 GCA_036654235.1 Clostridia bacterium | reverse complement strand
ATTTTTTGCCTTTTTTACAGGGCTTGCTTTGCTATGCTCTTTTTTAGCTATCGCTGAACTGAAGCGGTTTCAAACTTTCCCTCTGATTTTCTTTATTTACATTTTCTCAGGGGCTGAAATTCCCAAGAGATATAAACCGTTTTTAATGGCCGTTTTTGTGGCAAGTACGAGAGCCAACCTCGCCTTTTGCTCTATGGGACGGCTATCATCCACTATTTTATGTTCCGTATAGAATCGGTTAAAGCTCTGGCATATTCCAATTAGAGCGCGGGCAACGAGATAAGGCTCATTTCGCTTCATAGCTTCAAAAA
Source organism: Clostridia bacterium (assembly GCA_036654235.1). Classification (GTDB taxonomy): domain Bacteria; phylum Bacillota; class Clostridia; order Christensenellales; family CAG-138; genus JAVVSK01. The sequence goes on along the minus strand of JAVVSK010000018.1, from coordinate 32,822 downwards.
TTTCACCTTTAAAAGCGCTTATCGCATGTACCAGCCCATATGAACAATCGTCCTCGCATACGCTAAAATCAATATCTTTAAAATATTCCTTAGAAACGCCCGTCTTTCTAAGTACTGAGCAACAGCGCGCATGTGTATACTGCACATAAGGAGCGGTTTCGCCCTCAAAATTCAGCGCTTTATCTAGGGAAAATACGATATCCTTTATTCGATTATTGTAGAGAGGTCCCCAAACTACCGCGCCCACACCTATTTGTTTCGCAACATCTTCTTTATTTTCAAGTCCGGGACTTTTTTCTTCAATTATATCACGCGCCTTGTTTATAGATGCATTCAAAACATCCATAAGATACGCAACGTTTCCTTTTCTGGTAGAGAGAGTCCCCTCGGTTAAGCTTACCATTCCATAGCTTACGTGACAGCAATCCTTCGCCCAATCATAGCCCATAAGTTCCAGCACCTTAAAACACTGCTTAAAATGAAGCTCCTGTTGATAGGCAACAACATATAAAAGCTTGTTAAAATCATAAGTGCGCTTACGGTAGACAGCTGCCGCAAGATCGCGCGTCGCATAAAGAGAAGCTCCGTCGCTTTTTAAAATAAGGCATGGCGGCATATTATATTCACTAAGATCAACTATACTGGCTCCCTGATCCAGTTTTAATAGTCCTTTTTCTCGCAGCTCGTCAACAATACCCGGCATCATGTCCGAATAAAAGCTTTCTCCCGCATAACTATCGAAGGTTATACCCAAAAGTTCATACACTTTTCCAACTTCAATAAGAGTAAGTTCCTTAAACCAATCAAAGAGCGAAACGGCTTCGTCATCGCCATCTTCTATTCGCTTAAACCAAGTGCGCGCCTCATCATCAAGAGAAGTATCGTTTTCAGCCTCGTCATGATAGCGAACATAAAGCCTCGTCAACTCCCGTATGCCAGCCGACTTTACCGATTCTTCGTCGCCCCATTTTTTATAGGCAACAATAAGTTTTCCAAACTGTGTTCCGTAATCGCCAAGATGATTTATTTTAACCACCTTGTAACCCAAAAAAGCATATATACGCGAAAGCGCATTCCCGATAACCGTTGTCGAAAGATGCCCAATATGAAACGGTTTTGCTATATTGACTGAAGAAAAATCAATGCACATACAATCGCCAAGATGAATATTGGAGGAACCGAATGCGTCTCCGTTTTCTATTGTGGACGACACAATAGAGGCGGTCAAAACAGTTCTGTCAATAAAAAAGTTTACATAAGCGTTGAGCGCAACCGCTTTAACCTCATCATCGGGGTATAAAAAATTTCCGGCTATCGTACTCGCCACTTCTATTGGGCTCATGCCCATATTTTTAGCCAACTTAAAACAAGGAAGCGAAAAATCGCCCTTATCCATAGTCGGTGGCATCTCTAAAAGCCCTTCTATAAGGCTTACCTCTAATTTTAAACCGCAAGCTATATGTATAGCTATGCGTTTTTTATATTCTACCATGTCCTCTCCTCTAAAAAATTACTTTATGTAATCTTAACTTTTATCATAAATAAGTCTGAAAGTCAATTGCCTTTCAAACAATGCGATTTTTTACTTATTTTGCGGTATCTTTCTCATGTAGAAAAAACAAAAAAGCTGCCCGATGACATCATTTTTTTTAGTAAAAACGCTTGACATGTATAATAAATACCGTTATAATTTTTTGAAGAAAATTGGAGGTAGTTGAAGTAATTATGGAATTTTACTTTAAAGGCATAGATATTCTTAACGGTTATCAATTCACAACCCAAGAATTGAATTATATTATGAATACCGCCGCGCAGTATGAAAAACGTGTAAAAGCGGGTGAAATTATTCGAGACATGGAAGGTATGGTTGTTGCCAGCCTTTTTTTTGAACCTTCCACAAGAACGAGACTGAGTTTTGAGGCGGCAATAAATCGTACCGGGGCAAAATGTGTCTCTATGGCAGACTCAACCGCGTCATCGACCGCGAAGGGAGAAACTATGGAGGATACGATAAAAACCGTCGATGGATATGTAGACGTTATTGTTATGAGGCATCCGATTAAAGGATCTGCGCAAATTGCGGCGAACGCAGCGGTTCATCCGTTAATAAACGGCGGTGACGGAACGGGTCAGCATCCTACTCAGGCACTTCTTGATATTTATACAATTAGAAAAGAAAAGGGTCATATTGGAGGTCAAACTATAACATTCTTAGGCGATCTAAAGTATGGTCGCACAGTTCACAGTCTAGGTTATTTCATGCAGCAATTCGGAAATAAAATGATATTCGCTTCTCCCGATTCTTTAAAAATGCCAGAAGAAATTACAAACGATTTAAAAAGCCGCGGCGCTGACATTGTCGAAACGAATGACGTTAAAGAAGCGTTATCTCAAAGCGATATAGTCTATGTAACACGCGTTCAGCGTGAACGTTTCCCGAACATGGAAGAATACGAAAAATGCAAGGGTTCATACATTTTAGATAATAACCTTTTAAGCTGTGCAAAAAAAGACATAACTATTCTCCATCCACTGCCCCGTGTTGACGAAATAGCAACCGAAGTAGATTCATATTCCGGTGCCGCATATTTCAGACAGGCACATAACGGAATGTACCTTCGCATGGCTCTATTGGGTCTGGTCAGTGGCAGAGCATGATGTACGATACTATTATAAAAAACGGTATCATAGCAACTGCTAGTGATACATTTAAAGCCGACATATTGATAAAAAACGAACTGATTGTGGGTTTTACATCAAATTCAAATGATCTTGATGCTAAATCCGTGATAGATGCAAGCGGAAAGTTCGTTATGCCCGGCTTTATAGATACCCATGTGCATTCGCGTGACGGAGTTAACGGTGCACATTACAAAGAAGATTTTTTCCATTCGTCTATGGCGGGAGCCGTATCCGGTTTTACTACAATTTATGAAATGCCAAACTGCAATCCGGCAGTGTATAACGTTGAGATGCTAAACAGCCTTATTAATTGTATAACTAAAAAGGCGCATGTTGATTTTGGTGTTTGGGGTCTCTGTCTCGGAGATTTAAATATAAACGAGCTTGAGGCTCTCAGCGAAGCCGGAGTCGTTGGCTTTAAATTCTTTTGGGGTTATGCTATAGACTCAAAAAATTATCAGCTTATATATAACTATCGTGATGGCATGGAAAACGTTATACCGCCTCTTTCACATGCCGAGATCTTTCGAATGTTTCAGCGTATATCAAAAACCGGTAAGCGCATCGCTATACATGCGGAAGACTTCGATGTTATAAAAGCCCTTACGGACAAGGTTATGACAACTAATGATAGGAGCTACGAGGCTCTCCTTCGCTCACGCCCTGCATTGTCCGAAACGACGGTTATCCAAACAGCTGTTGATTATGCAAAGCTAACGGGAGCAAAGCTTCATATACTGCATATGGCGGCGGGCGGCGGCGTTGATATAGTAAAAGCGGCACAAGATGAGGGATTCCCGATAACCGGCGAAACATGTCCTCATTATTTAGCTCTTACAAATGAAGATGCGACGCGCTGCGGTTCCTCTATGAAGGGATATCCTCCCGTTCGCGAAAAACATCATCAGGATAAGCTTTGGGAGGGGCTTAAAAACGGAACTCTCTCCATCGTTTGCTCCGATCATGCCCCACACAGCCCCGAAGAAAAGCAAAAGCCTCTCTTTGAAGCGCCCGCCGGTATGGCTTCTATAGAAACTATGAGTCTTATAATGCTGGATGCGGTAAATCACGGAAAACTAACATTAAATAAATTGGTCGAGGTGCTTTCGACCAATCCGGCAAAGCTCTTTGGAACTTATCCAAAAAAAGGCAATCTCAATATCGGAGCAGACGCGGATATTGTTATAGTTGACATTGATAAGGAATATACTTTCCATCAAAATGATTTACATTCAAGAACAAAGCTTTCCCCCTACAATGGATTTACCTTTAAAGGCAAACCCATTGTAACTATTCTACGCGGAAACATCATAGCGCAGGATGGTGAAATCGTCTCTCCCCCATCCGGTCGCTTTATAAAAGCTTAATATTTTATTTTTTCAGCTAATTTGCTCCATCAAACATATGATGGGGCTTTTTTTGTAAAATAATTCATATTCTTTCATTGCCATGCCAAACGATATTGTGTATAATGTAAGAAAACACATTGGAGTGTATGTTTTATGTATGATCTTCGTTATTTAACGCTACTTTCGCGCGAGTATAAAAACGTTCAGGCGGTAAGCGCGGAGATAATCAATCTTCAAGCCATATGTAATCTTCCTAAAGGTACGGAACATTTTCTTAGCGATATTCATGGGGAGCACCTTGCCTTTCTTCATATAATGAACAACGCATCTGGCGTTATACGCGAAAAAATCGATCTTATTTTTGAAGGAACGCTTTTAAATGATGATAGGCGGGAACTCGCAACCCTTATCTACTATCCCGAAAAAAAACTTGAGCGGATAAAACTGAGTACGGAAAATATGGAAGAATGGTATAGGATAACGCTATATAGACTCGTCAATGTCTGTCTCGCAGTAACGCATAAATATTCACGTTCTAAAGTTCGAAAAGCTTTGCCAAATGATTTTGCTTATGTAATAGACGAACTTTTAAATACAAATTATGTTGAGAGCGACCGCGATAGATATTATGAAAATATAATAAAAAGCATAATAGATCTTGACCGTGCTGATGCTTTTATCATCGCACTTTGTAACCTTATCAAAAGCATGGCTGTCGATACTCTTCATATTTTAGGCGACATCTTCGACCGAGGTCCGCATGCCGACGTTATTATTGATAAACTTATGACACATCATAATGTCGATATCGAATGGGGAAACCATGATGTCCTATTTATGGGCGCTGCATCCGGCTCGTCCGTTTGCGTTGCGACCGTAGTTAAAAACTGTCTTCAGTACGATAATCTCGATATGCTTGAAAATTCATACGGAATAAACCTTCTTCCTCTCGCTCTATTTGCTGCCGAAACATATGAAAATGCCAATGTTTTTTCGCCGCGCGTCAGCCCCGATGTTGACTATAAGCCTAAGGACGGAGCTCTTTTTGCTAAGATGCATAAAGCGATATGCATAATAATGTTTAAGCTCGAAGGTCAACTTATAAAACGAAATCCCGATTATAAAATGATGGATCGAGATTTACTTTCGCGCGTTAACTTTGACGATATGACCGTCGATATAAACGGGATATCGTATAAGCTTAGAGATGTGGATTTTCCGACAATCGATAAAAAAAACCCAACAAAACTCAGCCAACGCGAAGAAACAGTCCTTTCTCAGCTCGTCGGTACTTTTTTAGCTAGTGATAAGCTTCAAAAACATATACGTTATATTTACGGCATTGGCAGTGTTTATAAAAAATGCAACGACAATCTTCTGTTTCATGGGTGCATACCTTTAAATAAAAACGGAAGTTTTATGGAGTTTACTTTTGACGGATGCAAGTATAAAGGTAAGGAGCTTCTTGAATATTGTGAAAAAATAGCGCGTTCCGCGTATTTTTCAAAAGAAGGGTCTATTGAAAAACAGCGTGGCGGCGATTTTTTATGGTATCTCTGGTGCGGACGCAACTCTCCTATATTCGGGCGGGATCATATATCGACGTTTGAGCGCACTCTTATCGCCGATGAAAATACATGGATAGAGCCAAAAAACTATTACTATACCTATTGCGACGATATGAGCTTTTGCGAAAGGCTTCTACTTGAATTTTCTATAGATAACGGTTATTCGCACATAATTAACGGACATATGCCCGTTAAGGTAAAAGACGGAGAATCTCCAATACGTGCGGGAGGTAAGCGTATCGTTATAGACGGTGGATTTTGCAAAGCATATCAGAAAACAACCGGCATAGCGGGCTATACAATGTTTTTCTCATCTCATGGCCTTAGGATAGCGGCACATGAACCTTTTTGCATCAAAAACGAAGATGAACTTTTAAAATATGATATACCGTCTCAGGAATCCGTTCTCGAAGAAAACCTTAACACTCGGCTTATGGTCGCAGATACCGATGTTGGTCGCGAACTCATGATTAAAATAGACGAGCTTAAAGGACTTTTACAGGCCTATCGTGATGGAACAATAACCTATAGTTAAAGAATAACGTAAATATTATACTGAACATTCCATACGTGTTCTTCTCTAAAGAGCATAAAAAAATTGCAATATAATATTCGCGTGTTAGTTTATCAATAAACTATTTTATTTCAAATATAAAATACATTCGCGGCATATGCGAATGTATTTCGTTTTACCATAGAGCAAACGTGATTTTGGAAGTAGAACAAAAAAAGCCCGGGTTTGTAAAAATAGAATGACTGCTGTATAATTATCAATACATCTTTGTTTTTAAGGAGATTTATATGGGCGGTTTATTTGGTGTTGTTTCAAAGTCAGATTGTACTCAGGACGTGTTTTTTGGTACTGATTATCATTCGCATCTTGGAACAAGAAGAGGCGGTATGGCTATATACGATAAGGAAAATGGCTTTGACCGTGCAATACATAATATTGAACGCACGCCTTTCCGTTCAAAATTTGAAAACGATATCGTTAATATGCGCGGTACTATAGGTATAGGCTGTATATCCGATAATGAGCCTCAGCCGCTCATCGTTCGTTCGCATCTCGGCAATTTTGCCATAACAACAGTCGGTAGAATAAATAATTTAAACGAGCTCGTTGAACTTACCTTTAAATCTGGTAATCCACATTTTCTTGAAATGAGCGGTGGAAATATCAATCCAACGGAGCTTGTTGCTTCCATAATCAACCAAAAGAGCAACATTGAGGACGGAATCAGGTACGCTCAAAACGTAATCGAAGGTTCAATGTCTATGCTCGTTTTAACCGCAAACGGCATATATGCAGCGAGGGACAGGCTCGGAAGAATCCCTCTTGCAATAGGTCAAAAAGAGGACGCCTATTGCGTAGCTTTTGAAAATTCTTCATATTACAATATTGGTTATCATGATTTCCGTGAGCTTGGTCCGGCTGAAATCGTATTTATAACGGCAGACGGAGTTGAAGTCGTCGCCCCTCCTAAAGATAAAATGAAAATTTGCACATTCCTTTGGATATACTATGGTTATCCAACGTCATCATATGAGGGGATGAATGTTGAACAAATGCGATATAAATGCGGTGCTAAACTTGCCCAGCGTGATAATGTAATGGTCGATTCCGTAGCAGGCGTGCCCGATTCGGGTACGGCACATGCCATTGGATATGCCAATTATTCTGGCATACCTTTTTCGCGTCCGTTTATTAAATATACACCGACCTGGCCTCGCTCATTTATGCCCGCTAAACAAAGCCAGCGAAACTTAATTGCCAGAATGAAGCTCATTCCCGTTGACTCGCTAATAAAAGACAAAAAACTTTTATTGATTGATGATTCAATTGTTCGCGGTACTCAGCTTAGCGAAACAACGGACTTTTTATATAAGAGCGGAGCGAAGGAAGTTCATATACGCCCCGCATGTCCACCCCTTATGTATAGCTGTAAATACCTCAACTTTTCGCGCTCGACTTCCGATATGGATCTTATAACCCGAAGAGTTATAAAAAAGCGTGAAGGCGAGGTTACCGAAAGCAAGTTACAAGACTATGCGAACCCGGACAGCGAAAACTATAAAAACATGGTACATGATATATGTAAGGAACTTAATTTTACCTCTCTCAACTATCACCGTCTCGACGATATGATAAAATCCGTCGGCGTAGATCCTTGTAAGCTATGCACATATTGCTGGAATGGTCAGGAGTAAAAACGATTTGTCTAACTTTATAATCAAACGCGCCGACTTCGTTACGAGTGTTGTAAACGCAAGCAAGTGTCCGGAAAAGCTCGGCATAGAGATCGCTATGGTGGGCAAATCCAACGTTGGAAAATCGAGTTTAATAAACTCTATCTGCAATAATTTTAAGCTTGCGCGAGTATCTTCCGCACCGGGGAAAACGCGACAAATAAATTTTTTCAAAATCAACGGAGAATTCTATCTCGTTGATTTACCGGGTTATGGCTTTGCCCGCGCGCCAAAACACGAACGCGAATCTTGGTCTAACCTTATGGAAGAATACCTTAAAAGCGATCGCCTATCGCATATATTTATGCTTATCGATATAAGACATGCGCCAACGGAAGAAGACAAGCTCATGTTCCAATGGATACTTTACTATTGTATACCGTTTACGCTTGTCGCAACAAAGTCTGATAAAATAGCTAAATCAAAACGAAAGCAGGCGGCTAATGCTGCTGCAAAGTTGCTTGGTGCTCCGCCATATGCTATACCATTTTCATCAGAAACCATTGATGGGCGTATTGAGCTTTTATCACGCATTGGAGATATAGTTTTCGATTCTTCTTCTCAAGGCATTGCTAAGGAATAAGTCGAAATTTACTTGTTTTTTAAAACATCATGCTTGACATATTATCTCTATAAACGCATAATATGCGTTAGCGGGGAAACCACGTTGAGCAGAGATGACATAAAACTTTTTATATACGGAATATTGAGTGTTTTTGTTGGCTTAACGCTTGTTGACGTTTTTTAAAAACACCGCTATTTACTGCTTAAAACAACTTGATAAGGAATTTATTATATGCCACTTGAAAAGTGCCCAAAATGCGAAATTAATTTTGTCCGTCCGGGAGAAAAATATTGCTCGATGTGTAAGCGTTCAATGTGCCTTACGCACGAGGAGGAGCCGTCCCTATGCATAGAATGCGGCGAAAATCCCGCTGTCGGTGGATGTGACCTTTGCGCACAGTGTTTAGCCGAAAAACGGCTAAGAAAAAAACGGGCCGAGTCTATCAATATGTTTGATGATCCCGGTTTAGATGACAAGCTTGAAGATATCGACGAGCCTCTCGTGGACGACTCAATACCCGAAAATGAACGCCAGGTCATTGATATGGAATTTGCTTCTCATGATTCGGACGATTCAATAAACCAAGATGAAGAAGACAATACGGACGACCAAAGTGAAGCTTTAAAAGAAATTGATGAGTTAACCTGATATGAAGATTTTTGCCATTGCGGATCTGCATTTTTCGAGTTCCGGGGACAAGCCCATGTGGATTTTTGGTGCGCAATGGGAAAATCATGAAGCTAGGTTGACGGAATTTTGGAATGACACCATTTCCGAAAAAGACCTTGTCCTTATACCGGGCGATATATGTTGGGCAATGCGCCTTGAGGATGCAAAGGCGGATTTATCCAGGATCGCTTTGTTAAACGGTACTAAGGTGCTTTTAAGGGGTAATCACGACTATTGGTGGAATTCCGTAACGCGCGTTCGTGAAGCATTATCTGATTCGGTACTTTGTATCCAAAACGATTCCGTTACTATTGGCGATGTATGCGTTTGTGGTAGCAGAGGTTGGATTCTTCCTCAACTACCGAGTTTTTCGCCTGAAAATGATAAGAAAATATATGAGCGCGAAATTTTGCGCCTCGAAATGTCTCTAAAGAGTATAGACCGCGACAGAGAACTTATAGCCATGACGCATTTTCCGCCAATTGCTGAGCGGGGTGTTGATACCGGCTTTACTAAGTTGTTTGAAACATACAAAATTTCGCGCGTAGTCTATGGACATCTTCATGCGGCTTCATGCAATTTTGCGTTTAACGGGGTTCATAACGGAGTTACCTATCATCTTTGCTCCGCAGACTACCTTAGGTTAAAGCCAAAGCTTATTTTTGAAACTTAGTAACCATAAAATGAAAAAAAATGGATTTGACAAATAAGTTTTTTATCCCGCAGAGGGCAATAACCCAGGCTTTATAACATTATTCTGATAAGATATTACCATAGCCTTAAAGAGATTGAATACAAAAATTGTTATTTCATAGCATACCGGGAGGAACTAATGAAGGAAAGAATAGTCGTACTGGATTTTGGTGGACAGTATAACCAGCTTATATCTAGGCGCGTACGTGAAGCGGGCGTGTTTTCCGAACTTATGCCTTGCGATTCAAGTATAGAACGGATAAAAGGCAACACGCTCTCCGGCATTATACTTACGGGTGGTCCCGATAGCGTATATGCTGAAAATGCCAGAACTGCGCACAGTGAAATTTTTAATCTTGGCGTACCAATACTTGGTATCTGTTACGGTATGCAATATATAACAAAACTATTCGGAGGAAAAATTGATAGAGCGTCCGTCCCTGAATATGGGCGAACCGAAGTCGTTTTGGCTGATTCTCCTTTGTTTAAAGGGATTGATAATAGCGGTATAGTTTGGATGAATCATCATGATAGCGTTGCAGAGCCGCCAAATGGCTTCGTCGTTTCCGCAACAACCGCAAATTGTCCCGTAGCAGCCTTTTATTCCAATGAAAAAAAGATATATGGTATTCAGTTCCATGCCGAAGTAAATCATACTGTAAACGGAAGCTTGATGATAAAGAACTTTCTCACTAACGTATGCAGTTTAAACTGCGATTGGAAACCTGAAAACCTCGCTGACGAACTGATTGAAAGTATTAGGAAACAAGTCGGAAACGGACGGGTTGTCGGAGGGCTAAGCGGCGGAGTTGACTCATCTGTCGCATCGGTACTCGTTCATAAGGCAATAGGTGACAATCTAACCTGTATATTCGTCGATCACGGGCTTTTGAGAAAGAATGAAGCCAAAGAAGTCATGGATTTTTATCACGATTCCCTTGGCATAAATATAATACATGTAAATGCTGAAAAACGGTTTTTAGATAAGCTCAATGGCGTAACCGATCCCGAAAAAAAGAGAAAGATAATAGGTGCCGAATTCATCCGCGTTTTTGAGGAAGAAGCGAAGAAAATCGGTGGCGCTGATTTTTTATTACAGGGGACTATATATCCCGACGTTATTGAGAGTGGTGTCGGCGGCTCAGCTACGATAAAGAGCCATCATAATGTAGGCGGCCTTCCTTCTGATATCACGTTTAAAGGTCTTGTTGAGCCTCTTAGAATGCTGTTTAAAGATGAAGTTCGTGCACTTGGTACAGCTATTGGAATCCCGTATGACCTCGTTTGGCGGCAGCCGTTCCCCGGACCGGGTCTCGCAATTCGAATTATAGGAGAGATAAACGAGGACAAGCTTAATATACTTCGGGATAGCGACGCGATACTTAGGGAGGAAATAGCGAATAACGGTCTTACAAGCTCAATATGGCAGTATTTTACGGTATTTACGGGTCTGAGATCCGTCGGCGTTATGGGCGATGAAAGAACTTATGATTATGCCATAGGTGTTCGCGCCGTAACCTCTACAGACGCTATGACGGTCGAATGGGCCGAGATCCCCTATCCTGTACTAAGAAGAATAAGTGAAAGAATAATTTCGGAAGTCGCTCATGTTAACCGCGTCGTTTACGATATTACTAGTAAGCCACCGGGAACTATAGAGTGGGAATAAGATTGGAAAGCCTTTTCGGCATTTTGGGAGTGCTTCGTAGTTCATCATGGCGTGATAGAATAAATTTATCAGCTCTATGTGGGTTGGTGTATAACCGTGGGCTGCTCATTTCGACGTGTACAGCCTGCGGTTATTTCTTTTTCTCCGCCTTTTGACAATGCTTTTGGCACGACCATCGCAAAAGATGTAAAGGAGTATTTGAAATAAGTAGTGTAATGAAAAATATTATGATTGAAACAAGAGACGGTACTAAACTTTATATTGAATACTGTTTTAACGGTTGTAAAAATACGATCATTATTCTTCACGGTGGTCCAGGACAAGGGTGTTGGCAATTTACATATTTAGCTGAAATGTTATCAAAAAAATTTAACGTTATTTCTTTTGATCAGCGCGGTGTATTGCGTTCTGATGAAATTACATATCCATTTCATTCTGAAATGCTCATAGATGATATTGAAGATATTCGGATGTATTTTCATATTGATAAACTTATTGTATTAGGTCATTCATATGGCGGACAACTTGCTTTAAGGTATGCTGTTAGCTATCCCGATTATGCAAACTGTATTATTTATATATGTCCTTCGTTTAATTTTTTGTATTCGCTTCAAAATGTATATTCGCTAAGCTTTGATATATTGCAAGCTGATAATAATTTATTATTAAATAAAATAAAAAATTGTATAGATATGAATGATGCAACATCTCTTTTAGAGCATCTTACAGATATACCGGAAAGTATCCGCAATAAAGTGTACGGCGATTATACGATAACTCAAGAGGTCAAGAAATCAATAAACAATCACAGCATTAAAGAGAGTGACCGGAGAAAAGGAATAAATCATCAACAATGTGTTTTTAATGATCAGGATATCTATTTTGATTATCTTCCGGTTTTGAAAGATGTATCGTGTGAATCGCTTCTGATAGTAGGTGAAACCGATCCGGTTTGCAATGATATACAGATACATGATTTTTTGGAATCAAATAAAAATAATAAAGCAAAAACAGTTAATCATTCCGGGCACTCTCCACATATAGAAAATCCTACTGATACGGTTTCAATAATCGAAAACTTTATTTTCTGTCAACATAGCAACATCGCTTACTGCGATCTTGCTTGTTGTGTATGTTCGGAAAACGATAAATGCGTTAGTTGCCAAAAATGGCGGCTGTGACATTAACGGCTGGTGTAAAAATTACAACTGCTGCCGTGAAAAAGGCTTGAATTGGTGTTGGGAATCTAAAGACTTCCCATATGAGGGCGGTATGCTTGATAAGCCACGAATCCGTGCATTCGCTAAATTTGTTAAAGAATACGGAATGGATGAGCTTACCAAATGCCTGCTTCGAAACAAGGAAAACGTCATTGTTTATCACTACGACGGTCAGCTTGTCGGCGATTATGATAAGTGCAAAACAGAAGATGAAAATATTCGATAACCTTTCCGATGCAGTCTGCTATTGTTTTCAACTTAATTAACTATATCACCATTGCACTGTTCCCTATGTCTGGTATTAACAAATCGTGAGGAATGGAAGGAGAACATTTAAGAAGTAATCCCCCCAACGCCTTTGAACAAAGCGCCATCGTCATCACAACCTATTAAATTTACCAGTATTAATTCCCACTCTATTGTTGATTTGCACTGCTGATATGAGTGGGCTATTCTTAGCGAACTTCTTACGGTAAATTATTTGCGCCAAAACAGCAAAAAAGCGAGTTGCATTTTGTGTAAATCGCTCAATATATAGAATATAAAAGACAAAACCCACTTATAACTTGCGTTAAAAATAGGTTTTGTCTACTTTGGCAGGGGCAGAAGGACTCGAACCCTCAAAAACGGTTTTGGAGACCGCTATGTTACCATTACATCATGCCCCTATTATTGCTTTCAAAAAACAACTTATTTATTATAACACCTGAAAATCAGTATGTCAACATTAAATCACGGGAATCAATTTTCTGAAAGCAAGGTGCGCATAACCCCGAAGCCGAATAAACAAGTAAAACATAATCTGAGAAATCGCCGGTTTCGAGGTATGCTTGTCTTTATATGTTTTTATGATATTGATGGCGAGTTTCCTGAGCATATTCGGTTTACGCTGGGTGTTTTTGTCCGCAACACGGTATGAATCTTCTCCGGACACATCAAGGAGGCAATACATCGAATCGACAGACCTTTCCATGCGTGCGTGATGCAGCAGTTGCTGCGCCGTTAGCGCCTTGCGGGAGATATAGTAGTGTCGCCCTTTTGTTTTCACGTCCTTTCTCATAAACTTCGTATATATCTTTTTTATTTCAGTAAATATAGCATCTCAATTGCTGCTACTGCGCCTTCGATCCCTATCTTACCACTATCAATGCAAAGGTGATAATTCTCCATCTCTTTGCCGTTCATACCTGTATAAAACCGAAAATATGAAGCGCGTTTTTTATCTATTGAGGCTATATGTTCCTCAATTTTTTGAGGGTTATCACCATATTCTTCGATTGCCCGTCGTTTTCGAGTTTCAATATCGGCATATATAAAAATATTTAGGAGCGGAACAACGCCGTTCAGCGCCGCTCCCGCTCCGCGACCGACAATTACGCAGGGACCGTTTTTAGCGAGAGCAGAGATAACGGCATATTGTGCAAGATATATCTTATCACTAATAGGCATTTCTAATGGAATACCGGAGAAAAAATCGCGCAAAATATAATTCCCGGATTTCTCAGGTTGCGAGAAGAAATTTCCGGATACATCGCTCTGTTTTGCGGAAAGCTCAATTATTTCTTTGTCATAAAACGGAATATGGAGACGCTCAGCTAACTTTTCTCCAATTAATCTGCCTCCGCTACCGTACTGTCGACTGATAGTAATAATACCGTGTTCCATATTAACCCTTTCTTGCTTTAAATAGCCCTCATGTTTTGCGTTGCGGTTCGTTCCATTGTTTTATATGAAAGTAAACAAACCGCTAACGTCAAGACATCAGCAATGGGCTGTGAAAAATAGATGCCATTTACCCCTAAAAGCCCCGGCAAAAGAAGAATGCATGGAATATAAAATATCCCTTGTCGAATAGTAGAGAGAAACAACCCATATTTAGAAGCGCCAATGGTTTGGAACGTGATTGTCATCATGTAACATAGTCCAAACGCCGGATAGAGAGCAACTTGCGAAATAAGTAATCGAGAGCCATATTCCAATACTGCCGGGTTGCGGTTAAAGAGCATTATGAGTGGACGAGAAAGCAAAATATAAGCTCCGGCGACAATTATTGACAAAAGCAACGTTGCTTTTAAAGAAAAATGCGCCGCATTGTGAAATCGCGTTTCGTTCTTTGCGCCAAAGGCATATGATGCAACAGGCTGATAACCCTGCATAAAACCCATGATGACATAACAACCTACCAAAACCAAGCGCTGCACTACTCCGTAGGCGGCGATGATTAGGTCACTGTCAGGCAGCGAAGCCGCGGCAACATTGGTAAACGAGGTCGCAACAGCTAAGCAAATTTGAATTACAGCGGTTGGTATGCCTATTAAGATAACGTCCTTGAATAATTTTAATGTAGGTTTGATATATTTCCAGCTTATCTTAATAATAGACTTTCCGCCAAAATAGAAGCAAACGAGGATAGCAAATGTTACAACCTGCGAAACTGTCGTCGCGAGAGATGCGCCTTCGACACCCATATTGAATCCCCATTCAAACATGAAAAGCGGGTCGAGAACGACATTAAGAGCAGCGCCGATAATGACGGCAACAGAAGAAATCTTTACGGAGGATTCCGCTCTGGCGGCACAGTTTAAACTTTGCGCAGGAAGGTTAAAAATAGCGGCGATAAACATCCAGAAAGCATAGTCCTTAGCGAGGGGAATAACTGCATTCGATGCGCCGAATGCCCGAAGAAGCGGCTCCATGAAAACAATGCCGCCGACACAAAGTAAAGCACCTATAATTGTAGATGTTGCAACAATAGTGGAAATTGTAGTGTTCGCTCCATTTTTATCCCCCGCACCAAGCTGGCGTCCGGCAAGTACCGCGGCTCCTGATGCAAAAATATTTTCAATAGATACAAAAATCAACAAGAGAGGCAAGGTTACGCCTACCGCCGCCAAGGCGGTTTCGCTGTCCAAAAGACCGATATATGCGGTATCGACAATATTGTAGATAGCTTTTGCTAAAAGCGCAATAGTAGCCGGTATTGCAAGTTTTATAATGGCTTTTGATGGTTTTATATCTGAAAGAAGAGATTCTTTCCCAATGCTTTTTTCTTGACTCATTTTTTATTTTTCCTTTCAATAACTCCATACAGCAGAACGTCGATGGAACGCTTACAGTTTTGTTCATGCTTCTCGAGATCTATTTGACCATTAGGTTCCATCTGATACCGAGCATTAATAAAATCCTGATATAACCGAAAAGTTTCTACTACAGATTCGATTGTTATATCGGCACGGAGCTGCGTTTCTTTTAATAATTCAGTTAATACCGAAATATTAAGTGCATCGAACTCACCTTTTATTTTACGAATACTCTCCGCTAAGTGTTGCGGCGATGAAATCACTACATCGCAAAACAGTCTATGATATAGGGGACGTTCATTGAAAAAATCAAGTCTTGCATCAAAATATCGTTCCAAACGCGCCGTTTTCGTTCCACTCACGTCGGAAAGCTCCCGCATTAGATATTCCGTAAGGAGGTCAAACAGTTCTTGTACACAGACGAGGTACAACTCATCCTTATCCTTAAAATAATGGTAAAGTATTCCCTTAGAAATATCACCGTCAGTACAAATCGTATTTATCGAACTTAGCCCGTAGCCCCGTTTACCGAATTCTTCAAAGGCGCTATCCAAAATTTTTCGCTTGCTCAGCATTTTTTTTTCATCACGTTTCATAATTCACCTCACAAAACAGACCCTAAAGTCTATTTTTATTTATATTAACATAAATAGACCAGCAAGTCAATATTTAAATTATAAGTATATACCTAATGGCGAAAGTATTTATTCCGGAAGATCGTATAGATGAGAAAACAAAAAACAAACGTTTTGATTATTACAGGGCGATTGAGGATCACGAATGTTTGCCATGCGGAAATAGATTTTGGATTTGACAGATGGAATGCACAATATTTAATTGATAAAAGTAATGATCGTTGGAATGGAGTACTTGTCGAACAAAATTTGCGTACTCTTCATGCTCCTACTAAATTGCTATCTGAAATAATCGCGGATGGTAAGTTTCATTATGAACGCAACCGAATTAGCTATTTTTCTATCTATTGCTTGACAATATAACTGAACGGGATGTATCATTTAAACAATTGAATTGGGGAAGTAGGGTGAAATTCCCTCGCAAGTGCGTTACCGTTAAAGCCGGATTACCAAGATTCATATTCCTTTGCGAACACCGAAGGATATGATTTGCGTTTTTTCCGAGACTTTCGGATTGCGCATAGAATCATAACCACGGTGAATATGACCGTGGTTTTTTTATTTGAAGGAGAGTAAATGGAAAAAACGCGATTGGTAAATCAAAAGCTCTTGCGATGCGGATATACGACCGGTTCTTGTGCGGCAGCAGCGGCAAAGGCGGCAACGATTATGCTGCTGTGCGAAGAAATTCTTAATACCGTATCTATAGATACGCCGAGCGGAACGTTGATTAAACTTGATGTTTTTGATACTGAAATCTATCCGGATAGAGTAAGTTGCGCCGTGCAAAAGGATAGCGGAGACGATCCCGACGTTACAAACGGAGTTAAAGTCTACGCTACCGTAAGCCGAATTTTAAACGGACTTTTTATTGATGGTGGAAAAGGGGTAGGACGCGTAACAAAGCCAGGATTAGATCAGCCGGTCGGTGAGGCGGCTATAAATTCCGTACCGCGCAAAATGATTAAAAACGCCGTATTGGAAGCAATATCCTACGCGGGTTATACAGGCGGCATTAGCGTCGTAATTTCTATTCCGGAAGGTATTACTCTTGCGGCACATACATTTAATCCGCGCATGGGTATTGAGGGCGGAATTTCAATACTGGGTACAAGC
Source organism: Clostridia bacterium (assembly GCA_036654235.1). Lineage (GTDB taxonomy): Bacteria > Bacillota > Clostridia > Christensenellales > CAG-138 > JAVVSK01. The sequence continues at coordinate 15,329 of JAVVSK010000018.1, read as the reverse complement.
GGAATTGTCCAACCTATGAGCGATGATGCAATAGCAGAGACGATACGAGCGGAGATAAGCATATTGGCAGCACAGGGGAAAAATTCGCTCCTACTAACTTTCGGCAATTATGGAGAAAATTTTACAAAAAATATCTTGGGTTTATCTCTTGATTCAAATATAAAGTGTAGTAATTTTATAGGCTCTGCTATTGACTCAGCTGTTGAACATGGTTTTTCCGACATACTTGTCATCGGGCATATTGGAAAGTTGGTAAAGCTTGGAATAGGAATTTTTAATACTCATTCAAATAGCGGGGATGGACGCTTAGAAACGCTCTGCGCCTGCGCTCTTGAAGCGGGAGCCACGCTTCTCGTTTTGCATTGCATTATGGACTGCGTTTCTACCGATGCTGCAATTACGTTATTAATAGAAAACGACTTGCTTATAGCGACAATGAAAGTTTTAAAAAAACGTATAGAATATCATATTAATCGGCGCGTACCGCCCGGAACGGAAATAGGCTTCGTTTGTTTTACAAATCTTGAGGATTGCTCCGGAATATTGGCAAAAAGCGAAAATGCGGATACGCTGATGAATTGTTGGAGGACAAACTGATGGTGCATTTTATCGGAGCGGGCAGCGGTGCGCCAGATCTTATAACAATACGCGGTGCTAATTTTCTAAAAACAGCCGACTTAATAATTTATGCGGGTTCTTTAGTCAATCCGGATTTGCTGAGCTTTGCAAAAAAAGATTGTGAAATATATAACAGTGCGACGATGACTCTGGATGAGGTGATAACCACGATAGAAAGAGCAGAGAGCCTCGGAAAAACAACTGCGCGGTTGCATACGGGAGACCCTTCTTTATATGGGGCAATTCGCGAACAAATGGATCGGCTGGAGATGTTAAAAATTTCGTATGACATATGTCCCGGGGTTTCAAGCTTTTGCGCTGCTGCCGCGGCGCTAAAAACGGAATACACTCTGCCTAACGTATCGCAATCGGTAGTTATAACGCGAATGGCGGGGAAAACCCCCGTACCAGAACGGGAGAGCATCGCTTCATTTGCTTCGCATGGAGCGACGATGGTGATATTCCTTAGCGCCGGTATGCTAAAAGAACTTTCAGCTGAACTCGTTAAAGGCGGCTATATGATGGAAACGCCGGCCGCGATTGTTTATAAGGCGACTTGGATCGATGAAAAAATACTCCGCTGTAACGTTGGGACTCTCGCCGAAACAGCGGAACAAAACAATATAAAAAAGATGGCTTTAATCGTAGTAGGTCATTGCCTTAGCGGAGATTATGCACTTTCAAGACTGTATGCCGATGATTTTTCAACGGAATTTCGTGAGGCAAAAAAATGAGGATTGCTGCAATTGCGTTTACGGAGAGCGGTATGACTTTAGGGGAACGGCTTAAAAGTGATTTCCCCGATCTTTCATTGACCCGCTGTAAAAGTGGGATGCTTGACGATTGGACAAAAACCAATTTTAAAAGCGCTGAAGCACTTTTGTTTATCGGCGCTGTCGGCATTGCTGTTCGTGCTATAGCACCATATGTGAGGTTAAAAACGGAGGATCCGGCAGTTGTCGTTGTAGATGAACTCGGGACATTTTCAATTCCAATATTGTCCGGGCATATAGGTGGCGCAAACGAATTAGCGCGCGAATTTTCCAACTGTATTGGCTCTATCTCTGTTATTACAACGGGGACGGATATAAATCATATATTCGAAATTGATACATGGGCAAAGAGACAGGGGCTTATTATAGCGAATCCGGAACGCATAAAATATATATCCGCAAGTCTTCTTCTAGGTGAAAGTATTCATATAAAAAGTTTTTTTCGACTTATAGGAGTACCACCGACGGGCGTTATTATAGATAACAATGCATATGACGTTTTGATTACCTATGAAAAACAAGAAAAATCCGATGCGCTTTTGCTGATAGCTCCCGTAATTACCCTTGGAATAGGCTGTAAAAAGGGTGTTGATGCCGATACTATTGAAACTGCTTTTAAATTGCTGATGGAAAAAACGAATTGCTATGAATCCGCTGTTTCCGCCGTTGCAAGTATTGATATAAAAGAAAACGAGCCGGGTATGCTTGAGTTTTGCAAAAGACGTAAACTTCCACTTAGGACATTTAGCGCAATTGAGCTTGCGGCGGTAAATGGCAATTTTACATCCTCCGTATTCGTAAAAGAAACTATCGGCGTAGATAATGTTTGCGAACGCGCCGCGGTACTCGAAAGCGGCGGAAGTCTGTTGATAAAAAAAGAAGCCGGAAACGGAGTTACAATGGCTTTGGCGATTAAAGAAAAAAACTTATGGTTGGGGGAAAAGAATGAGTAAACTATATATCGTTGGAATTGGACCAGGAGAAAAAAGCGGAATGACTTTAGAAGCGGAGGCGGCGCTAAGCCGTTCTGATGTTATCGTCGGTTACAGTAAATATATTGAACTCGTAAAACCATATTATACTGAAAAAGAATATTTGGATTCGTATATGACGAAAGAAGTTGATCGCTGTAAATCCGCCCTTAAATTATCCGACGATGGAAAGACCGTCGCTCTGGTATGCAGCGGAGACAGCGGTGTTTATGGTATGGCGGGGCTTATTTATGAGCTTTGCTCCGCATATCCGAACGTCGAAATAGAAATTGTTCCCGGAGTTACAGCGGCTTTAAGCGGCGGGGCTATTTTAGGCGCACCGATTGGACATGATTTTGCCGTCGTAAGCCTTTCCGATAGGCTTACGCCGTGGGAACTTATCGAAAAAAGACTGACCTTTGCAGCGCAAGGCGATTTTTGTATCTGTCTCTACAATCCGGCGAGCTGTAATAGAAGAGATTATCTAAAAAAAGCATGTGATATTCTATTAAAAACACTTTCCTCGAATACAATTTGTGGCATTGCTAAAAATATAGGGCGCGAAGGGGAAGCAGTTTTAATTTTAAATCTTATTGAGCTACGCGAAACGGAGGTCGATATGTTTACAACGGTTTTTATCGGCAATTCTTCAACAAAAAATATCGGCGGTAGAATGGTAACGCCGAGGGGATATAGAAATGTCTAAGGTTATTTTGTTCGGCGGTACAACGGAGGGACGCGAACTCGCCGAGTTTCTTACAGAAAGGCATATATCATCTTTGATTTGCGTTGCTACCGAATATGGTGAGAGACAGCTTAATTGTATAGAACCGATTATTGTGCATACCGGAAGGCTCGATAGCGCGGCTATCCTTTCTCTTTTTAGAACCGAATGTCCTATATTAATAATAGATGCAACGCATCCATATGCTGCGGAGATAACTAAAAATATAAAAACAGCCTGCGCTTTTGCGGATATCAGATATTTACGTTTACTTCGCAAATCGCTTAATATTGAGGGTTGCGAATGCTTTTCGGACATGGATTCACTAGTAAAATGGCTCAATAAAAAAGATAATATAATATTTTCAACGATGGGCGCGAAGGAAGCGCGCGTATTATCGTCGGTATCAAATTATAAAAACCGCGTATATTTGCGCATACTCCCAGATCCAACGGGTCTTACGAACTGTATAGAACTAGGATTTCCTATGAAACATCTATTCTGCTTACAGGGACCGTTTTCGGTTGAGTTTAATAGAATTCAATTTATAGAGACCGGAGCGAAAATTCTACTTACAAAGGAATCGGGGAAAAGCGGCGGCTTCACGGAAAAGTTGGAAGCTGCGAGGCAATGCGGGATGTCGGTTGCCGTGCTTGTACGTCCGAAAGAAATGGATGGAGTTTTAATTGAAGAAGTAAAAGCAACGATTCGGGAGATATGCTTATGAAGCGGATAAGCATTATCGGTATAGGTATGAGCGTAGCGACAACAACTATTGAAGGGTATGAAGCTATTCGTTTGACAGATGAGCTGATAGGCGCAAAGCGCATGTTGGAAGCATATTCGGAACTAAAAAAAACTTCCCATGAGGCCTTTTTACCCGATGAGGTTGAAGCTATTATTGACGGTAGCTCGTCTGAGCATTTTGCCGTTCTCGTTTCTGGAGATGTCGGTTTTTACAGCGGCGCGACAAAGCTAATAGAAAAGCTAAGTGCATATGACGTTCGTTTAATTCCCGGTATATCTTCTATGAACTATTTTTTTGCTAAATGCGGTATACCTTGGCAGGGGGCGGCGCTCATAAGTTGTCACGGTATTGATACGGATATCGTAAGTACCGTAAGACGAAACCAATACACTTTTGCTTTAACGGGCGGAAATATCGCGGCGCTTTCGGAAGCGCTATCTTCCGCGGGCTTTAACAAGCTTACCGTATTGACGGGCGAAAACCTAGGTTATCCGGAAGAACGAATAGCTTGTACAAATATTGAATCGCTTAAGGATAACGAATACGCTGGGCTTACCGTGCTTCTTATAGAAAACGGTGGCTATGATGCCCGTATTCGAACAGGAATTCCCGATTCGGAGTTTAAACGCACGGATATTCCGATGACGAAATCCGAGGTGCGCGCCGTTTGCCTATCTAAGTTGGCGATTCGACCGACAGATATATGCTATGACATTGGCTGCGGTACGGGTTCTGTCACCGTTGAACTTGCGCTTTCTTCGTATCGCGGTCTCGTCTATTCTATTGATAAATCTTTTGACGCTTTAGCACTGACTAAGGAAAATTGCGCCGCATTTCATATTGGAAACGTCATACCCGTAATTGGTCTAGCACCGAAAGCGTTTTACGAACTTTCATCTCCTGATGCGGCATTTATTGGCGGAAGCAGTGGAAATATGAAAGAAATAGTTCGTGCGCTCTATAATATGAATCCACACATTCGCATCGTTATAACTGCGGTATCAATAGAAAGTGTTTATGAAGCAATAGCCGCGATAGAGGATACGGGATGCGAAGCAGATGTCGTGCAGCTTTGCGTTTCGCGAACGAGACATATTGCCGGGCTGCACATGTTATCGGCACAGAATTCTATCTTCATAATTGGATTGGGCAAAGAATGAATAATAGAATATTGATTGCGGGAACTAATTCAGGTTGCGGAAAAACGACAGTAACCATTGCGATTCTCGCAGCGCTAAAAGCGCGCGGTCTAGATATCGCATCGTTTAAATGCGGTCCGGATTATATTGATCCGATGTTTCATCGCAAGGTAATAGGTGTTAATACGCATAATCTTGATCCATTTTTTTGCGAAGTTGACATGCTGCGCCGTTTATTCTCCGGTCAAGCCGGAAAGGATATCTCAATCATCGAAGGTGTCATGGGCTATTACGACGGCATAGGGCTAAGCGGTGATGCGAGTACATACGACGTTTCACGTGCTTTAGACGCCCCCGTCGTTCTCGTTTTAAACGCAAAAGGCATGAGTAATTCGGCGGGCGCTATTCTGCAAGGCTTTTTGAATTATCGTGCAAATAACAATATAAAGGGAGTAATATTTAACGATCTGCATGAAAAGCAATATCCAATTATGAAGCATATTGCGCATGAAGCAGGACTTAATTCATATGGATTTTTACCCCATATTTCGGAGTTTTCTATTGAAAGCAGACATTTAGGATTAATAATGGCAGAAGAAATCGAAGACATTAAAGAAAAAATAACTGTCCTCGGTACTTTTGCCGAAATGCATTTAAATATTTTGGATCTACTCACTTTGTCTAAATCCACCTCGAAGATAGAGGTGGATAAATTTCCCATTAGGAATGGGGAAAAATCTGTTCGTGTCGCCGTTTCCTGTGATAGTGCCTTTTCTTTTCTATACATGGAAAACATTGAAATGCTCGAAGCTCTGGGCTGTGAAATAGCATATTTTAGTCCAATTAAAGATAAATGTTTGCCTGAAAATATAGGAGGGCTTTATCTCTGCGGTGGATATCCGGAACTGTATATAAGAGAACTTTCAAATAACGTCGATATTCGGAAAGATATAAAGGATGCCATTGAAAGTGGATTGCCAACAATTGCGGAATGCGGCGGATTTTTATATCTTCACGATACATTGGACGGAGCGCCAATGGTTGGGATTATACGTGCCGGAGCTTATAAAACCGACAAACTTAGGCGATTCGGTTATATAACTCTGAAGGCAAAAAAAGATAATCTACTCTCTCCCGCGGGAGAAAGCATACGCGCCCATGAATTTCATTATTACGAAAGCATGGATTGCGGAGATGACTTTGTAGCTAAAAAGTCGGGGAGAAATATGACATACTCATGTATCCATGCGACAGAAACGCTCTATGCGGGATTTCCTCATCTATATTTCCCCGCAAACACCTCATTTGCAAAAACATTCGTTAGAAAGGCAATAATATATGCTGAATCTTATTGAAAAAATTATGCCGACAGATAAGCCTGCATATGACGCTTGTATAAAGCGTTTTGACGGTATTGCAAAGCCTATTGGCGCTCTCGGAGCTTTCGAAATTTTACTTGCACGTATTGCTGCGATTACGGCTTCTACTGAGATAAATATCAAGAAAAAATGCGTATTGGTTTTTTGCGCGGATAACGGCGTTGTTAAACAGGGCGTTACGCAGTCTGATTATACGGTAACGACGACGATTGCCAAAATGTTAGCCAACGGTACCTCGAGCGTTTGCAGGATGGCAAAAGCCACCAATGCAGACGTTATCCCCGTCGATATTGGTATGATCGATTCTGTCGACGGGCTTTTGCCCCGAAAGCTGATGCACGGTACAAACGATTTTTCCATTGAACCCGCTATGAAAAGAACTCAGGCGATTGAAGGAATAAAAACGGGTATTAGTATGGTTGAAAAATATAAAACGCGCGGGTATAGCCTTATTGCGACGGGCGAAGCCGGAATAGGGAACACTACCTCAGCGGCCGCAATGTCGAGTGCATTGCTTAACGTTTCCGTCGAAAAAGTTACGGGGAGGGGCGCGGGACTTTCGGACAGCGGTCTTCTAAGAAAACAAATGATTATTAAAAAAGCGCTTGATATTAATAGACCAAATTCTGATGATCCTATTGACGTGCTTACCAAGGTGGGCGGATTAGATATCGCCGCTATGACGGGCGTTTTTTTAGGAGGAGCTATTTATCGAGTTCCGGTCGTTATGGACGGAGTAATATCGGCGGTCGCTGCCCTGACAGCGGTGCGCATATGTCCATTGGTTCGGGACTTTATCCTTCCGTCACATGAAAGTGCAGAACCTGCCGGCGTAATACTTATTAATGCTCTCGAATTCTCACCCGTTCTTCATGCCGGAATGCGCTTAGGCGAAGGTACGGGCGCTGTTGCTCTATTCCCGCTTTTAGATATGGCGGTCGCCGTATATAATAGTGGCGCAACTTTTCTCGATCTTTCTATGAAGGCATACACCAGAAACCCATGATGATACTTATTATTGGTAAAAATAACAGCGGAAAAAGTGCATGGGCCGAGAAACTTTCCGCTTCGCTCTGCACCGGAAAACTCTATTATATAGCGACAATGCTGCCATTGGGAGACGATTACGCTGTGCGCATTGAAAAGCACAGAAGACAGCGGGAAAATATGGGCTTTATTACCATAGAATCGCCTTATGCAATTGCAAATGTGGGAAAAGAGGATACCGTACTTCTTGAAGATATATCCAACCTTGTTGCTAACTTTAAATTTGAATTACGGGACAGTTCCGTTATGGATTCGGCGCTTAAAAGTATCGGAAAATTGAAAGAAAAAAGTAAAAATCTAATAGCTGTAAGTATTGATGGCTTGGAAGAGGGCGACGGGAAAAACTTAGAGACGAAAGACTATATCGCTATATTAAAAAATGTAAATAGTGCTCTTAAAGAACTTGCGGATACCGTAATTGAGATGGAAAACAGGCAATCCGTACTAAAGAAAGGAATTCTCCCTTGCGTATTCTAAAATCAATTTGCATAGCAATAAGAACATATTCAATATTTCCGATTCCTAATTTTACTTGGACTAAAGAAAATATGAAATATTCGCTGTCGATGTTTCCATTAGTTGGATTAGGTATTGGAGGGTTCATGTTGTTTTGGCATTGGCTCTCTACTGTGCTTTGTATTGATAAAATTCTGTTCGCTGCCGTAGCTGTTGTTATTCCTATAATCCTGACTGGCGGTATTCACATGGATGGCTTTTGCGATACGGTGGACGCTATCGCTTCTCATAGGGAGATGTCACGCAAACTTGAAATTATGAAAGATACACATGTCGGGGCTTTTGCGGTAATATATGCGGCGGTTTATATTATCCTTTGTTTTGGACTGTATGCGTCAATTTTTACTGCTTCTTCTATTCCAATTATCGGTATTGGGTTTATTTTTTCCCGTGCTCTTACGGTATCAGCTGTTGCGACAATAAAAAATGCGCGGGGCGAAGGAATGTTAGCCGCGTTTACGGATCATATTTCCCGGCGTATAAGTTGGATTATAACGATTTTATTTTTTCTAATAAGCGCCGTCGGTTTCTTTTTTATTAATTTGATTATCGGAAGTATCTGCATTTTCTTCTGTGGCGCATGGTTCTTTATTTACCGTAGATTTACGTTAAAACAATTTGGCGGCATTACCGGAGATACCGTAGGTTTTTTTCAGCAAATTACGGAGCTTTTGATTTTAATTTGCGCGTTGATTGGAGTATTGATTGAAAGGTTGCTGTATATATGAAAATATGGTTGATTCGCCATGGCGAGACTAAGGGAAACAGCGAAAAAAAATATATTGGAAGAACGGATGAAGCCCTAAACGAAAAGGGCATAGAACAAGCCAAGGCTTTTTTCCCACCAAAGATTAACAAACTTATAATAAGCCCAATGTTACGCTGTCGCCAGACAGCTAAAATTATATTTCCGGATGTTGATAATACGGTTTGCAATGAGCTGCGCGAGTGCGATTTCGGATTATTCGAGGGAAAAAATGCGGATGAATTAAAAAAGGTGGAAGCGTATCGCGCTTGGGTCGATGATGGGTGTATTGGCGATATCCCTTGCGGAGAGAACGTCGAAGCTTTCAAAAAACGATGCTACGATGCGTTTCAATCAGCACTTATCGATGCAGAGGCAGACGAAACATTTGCTTTCGTTATTCATGGCGGCTGCATAATGGCGATACTTGAGCGATATGAAGGAAAACGCGGCTATTATGATTATCATATTGGAAACTGCGAATATTCTCTCTGCCTCTCAAAAAAAGCAAACCCTATATCGCTTTCTATCGTAGGGGGTATATTATGCTGATACAATCGTCGCTTGCACTTCTCCTTGGTTTTTTACTCGACATCGCTTTAGGAGACCCTAGGGGTATTCCGCATATAACGGTTGCCACAGGCAAACTTATAGCCGCTCTTGAAAAATTGATACGGAAAGCCATCCCTAAGTCGTTGAAAGGCGAACTCTTTGGTGGTACATTGCTCGTATTTATAACGCTATTATTTAGCGTCATAGTTCCGTTTTCTTTATTATTTATTGCTTATAGCCTCTCCCCATGGGTAGGCATGCTTATTGAAACACTGTTCTGTTGGCAGTTGTTGGCGATAAAAGATTTGAAGGTTGAAAGCATGGCGGTATACGAAAGGTTGAAATGCGGCGATTTAATAGGTGCAAGAAAGGCGGTTTCAATGATCGTTGGTCGCGATACAAAAGATCTAGATAAAACAGGCGTAATTAAGGCAGATATTGAAACCATCGCAGAAAGCACCTCGGATGGGATTATTGCACCTTTATTTTACATGATGATAGGCGGAGCGGTTTTCGGGTGTCTTTATAAAGCCGTAAATACAATGGATTCTATGATTGGTTATAAAAATGAAAAATATTTAAACTTCGGTCGCACAGCGGCAAGGTTGGATGATTTTTTTAATTTCGTTCCCGCGCGATTGGCAGCATTATTGATGCTACTTTCCTGCTATTTAACCGGGTTAGATGAAAAAAACGCCCTTCGCATATATAGGCGAGATAAGAGAAAACATGAGAGTCCGAACTCAGCACACACTGAGGCCGTCTGTGCAGGGGCACTAAAAGTTAGATTGGCGGGCGATGCATATTACTTCGGTAAGCTCCATAAAAAACCGTTTATTGGGGACGATATGCGACCTGTCGAAATTAATGATATAGAACTGGCAAATAGGCTTATGCTCGTTACGTCAATATTGATGATACTGCTTGCGCTTCTTTTACGGGCGGCGCTAATTGGAGGTTTAACTTATGCGGCGTTATGAACATGGCGGCGATACATATAGTTGCATCTCTGTACATCTGGATTTTTCGGTAAACATAAATCCTTTTGGACTGCCTATTGAGGTTAGGGAAGCAATTATTTCGCATATCTCGGAATATCAAAGCTATCCCGATCCATCTTCTAGGGAACTTTGTAAAAAAATAGCGATGCGGGAGGGGCTTGATCCCGAGGATATCCTTTGCGGCAACGGCGCAGACGATCTTATATATCGACTTTGCCTTTCGCAAAAGCCAAAGCGAACCCTTCTTATTGCGCCGACTTTTTCGGAATATGAAAAGGCAGCCCTTCTTTCGGGAAGCGAAATAAAATATCACCGACTGCATGAGAAGAATGATTTTGCGCTAACAGAAAAAATTACAGAAGATATCGCGGAAAATATCGATATGGTATTTCTCTGCAACCCAAATAACCCGACGGGGAAAATGGTGGAACCGGAATTGATAGAGCGAATTTTGGCGCGTTGTATGGCTGTTGGCTCAATACTTATTATTGACGAATGTTTTCTTTCGTTTACGGATTACGGAATTTCTTCTAAAGCTTTACTCAATGACTATAAAAATCTGGTAATACTTGATGCATTTACGAAGCGCTATGCTATGGCGGGATTGCGTCTTGGATATATTATTACAAAAAATAGATTATTGAGAGATCAGGTTCGAGAATTTGGACAATGTTGGAGCGTATCCGCAGTTGCACAAGAAGCGGGGATTGCGGCGCTTAACTGTATAGATTATCAGGAACGGGCGCGCTGCCTTATAAAAAAGGAACGAAGATATCTTTCGGAGTCATTGGCGGGGCTGGGATTTAGAGTGTTTTTAAGCAGCGCAAATTATATCCTTTTTAGATGTCAACATCCTCTAGTTGAGCCACTATTGAAAAAAAGAATATTAATTCGTTCATGCGCTAATTACGAAGGACTGGACGAAAGCTTTTATCGTGTTTGCGTAAAAAAACACGAAGAAAACGAAGAATTAATAAAAGCACTTACGGAGGTTATGCATGGCTAAAATAATTATGATACAGGGAACTATGTCAAACGCGGGGAAAAGTCTCCTTACGACCGGACTTTGCCGCGTATTTAAACAGGACGGTTATCGGGTTGCGCCTTTTAAAAGTCAAAACATGTCGTTGAATTCGTTTATAACGAAGGAAGGTCTTGAGATGGGACGGGCGCAGGTAGTACAAGCGGAGGCATGTGGAATTGAACCATCCGTATTGATGAACCCTATTCTTCTTAAACCGGTTACCGATATGGGTTCTCAGGTAATTGTAAACGGCAATGTCGTAGGTAATATGAAGGCTTCCGAATATTTTGCTATGAAGCGCACGCTGATACCCGATATTATGAGCGCATTTAATAAATTGGCAGAGCAGAACGATATAATCATCATAGAGGGCGCGGGAAGTCCCGCCGAAATAAATCTAAAAACAGATGATATTGTTAATATGGGCATGGCGAAGCTTGTGAAAGCTCCCGTACTTCTTGTTGGCGATATTGATAGGGGAGGTGTCTTTGCGCAGCTCGCGGGGACGCTTATGCTTCTTGATGAGAATGAACGCAATATCGTAAAGGCGTTGATAATAAATAAATTTCGCGGAGATATAGAAATACTTCGTCCCGGTTTAACAAGCTTAGAGAACATAGCTAAAAAGCCTGTTGTCGGCGTATTACCTTATTTAAAAGTCGATATTGAGGACGAAGACAGCCTTACGGAGCGTTTTGTAGACTATAAATCTTCAAAACTTGATATAGCTGTAATCCGACTACCCCGAATTTCAAACTTCACCGATTTTTCGGCATTGGAAGCTACGGACGGCGTTTCTGTCCGCTACATAAACTCTGTTTGTAAGTTAGAAAATCCCGATCTAATTATATTGCCGGGTACGAAAAATACAATATCCGACCTTTTATGGCTACGCCAATCTGGGCTTGAAGCAGCGATTAAAAAACTGGCGGCGCGGGGAACGCCTATATTCGGGATTTGCGGCGGATATCAGATGTTGGGCGAACGAATAACCGACCATTACTGCACTGAGGGAGGAGGTACAATAGCAGGCTTCGGCTTTTTACCAATTACGACGGAATTCGAGAAAGAAAAGCACAGTACTCGCGTTTCGGGGAAAATTGAAAGGGTGACCGAACTTTCTAAGTTATCGGGCGCAATTGTTGAGGGGTATGAGATACATATGGGAAAGACAATGTCTCTAGAAGGTGCAAAGCCGCTTATTTCGCTAAGCAACGGTGACTTAGATGGTTGCTTTAATAAAAATATATTTGGAACCTACCTTCATGGCTTTTTCGACACTGCCGAATGTCGTGCGGCACTTCTGTCTTCGCTGTGCGCAAGAAAAGGTATCGACAAGGCGGAATTTTCTGCATTCGATTATAAAGCCTATAAAGAACTACAATATAACACCTTAGCGGATGCCATTCGTGAAAATCTTGATATGCGCCTTATTTATCGTATCTTAGAAGAAGGAATAAACTCGCAAGATTAGATTTTATAGCTGGGGAAATATATATTTAAGAGAGGAAAGCGTTGAATTTTGAAAATAGAATTGGATCAGGTTACACCTTCTGAAATTGAAAAGAAAAGCTTCGCAATTATTGAATCTGAGCTTTCAGCTGTGCTTAATCCGGAACTTGCGCCTATTATAAAGCGCGTTATTCATACGACCGCCGATTTTGATTATGCCGAGAGTCTGTGTTTTTCCGAAGGCGTAGTCAAAAAAGCGCTTCAGGCTATTTTAGGCGGCGCATGTATCGTAACCGACACAAATATGGGTAAGTCCGGAATTAATAAAAAGGCGTTTGCAAAATACGGCGGTGAAGTTTTTTGCTTTATGGCCGATGAAGATGTTAAAAACGCAGCAATAGCGAACGGAACGACAAGGGCGGTAGCCTCAATTGATAAGGCATGTCGAATTTCAAGCCCGCTTATATTTGCCGTTGGAAATGCGCCGACGGCGCTTATCCGGTTATATGAGCTGATTCAGGATAGACTGATTTTTCCCGAACTTATTATCGGCGTACCCGTGGGCTTTGTAAATGTCGTCCAAGCTAAGGAACTTATAATGCAAACAGATGTGCCATATATTGTCGCCCGCGGTCGTAAGGGGGGCAGCAATGTTGCCGCTTCTATTTGCAATGCACTTTTATATATGATTGAGAGAGACTAATATGTCTGAAATACTTTGCGTTATTGACGGGATGACGGATCCCGGTTTTCGTGCCGATAATTATCATAACCTCTCGCGAATGAGATTGAAAAAATATATACAAACAGTCCCGAACGGCTATGAAGCGGAAAGTTTGACATGTATACTGACATTATTGGAGATTTCGCCTATACCGATGAATATACGCGCATACGTTGAAGCGTTAGGCGCCGGTATTCCCGTTGGAAAAAACGATCTCGTTTTTCGCGGTAGTTGGGTTTCTATCGACAACAGCGGAAATTGTTCTTCTCTAACCTATGCGCCAAATATAATAAGAAGAGAAACCGACTCTATTGAATATCATTCGTTGGGACGCTATAAAAGCATAATACTTTTAAAGGATATGGCGGACAAACTTAAGAATGTTGAAACGCACGCACCGTACCGATGCCTAGGTCAACCCGTTGAAACTTTGCTTCCCGACGGAATTCCGGAGCTTACTCAGTTTATAAAGCATTGTAGTACGAAAAAACGAATCCTGATTCCATGGGGTCAAGGGAGGAGTGTTGTTATTCCTCCATATCAAAAAAAGACTACGGTTATTTGTGGAACGGATATCGTTAGGGGCATCGCTAAAATTCTCGGAATGGAAATCATAATTGTTACTGGCGCAACGGGCGATACGGACACGGATTTAACCGCAAAGGCTTTAGCCGCCCTCCGCGCCGCCGAAGACTCTCCTTTTGTTTTTTTGCATATTAACGGTGCTGACGAGGCGGCGCATAGGCGGGACGCTAAAACAAAGATGGCGTTTCTTCAAAATGTAGATAAAAATGTATTGGCTTTGCTAATTAAATCAGATCATATTATACGCGTTGTTTCGGATCATGGTACGAATCCTGAGAACGGAATCCATATTGGAGAAAAACAGCCTATGTATGAGAAAATTAAAATTTAACGCAAAATTAGAAAAATTAAATAAAAAGCATATTGGTAACAGCTCCTATAAATCTTCCCAAATTAACAATAAACTTGCAAAAATTAAAAATATTGAAAAAATTAAAAAAGCAAAGAAAAAGCTCTGAAAATTACTAATAAAATTTAAAAATGGGCTATTTTTAAAAAGGCTATCCAGAATATGAAAAAATGCATTTAAATAATATATTTGCCTTTATAATCACCGCTCGGGAAAACGAATTACCTTAATTAAAACAAATTTACACGGTCGCCTTGAGATAACTGTATCAAAGCGGAAATTTCAGGCACAAAAAACGTTTTTTATCGCTATGCTTGACAGGGAGCGCTTTATCAACACATCAGTGTTCTTCATTCTTATAAAACAAAAACACGGTTAAAATAAAGCTAATGACATGTTTATAATAAAACAGAAAAAATCAGCGAAAGAAAATGTGCATATTTATGACAATGTTGATGTTTAAAAGGCTATCACTTTATTTTACAATTACCAGGTTTCTACTGTGTAAAAATGCATATCTGTATTTTTTTCATTTTATAAAACAAAAAAATCGGTTAGAATAAATTTAATAACGCACTTATTAATAAAATAAAAGAAAAAGAGCAAGAAAATCGTTTGTGTTTATTGACATATGTGAAAATATTTGATAGACTCATAGTAATTGGAACTGTTTATCTGTATCCAATAATATTTAGGAGGAAAATTGAGACATGAAGAAATTTATTATTGCACTTCTGGTACTCACCATGCTCGTTTCCGTTGTAGCATGTAGTCCAAGCTCTAAGCCTAATCCGTCGACAAATCCGTCGGGCTCGCCCGCGGGTACGGCAGGTCCGTCCGCAGCTCCTGTTACCAATCAGGTAATATTTGGTTCCAGCACGGCTCTTACGGGAGACTGGGAAGTTAACTGGACAAACAATGCTTCTGACTATGATATCCTGAAACTAATCACTGATGGTGCTGCAATAAGCGCTAATCAGAC
>JAVVSK010000017.1:0-36870 GCA_036654235.1 Clostridia bacterium | reverse complement strand
GTACTTCCCAGTGGATTCCATACAAACATCACTGCAAGACTAGGTTTTAAGCCACTCTGCCAGCTCCCGCAAACCTTTTGTAAAGGTCGAGAAGCGATGATGTCTGTAGGACGTGATACCTTTTTCATTGGTTGAAGCAATACATGCAAAGATAAAGTTCTTCTGGATATCAAGTCCGACACAGATAGGATAAACGATTTTAAGCATAGTCACATCCCAATAAAAAATATTTGAGGACAGCAGACATTGACTAACCACCAAGCTATTAACGAGTAACGTCGATACAAAGATAAGTTTACGTGTTCTTATTCACACTTATTTGTGCTTGAAATGGTGGTTGGCACACATATAAATACGGTCAGCCGATTAGGGTTGCACACTCACCTCCACGTGCTCTGTAGTGTATCTGCCCCTCAAGTATATTTTACAACAATAACAATAAATGAAAAATTAAGCATTTCAATAAATGCACGCGCTAATATTAGCACCGACTAAGCTCTGTATATAAAATCCGTTTCAGGTCAATAATACGTTAAAGAGGTGAATAATAATAATGGAAAATGAAAAAAAATCTGATGTGTTTAAAAGCGTCAAAACCTTTTTAAAAGCGAACGTGGTATATGTTATACTTATCGCCTGCCTAATAGTAACTGGCGTTACCGCCGTAATCGTGTTTTCCGGCAATAAAGGGGACGACGGAAAAAACGTCAACAATTCCGGAGATGAAAGTATAGTAGCGGCAATGAGCGCAACTCCGAAAATGCCTACGCCAACGCAGCTTGCAACGGTAATCCCCACTCCTTGCGCACCTATCCCTAATTTAACGCCGAACGCAAGTCCTAACAGAACGTCGGCTAAAAAACTTCTAAGCGCACCGGTTAAGGGCGATATAATTTGGGGTTACGCTGAAAACGAGCTGATATATTCAAAGACCTTAAATCAATGGATGACGCATTCCGGCGTTGATATAGGTGCGAAAGAGGGAACGAACGTTGTAGCCGTTGCAGATGGCATTGTAAAGAGCGTTTTAAAAGACGATGCTCTCGGAACAACGATTATAATTCAGCATAGTAACGGTGATACGACGCTTTACGCTTCGCTCTCCGAAAATTTTCCCGTTAAAGAGGGCGTTTCGGTTAAGCAGGGAACGGTGATAGGCACCGTCGGAAATTCCGCATTATCGGAATGTCTTTTAAAAAGCCATTTGCACTTTGAATATCGTGTTAAAAACGTCCCGGTAGACCCATCGTTATATGTATTATTTTTAAAGGGCTGATTCTTTTGTTTTTCGTCGCGGGGAGCGTATCTTTGACTGCATTTTTTATTGGCATGATTACTGCCTCGCCAATAATTGGATAATACGAATACCCCCGCGCCTTTTTATTTTCTATCACTTTGAAAAAGCAATCGGCTTCACCATTTCAATTTGCGAAAACCCCATATCCTTAAACCCTAGAGTGAGAGCGAAGGAGGTTAGCGCGACGGTAGCCGGAAAAGCCATATAAAATGATTTTAAATTTTTATCCCGCGCCGCAAACGCAAGAATAGTCGAAGCGATAGATAAATTTCGCCATTCGGGAATTATAAAAAGATAGTTAATATTTACGCCCGTATTCGCCATCATCCCTATAGACTCACCATCTATTATTGCATTATATGCCGTTACACCATCTTGATCATCTATAAAGTCAACGTCGTTCTGCCATATAATATGCGCATCTATATGCTGCCGTCTAAATTCACGAACTTTTGAAAGCGAGATAGGTTCTATGTTGATAAGCTTACTCTCGCGCAAAAAAAGCTGAGAGAGGTCGTTTAGCGTAAAATAATTTATCCTTCCCGCGGGGAAGTAATTAAGACTTTTATAAAAATCCGCAGCTATATCGTCCCCCTCTGTTATTTCGAGGAAAAGTTGATTCGAAAAAGTTCGTTCCGCATCAAAAAAATGTCTCTCCATCATAGCCGTCGCAATTCCCTTTCTCCGCATTTCGGGGATCACCGAAAGAGCGCCTAAGCGCATCGTAAGCATCCCCTCATATTCACGCATGCCCGAAAATAAAACACCCGCCGGACTTCCGTCGTAAAAAGCAATGTATGAAAAAGCAGGATCGTTCCCCTCCAAAACGAAAAAATGACGATAAAAATTATCATAGTGCATTTTAAATTCTATTGTATAATCTGCAAACCCCTGCATTAAAGTTTTATAAACAAGTTCTCTATCTGTCCCGTCTATTTTTTTAATATCTATCACGCTTGAACCTCCCCGCTATAACTGTTATAATTACAAAATATTTGAATTTGGTTGGATGACTTTTATGGAAAAAATCAATATGAATTTCAGCAAAAAATTTGAAATGCTGATAGGCGAAGGAATACTGAAAGAAATCGGTCCCCTCGTCTTTAATGCGCTAAAATCTATCTCGCGTGTTTTTATAATAACGGATGAAACCGTTTCAGCGCTTTATCTTAGTTGCGTAGCAGATTCGCTAAAAAGCAGCGGCTTTTTTGTCGATTCTTTCGTTCTTAAACCCGGCGAAAACAGTAAAAGCTTTTCTTCTGTTACGAAGATATATTCAAAGCTCGTTTCTTGCGGATTCTCGCGGAACGACTGCATAATTAGCCTCGGCGGAGGCGTTATCGGCGATATCGCGGGCTTCGTCGCCTCAACGTATAATCGGGGAATGAAACTTATACATATCCCGACGACCCTCCTCGCTATGGCTGACAGTGCAATAGGCGGAAAAGCAGCGGTAAATATAGAGGAGGGAAAAAACCTCGTCGGTGCATTTATTCATCCCGAACTTATCGTCGCCGACACTCTCGTTTTACGGTCGCTAAAAAAAACCGAAATAAGCTGCGGAATAGCCGAGGTTATAAAAACAGCCGCGATAGACGATATTTCGTTTTTTAATTCGCTTTTTTCGTCTTTACCCCTCAACTATACTTCGATAATTAAAAGCTGCGCAATAATCAAATCGCACTTCGTCGCGGCTGACGAGTTCGATTCCGGCGAAAGGCGAAAACTCAACTTTGGACATACGTTTGGACATGCTTTTGAGACTGCCCTCGACTATCGGGCGAAACATGGACAATGCGTCGCTCTGGGAATGCTCTATTCAGCTAAGTTAGGAGAAATGTTCGGCATAACCAAAGCAGGGACGTTTAAAAAGCTTTCCGAATGTTTAACTTATTTTTCCCTGCCATCTATTGAATTTTCGCCCTCCGAAAGGGAGAGGGCTTTTTCGCTTTTAGCTATCGATAAAAAACATTCAAACAGCAAAATTGATATGATCTTTCTAAGCGAAATAGGAAGCTCTTTCAGAATGAAAATTGAAGTTTCTACACTCGTCAATTCTGCTTTAAAGCTCAATATTTCCGAGTTTATTCTCCCGAAAGCTCTATAACCGAATAAACGTCGATGTTTTTTAGGCGCTCTCTTCCGCGAAGGTCAATAAGTTCAACCGAAAAACATGCTCCTATCGTTTTCCCTCCGCATATTTCAACCATATCGGCTACGGCTTCTATCGTTCCGCCGGTCGCTAAAAGATCATCTACGATTAAAACCTGGTCACCTTGGTTAATTGCGTCCGAATGCATTTCGAGAATATCTTTCCCGTATTCTAGTTCATACTCATGCCGTATTACTCGGCTCGGAAGTTTATTCGGCTTTCTAAGGGGTATAAAGCCCGCTCCAATTTTTACCGCCAAAGCAGCGCCGACTATAAAGCCGCGTGCCTCGGGCGATACTATAACGTCAACTTTTTTATTTGAAATCAGATCTGCCATACGCGAAATAAGTTCGCTGAACGCTTCCCCGTCCCGAAGCAGCGTCGTTATATCGCGAAATAAAATACCCTTTACTGGATAGTCCGGAATGCTTCTTATTTTCGATTGCAAGTCCATAGTTTTATCCTCAGTTTTTTCCTTTTGCACATTATTTTTTATTGATAACCAAGTTTGTTTTTTTCATTTGTCACCGTAATTTCCGCAGAAATCGCATTTTTATAGATTCGGCTTTCAATAAGTTCCCTGTTTTTCCCTAATGGGTTTAAAATCAGCCTTCGATTCTTATCGAGAATAAAAAATTCAAGCTCTAAAAAAACGTCTATAGCGAACTCAGCAATATATATAGGTACGTTCAGCAGCATACTTGTAAATTCTGCGGTAGCATTGAGGAATTCGGGAGTTTTAGAACGATTTACTAAGGCGCGATAGTGCGCCTTCATCTCGTCTCTATTCAGTAAAAAGCTTTCTATAACATCATAGTCCGGCGAAAAATTATTTTTAATAAAGATGATCTCGCGAGAACCGGATAACTCCGAAATCGCCTCGAGTATCCCCGTTGAATACGGAAAATCATAGACGACTATACGTTTAAAGCGCGAAAGCCAATCCGCATTTAGCTTCGGAGCGAGAATCGCCGCGTTCATAATGTTTCCCCCAACATGAGGCGAAAAAAAGCATATGTCGCATGGAATAGGTTTCGACCTTAAACGGTCTATTAGATTCTCAGCTCCTAATTTCGTAAAACAAAGTATCGCGGATGACGAAAACCCGTCGAAAGCCAAAGCGTCAAATTCAGAAGTTTTAAATTTCGGAGGCTCATTATAGCTTTGCAAAAATCTTAGATTATGCCTATAGCTTTCAAAAAACTTATCGGACTTTTTTTCCGTATAGCCCTTCGCATCCGCGGGAATCGCTGCGTTTATTTCGCTTATCTTTATAGAAAGAGCACGTCTGCCGTTAAAAACATTAATTGACGGCGCATATAAAATATCCGCTGTTTCAATGTCGATTATCCCATCAAAATCTGCGCCTTTTGAAAACGCAATCGCATCAAAAAACCTATTATCGCTTGAAACCGCCTGCATCTTTAGATGCGCACCGTCAACTCCGACGCGCTTTAGCGATGTCAACCTAACGTTTTTTGCGCAAAACACCGGCTGTTGGTTTCCCTCTCCAAACGGCGCGAGCTTTTCAATTTCGTTTACAATTTCCTCGCTCATATCGGAAAGCCCATATTCAGCTTCGAAAAACGCACGCGGAATGAACGCGTTTTTATCTCCCGTTTCATATAGATAGTCGTTTATATCTCGCGCAAAAGTTTCATAGTTTTCTCGCCTAATAGTAAGACCCGCCGCCAGCTCATGACCTCCGAAGCGCATGAAGCTCTTAGAAAATACAGACAAAAGTTTTTGGATATCAACTCCGGGAATGCTCCTTGCACTACCCGTTAAAACTCCGTCATTCTCGGAAAAAAGTATTACCGGACGATAATATTTTTCGACAAGGCGCGAGGCGGCTATGCCTATTATCCCGGCATTCCAGCTTTCCGAAGCTTCTACGATTATCGCGCTATTCGCTACTCCCGTCGCTTCTATACGCCCACATGCTTCGTTTACTATAACGCTTTCAATTCCTTTTCTCTCGTTATTCAGCTCGTTTAAGCGCTGGGCAAGAGACACGGCATATTCGGTATCCTGAGATATCATAAGCTCAACGCCGAGAGAAGCATTAGCTATTCGCCCCGCGGCGTTTAACCGCGGAGAAACCATAAAAGCAAGGTCGCGCGCGGTCAGCTTAGTTTCGTCAACCCCCGCCACCTTTAAGAGCGCCGATATTCCTATCGGGGTTTCACCCTGACGGATAGATAATATTCCAATATCAACTATGGCACGATTTTCTCCGAAAAGAGGAACAACATCGGCAACGGTCGCGAGAGCCGCATAGGGTAGGTAGCGGTTCATAGCGATCATTCCTCCGATAGCTCCTATAATTTTTAGCGCAACGCCCGCTCCGCAAAGATTAGGGTTTTTATATTCGCTATCCACCCTCGTATGGCATACGACGGCGGAACAATCAGGAATTTTTCCGAAACACCTATGGTGATCGGTAACTATTACATCCAGACCAAGCGACTTTGCGTATTCAATTTCGATATTCGCGGTTACGCCGTTATCGACTGTTATTATCAGCTTCGCGCCCAGCTCCGATATTTTTTTGATAGACGCTTTACTCATTCCGTACCCATCATCATGCCTTGACGGTATATAGTAAAAGCAATCTAAACCCTCATACTTAAAAAATTGGAGCAACATCGCCGTTGCACATATGCCGTCGGTATCGTAATCGCCAAAGATACATATTTTTTCGGCACTTTCGGCCGCGACTCTTATTCTCTCAACCGCGATAGCCATATCCGGAAGGGTGAATGGATCTAAAATATCCGAAGCCTCCGGATATAAAAAGCTTTTTGCCTCATTCCCCGTTTTTATCCCGCGCGCAATGAGAAGCTTAATCATTATCTCGGAAAAGCCGAGACTTTTCAAAGTCTCGACATCGACGTTAATTTCATCATCTTTTACCGAACACTCAAATATTTTCATAAACGAACTTAGCTATGGCACATTCGGCGCGTTTTCTCATAAGTGCACAAGATATTTCGTGCGGATGATTTATATCGCCCTCATAGCGATATGCATTCGCCGCGCAGCCCCCGCTACAAAAATATTTAGCAAAGCACTCTTTGCATTTTGGCTTAGTCAATATATTGCACCCGTGAAATTTTTTTTGTAAATCATTATCTATCGTATCGTCAAAGACGTTGCCCATAGCAAATCCGTTTTCGCCCGCAAACTGATGGCATGGGTATATCTCGCCATCGGGAGTAACGGAAACATATTCAACTCCCGCGCCGCAACCCTTTAGACGCTTTTTAAGGCATGGGCTATGCGTAAGATCAACCATAAAATGAAAAAAGTTTATGAATTTCCCCTGTTTCCCATATTCTATTATCATGTTTAAAAGTTTATCATACTCAGCAAATATCTGTTCTAAATTTTCTTTCCTTATGGCTAACGAATCGTTTTCGCCTAAAACAACCGGTTCTATTGAAATTTGATCGAACCCGAGGTTGTATATCGCTTCAACATCCTTCGCAAAGTCTAGGTTTTTATTAGTAAAAGTGCCCCTTATATAGTATTCTCCGTTTCGTCCGTCGACAAGCTTTTTAGCGTTTTTAACTATAACGTCATATGCTGAACCACCACCCACCGTCGTCCGTACAGCATCGTTTACCGATTTTCGCCCATCTATGCTTATTACAATATTGTACATTTCACGGTTTAAAAACTCTATCGTTTCGTCGTTCAATAGAACTCCGTTCGTCGTCATAGTAAAGTTTATTTTTTTTCCGTACTTCTTTTCGAGTTCTCTCCCGTATGCAACAGCTTCCCTGACAACATCCATATTCATAAGCGGCTCTCCGCCAAAGAGATCAACCTCCAAATGCTGTCTGTTTTTCGAATGTGCTATTAAAAAGTCGAGGGCGCGCCGCGCCGTCTCAACGCTCATCATCGACCGCTCACCATGAAACTCGCCCGTCCCCGCGAAACAATATTTGCATCGTAAATTGCAATCATGCGCAACGTGAAGGCACATCGATTTTATTGTATCGTCGAACGGAAGTTCCTCAATTTCCGGAGGTGGACTCATAAATTCGCCGTTCTTCTTAATCTCGTCAAGTTCCAACAGAATTTCTTTCGTTTCCTCGGTTGAAGCGCCCGTTTCATAAGGATCTTTTCCCTCCTCTAAAGCGCATGCAACTAAAAACGCGGCGTCATCAAGTACATGAATGGCTCCGCTTTCAACGTCCATAAGTATGTTTTTTCCTAATGCTTTGAATGCGTGAATCAAATTATGCCTCCTAAAATTCTGACGCCGGAGAACAATTTTCGCGCGTCAGAAAAAATATATGCGCATACCGCAAAACAGACGCATTAAGCTGCGCCTGTTTTAACGCGATACCAATTTTAATCGGATATATTATTTTTGTTCCTTTTTACAAACCTGATTAGCAACAGTGCATGAGGTTTTGCAAGCCGACTGGCATGATGCTTGGCATTCGCCGCAACCCGAATCCGCCGTATTCTTTATGCATGCGGTTTTAACTGTATTGATATGTTTCATAAAATATCACCTCTCAAAAAAATCCGAATGTATTATACAACAACGTAAGCGCCATGTCAAAAGAGCATAGTTCCGGCGTTGTTTATTATTTCGACTCCATATATGAATAAAACGTCGCTCCCGCGTTCCGGAGGAAACATTGACATAGCAAGACCCGCGTTTATATACCGTAAATCGATGAGAGTTATGCTCGAATAGGCGCATGTTATCAATGGCGTTAGACTGCTAGAAAACGAATCCCTAAATATCGTCAATGACTTATCCGTATCCGCATTCGGGTTTTCTATCGTTATCACCGCCTGCGCCCCATGCAAATATATATCGTATGGGTCTATACCGGTATATGCTTCAAGATCATACATAGTAGCTTCTTCGAGTTTCATCGTCTTTGGGTTTAAAAGTTTTACTTTCGCACTTTCCGTTGACGAGCTCCTTAAAATTGAGAGCGTTTCGCTTTTAAGCGTAAGCGCTGATTGACCAAGATATGCCCCGTAAAAGCCATGAAAATCGGTCTTTTCATAGTCAAAGTCCGTCGAAAAGCCAATTGACTCCGATAAAAAAGCGACAACTCCTTCGAGCCGTTCCTGACGCCAATGTAAATCGGTATTATAAAAATCGTCTATTCCTAAAACCGGGAAAAGGTCGATAAATCGCGCGTCTTTTATGCCATCTTTCAGAATTTTTTCCATAAGCGCATAGTTCATCGGAATATACCCGTTTTTCTCCGCCAAGTAATAGCCCTTATCGGGAATAAGCGAAAAATATGCGTTCACTGAAGGCATTTTTTCTATAAGTTTTTGAACGTTCTTCGCTAATAGACTTACAGAATCGTCGTTTTCTTTTATTAGTTTAGCCGCATGACCCTCCGCCGTATAAATACCGTTGCTGTCCTTTAAAAAGAGAAGGTTATATTGCGAAAACGCCTTTGCTGCCCTAAAAGCGTCCCGCGCAACGAAGCTATCTGGCGCATATTTTTCGAAACCCTGCATAAATTTCTTGTTAATAATCGTTTCGAAAGTAAACTCCGGAAACGTAGCTAAATACCGTCTTTCGCTCTTAGAAATTTCGGGAGGGATATAGAGGATATTTGCAACCGAAAGCCCGACTATTGCCGTTAAAAAGACTACCGATGTTATTATCGCACCTATTCGTTTAATTTTATCGTTCATATTTTCCCCTCCCTTAAAATCTAAAATATATAAACGGGTTAAACGACCCGTCTACTAGGTACGCCGTAGTTAGCATCAAAAGTGCCACTACAAATATTGGTTTTATTATTATTGCCGTTTTTTCAAAGCGCGCCGAAAATTTCGAAGCTATAAGTTTAGGAAGCGGCGTACAGCCGATTATTCCGATTATAAGCGGAACAGCGTAGCTCCTTAAATAATAAAGCGCCGTAGCGTCGAAAGCCGGCGTGTTTATAAATAGCATATTTCCCATAGTTGATAATGCCGCCGAAATACTCTCCGCGTCGAAAAGAACCCATGAAAATAGGACGATTATTAGCGCATATGTGTGCGTTAAAACTCGCGGCAACTTTTTCAAAAAGTCCTTTAATAAGAACTTTTCGATTAATAAAAATAGCGCGAAGTAAAGCCCCCAAGCTAAGAATGTAAACCCCGCTCCATGCCAAAATCCCGTAAGTGCCCAAACTATCAATATATTGAACGCATTTCTCCAAGGTTTAACGCGGTTTCCGCCTAGCGGAATATAAACATAATCGCGAAACCATGAGCTTAATGTCATATGCCAACGCCGCCAAAAATCGGTGATACTCGCCGCTATATACGGGTAATTGAAATTTTCCGGAAACTTAAAACCGAATATCCGCCCTAAACCTATAGCCATATCGCTATACCCGGAAAAATCAAAGTATATGTGCAGCATGTAGGCTATAGCGTATACCCAAGAGAACAGAGCCGTATGAGCCGTTGATGTTCTGTATATTGAGCAGACTTCCGCTAATACGTTAGCTATCAATATTTTTTTCGCAAGACCTATCGTAAAGCGCGATGCGCCTATAGCGACACCCTCGAAACTATGTTCCCTCTTCTTTAGCTCGCGCGCAACGTCCGTATATCGAACTATAGGTCCGGCGACGAGTTGGGGAAAAAACGTTACATAAGCGGCAAAGTCAATTGGGTTTTTGGCGACCTCCGCCGTTCCCCTATAGACATCTATCGTATAGGATAAAATTTGAAACGTATAAAAACTTATCCCGATAGGAAGCGCAAGCTTTAACATTCCGATATCCGCACCAAGTCCGTTAGCTATGCCTATAAAAAAGTCAGCATATTTAAATAGACCTAAGAATCCGATAAGAGTCACAACGGAAGCTATCATGAAGATTTTTGAGAGTTTCTTACCGCGAAAACGATCTATAAGAAGTCCAAAAATATAGCCCAATAGCGTTGAGCCCAACATTAATAATATATATATTGGCTCTCCCCAAATATAAAAAACGACGCTTGCCAGAAGCAAGACGGCGTTTTTTAATCCCTTTGGCGCTATAAAATATAGCGCCAATAAAGCCGGGAAAAAAAAGTATAAAAATGGTATACTTGAAAACAGCATTTACTCTGCTTTATTCTCGAAGAAGAAATCCGGCTGACCAGCCTTATCTCCCGCAAAAACTATGAACGCATTAACAAGTTTATCCGTCGTAAGTGCGTTTGACGCAACGAGGAGAACATAATTACCGCCGGTTATAACGGCGCATTTTTCGGGGGTTACGCAAACCCAGCGTCTCGTATTAAAACCACCGGCTATTAATTTTGCAGCACTTTCGGCCTTCTCGGGACTTCCCGCCTCAAGTAAAACGATAAGGTGCGCATTTATATTTATCATAGCCTGAACGTTTATCGCCTCTTTTATGTTCTCCGTAAACTGTTCAGCGGTAAGTCCGGTTAGATCCTGTGCATTTTCGACCGTAACGGGAGCAGTAACCGTTCCATCCAGTGATTCGCCCGCTTTTTTTACTATATCGTCAATAACGGCTTCCAAAGGACTTTTAGGAGCCGCTGAGGCGGAAGGATCTACCGACGGCTCAACCGACGGAGCTGCGCTCGGCGCAACCGTTGGAGAACTTAACGGAGAGCTCGATGGAGCGCCCGTATTGGTCGGCTGTTTCTGGGGAGTACAGCCTATAAGCATAGCTGAGAGCATCATAAGTGCTAAAACGAATGAGATGTTTTTTTTCATTATATTCTTCCTTTCAAAATTAACGCCCAATTTTTTTGTGGCATGATGATACTAACATTAATTTTCACCGTTTTCAACTGTCTTTACTACCTTTGACGAATATTTAATATAACAAGTATTAAAATAGGCTGCAATGTGATTTTTCTGTGATTTAAGCCTGTTTTTTTAATATACGATAGATACCGTTAATCCAATTTTAAAACAGGGGCTGCTTTTGTTTGCTTTTTCATGAAGAATTGAACCGACAAAACGGGGTAATAAAATTTTATATGCGAAATGAGATACATTCCCATTTCGCATATCGATATGTTTTTTTTAGTCTACTATAGTCGTCCCTTCGGAACCGTTAAGAGCGAAAACCGCCTTATCTAAAGACGTTATTATCGCTTTTTTCCCGGGCTTCGTCTCCGCAAATCGACATGCAGCGTCTATCTTAGGAAGCATTGAGCCCGCGGCGAACTGACCATCGCGAATATATTCGCGCGCCGTTGCCGAAGTTAACTTATTAAGCGCCTTTTGGGTATCTTTACCGTAATTTATATATGCACAGTCTACCGCCGTTAAAATAAGCAGACAATCGGCGTCGAGATCGGAAGCTAATTTAAATGCCGCAAGATCCTTATCTATAACCGCCGCCGTTCCGTTAAGCATTCCTTTTTCATCTTTAATTACGGGAATTCCACCGCCACCCACGGTTACTACGACAAAATCTTTAGCCATAAGACATTTAACCGCGTTAAGTTCAACTATCTCGACGGGGTTCGGCGAAGCGACGACGCGCCTATATCCGCGCCCGGCGTCCTCTTTAACGGTATAACCCTTTTCGGTGGCGAGCTTTTCAGCCTCCTCTTTACTATAAAAAGGTCCTATTGGCTTCGACGGAGCCATAAATGCCTTATCCGTCTTATCGACTACGACCTGAGTAACTACGGTAACAACCTCACGGTTAATCCCGCGCTTTCTCAGCTCTTCGCGAAGTCCCTGTTGAATATGATAGCCTATCATTCCCTGGCTCATAGCGCCGCAAACGTCAAACGGCATGGCAGGTGTTATAGCCGTCGAATTTTCATTTTGCAGAACGATTCTTCCAACTTGCGGACCGTTACCATGCGCTATTATAACTTCAGCGCCGGACGCTATTATATCAGCTATATATTTTGATGTTTTTTTAACTACATCGAGCTGTGCTTCTGCGGTTGCCTCACCTTTACTCTCCTGTAAAGCATTTCCGCCTAAAGCAATAACTATTCTCTTTTTATTTTCCACGGTATTTCCTCCCAAACTAATTTAAGCCGTTCGAAAAAACGGCTTCTCCTTATAATCTAACAATTTTCGAGTCCTATGTCAAGTAGAGACGAATTTTTATTCCCTCCGCCCCTACTTGACATTCACCTTTAATTATAACCTTGCCGCGTAATAGTTCATTAGGCACCCGTCCGCTAGTATTTCCTTTTCGTCGTGAGTAAGGCCTTTTATATAGAGCGTTATATCGTTCACCTTTCCCCCGGATATGACCTTCGCCGGAATCGTCTCAACGCCGTTTTTAATGGCATCTCGTATACCGGGAACGAAAACAAAATCTCCTACCTCATAGTCGAAAGGCGTATCCTTATCGATAGTAAACGGAAGTATGCCCCAGTTGATGCAGTTGCTGCGATAACGCTTCGTCGCATATTCATAACAAATATTAGCGGAACCTCCCAGTACTTTTTGACATGATGCCGCCTGTTCCCTAGCGCTTCCATCACCAGGTTTATTCGCGAATATCGCAGAAACGAGTTCCGTATTTTTAAGAAGCACTTCTGCATTCCCGACCTTAGACAAAACCTCTTTAATCGCCGAAGGAGCTTCGCCGTTTCTCCGCGCATCATCGTCGAGTTTAATCGCCTTTGAGCGACCAACATATTCCGGCACGCGCCTAGAGAGCGCAAATTCGGAAAGCCTAAGCGGATTTGAGCGATAAGAAGACGTTTCGCCGGATGGTATTAGTTCATCGGTCGTAGTTACAGTATCTCTAATAACCGCCGCAAGTTTTAAAAGAATGTTTTCCGTCAATGGGTACATTTTTGGCCAGTCGGTTATATTTGGTCCTAAGCGAAGTTCGGTTTCGGGCCGCGGGTTATTAAATCCATTGTAGACACGCTTTTCATAAACGCTGCTATCAAAATGATATTCACAGTGCCTATCGTCATAGTCAATCTCGGTAGCGGAGGTTATTTTTCCGTGATTTTTAGCCGTCGCCGCTATTGATCTCGAATCCATCAACGCGACCGAAGATATTTGACCATCGCCCGGCTTACTTCCCTCGCGATTTGGGAAGTTCCTCGTTGCATGGCGAAGCGAAAGCCCATTGTTCGACGGAACATCTCCCGCACCAAAACAAGGACCGCAGAAGCTCGGCTTTAAAATAGCGCCGGCACTTAGGAGTTTTTCAATAGCGCCTATACGCGTAAGCGCGAGACTAACGGGTATACTCGTCGGATATACCGATAAGCTGAAATATCCGTTCCCGGTATCTCCTCCGTCCAATATATCTGCCGCCGCAACGATATTGTCGAACAGACCTCCGGAACACCCGGCTATTATTCCCTGATCCGCATATACGTCTTTACCGCTTATCTTATCCTTTAGGTCAAACTTTATCTTAGAACCAAAAGTTTTTTTCGCCTCTTTCGTAACGGTATCAATAATATCGCGCGCGTTTTCCGTAAACGTTTTTATAGTATATGCATTGCTCGGATGGAACGGAAGAGCTATCATAGGCTCGATTTTATCAAGTTCTATTGTTATCATGCCGTCGTAATATGCACCATTTTCCGGTTTCAGTTCCTTATAGTCCTCCGGTCTTTTATGCGTTTCATAATACTTTTTGATTTCCTCGTCCGTTTCCCATATTGAAGAAAGACAGGTCGTTTCGGTAGTCATAACGTCTATACCGTTTCTAAAGTCGACGGGAAGATTTTTTATCCCGGAACCTACAAATTCAAGAACCTTATTTTTAACGCAACCCTTCGAAAATACAGCGCCCACCAACGCTATCGCTACATCATGAGGTCCTACTCCTCTTTTCGGCGCGCCCGTCATATATACGAGAACGACTTCGGGACGCGAAGTATCGTAAGTATTAGAAAGAAGCTGTTTTACCAGCTCAGGACCGCCTTCGCCTATTCCCATTGTACCTAGGGCACCGTAGCGCGTATGTGAATCCGATCCCAATATCATATCGCCACATTTAGCCATAGCCTCGCGCGCATATGAATGAATTACGCTCTGATTGGTCGGAACAAATATGCCGCCATATTTTTTCGCGGCAGATAGCCCAAAGACATGGTCATCCTCATTGATCGTTCCTCCTACAGCACAAAGACTATTATGACAGTTCGTCATAGCATAAGGTATCGGAAAGCGCTTTAGTCCGCTGGCTCTCGCCGTTTGTATAATACCAACATAGGTTATATCGTGCGACATAAGGCTATCGAATTTTATACGAAGGTTATCCTCGTCAGAGCTAACGTTATGCGCCTCGAGTATCCTATAAGCGATCGTCTTTTTTCGACCCACATCGGCGGTTAAACCGTTCGGCGCAATCGACATCGGAATACCGTTAACCAGGTACATCCCCTGTTCAACAAATTCAATCATGATTGTTTTCTCCTTAAATCGTTTTTTGCATAAATATAAGCGTATCTTTATTTCAGCGCTGCAATTTTTAGAATCGTTTATCAGCGCGCCATTGAAAATATAGTACATTAATATTAATCTATTTTCAATAGACAAATACAAAAAACGCGAATATATTGCGTTTTTTGGGCTTTTATTCGTCTTCATTCGGTGCTTATATTATAATGAAAAGATTTATATGTTTAAAATAAGAGGGAAAAAAGAAATGTCATTATAAATGCAGTTTGGGCGGCTTATAAACTTCTTAAACAGAAGTTCATATGCCGCCCAAAAAAGCGTAAAAAGGATCAAAAAGCTCAATTATTTACACAAAGACTTTTTATTCATGTTTCTCGTTACAGCTACAATCGCCACCACAGTCGCACTTATCTTCGTCATGTTCGCAGCTGCATTCATCGCAATCGCAATCCTCGTCGTCACAATCGCATTCTTCCATAGCCTCCTGAGCCAATTTTATAAGCACATCCATTTTATCTTCATCAGCGGGAACAAATTCTTCATAATCGCCGTCCGCAACTACTTTCATTATATAGACTTCCTGTTCTTCTTCGCTTTCGTCATTATTAGAAACGTCGCAAAGCACGGCATACTCTTCATCCTCATGATTAAAATAAGTGAGTATATCAAGTTCGAAGGTATTACCTTCTTCATCTTCAAATTCGATGAAATCTCTGGTATCATCATTTAACATTAGGTTTAAACCGCCTTTTCTTATTTGTCTGATATTCTATCTCAAAATCTAAATCATAGCAAGAGTAAATAACGTCAATATTGAGGGAATTTTAAAAATTTTTGGTGTGGATTCCTGTCTATATCATATTTAATCATCATTTTCGGTTTCATCTTCCGCTTCCTCAACCTCGGTCGCTAAAACCGCCGGCTGAGTAGAAAGGAGCGCGCGGAGCTTAAATTCAATTTCATTGCATAGTTCCTGATTATCTTTTAGGAAAGTCCTCGTATTATCCCTTCCCTGCGCAAGGCGCATCTCGCCATATGAATACCATGAGCCGGTTTTCGATATAAGCTTATTTTCAACAGCAAGATCAAGAATCGACCCTTCTTTCGAAATTCCCTGACCATATATCATATCAAACTCGGCAACCTTAAATGGCGGAGCTACTTTATTTTTTACAACTTTAACTTTAGTTCTGCATCCTATAGCTTCAGTTCCGTTCTTTATAAGATCGCCCTTTCGAACATCAAGTCTAACCGATGCATAAAATTTTAGCGCCCTTCCACCGGTCGTTACCTCCGGATTGCCAAAGGAAATTCCGATCTTTTCTCTAAGCTGATTTATAAATATGACTATCGTATTAGTCTTGCTTGTAACTCCCGACAACTTTCTAAGCGCCTGAGACATTAGCCGCGCCTGAACGCCCATATGCGAATCGCCCATATCGCCCTCAAGCTCCGCTTTAGGAACCAGCGCCGCTACCGAGTCTATTACGATTACGTCTATAGCCGCGCTCCTAACCAACTCCTCGGTAATCTCAAGAGCCTGTTCTCCCGAATCGGGCTGAGAGATATATAGGTCGTCCGTATTTACCCCAAGATTCTTCGCATATACCGGATCGAGTGCATGTTCCGCATCGATAAAAGCGGCCAGCCCACCCAGCTTTTGAGCCTCCGCAATCATATGTAAAGCGAGCGTCGTTTTCCCGGAGGATTCTGGCCCGAAGATTTCAACGACCCTTCCGCGCGGTATTCCTCCAACTCCGAGCGCATAGTCAAGCACAATGCTTCCCGTCGGTATTGCGGAAACCTCAAATTTCGCGCCCGTATCTCCGAGCCTCATTATAGCACCCTTGCCATACTTTTTTTCAATCTGGGTGAGCGCTATATCGAGCGCCTTTTCCTTTTGCATGAGTTTTTTACCTCCATATTTTCACTGTGCTTCATCGCTAAATGATAGACAATTATACCATAAAGGTATCTCACTTGGCAACAGTATCCCATAAATCAAAAAATAGAGTAGCTGTAATATCAAGGGCAGACACCTAATATTCAAAAAACGCTTTGCGAATTAAAAATATATCCGCAAAGCGTTTGAAAATCAACTATAAAATTCTAAATAAAAGAACTTTTGTTCTATCTTAGAGCCTCGGTAAACCTTGCTAAATTTCCATAGGTTATAGCTTCGACTTCGTCGTCATTAAACCCAATTTGCTTTATCGCTGACGCAAGATTTTGAAAATCCCCGCTGTTTCTAAGGTCGGTCGGATATGTCGGCATACCGTCAAAATCCGATCCTATCGCCGCGCACTGAATTCCTCCGATTTTTACAATATGTTCAATATGCAAAAGTATATCTTTTATTGAACAATCGCGCTCCGTAGTGAGCTGTTTTACGTAGAAATTAATCCCGATAACACCTCCGCGCTCCGAAATAGCCTTTATATGCGCATCCTCTAAAGAACGCCTATGCTGAAAAACCGCACGCGCATTCGAATGTGACGCGAATATTGGGCCAGCTGCAATGTCCAATACGTCGTCAATTCCCGCATCGCTAAGATGAGCAAGATCTACCGCCATATTTATAGCGCCCATTTCTTTAACAATATTTTTCCCTAGGGAAGTAAGTCCAACGTTCGCCTTCCGCATAGCGGGAGATGCCAACTCGTTCGTATCGTTCCAGGTTAGCGTCATTGCGCGAACTCCAAGTCTATAAAAAATTCTAAGATTGTCCATAAGACCCATTATCGCTTCGCCGCCCTCAATCGCAAGAACGCATTTTATTCGGTCGTCATAAGTAGAAATCGGCTCTAAAAAGTTAACCAAATCGCCACTGTATTTATCCAACATGCGATAGAAAGAGTCTATCATAGATAGGCATTGTTGAAGCGCCGACACTCTGTTTTTCATGTCAACCCAACAAGCGAAATATTGAAGCTTTACGTTGCCGCGCTTTAACCTATCCAGCGTAAGGTTTTGTCCGTCTCCTAATGTACCTATGTCGTAGTTAAATTCATATGAATGCGCTAAAAAATCGCAATGCGCATCCGCTATTTTAAATTTTTCCATACCTGTTTTTATTCTACCGTTATGCTTTTTATTCGGATCTCATTTATTGGTCTATCGTTTCTCCCCGTTTCCGATGTCGCTATTTCGTCTATAACTTTAAGGCTCTCCTCGCCGTCTGCCTTGCCGAAAGCCGCGTATAGTCCGTCTAAATGCGGAGCGTCATTATGCATTATGAAAAATTGCGATCCCGCCGAGTCCATATCGTTCGAACGTGCCATTGATATAACACCGCGCATATGTTTTATTGGGTTATTTACTCCGTTCATTGAGAATTCGCCCTTTATCGAATGCTTCGGTCCGCCCATGCCCGTTCCGTCCGGACAGCCGCCCTGTATCATGAAACCCTCGATAACGCGATGAAAAATAAGCCCGTCATAAAATCCGCTCTTCGCGAGAGAAACAAAGTTCTCAACCGTTATCGGCGCATTCTCCCTATCGAGAGTAAGATGTATTTTCCCGCCGTTTTCCATTTCGATAACTATCTTATCCATTTTTAAATTCTCCTTTTATTTTTTATTAAACATATTGAAGCGCAAACATTATTAGAGGAACCGCAACGAAAGATAATAGCGTAGATAAAGTCATAGCGGAAGCCGAATATTGCTCATCGGCCCCCGAAGCCGCGCTCATTATTACGCACTGCGTCATTACGGGCATAGCTGCCTCAATCGTAAAAACGTTCGTCGCCATATTCTGTATTAAAAAAAGCTTAGCCAAAAGCACAGTTATGAACGGAGCTACTAAAAAACGCATCAGCATCACTGCAATAAATGATTTTTCAAATTTAAAACGCCTTAAATCGGTTTCATATATTATGAATCCGACATACATGAGCGCAAGGGGCGAAACCGTATTCCCAAGATAGTCGCAAAAAGTTATTACGACTTCGGGAAGGCTAATATTAAAAAGAAGCAACGCAAGAGAGACGATAAGGGCAACGAGAGGCGGGGTTATCAGCCTTTTCATAAAAGAAAGAGGGGTCGGTTTTTCATTTTTCATATCCCCTGAACGCTGAATCATTGCAACGCCTATCGTCCAAAACAGAAGCGTATTAAAGATATAGAAAATTATAACATACGGCACCGCCGTCTCGCCAAAAAGTTCTTTACATATTGGAAGACCCATGAAGATTGAGTTTGAAAAAGCGCACATAACGACGAAAGGTCCGTATTTTTTATGTTCAATTTTAAAAATACGAACCAATACTAGGGCGATTAAAAACGTTGCCGTCATCGACAGCAATGGAATAAGCATGAGCTTTAACAAATCGACCCAATATATCTGAGCAAACTGTTTAAACACGTTCGAAACGCACATAGCGGGAACAGCAAAGTTTATAAGATATTTTACCAAAAAGCCCTTATGTTCGCTTTTCATAAACTTTAGCTTCCCCGCGACAAAGCCAACGACGATCATAAGAACAATCAAAATCACAGCTTCTGCCGATTTTAAAAATAAGCTCATATCCTTTGTAAAAAGAAAGCGTTGTAAACGGCTTTTATTGCCGACTCAAAATCAACGTCCATAACGCCGAAAACAATACTCGAAGCTCCGCTCCCTAGATCTATCATAGAAACATTTATTTTCGCATCGCTTAGCGCCGAAAATAGTTTCGCGGCGAAACCCGTCGTCTTTATAAGGTTAGCTGCGACGGTCGCAATTAGGGCTATATCGTCAAAAAATTCGACATTGTTTACGCCGCACATCGCGTTTAACTCATGCGCCAGCATTTCGCGTTTATCTTTAAGTGCGCTCGTCGCCGTTATAATCGTAAACCTATCTATACCCGAAGGCATATGCATAACCGGAATAGAACATGCTTCGAAAGCATGAAGCGCGCGCCTTGCGAAGCCGAAGTCCGAGCTTGAATATTCCTTAGTGACCGTAACCGAAGTATATCCGCGCTTTCCCGCGACCCCGGTAACACCAGTATAATTCGTATTTCGTTTTGAATCGAAAACATTTGCCCCGTCAGGAACAATTAGCGTTCCGCAATGCGAAGGTGCATTCGTATTTCTAACGTTTATCGGAATATTCGCCCTTTTAACCGGAAGAACCGCGTCCGGATGTAAAACGTTCGCCCCCATACTTGAAAGTTCCCTAAGCTCGCTATAGGTAAGCGAAGATATATGGCGCGGATCATTAACTATACGCGGGTCGGCGGCTAAAAATCCCGAAACGTCCGTCCAGTTTTCGTATAAGTCAGAGCCAGTCGCGGCGGCGATTAAAGCACCCGTTATATCAGAACCCCCGCGGCTGAAGGTTAAAATTTCGCCCGTAGCCATGCATGCACCGTAAAACCCGGGAATTACCGCGCACTCCTCCGTGCTAAGTCTTCTAGCGATAGCGCGCCGCGTTTTTTCCAACAAGAGGCAGCCGTCCTCGTCGAAAAATATCATCTCCGTCGGATCGACGAAGGGGATATTTAAAAGATCCGAAAGTATAAGTCCGCTAACAAACTCTCCCCTACTAGCCGCATAGGCCTCTGTATCGGTCAGCATACGCTTTTCTATCTTTTCGAAAACAGCGTCAATATCAAGGCTTAAATTCAGCTCCGTGCATATATCAGCATAACGCTTTTTAACCGCGTTCAAAGTAGACGAAAAGTCCGTTCCGTCTCTCGCTTCTCTTCCCGCACGATATAAAATATCTGTTATTTTTTCGTCGTAAGGATCGCGCTTCCCCGGCGCGGATGGGACGATATAGCGGCGATTCGGAGTTTGTTTTATTATCGCCAATACCTTTTTAAATTGTGCGGCGGAGGCTAAGCTAGTTCCGCCAAATTTTGCCGTTATCAACATATTTTTTACGCCGTTAAGTCGGTTCGCCCTCCTCTGTTTGTTTTTATGCCATTGCCCGATTTTAGCCTATATTACAGGGCGCACCCCCTTAATTTAGCGCGCCCTGTAAGATGACTTTTCATTTTCCAAGATATCTCGCGGCTTATTATTTTTCGTCCATATAGGGATATTCGATATCGTATGACGGTATAAAAGTTTCCTTAATTGTTCGCGTACTCATCCATCTTCTTAGGTTCGCCTGACTACCCGCCTTATCGTTCGTTCCGGATGCGCGTCCACCTCCGAAAGGCTGTTGCCCCACCACCGCGCCCGTCGGCTTATCGTTGATATAGAAGTTTCCGGCGGCATGTGCAAGAGCATCTGCCATATGCGCCAAAATTTTTCGATCGCAGGCAAATATAGCGCCGGTAAGCGCATATTGGGTAGACTCATCGCAAATTTTCAGCATTTCGTCGAGTTTGCTGTCATCGTAAACGTATATTGTCATAACCGGCCCGAATATCTCTTCGGTCATTGTCTTAAAAGTCGGGTTTGTCGTAACGATTATAGTAGGTTCAATAAAATATCCGACAGATTTATCACCGTTTCCGCCTACCAATATTTTCGCCTCGTCCGATGCCTTTGCATAGTCTATATAGCGCATAATATTATCAAACGAATTTTCATCAATAACCGCGCCCATAAAGTTCGTAAAATCCATTATGTCGCCCATTTTCAGTTTCTTCGTTTCAACTACTATACGCGCCTTTAGTGTTTCCCATATTGATTGAGGTATGTAAGCACGACTCGCCGCCGAACATTTTTGACCCTGAAACTCAAAAGAGCCTCGCACAATAGCGGCGGCTAACGCCGCTACATCCGCCGATGCATGAGCAAAGATAAAGTCTTTACCGCCCGTTTCGCCTACTAGACGCGGATAAGATTCGTATGTATCAATGTTTTCGCCGACCTGTTTCCAAACGTCTTTAAATACTGCGGTTGAACCCGTAAAATGGAATCCCGCCATACGGCTGTCACTCGTTACGTAACGGCTTATATCTGAGCCTTTACTCGGAACGAAATTTATAACACCCGCGGGAAGACCCGCGTCCATAAGCATCCGCATAACGTAATAATTCGAAAGCACAACGGAACTTGCCGGTTTCCAAATTACGGTGTTCCCAATAAGCGCCGGAGCGCAAGGTAAATTTCCATCTATGCTCGTAAAATTAAACGGGGTTACCGCTAAAACGAAACCATCGAGAGGTCTTTGAACAACTCTATTCCAAACATTGGGAGAGCTTAACGGCTGTTCTTTAAACAACTCTTGCGCAAAATACGTATTGAATCTTAAAAAATCGCAAAGTTCACATGGCGCGTCTATCTCCGCCTGAAAAACGGTTTTACTTTGATTCAGCATTGTCGAAGCGGCGACTACCGGACGATACGGACCCGATAAAAGCCCGGCGGCGCGCATAAATACCGATGCTCTATCTTCAAAGCTCATGCATTCCCAATCGTGCTTCGCATCCATCGCGGCTTCAACCGCCATTTTTAGCTCTTTTTCGCCGGCAATATGATAACGGGCGAGAATATGTTTATGATCATGCGGCATTACGACCGTACCCATGCGCCCCGTTTTTACCTCTTTACCGCCTATTATTAGCGGTATTTCGATTTCGACTGTGCTTTGACGGTTTAGTTCGCGTTTTAAAGCTTCTCGTTCTTTAGAACCCGGAAGATATGAAAATATAGGTTCATTCTTTGGGCATTCGATATTGCTGCTTGCGTTATTCATTTTCATTGTCCTTTCGAAAATCAATTTGTTTTATTTGTATCTGAATGAGCTTTTTTTGTTTATACTCATTTCACTAACTAGAACCCGGCTAAAAAGATTGGCTGTTATCTTCTTCCTCTCGTATAGCTGGTTCTTCTCCTGCGTCTAATCTGAGATTTTCTTCTCGATATTAGTCGGATTATTATAATTAGAATTAGAACTAAAACGGCGGCCAGAAGCCAAAAAAGCCATTCGTTACCGACGATTTCCGTAGCCGGCGGATCGTCTACTATATATCCGGAGGAAGCTGTTCCACCCGCACCCGCCGCAACATCGCGCGTTGCATATAGATTCGCCGTAAAAATGACTTCCCCGTTATATACATAATCTATAGTGCCTACCTTTTCGCCATTATCAACCGGGGCGCGAAGGGCATCCTTTTCAAAATTGGTCTTTATAGAAAACAGTAGATTGTTTTTACGGTAATCATTGACCTTGGCTTTTGAAACGCAGATGAAAGAATCTTTAATATCGGCAGAAAGTTCGATAGATCCGCAATTTACGTCCGCCACGCTCGCATTGCTGACCGTCGCTTCAACGGTCGACTGTAACGAAAGGTCTGAAACTTTAAGCATCTCAAAATTTGAAAAACCCCATTCAAATAGTTTTTTTGCAGAAGTGAAGCGATAATTTAGCTCGGTATCTCCGAATAATATACAAACAAGTTCCATGTCGTCTTTTTTAGCCGATGAAACGAGACATCTTCCCGCCCTATCCGTATCACCGGTTTTTACCCCTGTTGCATATTGATATAGAAAATCTCCGGTTTCGCCCGGCTTTTTATTTAATAACTTATTTGTATTTTCAAGGATATAACCGTTTTTATTTTTGTTTGTCGGCGCAACTGTATGCGTTTTCGTTGAAACTATCTCTCTAAAAGTTTCGTTGTTTAGAGCGTATGCGGTAAGCACTGCCATATCATAGGCCGTAGTATAGTGTTCCTCGTTATCAAGTCCGTTCGGGTTCATATAATGCGTAGACTTCATATTAAGTTCAAGTGCCTTTTTATTCATAATATCGGCGAATTTATCTCTCGATCCGGCAAGATATTCGGCTATCGCGCGCGCCGCGTCGTTTCCGCTTACCAGCATCATTCCGTAGACGAGATCTCTTAGCGATATTTTTTCCCTAGGTGAAAGCATCATCCTTGAACCGCTCTTTTCAACCGTATTTCCAATAGTGACAATATCATCCAACTTCCCGGATTCTACCGCTATTAGACAGGTCATAACCTTAGTTGTACTTGCGGGAAATGCCTTATCGTAGCCCGATTTTTCATAAAGCACCGTCTTTGAGTTAGCTTCGTAAAGCAAAATGTGTTTAGTGGATATCACCGGCGCGCCCTCAACCTCGGGAACGGCGGAGGGAACGATAGACGGAGACGGAGTAGCTGACGCAATTTGCGCGTTCAGACCCGAAATAATTAACAGTATCACCAATGTCACAATGCAAATTCTTCTCACTAAAATACTCCTTGATAACAATCAAACATATATCCACGCCTGATAAGGATAAATCTTAACAATTATAACAGACTTTTTCTTTTATGTACAGTACAAAAATTTAAGGGCGGGCATTTTTTAATGCCACACCCAATATGTTTTTTATAATAAGCAATGCGCTAAAACAAAAACCCCCTAGGCGCATCTTTCTAAAACGATCTCCATTTCAGTCGTTTATTATTTCGATCTCGAAGGTTTCAAAATAGAAATCCTCTATAAAATCAGCCTGTTTAAACACGGTGCGCCTAAACCTCTTCATTTCGTTTATATGTTTATTCAGTATTACCGGGCGCGCCAAATCGAGTTTTATGCAAAGTTCATATATAATAGGCGCAAAATCCTCAATTTCAATCGTCTTTTTTGCTTCGATAGGGAGAATAAGAGATTCGTTAACTCTCCCCTCGCCATCTTTAAGCTTACCCCATACCCTCATGTTGTGGGGTTCTTATAAACGAACCAAACGTACATTATAGGTAAATCTTTAGATTCATACATCCCGTTCGGAAATCCAAAGAGCGTATATTTAATTCCATCATTTACCTCAATCTTAGTCGTATAATAGTATTCTATCATAAGCGGACCGTCCGCCGTTTGTATCCGCGCTATGCAATATGGCTTCGTTTGCACGATCATATCTATTTTCCCTTGAATCAGATAATGTGCATTATGAGTCGGATACCTTTTTATGCGCGAGTAATCCAACTTATTCGATGACTCGCGGTATGAATCTATATCGGGCGCATGTTCGATATATAAAATTGTATTAGTTGTCGTTTTTTTGGATGTCACGGTTAAATTCGCCGTATATAGTTTTTCTTTCGGGATTTTAACCGTAAAGTTAAATGTCCCCGCAGTGCTGTCAAAGACGGGATCGCCGACTAGGTCTACACCACTCACGGCTATCGAAGAGCCTTTTTCCATAGTGCCTTCTATTTTCAGCGTATCATCGCGCGTCCTAAGTTCCTTATTGAGAATATTTACGGTTAGATCTCCTTTTTCGTAATTCACATTCAACGTAATCCGCGCTATACTATAGCCCATCTTTCTCGCCTCTATATCCACGATCTGTTTACCCTCGGTATTTACCGATACAACGCCTCTAAATATACCGCTCGTATCAACCGGAAGCTGAGTATCTCCCGCATATAATAAAGCTGAGGGATCGCTTATCGTCCCGGCTACTTCGAACGAACCATTATGGGTAATTATATCGGAGGTCGAAGGTTCGGTCAGCTTAAGTTCAAGTTTCGGAACATCTACGTTCATTGGCGGTATTTTCGGAACAAAAATATTTCCCTTTTCGTCTATTACCTTTATATCGGGGTAAACGACGTAAAATTCGCCGTCCACGGGTTGCATGGGTCTATAGAGATCCGCGGATAAGCGGAAGGATGCCGAAAGATCCGTTATTACTATTTCTTTTACCATATCGTTATACGTAAAACGAACCGTAGATCCTTTTTTAGCATAAACAGTAACCAGAAAAGCGGAAGAACCGTCGTTCATTGCGGTTTTTTGGACTTTTACCGCTTCGGTTATCGGGCTTATTCCGAATACTGACGCTAAAAACAGCTTTACATCGCCGTCATAATCTTTATTTATGTAAATCGTAAAAAGGATAACTATCAAAATTAAAAGTGCTCCGACAGCCGCAAAGAACGTTACATTGCGCTTTTTCTTTTTGATCATTACGTCTATATCATCTTCTTCGTCCGCGACTTCACCACATTGATATTCTTCGCTATCGTAGTCATCTTCGTCGTCGTAATTCTCAGAATCATCCTCATCATCGAAAAGCGAAAATTGTTTATCCGCTTTAAAGTATGAGGGTTCGGCGGTTGCAATTTTTTCGTTGCCCTTTTCCGCCAACGGCTCAATCAAATTTTCCGCGCCATCGTCATCTTTTTCATCTTCGCACGCCGCTTTATCGAACATTTTATCGAGTTCGTCGTCCTCGGAAGAAAAAAAGCGCGATATGAACGAATGTTTTTTTACGGTTTCGGTCGGTTCATCAAAAAAATCATTAGAAAAACTCTCGACGCTCTCCGTCGATACCGTTCGATATAAGTTATCGTCAGCATGTTTATCCTCAGACTCCACCGGCGCTTCTGGTTTATCTAACGTCTGTTCGGGCTTTACGTTTTTTTTGATTATAAAAACGGGCGGTTCCACGTATTCAGCAGGCTTGTCGATTTCCCTCATAGGAGAAGCGCACATTGGGCAGAACTTAAAACCGCTTGGGCATTCTGCGCCGCAAACCTTACATTTCATAAAATATACCTCCATTTTCCTTTAAACCGTTTTCTAAAATGCGGTCGGTAAAAAAGAGCAAGCACGAACAAAATTATCTTCTGTTCGTTTTCATATGATTCATTATAGCAAAACTATTGTATTTTTAAAAGCGTAAAATTTTTATAGACTAATTGAAAACTTTTCAGCGTTTTGCACCAGACCTTATTCGGGTTGATATTTCCGTATTTTATCAGCTCCGCATGCTTTAAAGAAACATAGGAGAGTGTTTAATCGTAAAAAATTTCAGATGTTTTCACGTACCAACTCAAAAAGCCCCATATCGGTAAATCCAAAAACCTTAAATTTTACAGAATCGAACCTGCTCTCCTCTAAAAAAGCAGAGCGCACCTCTGCCCTATCGTTATCGTCCTCCATGTCTATAAAATCGACGACGACCATTCCGAAAATCTTTCGATACCGCAGTTGCTTCGCAAGTTCTAGCGCCGCCTCCTTATTGACGAGAAGATTTTGATTATTTTTATCGTGCATAATACTCGTTCTTCCGGAATTAACGTCTACTACCGTAAACGCCTCCGTGCGTTCTATAATAATATTGCCTCCACATGGAAGTTCGACGCGCTTTTCCAGCTTCACCGCAATTTTATTGTCAAGTCCGTAAAATTTGAAAAGAGATACTCCCTTATCGCGATATAACGTTATTTTAGCATTCTTGCATTTTTCCTTAAGCTCATCCAACATAAACGGAAGCGAAGTTATAACCTCATCATAATCTCGTGCAAAAAAGCGGCTCTTAGCGTCGTAAATGATAGATGTATCCTCATATAAAAGCATTGGATTTTTTGAAAACATTGCCTTTTTCAAAGTCATGTTGACCCTGGCGACTAAAACCTCATATTCCTCACGCATTTCGTCAATCCCGGCACCGTATGAGGCGGTTCTCGCTATAATACCAACTTTTTCCGAGTTTATCTCCCTAAGAATCGCGTTTAGCCTTTCGCGCTCCGCGCTTGATTCTATGCGTTTTGAAACGCCTACAACCTGCCTCATCGGAAGAATCAATAGCCTTTGACCCGCAAAAACAAGGTTGTCCGTCACCCGTGCGGATTTACTCCCTATCGCTTCGCGATCTATTCTAACTATTACAAAATCGCCCTGTTTAAAGTTAGTGTTGCTTTTATCCAAGGAAAGATATGCGAAGCTACCCGGCATTATCTCAATAAACGCCGCGTCGTTCCCCTGTAGCAGCTTTTGCACTCTGCCGTAATAGATATTGTTCACATTACTTTTTTCTACGGTTGTAAAGTCGGTTAAACACCCATCTTTCGTCACCGCCAATTTTAATGTATCCGCGTTTTTTTCAATAAAAAGTGTTTGCATAAATCAGAATGCCGGCAAAAATCCGCCGGAAAAATTTATCTCGGTTCTTTTTGCGCTGTAACCAGCATGTTCACCTAATGCCTCAAAAAATTTATCCATAAAAAGCTCGATATTCAGAGCGCCCGAAGTGCCTAACTCTCCGCATATAAGGAGCTTTTCGCCGCTTACCTTCAGATCATGCACCTGTCCCCTAATATCGATATCCTTAACGCCCGCCTTTCCGCGCTTTCTTACGACTATCGACCCGCTCATAATCGTCTCCGCCGCGTTCTTTAAAGCGTCCTCGCCAAAGCCCGGAATATCCACCTCATAGTCTGCGGACAAAGTAAGCGCCGTAAGGGCTTTCATAGAGTCGTCTGCAATGAAAGCGGAAATTATACGTATCCCATCCGGCAAATTTTCGTTTAGTTTATCTATAAATTCTAGAGGTCTTATATTTGTTTCAAACTTTATATCGAGCCATTCGGCGGAACTCGTCATTCCAAGCGATAAAGCCGTCGCGAACGAAAGCTTCGGATGTGGGTTAAACCCCTGTGAAAATGCGACCTTCAATTTTGCCCGCGAAAACGCGCGGATGAACAACCTTTGAAGATCTAGGTGAGATGTAAACTTAGCAGCATCACCCTTTGCAAAGCGCGCAATTATCCGCATGTTCTTTTTTAAAGCAGCCGTTGCAGGCGATTCGGCAATCCTTTGTTAAAATTCCCGTTCTTGACCGCTCATATTCCTTTCTAAGATAGTTTTCATCGACAAGATTATCCATATGCGACCAAGGGAGAGGTATATCCGTCGGAAAATCCCTATTCGCGTAAAAAGATATATCAATTCCGTTTTCAGAAAAAGCAGCATCCCAAGCGGATTTTCTGAATTGTTCATTCCATGAATCGAACGACGCACCAAATTTATATGCGCTTATTAAAACACGGAGAAGGCGACGATCGCCCTTCGCAAAAGCGGCTTCGAGACGCGAAATATCCGGGGTATGATAAGCAAAATCGACGCAGCGAAGCTGCCTTAACTCCTCTTTTAAAAGCAACGCCCTATGCATAAGCTCAGCAGGTTCAACTTGAGCTACATATTGGAACGGCGTATGCGGTTTTGGAACGAAACATGAGGCGCTTAGCGATACGTTTAGGCGCGAAATGTTTCCCTTTACACCTCTATATACGGCAACTATTTTTTTAGCAAGATCCGCTATTCCGATTATATCCTCATCAGTCTCCGTCGGAAGACCTATCATAAAATACAGCTTTATTCTTTCATAGCCCGAAGAAAACGCATCCTCAGCGCTCCTTAAAATATCTTCCTCGGTTATACCTTTGTTTATAACGTCGCGAAGGCGCTGAGTTCCCGCTTCGGGCGCTATCGTAAGCCCCGTCTTTCTTACCGACGTAATAGTATCGAGATCGTCTTTTAAATATGAGTCTACGCGTAGGGACGGTAGAGCTACGCTTACGCGTTTCTCCTTAAACTCGGATATAATATTCGGAACGAGAGTATGGATATCGCTATAGTCCCCCGTGCTGAGTGAAAACAGCGAAATTTCCTCATACCCCGTACAATCGATAAGTTTGCGCGCCGAATCCATAATCGTTTCCGCACGTCTTTCGCGAACCGGTCTATATATAAATCCAGCCTGACAAAAGCGACAGCCACGCGTACAGCCGCGAAAAATTTCGAGAGCAATTCTATCATGAACTATTGATATATAAGGGACTATCGGCTTTTTAAGATAGGTCGTCGTATCGAGATTTTTAACTATGCGCCGCACTATCTCGTTAGGTGCATCCGGCTCAATCTTTTTCATACTCAAGAAACATCCGTTTCCATCGTAAACCGGTTCGTAGAAAGAGGGAACATATATACCCTCAAGCTTTGAAAGCTCCTTAAGAGTACTTTTTCTATCCAAATTTAGTTTTACGACATCGGCTATCTCAAGGAGCAGCTCCTCGCCGTCCCCAAAGCACATCGCATCAAATATTTCGG
This sequence comes from Clostridia bacterium, assembly GCA_036654235.1. Classification (GTDB taxonomy): domain Bacteria; phylum Bacillota; class Clostridia; order Christensenellales; family CAG-138; genus JAVVSK01. The sequence goes on along the minus strand of JAVVSK010000017.1, from coordinate 7,264 downwards.
CTACGGGTTCAGGATTACAAACACATGGTCCTCCCGCTATGATAAGCGGATAATTTTCTCCTCTTTCCTTAGCTAAAAACGGTATCCCCGCCTGATCCAACATTGAAAGTATATTGGTATAGCACATTTCGTATAAAAGGGAAAAACCAATTACATCGAACTCGTTAAGCTCCCTCCTGTTTTCAAGAGAAAAGAGAGGAATCCCGTTTTCTTTCATAGCGGCGCGCATATCGACCCAAGGCGCATAGACGCGCTCCGCCATTATATCTTTTCTTTCGTTAAGCACCTCATAAAGTATCCTGGATCCGAGATGTGACATTCCTATTTCGTATGTATCCGGGAAACATAAAGCGAATTTCACCTCGGCATCCGTTTTTTTCGATACATTAAATTCCGCGCCCGTATACCGCGCCGGCTTTTCGACGGATTGCAATATTTTATCGGGTAATTTTATCATGATATCCTTTCAAATTAGGTTTCTTTTAAAAAGCGCAAGTGCGCTAAACAGAAAAATATATCCATAAATGCGATTTTTAAATACAAGACCCAAAAAAAATGCCATCTATATAGCTCAGTCGTCATTGCCTATTTTTAAAACCACTACATCAGCTGGATTAAAGAATCGGATAGGAAAAAAAGTTTCGGACAGTCCACGCCCAACTATCATCGTTTTTTCATCTATCGTAAAAGCAGCCGCATCATATTTGGGAAAAAGCGTCCTATCCGACGAAAAAACACCGCCCACGAACGGAATCCTTAGCCCTCCACCATGCATATGACCGCATAAAGTAATATCAAATCCCGCGCCCGCGTATGTTTCGAAAAACTTTGGGTTATGAGTTAAAAGCAGATTCAACTTTGTTTTATCAATTTCTCCTAAATTCTTTTGGATCATTTCTTTAGTATAGTTATACCCGTTTTCTTGCATAACCTTTTCGTAGCTGTAAAGATAAAGGGGTATATTTAGGCCGTAAAGGCGAATATCGCCTGCTTTAGTTTTTATATCGATATAGCTGTTGTCTAAAAAAGTCGCACCCATATCGGACAGTGTTTCTTTATATTCTTCTAAAAGTTTAGAAGGAAGCAGCATCTCGTGATTTCCGAGCACCGCATATACGGGAGCAATCTCAATAAGCTTTTTGCAAAGCGAAAAGAAAACCGAAAATTCATCATCCTTCGAATTTATCATATCTCCACCCAATAAAATAGCATCAGGCTTTGCGGATTTTACAAGTCTTATAAGTTCGGCGTTATCGCTTGAAAAATCGCGTGAATGAAGATCACTCAAAAAGACGAGAGTAGCTCTTCCTTCTATTTTTTTTGTATTAACATCATATTCTGAGGTAGTTATTGCAATATTGCTGTACAGAAGCACCATAAGCGCCGCTATAAATAAAGCCGAAACAACTATGATAAATTTCTTCATTCGCCGCATTTTTTCAAAAATTCTCCAAATACAGCATCAAGTATGTTTTGATCCGATATTCCCTCATATTCCTCGCCGTTCACCTTTAATATTATAAATTCATCAGCGTCTATTCCGAAGGGGAGAAGAACACAGAATTCTTTTCCCATATAATCAATAGTTGCAACAACCTCAAATTCAGTATCGCAGCCTTCCCCGTCCGTCAGTATTATCGTTTTCGTATCTTCTTCGTTCATGCTTTACCGTTACAGCCCAATACGTCTACGAGCTTATGACTAACCATAGCTTTTATAGCTTCGCGCGCGGGCTTTAAATATTGTCTCGGATCAAAATGTGAAGGGTTCTCCGCAAAATATTTTCTTATAGTCCCCGTCATAGCGAGTCTAAGATCGCTATCTATATTTATCTTACAAACCGCCATACCCGCGGCTTTCCTGAGCATATCCTCGGGAACGCCTATTGCGTCGGGCATATTCCCGCCGAATTCATTTACCATCTTAACGAACTCGGGCATAACGGAGCTTGCGCCGTGTAAAACGATAGGAAAGCCGGGAAGACGCCGTTCAACCTCGGATAAAATATCGAATCTAAGTTGAGGTTTAGTTCCCGGCTTAAACTTATATGCCCCGTGACTCGTTCCTATCGCTATAGCGAGAGAATCCACACCCGTTCGCGTTACGAAGTCATATACCTCGTCGGGATCAGTGTAGCTCGAATCCTCGGCTTTTACGTTTATAGCATCCTCAACCCCCGCGAGACGCCCCAGTTCTCCCTCGACGACTACGCAATGATCATGTGCATATTCGACGACGCGGCGCGTAAGCGCAACGTTTTCCTCATATGAAAAATGCGACCCATCTATCATAACCGACGTAAACCCGCCGTCTATACAGCTTTTACAAAGTTCGAAAGTATCGCCATGATCAAGGTGCAAGCATATCGGAAGATCCGTTTCGATAACAGCTGCCTCGATAAGCTTTATAAGATAAGTATGGTTAGCATATTTTCTCGCGCCGGAGCTTACCTGTAAAATAAGAGGCGCGTTTTCTTCCTTTGCTGCCTCGGTTATTCCTTGGATTATCTCCATGTTGTTTACGTTGAACGCGCCTATCGCATATCCACCCGCATATGCGCGTTTGAACATCTCGGTACTGGTTACTAAAGGCATTGTAAAAAGAACCTCCAATATTTTTTACGGGACTTCGTTCCTGTATTTTTAGATTTTATCAAATTGTCCCCCTATTTGCAACTTCATATTCAAATAAGCTCTCCTCCTACGCTAATTCCATACTAATACGCCTCTCCTTATTTCATTTGATAATTCAGTACAGCATATTATATAATGATTTTTAGGATATTTAGAGTTAAATTTTCCGATAGATGATTAAAATAAAGGTCGTAATTTGGCTTCTTAGAAGTATATTCTTGTCTATTTAGTCGACGCTTTTTTTGAAAGCATGCCTTTTAAACAGTTTTTTCGAGTTTTATAAGAACTTTGCTCCTTAAAACCTGATTTTTTTGTTTTTCTAAAATGCGATTTGCAATTTGGGAAAAAATAATTATACTAATAAGGTTGTTTAACATTCTAGAAAGGTGATTTTAATGAACGATAGTATACGAAACGTCGCGATAATCGCTCATGTCGACCATGGTAAAACTACGCTGGTTGACCAGCTACTTAGGCAGAGCGGCGTTTTCCGCGCAAACGAACAGGTAGCCGAACGCATAATGGACAGTAACGACCTCGAACGCGAACGCGGCATAACCATTTTATCAAAGAACACGGCGGTTAACTATGAGGGATACCGCATAAATATCGTCGACACTCCGGGTCACGCGGATTTTGGCGGCGAGGTTGAGCGCATCTTACAACTCGTCGACGGCGTTTTACTTCTTGTAGACGCTTTTGAGGGATGTATGCCTCAAACGAGATTTGTCCTTAGAAAGGCGTTAGAATTGAAAAAAACGCCTATAGTGGTCATAAATAAAATTGACAGACCGGGAGCAAGACCCCTCGAGGTCGTCGACGAAACTCTTGAGTTGTTTATTGAGCTGGGAGCCAGTTCGGAACAGCTCGACTTTCCGATAGTGTACGCATCCGCTAAAGAAGGTCTCGCAAGTCTTGAGCCGGATAAAGATGGAATAAATATGCGTCCGCTTTTCGATACGATTATAAAATACGTACCCGCCCCGTCCGGTGAAAAGGATGCGCCCCTTCAAATGTTGTTTTCTACAATAGATTATGATGATTATCTCGGGCGTATAGGGATAGGGCGTATAATAAACGGTAATGTGCGCCGAAATCAGGAGGTTGTTCTTTGCGGAACGCCTAATATAAGAAAAGTTAAGGTTTCGAGGCTATACCGATACGATGGTCTAAAGCGTGTTGAAACCGAAGAAGCGACGGTCGGAGATATCGTAGCCGTTGCGGGGGTGTCCGATTTATCCGTAGGCGAAACCGCATGCGATATCGATAATATAAGTCCGCTTCCATTTGTGCGCATAGATGAGCCGACGGTAAGCATGATGTTTTTAGTAAACGACAGCCCCTTTGCCGGAAAAGAGGGAAAGTTCGTAACTTCGAGGAATATAAGAGAACGCCTTTATAAAGAGGTGGAAACGAACGTCAGTATGAGGGTCGAAGATGGAGCTACTACAGACTGCTTTAAAGTCAGCGGTCGCGGCGAGTTGCATCTTTCCATCCTCATAGAGCAAATGCGCAGACAAGAATATGAATTTGCTGTATCGAAGCCGCACGTTATATTTAAATACAACGAGAGAGGCGATAAATTAGAGCCTATCGAGGAGCTTACGGTCGACGTACCTCAGGAATATGTAGGTCCCGTTATGGAGGGGCTTGGGCGGCGCAAGGCAGAGCTTATCAATATGATATCGGAGCAGGAGGGAAGTACGCGACTAATGTTCCTAATTCCTGCGCGAACTCTAATGGGCTACCGTGGAGAGCTTCTAACCGCAACACGCGGAAACGGAGTTATGAGTCATATTTTTAATAGCTACGAGCCTTATAAAGGCGATCTTGACGAAAGAGAACGCGGTTCTCTCGTTGCCCATGAAACCGGCGAAACTACCGGATATGGTCTTTTTAATACACAGGATCGTGGAAAGCTTTTCGTGGGTCCAGGACTTTCGGTATATGAGGGTCAAATCGTTGGCGAATGCTCAAGAAACGAGGATATCGTCGTAAACGTATGTAAAAAAAAGCACATAACGAATATGCGCGCCTCTGGCTCCGACGATGCTTTACGACTTACTCCGGCTACCATACTTACTCTCGAACAATGTCTTGAGTTCATAAATGATGATGAACTGGTTGAAGTAACGCCAAAGAGTATTCGTATGCGTAAGGTTTATCTCTCAAAAGATCAGCGTACAAAGATATCTAACAGCAATTCGCGTTAAAGCGAATCCACTTAAAATCCGAAAATCTTCTAAAGACAGTCGAAAATAAACATAACATATCGATTTTAGGGGTGGGCAGCTCACGCCGCCCACCCTTGGTTGTTTTTTAACCAATAACAGAGCTTAGTTTTATTAGGTCGGACATTGTCTCTTTTATTTGCCAATGCATCTATTCAAGGTTATAATATTATGGTTTCTATTCTAATAATATATTTAATATGCTTACAGGAGGAGAATTTTTATGTGTGGAATAGTTGGTTATGTCGGCAATAAGGAAGCCGCTCCAATACTGCTTGACGGTTTAAAAAAGCTGGAATACAGAGGATACGATTCGGCTGGTCTAGCCATCTTAAACGGAGACCTTATAACCGTAAAGAAAACCAAGGGCAGACTCCAAAAGCTCATAGATTATACCGACGCCGGACGCAACCTACCCGGAACGATCGGCCTCGGTCATACAAGATGGGCGACGCACGGAGAACCGAACGATCAAAATTCACACCCGCACCTTTCACATTCCAATTGCGTTGCGGTTGTACATAACGGTATAATCGAAAATTATATAGAATTAAGAGAATTTTTGATTGGTAAAGGATATGTCTTTTCCTCAGATACCGATACCGAAGTCATAGCTCAGCTTCTTGATTATTATTACAACGGAGACGCTTCCGCCGCTATTCGACACGCGGTTAGCGATCTTGAGGGATCATATGCCCTTGGAATATTGTTTTCTCAGGAACCCAATCAGCTCATTGCGGTTAGAAAGGACAGTCCCCTTATAATAGGCATATCCGAAGGTGAAAATTTTATAGCCTCCGATATACCCGCTATTCTTAAATATACGAGAAATGTATTTAGACTCGGTGAAAACGAAATAGCGGTCATAACAAAAGATACCGTAACCGTCACGGATAAATTAGGAATGGCTGTCAATAAGACAATAGAACATGTTGATTGGGACGCGGACGCTGCCGAAAAAGGTGGATATCCGCATTTCATGATAAAGGAAATCGAAGAACAGCCCATAACCGTTAAAAATACCGTAGGTTCATGCGTAAAATCCGAAAAGATAGATTTCGCCCTTAAAGCTATAACCGAAAGCGACTTTAAAAATGCTTCACATATTCATATTGTCGCCTGCGGTAGCGCTTATCACGTCGGTGCTGTCGGAAAAGTGCTTCTTGAAAAATATACCCGCATACCTACGACCGTAAGCTTAGCTTCTGAATTTAGATATATGGATCCAATAATAGATAAAAGCGCCATAACTATAGCGATAAGTCAGTCCGGAGAAACTATAGACACTCTCTTCGCTATGCGAGAAGCTAAAAAACGCGGAAGTAAGACTCTCGCTATAATAAACGTCGTCGGAAGTACAATAGCGAACGAAGCGGACGACGTTATTTATACCCGCGCCGGTCCCGAAATAGCCGTCGCAACGACTAAGGCTTATACGGCTCAGCTCGTCGTTCTATATATGCTTACGGCGTATATAGGAACGCTTCGGGGAACACTTACGGGTGACCCCGACGAACCCGCTTTAACATCGCTTAAAGTACTTCCCGCCCTTTTAAGCGATGCGCTCCGGTTAAGAGAAGAGACGCAGTTTTTGGCAAGCAGATATTTTATGAAAAACGATATATTCTTTTTAGGCCGCAATCTTGATTACGCTCTGGCTCTCGAAGCCTCGCTGAAGCTAAAGGAAATATCATACATTCATTCTGAGGCTTATGCCGCCGGTGAGTTGAAACACGGGACTATTTCGCTTGTAGAAAAGGGAACTCTCGTCATAGCGCTTTTGACTCATGAACCTCTTATCGCCAAAATGATAAGCAATATAAGAGAGGTTAAGTCGCGTGGCGCGATCGTTATAGCTCTAGTAAACGAGGGAACGAATCTCCCCGAAAATGTTGCTGATCACGTTATAGCGATAAAAAAATGCGCTGCTTTTATGCAGCCGTCTATCGCCATACTCCCACTACAACTTTTCGCCTACTACGTAGCTTCGCTCCGCGGATGTGATATTGATAAACCAAGAAACCTCGCGAAATCCGTTACTGTCGAGTAATAATTAATATTCCTTAGGATTAGAACTCTTTGGTGACGGACTAACAGCTATTCGTATTTCCCCTACGAATATATTTGTTCCTTTGTTTTCATTATAAAAAAATGCAAACGGGGTACTAACAACTAAAATAAACATACGAATAATTATAAAGTATATATTTATTTTTATAATATTTTGAGTTATAATATGTATAGGGGCGATAGATTTGGTGCAAACAGTAACTGTTTTTAGTTGTAAATTACAAGGTAAAAGGGCAAACAAAGCCAAGAAAATGATAAAGGAACTTACGGAAGATGATTAAAACGATCAAAGTAATGCTCTGCCCAAACAATAAACAACGAACAAAACTA
>JAVVSK010000016.1:361-40174 GCA_036654235.1 Clostridia bacterium | reverse complement strand
CAAAATTGAAGATAAAAGCGGACGAAGAATATGGCAATTTAGATTCCACGACCACATTATCAGAAATGAGGCGGAATACCAAAAAATTTGGCAATACATTGATGAAAACCCATTGAAATGGAGAGAGGACTGTTTTTATGGACAAAGGTGAGGTGACAATCAAATACTTGCAGGAATACATTAAATCGAAAGATTATCAACCCGAACTAAAGAAGGATTATTTTTTAAAGTTGTCCGAGGAGGTAGGAGAACTGTCAAGAGCGATTCGTAAAAATATGCGTCCTGCTACCGAGGGTCAAATAAAAGAGACTATTGAGGAAGAATTATGGGACGTAATCTATTACACCTTAGCCTTAGCCAACTGTTACGAGATCGATTTGGAAAAAATCATTCCTCAGAAAGAACATATTAACAACAAAAAGCATCATACGGGTATTGAGTTCAGCCCCACTAAATGAGCATAACCCAATGCAGGGTCAAGAAAACGGGCGGATGATATCCGCCCCTACAGTATCGGTAATGATTGGTTCCAACCACAGAAAAACCCGAAAACAATTCGTTTTCGGGTTTTTGCCATTTTTGATAATTCCCCTTGCTGCTCATTTCTATCGCAAATTTAGAACAACGAGAACCTAAAATATATTATGTTTATTCTCCAAGTTGAATCACTAAGTCAAATTGCCTACGCTGCAAATCACTAATTTTATGCGTAACACAAATGACGGTTGTATTTGATTTTAATAGTATATCAAAGATCATTTCACTATTGGGTTCATCTAAAGAAGACGTTGGTTCGTCGGCTAAAATAATTGGAGCATTTTGATAAAGTGCTCTCGCAATGCCAATGCGCTGTCTCTCTCCGCCCGAAAGGTTTTGCGCACCTTCGCCCAGCATTGTTTCGATACCTTCGGGCAGTGTTTGAAGCAAGTCTTCCAGCAATGCTTCCCGACACACTTTTTCGAGCCTCTCATTATCGTACTCATAAGAGAGCACGATGTTTTCTTTAACCGTGCAATTAAAAATAAAAGAATCCTGAGGAACCACCGACATATAGGCGGACAGAAATTCCCTGCTTAAATTTCGGATTTCATTTCCATCAATAGTTATACTTCCATAATAATCCGGATAAAGACCGGAAATTAAGTTTAGGATAGTTGTTTTACCCGATCCACTCGCTCCAACAACTAACGCTTTGGAACCCTTTTTTATGTTAGCCGAGAAACCCGAGATAACTTTTCTGTCTGCATATCCAAACTCGACCTCATTAAAAGACAAAGAATCGTGAAAATCCGGAGGATTTTCATGATTCTCAATTTTCGGATTCTCTATATTTGTAACAGAAGAGTTTTCAGAATTTACATGTATAAAATCCAACAACGAATTTAGAATACCGCGACCCGCTTTAAGGTTTCCAAGATTAATACCTATTTGTTGAATTGGGTTGATGATAGAACCGGATAAATTCACAATAACAATAAGTACGCCAAGCTCAACTTTTCCTAGGTATACGAATATAGTGCCGATTACAAATGGCACATAAAATGCCATTAGGCTTAAAATTGCCAAGACTGACGTTAAAACCGATTCTTTAATTCCTAGATCATATCTTACTTTTTCACTTTTACGATTAAGGTCATCCAGCTCAAGTCCGAATCTTGCTCCCAAATTTGAGACTTTGATCAGAATAAAACCACCTAAGATTTCCTGTACCTTTGTATTGTATTCTGCCATGGCAATTGAATATTTTTGACCGAGAAGATGCATCTCTTTGTGCGTTTTATGTGGGGCAAAAACAATCGTAAGCGCAAACGCATAAATACACAGAGCTAGGAGTGGGTTAAAATACAATAGCACAAGACCGGATAGCACAAAACTAATGCTTTGCTTGATGATTTTGATGATCGTATCGAGATATTGCGTTTCTAACTTATTAATGTCGTTGCTTATTCCGGAAGCGATCGTACCTCTGGAATACTTCGCGAAGCTATCCATGGACATATCTAACATAGTTTTTGCATAGTCTCGCTTGAGGTCAGAGAGAAATTTTTTCTTGAACTTAGCCCCAAACACCCCAAAAATTAGATACCCTATCCCAGATAACAAAATAACGCCTAAGAATAAAACAACAAACAGTGGCAATCCCGTCTTTTCCTGCTGGATCAGCATCTCAAGTGCTCGTTTCATCGAAAGGGCAAGTAATACTTCAGAAATTGAAACAACAAGAGCGGCTATACACAAGCCAATCAATTGTCTTACAGAACCCAAAAAAACTGTTTTGCTTTCATTTTCAATTTTCTCCTATAAAATAAATAATCCTATTAGTGAGCTTAGTTGGCAACGCGAAATTTGGGCAGATACCCAAGGGAATAGAAGCTCATGGTAAATATAATTATCAGACCAATACTATGGAAATGAGTATCCTCATCCGGGAAAATAAGTTGAACAAGAAGAAAACCATAAATGCGATGATCATTAAGATTATATTATAGGATATCAACTTCTTCGAGGAAACGCCATAGTAATAGTTTTATTTATCTTCTGCATTTAAATCGCATTGTCGCACTTTGAATAACTGTTTTATCAGCAATTCTACCCCCCTTTTTCTTGTCTGCACTTTCTTATTCCGCTTCTATACTTTGTTTTACTCTTCAAAAGTATTTCTGTAGATGTTCTATTAGAATAACAAGTTGCTATATTTTGCTCCATTACGCATTTGTGAAAGAACTATTTGATCTCAATTATCGGATTGCAAAAAGCACATCCAAAGTTGTTGTCTCCTGCGAGTGATGTTTGCGGTGGTTCAAGAACTATGATCTCGGTGGTGAGCTGATGATTGTCATCGGTATACATTTCGTACCTCATTTAATTTGTGATACTAAATCTTTAATGCTATATTACTGCAAGTAGCGAGGTATTACAATAGAATGCGTTTAAATATAATGTATATAATGTAAGATAACAAGGAATATTAGCCAAAGGATACAATATGCGGAGGAAAAGTACGGATGTCGGGGTATTATAGGGAAAGCACTGAATTTTGTATGTGATGATTATGAAAAACAAAGGAGTAAATAAGCTATATTTAATAACCGACAACATCTTATTTTATGAGAGATATGACGGTGCATTTCTTTGCACGGTGCGGAGGAAACCCAATAAGTACATAAGAGCGTCTGAGCTTAATGAACAAAATAGTTTTTTAATATTGCCAGACATGATATAGAATATGCTTATTAGCGTATGAGCCAAAGAGAACGAAGGATTATATATGCACGGTGATATTTTGAAATTACCAAAACGAATACAGGATAGGGTCTTTACCGTTTGGAAATTATTTTAAAGTGATCCGTCAATATTTTAGTAAAAAGATATGGTGACTTGACGATGCCAATATCTTTCACGATTGCGTTTTTTTCAATTGCCAAAAGCAAGGCAAATCGTTATAATACCGTAGAGGTATTTTTGCATGAAACGACGGTATAAAAATAAATACAAATCGGGTCGCCGAAAAAAAACAATAGGAGACAGTAATCTGATCCCTATTTTAAAGCTCTCGAGCTGCATCTTGCTGATTTTAGCCTTTGTCGCCTCGATAATTTATCTCCTTCTCCCTTGGGGATTGGGAAAGTTAGGCGTTGAGTTTTATCCGCCCTTCGTAGCGAAGCCGACGCCCGTTCCGACGCCCGTTCCGACGCCAACTCCGAATCCTTTGGCCGTTATTGATCTAAATAAACTTCAACAGGAAGTCGTTATTCCGGGCGCGGAATTTCATTGGTTCGGCGATCCCTGCTTTTACGGAGATAAACTTATGTTGACCGCCGGCGAAAATGTAGCCGGAAACGTTAAAATGACTTCGCTGTTTTTATACGACCCCGTGACCCGCGAAGCAATTAAACAGTCTATCCCTCTTAAACATGCGCATTTTATGTACCCCGTGTTTAATGATAAATATATTTGTTATCTTGATGCCGAAATGAATGGCGGCGGCGAAATAATGGTCTATGCGCGGGGAAGTGCCGGGGGTGCGGTTTCGATAAAAACGGTTCATGTCGGTCAGCCTAAGCTGTTTTTAAGTGGGAACTATCTCGTTTGGATCGAGCGCACCGGTTCGAGCATGGATAAGCTTTTCGTCTGTGATCTCTCAACAATGGAATCTACGACACTACAAATGTTTTCGAACTCGTATTACGGAATGAGTTATCCGTTTATATATAATAACCGAATAATTTGGGCGGGCGAAGACACCGATATTGCGACGGCGGACGTTGTATCGAGCATGTTGCATATTCATGATATTAATAGCGCCGAAGGCGATAATATAAAAACAAATACATATATACATGATCCACAGTATAATGGTCGGTATTATGCATGGCTCGATAATAGTCATGGCATAAATTCCAGTATTTACGTTATGGGCGACGATAAGTTGCCAAGGGTGATAGCGAAGGGCGCGGTTGAATTTGGTATGGGCGATGACTTTGTTGCGTATGGGATGGATCAGGCTATATATGTCTACGTTTTTAGCGTAAACGAAACGTTTCGAATAACGACGGAGCTTCAACTTACACAATTTCTTGGAGTGAGCGCGAATCATGTTATGTGGATGGACGTTACCTCGCGCGAAAAGGACATTATGAAAATAGCGGATCTATCAATACTCCTTCCGAGTAAAGCTCCGAATCTGGGAAGTTAAAATATGGAGCGCGCTGTATTTGCATTAGCTACCCCGATAGGCGGGGCTATTGCCGTCGTCCGAATAACGGGTGACGGCGTTTTTCCTATACTTTCAACTATCTTTTCGGGGCATCTCGAGGATAGATTAATGGCGCATGGCGTTCTTTTGGACGGCGAAACGCCCCTTGACGACTGCATGGCCGTTTATTTTAAGGCGCCGCGCTCATATACGGGCGAGGACATGGCGGAGCTTTATATTCATGGCAGTGCTGCGGTTTTTAATTTAGTTTCGGCGCTTTTAACGCGCCTCGGAATAGCCTCCGCCGCTCCCGGCGAATTTACGCGGCGCGCATTTTTAAACGGAAAGATGGATATGACGCGGGCGGAAGCCGTTATGGATCTAATAAACGCGAAGTCGGAGCGATCTTTACGTTCGGCGCTTTTACAGCTTCGCGGGGCTTTATTCAATAAGATAAGCGAACTTGAAAACCGACTTTTAGATGTTTTATCTGAGCTTAACGCCGGTATTGATTTTCCGGAGGAGTTTAGCTTTGAAGACGAGAGCGACGTTTCTTCGGAAATTATTTCTGTTGCCGCCGAAGCGGATAAGTTAATAAGCGCGGGGTTGGGCGGAAAGGTGCTCCGCGAGGGGGCTACCGTCGTAATAGCCGGAAGGGCGAACGCGGGAAAGTCTTCGCTTTTAAACGCTCTTTTAGGGCGGGAACGCGCTATCGTTACCGATATCGCGGGAACGACGCGGGACGTTATAGAGGAATGTGTAAATTTCAGCGGACTTTTAATTCGTCTTTTCGATACGGCGGGGCTTAGAAGCGAAAGCGGGTTAGATGCGCCGGAGCGTATAGGGGTCGAACGCAGCCGTGCGCTAATAGCCTCCGCGGATCTTCTTCTAATTACTATCGATGCTACCGAAAAAGAAAATCCTATCGATACGGAACTTTTACGGGATACGGCGCTTAAAAACCGAATAATTGTTTTTACTAAGAGTGATTTAATAAATCGGGAGACTTTTTCACGAGACGGCGTAGCGGATTCCGAAATTGCGGTAGTAAGCTCTAAAACGGGTATCGGGCTTGAATCGTTAAAGAGCATGACGGTAAACCGCTTAGGTTTCGAAACCGATCCCGAAATTACCGTAAACGCAAGACATACCGAGGCTCTTGTTCGCGCGCGCACGGCGCTTACCGACGCGATTTCGGCGCGGGACGACGAGATGATAGCGACCGATATAAGGAGCGCCCTAATAGCGCTGGCGGAAATCACCGGGCGCGAATGCGATACACAAATGTTGGACAGAATATTTTCTCGTTTTTGCGTAGGGAAATAACGCGGCGCAACACGTAAAAATCCGTCTTCATCGTTTCTTATCAATCTTTATTAGTGTTTATATACGAAAAATAGCCCGTCTTCCGCCAAACGGCGAGTTCGCGCGAAAATGCATCTGTCTCGAAAGAATCGACTTTATTCCATATTTTCGTGTTTCGATTATTCTTAGAATAATTTTCAAAACCGGCATCACCCGTTCGCGAAAATTCGGCAATCCATGAGCTAAACCTATGCGCAAGATCGTTCACCTTTCCCTTAAAAGGAGTAAGTAAAAGCGCAACCTTGCCGATTGAACAATCTAAATGATCGAACGCAAACGCAACGTCCGCTCCATGCATACAGTAAAATTTAAGCATGGCAAGCATGGTTGAATAATATTCAAATCTATAGAACCAAGTTGGATTGTTTATGCTGTATGCATCAGCATAGAGAATGCAGGGAAGGCGAAAAAGCGCGTCGCCGCCTATATGCGCATATCTAAGTTTTTTTGAGTGGTTTTCATATGCTTCCAATACAGCGTCCGGAGTTTCAAGTCCATAATTTAAAAACAGCGCCTCAATCGTTGTTTTGGTTGATGCTAAAATAGGAGTTGGCATATTTGCGTATATCGTAGCTTCGTCCCGCACCGTACCGAGAATCAGGGGTATCACTTTTTTGTCTAACGGATGCATAGCCGAATATAGGGGCGATTCGGGTAAAAAAGTTCCGTCTATAACCGGAGCATGTGCAAATTTATTTTCGCACTTTGCCCAGGTTCTCGTCTCTAAAACCTTAGCGGCCTCCGATAACTTATTCGGCTCCATCGTGCAAAGCTTATCGATATCGCCTTCTCCTAAGCCGAGGATCTCCAAAAAACCGAGCGCATATTCTCGCGATTCTTTAAGGGTGTTTACGGCGAACGGATATGAACTAAGTGCTATCGCTTTATTTATATATTTTCTTGCGGACGGTACGGCTAAAAGCGTCGTAACAGAGTTTCCCCCCGCCGATTGTCCAAATATCGTTATGTTTTCAGGATCTCCGCCGAACGCCGCGATATTTTCATATGTCCATTTTAGAGCCATAACCTGATCCTTCATTCCCGGGTTAGAATCGAATTTCCCGTCCAAAGATGAAAAATCTAAAAATCCAAATGCGTTTATGCGGTAGTTAAAAGTTACGACTATGACGTTTTCATGCGCACTCAAAAACTCTCCGTTGTATATATCCATCCCGCTGTCGCCCGTCGAAAACGCACCTCCATATATGAAAAACATAACGGGAAGTTTTTCCGCGCCAAGGTTCTTTTTAGGCGAAAAGACGTTTATGGAAAGCGAATTTTCTGACATTACCGAACCTTCGGGTATTCCGCCTATGTTCTTTGGAATCTGATACAGCGGCAGAGAAAAATCATATGCTTCCATTACGCCGTTAAAGGGCGGGGCGGGCTTTGCCGCGCAAAACCGAAACGGACCGGTATAATCAACGGCATAAGGAATCCCGCGAAAAACGCATGTATTGCCAATAATAAGACCGCGAAAACAACCGCAATGCGTCTGTACGTCTATCGTTAAGCGTTCCTCATTATGTTTCGGTGTCGAGGTTTTTTTTATTTTCATTACGCTCATTTTCTTTGACATATAATCATTATTCTCCTATTTTTTTTTATTTAAGGTAGGCGGTTGTTAAACGGGAAGAAAAAACTAAAAAAACGGATAAGAAGTTATTTAAGGCGTTCGGCCCCGCGTAAGAATCCGCGCTATAAGCGGTCTTTTAACCGTTATCGCTCCTACCTTACAAAATTCTTGACAACAACAGCAGCGGATGCATTTTCCATAATCAAAGGACGGGCATTTCGATATCATTGTAATCGCATGTGCGGGGCAGGTGTTAAAACAAACGGCGCATCCGACGCAAATTTTCGGATTTACCACCGGACGTGACCTTAGATTTTCCGCTAAAAATCTATCCGAAAATTCAAATACCGTTTTAAAGCCTAAATCGTCGACAGCATCCATGAGTTTATAGTCGTTAATTTTAAACGTTTCCGGATCTCCAAAAATGTTAAGCCTGTCTAATGATTCCGCGCATATTCCCCGCCTTATCCCTTCCCTAAGAATCGGAACGCGCGCACTGTCGAGACCGATAATCGAGGCGCCGATAAGATCCGCCGAAAATGCGCTTTTCGAGGCTATGAGCGCTCCTATATGCCGCGGCGTTCCCGCGGTCGGTCCGTTTCCCTCCATGCCTATTACGGCATCGACGAACGAAATAACCGGCTTAAAATATTCGTATATATCTATTATAACGTTCGCAAAGTCGTCGCTTTTAGAAAAATTATAGTGATACTCCGGCTTTTGCGTCCCCGGAATAGTCCCGAACATATTTTTTACCGCACCGGTCATCGCCATCATACCATGTGTCTTTAGCTTCGCGAAATTTATTATAAAGTCTGCCTCAGCTAAATAAGCCGTATATGAAAAGTCGGAAAGACGCTCCCCATGCGCATTGGCTATTTCAACCCCCATGTTTTTATTTAGCGAAGCGCCCGCTTTTTCAACATCGCCCATACCCGTAGCAAGGTATATGGATTTTATCCAAGGGTAGGTAAAAGGACCGCCCGGGCTATCCCCAACGACAACCGAAGCGCCCCGTGCAATTATTCGCTTTGTTAAGGCTATTAAAAGGGAGGGATGCGTCGTAGCCGCCGAGTCCGGTTTTTTTAGCATAACAAGGTTCGCTTTTATAGCAATCTTCATCCCGGGCTTTATAAAATCAAGGCCGCCTATTTTTTCAATAACCGAGTCCATCGCCGCGTCTATTGCGTCGGGGGTATATTCGAGACACGGAACTATAGCTGCATCAAAATTCATTATTTAAATTCACGCGCGCCTTTCAAGTTATATTCATGGGGCGCTTTTTCCGTATTTGCGTTTCCTATCGCTATCGATATTGCGAACCTATATGTATCCGGAATCGAAAGCTCCTGCATTATCGAAAGCCCCTTTGCGCAGGAGAAAACACAGTCGATCATGCCGATTATAACGGAATCCAGCCCCATTGACTTTGCGGCAAGAGCCATGCTCATAACGGCTATCCCCGAATTTACATCCGCAAACCTAAGCCCGCGTTCGCAAAAAGTAAGGACGAGCAAAGGTGCATTATATAGAACACTGTTATTTCGCGCGATGAGTCGCGATTTCATATCCTCTCCGCCGTTTTTTATCAACTCTTCAACGGCAATGGATTCTATTTTGTTAAGTAGATCCTTGTTTGTTATAAAAATATGCTTCTCAAGCTGCTTATTCATAGCTGTCGGCGCCTCAAGTGCGGAGCGCTTTAGCTCAATTATCTGTTTCTCCGTAAGTTTATCGTCTTTATATGCTCTTATACTGCTGCGCAAGGCTATGGTTTCCAATACTGAATTTAATTCAGTCATAATTACACTCTCCTTTGTCGATTTCACGTCGTAGATTCGTGAATATTATAACAATAGTTATGGCGTTTGCAAACAGGGGAAAATAAAGGGTGACGAGTGAAGGATAATTTTACCTTTGTTCAACAAAAATAAAGCGGTGACGGGCCAGAAGACTTGTTATTTTAATTGCGGATTTTTTTTATTATGCCTTTATTAGAAAAAGTCAATATTATAAACTCTTTTTTTTTGCAGAACTAAAGCAAATAAATTGTTTTAAGATGCGGAAAAAGAGCTATAAAAAAATAAAAATACGCTACGAGGGAGTCGGAGGGTCGGTAAAAGGCAGACAGCTAATAATAGCATTTTCTTAGATTTCCATTATGAAGTCTATACTTAGAAGCTATAAAGCGAAAGTACGAATCGAACGAAAAAAAATAATAACAGAGGAAAATAAAATCAATTTTGAGCTAATAGCGCGGGAGAAAGATCTCCGCGCCTTCTCTGCTTAATTTATAGACTATAAAATGCTAAAAACTTAGACTGTACATAGTAAAAATTGAATCCGTAAATAGTTTAACCTCATCAGCGTTTTTGACAATACGCTTGACAATTTGGAATTATTTTGGGACAATTACAGTTAAGCGTAAAAAAGAAGACGAAAGAGCATTTATTCGACGAAATTCGGGTCTTTTAGTTGTTCACCTTATAATAAGCGCTTCTTTTTATGAGCTTATTATAATAATCGCACTATATTAAACGAAGGGGGAAAATATTTTGACGTTCTATCATGGGATAAGAGAGGATGTAGTAAAGGAGCTGTCCTCAGATACCAAAAATGGTCTTACCGCCGAACAGGCCGCCGAAAGGCTTTCAAAATACGGCGTAAATAAGCTGAGAGAAAAAAAGAAAAAAACTAATATGCAGCGCTTTTTAGATCAATTTAAAGACGTAATGATTTTAATTTTGATTGCCGCTGCAATCGTTTCCTTTATTGTCGCCTGTGTCGATGGGAATCCACAGGAATTTTTTGAACCGGCACTCATATTGCTCATAGTCATTTTAAACGCCATTATGGGTATGCTTCAGGAGAGTAAGGCGGAAAAAGCGCTCGACGCTCTTAAAAACATGTCCGCACTTCATGCGCGCGTAATTCGGGGAGGTAAAGAGGATATCGTCGACGCTTCCGAACTTGTTCCGGGCGACATAATACGCCTCGAAGCGGGCGATTTTATTCCCGCGGACGCGCGCTTAATCCAAAGCGCGAGCCTAAAGAGCGAAGAATCGGCTCTCACCGGCGAATCCGTCCCCTCTGAAAAAGACGCGAACGCCGTCTACGAAGGGAAGACGGCTCTCGGCGATCGCCATAATATGCTTTTCTCCGGATGCAGTATTACCTACGGAACGGCTAAGGCTATCGTTACGACGACCGCGATGGATACCGAGATGGGAAAAATAGCTAATCTTATTGAGGGCGAAAGCGAAACGCAAACTCCGCTTCAAAAAAAGCTGGCTCAACTTGGGAAATATCTTGGAATGTTGGCTCTCGGCGCTTGTGCGATTATCTTTATCGTAGGCGTTTCAACCGGGAAAGCGGTTATGGAAATATTTATGACCTCGGTTTCTTTAGCTGTCTCCGCGATTCCCGAGGGACTTCCCGCTATCGTAACTATTGTTCTGTCTATCGGCGTACAGCGGATGGTAAAGCGAAACGCACTTATCCGCCGCCTTCCCGCCGTCGAAACTCTCGGGAGTGCTTCCGTTATCTGCTCCGATAAAACCGGGACTCTTACGCAAAACCGAATGACTTTAGTTAAGGCTTATGTTGACGGGACGAACGCAATCGAAGATATAAACACTCAAAATTCAGAAGCGACTAAAAAGCTACTTGCCTATGGCTCTCTTTGTTGTGACGGCTCCGTCGTTTTTCATAAGGCTGAAGAACAGCATATAGGAGATCCGACCGAAACGGCTATCGTCCTCGCTGCACATAAAAACGGGATGCCTAAGGACGACCTCGCTAAGCGCTATCCGCGCATATACGAAATTCCCTTCGATTCCGATAGGAAATTAATGTCAACAATAAACGTTATCGACGGTAAAAATATCGTTATCGTAAAGGGTGCCTTTGATATGATGGCTCCCCTTTGTATCGCCGGAGATATTGAAGCCGCAAAGACCGCTGTCGACGAGATGGGTAGGGACGCATTGCGCGTTCTCGCCGTCGGGTATCGCGAAATTACGGATGTTCCCGAAAATCCGCTTCCTTCCGACCTTGAAAACACCTTAACTTTCATGGGTCTTGTAGGAATGATTGATCCGCCGCGTCCCGAAGCGAAAGCTGCCGTCGCGACATGCCGTAAAGCGGGTATAAAGCCCGTTATGATTACGGGGGATCATGTTGTTACCGCTTCCGCGATAGCGCGTGAGCTTGGAATTTTAGAGGAAGGCGACCGCGCTATAACGGGCGCAGAACTCGACGAAATGACCGATTCCTCTCTCGATGAGCAGGTTGAACATATATCGGTCTATGCACGCGTTTCTCCCGAGAATAAAATCCGAATAGTTAAATCGTGGCAAAGAAAAGATCAAATCGTCTCGATGACCGGCGACGGAGTAAACGATGCTCCCGCCCTTAAAGCCGCCGATATCGGTTGCGCAATGGGTATAACGGGAACGGACGTTGCTAAGGGCGCCGCGGATATGACGCTTACGGACGATAATTTTGCAACTATCGTCGAAGCCGTCCGCGAAGGTCGCGGTATATACGCAAATATTAAAAAGGTCGTAGGATTCCTCCTCGGAACGAATATAGGCGAGGTTATAACCGTGTTTTCCGCAATGATCCTTTGGGGTACAACACCCCTCGTTTCGATGCAATTATTATGGATAAATCTCGTAACCGATAGCCTTCCCGCTATCGCGCTCGGAATGGAAGCCGTTGAAGCGGACGTTATGGATAAAATGCCGAAGCCGAAAAAAGAGGGTATCTTTGCTCATGGTCTTGGTCTTCGCGTTGTTTTACAAGGTTTTATGTTCGGAATTTTAACGTTAATCGGGTTTAAGATAGGCGAAAATGTAACCGGGACCTTAATGGGTGGTCAAACTTTGGCGTTCATGGTTCTTGCCCTTTCTCAGCTCGTTCAGTCGTTTAATATGCGCTCCGAACGCTCTTTGTTTAAGATCGGTGTATTTAAAAACCGTGCGCTTAATATAGCGACTTTTATTTCCGCCTCGCTCGTTGCTCTCGTAATGTTTGTTCCGCCTATTGCAGCTGCCTTTAAGCTAATGGCGCTTCCCGGAGAGCTTTACCTTATCGGTCTTGGACTTTCCTTCGTTCCTCTCATCGTAATGGAATTTTCAAAGGCATTCGGGCTTATTAAACATCAGCATTGATTTGCCGCTTTCGTAAACATCTTATACTTGCATAACTGAATATCTAAAAAAAAAAGCATCCCCTCTTCGAAAAATATGTTCGGAGAGGGGAAACTTATAGGGCAAAATATGATTGTTTTTTAAGGGAAAGGTTGCGGACGATAGGAAGAGCGCAACTATTGTAAAATAAAATCAAGCATGCGAAGCTCCGCGGGGAAAAACGCAATAAAAAAGCGAGTGCATAAAAAAGCCCTGGAATCAGCGATATTTTCCGCGGTACATCTGGGCAAGCATACTAAGCGTATTCATGCCAACGGGGCATATTTGTTCACATGCTCCCGATTTTGAACATCCGGAAAGGAAAAATTTTTTAGCGTTTTTTTGAAGTTCGCCGCCTTGACAAAGGGTTAAATAGCTTTCGGTAACAAAAGCCGCGCCCGCGAATTTACCGCCGCAATAATTTGGGCAAACTTCAAGGCAAAGCCCGCATTTAAGACATTTTGCCGCCAAGTAACAATCTTCGAAATGTTTAGCGGGGATTTTTTCGGCATCATGCTCCAGCCATACCTCCGCCTCTTTCATTGTTTCAAAGATAAGCGAACGCTCCACCCGTAAATCTTCTATGACCGGAAATTTACTTAAAGGCTCTAATACGAGAGTGTCGTTTTTTAGTTTAATTTCATCCAAAAAAGTACTGCAAGCGAGAGCCGGTATATTGCAGATAACCATTGCGCAAGCACCGCAAAGTTTTTGTCTGCATGAACATTCCCACGCGATTCTTCCGCAGGGGTTTCCGTCTATATCGTTTAAGTCATCGGAAAAATTAAGCGTATCCAAAAGATAGGCAACGCTTCTATGCATTTCACCGTTATATAAAAAAGTTTGTCTGTATGGCGTTCCGCCGATTTTACAACGCAATATTTCAACTTTCATGCCTGTCCCCTATCCTTTTCAAAGGTAATTGTAATTTTATTCTCATCGTAGGTAGCGTAGCTCGCTTTTGCTTCCGAATCCGTCATCGGATAATCCGCGCGGGTATGCGCACCGCGGCTTTCCTTGCGTTCAAGAGCAGATTTAAGAATTGCCCTTGCCATTATAATAACGTTTTTCAGCGCATAAGCATGGTATATGTCGACGCTTTTATCAAATATCATGTAGGTTTCTTTATCAGAATAAAATTCCATATCTACAATGGCTTCTTTAAGCTTATCGGCGGAACGGATAATCTGCATTCCTTCATTCATTGTTTCGGCAACGGAATTTAGAATATAAATACATGGGAAGCGACTCCTTTTCGAAGATTTGATGAAAAAATCTTTTTCGCAGTCTTCTACTTGTTTTTGAGCATCCGTAACGTCGGGCATGTTGCAGGAAACGGCATATTGAGCGGCGATTTTTCCGCCATAGATTGTGCTAAGGAGAGAATTCCCGCCGAGTCGGTTTGCACCATGGTAAATCGCCGCGCACTCTCCCGCGGCGAATAAGTTTTTAACGGAAGTTTCGTGATGTTCCGATACGGAAATTCCGCCCATAAAGTAATGGACGCAAGGCGTAACCGGAATAGGCTCTTTTGTGACATCCAAACCAATATAATCCGCGCATACGTCGTATACTTCACGCAAGCGGCTTAAAATTCGTTCTTTCCCGAGGAAAGTAATGTCGAGGTAAACCTGCCGTCCCGTCTTAAAAATTTCCCGCGAAACAACGTCACGCGGCTTTAGATTTCCCTTTTCTCCGAATTTATCCTCCATGAAATAGACGCGTTTACCGTCGTCCCCGATATAAAAGAGGCGACCTCCCTCTCCGCGCGATGCTTCCGTAATCAGCATATGTTTCTGAGGAGTTGAAATAGTTGTCGGATGAAACTGAATCATCTCCAGATTTTTAAGGCGTACCCCCTGCATAAATACAGCCGCCGCCGCACAGCCGTCGCAGAGTTCGGAACCGGTTGTTTTTCCGAAGAGCATATTTTGTCCTCCGGTAGCGAGGATTACAGCATCGGCAGTTTCGTAGTAGATTTTTTGCATTACTTCGTTAAAAAGTATTGCACCGGCGCATTTATCTTCGCATTTAAGGAGCTTAACAAAATAAGTTCCTATTCTTCTTTCTATATTCCCAAGGCTTTCTAAAATTCGGCAATGCCGCGTAAGGGCCGTAAGGAACTGTTTCCCGGTACATGCTCCGGCGAAAACGGTGCGCGGGCTTGATTGACCCGCAAGTTCGCGTTGAGCGAGTTCGCCGTCGGCCGTTCTTGTAAATACCACCCCGAGTTTCTCGAGCTGACGCGTAATTCCGGAAGCTGCACGGCAAAGACCGGTAACGACATCGATATTTGCGAGGTTCATTCCGGCGCGAATTGTATCCGCCGCATGAGCTTCGGGCGAATCACCGTTTTCGGCGGTATCCAAAGATGCGTTCATCCCTCCGGCGGCCATAATGGATTGCGAACGTTCGCTTTGAAAGGGCGAAACTAAAATTACTTTAGCGCCGTTTTCCACGGCGGTAACCGCCGCGGACATTCCCGCAAGCCCACTCCCGATTATAATAATTTTTTTCATATAAACACCCTTTTACAGCACATAGACGGCCGTTCCGATTAAGCAGAAGAGGAAAACCAAAGCTATAAATACATAAGAGATTTTTTTAGATGCGTTTATTGTTTTTTCTTTTTGAGTAAGTCCCAAAGTAATAAGCGCTTTGGGTACGGATAATGATATGTGGAGACATATAGACGCCAAAAACAAAATCTCAAAAATACAAAGAATTGTCTTTAAAGGCTGATCCGGTGCACCGTCTTTCCCAAAAAAACCGCCGATTAAATGAACATGCACAAGAATCATCATAGCTATGGCACTAATACGCTGAATAATCGTACTTTTATTTAGAAAACCGTAGTGACCGACAACGCCGGAGTCATTGGAAAAAAAGAAAACACAGAGAGAGATTATAATGTGAATAACAAGTAAAGTTAAGGTGATCCGCCCCATTATGTTAAGAAATGGAAAATATGGAATAATTCCCATTATACAGCCGCTAAAACTTACGGCATGCAATATTGCCGTAAAACATAACGCAACGGAGACTAAGGCGTTTATTTTTTTCATTCGCAGAACCTTCCTTTCGCTGTGCTAAAAAGCACAAGACAATATTTTTTCTTTGTATCGAACTGTAAAAAATACACATGAGGTCATCTAAAATCCGACAATTACCGACTAATATTATACATTACAAAAACTATTTTGGCAATAACTAATGAACTTTTATATACCTATAAACAATTATAGAATCAAATTCCAAAATAAATTCCAAAATAAGGTTAAATTGTTGAATTCGAAGCTGATTTTAGGTAAATTTTTTCGTTTAATTTATAGATAGCCCTGAACTTTTACTAATGGAAAAAAAAGAAAAGCAGCCCGCGCCGAAATTCGTTTTGCGCTGCATTCTCCCTATCTCCCCAATTAACCGCCAAAACATCCGGGAATTGCGTATTTATTTATGATATTTCTCTTTACAATGAGGGGAGGTTCTGTTACAATATTAAATGGTGTGCGCCATACACTCGTTGTTCGCGCAGATAAGAATTATTATTGTTCCGCCTGAGAGTCGGTACAAAATCTTTAATAGGAGAAGCTATATGAAGGATTATTCAAGAGAAAATATTCTAAACATCGGTGTTTTTGGACACGGTGGCGAGGGGAAAACAACTCTGACGGAAGCGATGCTCTTTAATGCGGGACTTTTAGATCGCATGGGTCGTGTTGAGGACGGATCAACCGTAACGGATTATGACCCCGAGGAAATAAAACGTACAATTTCGATTGGCGCGGCGATTGCTCCCTACGAATGGAAAGATAAGAAGATCAATATTATAGATGCTCCGGGCTTCTTCGACTTTTATGGTGAAGTTGTCGAGGCTATGACTCTTGCGGATTCCGCTGTAATCGTTGTCGGTTCTGTTTCCGGACCCGTTGTCGGTACGGAAAAATCGATGACTATGTGCAAAAAGATGAATAAGCCGCGTATAATCGTCGTAAACCAAATGGATAGGGAAAACGCGAACTTTATAAAGGTTGCCGATGCTGTAATCGAAAAATTTGGCGTATCGGCGGTTCCGGTTCAGCTTCCGATAATGGAAAAGGGCGCTTTTGTCGGATATATTGATCTTATCTCGATGACGGCGAAGCGTTTCGACGGTAAGGGCGAAAAAGATATGCCCGTCCCCGCCGATCTTATCTCGAAGGCGGAGGAATACCGCGCTTCGTTGCTTGAGGCTTCGGCGGAGAGCGACGAAGAAATGATGATGAAATATCTTGATGGCGAGGAGCTTTCGACGGAAGAAATTGAGTCGGGGCTTAAGGCGGGAATTTTAGAGGGCGATATAACTCCAATATTTGCCTCCGCCGCCGCGCCAAATATAGGCATTTATACATTGATGAATAACCTTATTAAATATATGCCAAACGCAACGCGGGCGAAAATTCCCAAAGCGGTGAATGCAAAGAACGGAGAGGCTGTTGCGCTTAAATTTGACGGTAAGCTGGCGGCTCAGGTCGTGAAGACGGTTGCCGACCCCTTCGTAGGGAAGATTTCGATTATAAAAGTATATTCGGGCGTTCTTTCTGCCGATATCGCGCCTTATAACAGTAATGCTGAAAAGAGCGAAAAAGTTGGTGCCGTTTATATAATGCGCGGAAAGAACCTTATAAATACGGATAAATTAATAGCGGGCGATATAGGCGCTATGGCAAAGCTCCAGTTTACGAATACGGGGAATACGCTTTGCGATGCCTCTGCTCCGGTCGTGCTTGAAAACATAGCGTTTCCTAAGCCCTGTATTTCTCTCGCCGTTTCGGCGAAGAAACAAGGCGAGGAAGATAAGGTTTTTGCAGGATTAAATAGGCTTATGGAAGAAGATCCGACGATGGGACTCGAGAAAAACTCCGAAACCGGCGATGTTCTTATTCAGGGTCTGGGTGAGATGCACCTAATGGTCATTTGCGCAAAGCTTAAAAATAAATTCAAGGTAGAAGCGCAAATAACGGATCCGCGTATTCCGTACCGCGAGACGATTCGCTCTATGGCTGAGGCTGAAGGAAAACATAAGAAACAAACGGGCGGCGCGGGTCAGTTTGGTGTGGTTCAAATTCGCTTTGAGCCGCTTCCCGAAGGCGATTTTGAATTTGTCAACGCAATAGTCGGCGGCGTTGTTCCGAGAGAATTTATTCCGGCGGTTGAAAAGGGGCTTCGCGAGGCTATGGTTAAGGGTGTTTTAGCCGGATATCCGATGCGGGGAATTAAGGCTACTTTATACGACGGAAAATATCACCCCGTTGATTCAAAGGAAGTTGCGTTTAAATCGGCGGCGCGTCTCGCTTATAAGGCGGCTTGCGTAAAGGCTTCTCCCGTTTTGACCGAACCGATATATTCTATTGAGGTTCATGTTCCCGATGAATATATGGGCGACGTTATAGGAGATATGAATAGACGGCGCGGTCGCGTTATCGGAATGAACCCGGATCCGGAGGGCGGTCAGGTCGTAGTTGCCGAAGCTCCTCTCGCCGAAATGTTTAAATATGCAACCGATCTCTTAAGCATGACGCAAGCGCGCGGTTGGTTTACTATGGAACTGATTCGCTATGACGATGTTCCGTCTAACGTTGCGCAGAAGATAATAGAGCAGTCTAAGAAGGAAGAAGACGAGGAAGATTGATTTTTCGGCATATTTTTTAAAAATGCCGAAATTAAAGATTCGGAGCGCCGATTGTTTTTTAAATTGACGGAGCGCCGAATCTTATGTACCGCGGGAGTTTGCGCGAGTTTTATTATTATTGAATTACGGCGGGGCTTTGTTAAATTTAATTTGACATTTTGCGTAGTTTTTGATAACTTATAACTACGTTAATCTGATGTTAAAGGTGGTGGTAATGAGTGTTGGAGTTTATGTTGGTTTTAATAGCTGTTGTTGCGGCTATGGTTGCCATTATTGTCAATAGAAAATCGCTTCTTGCTTGCGTCGTTATCGCGCTCGTAGCGGTGCTTTCTTGTTCGGCGTTTTTGGTTTTATACGAAAATACACACAGCTTTGAATCATACAGCAGTCTTTTAACGGTGACGCTTATTTGCTCCGCGGTACTCATTGCGATAATTCTTGCCGTCACATTGATAGGAGTAAACATGTACTTTAAGAAAAAAACATCAAAAAGTCCGGCGCTTAAGGCCGGCTCGACTCCGGGAACCATCCTTATAAGTGCGGAGGGAAGACCTTCCCCCTCCGGGATTTTTGGAAAGCAACCCGAAAAACGAACCCTTGCAGAGGAGCAGGCGGCTTCTCATTCGTTTTGGGATAAGGAAGATGCGCTTCTTAAAGCGCGCGATACTGTTGTAAGGAAGGAAACGCCGAGCGCTCCGATTAAATCCGCGCCTATCGGCATCGCGCCGATTCCTATGCGTCCTTTGGTAAAGCCGACACAGTCCGTAGCCGAGGCGACTTTGCTTCGTATGCTTGAAAAGGCGAATATGTATAAGGCGGCGAAACAGTATACTCTTGCGGAGCAAATGTATAGGACTTATATTTTGCGATCCGTAGCTCAGTCTGAAAAACGAAGGGGAGAACTTTTACTTCTTTCGTCTCAGATAGAATCCGGAAACCGGGAAACGGCGGATAAACAGATGAATGAGCTTTTAGGGAAGCTTCGCGCGAAGGAATATGAATTTACTCCTGCTGAGAAGCAAATCCTAGCGAATCTAAGGATGAAAATCCGCGCGATGTCTCCCGTCGTTTGATAATATAATTACATGTCCCGGAGGTTAAATTCTATATTTTTTATAGTTTTTGACCGATGGGAGATGTTTTATTATAAGCGTTTTTAGCGCTGAGAACTTTCGTTTGCGGCTTTTATATGTGTAGCTCGGTTTTGTTGTTGATTAAGTGAGGTTGTAATGGAGAAAAGCGGTGCAAAACCAAAAAAGCTCCGCTTATTTACGATTAATGCGGTTATTATAGCACTTGCAATTGTCGCTATGGCTTTTGTTTGCGTTTATAGCATTGCGTTCAGTTTGGTCGATACCCGGACTTTTGCTGATGGTGTAGTAGTGGACGATGTTGATATTGGCGGTAAAACGCTGAAAGAGGCCGTTTCGGTTTTAAAACTTAAGCGCACCGATGAAATCGAAAAACTTTCGCTGACGATAAATTATGCGGGAAAGAGCTATGTTTATTCGGCTCTTGAGCTAGGGGTAACGAGTAATATCGAGTCGATTCTCGAATCGGCTTTCTTTTTAGGAAAAAATGAACAGTCATTTTCGGAGGCATTTAATGCGGTTAAGAATGCGGAAGGGCTGAAATCAAGTCTTATTATAGATAAGGCGGTTTTGCGGACTCAGCTTAAAAAGATAGCCGCTGAAGGCGATTGTCCTCCGATAGCCGCTAAGGCAGAGTTCGATTCTAAGGAGAGAACCTTCAAATATACGGAGGGTATCGTCGGCGTTGTTCTTCCGATAGATACTTCATGTGAAAAAATATCCGATAAGCTTTATGCCGGAGATTATAGCGAAATAACCCTAACGGGAGAGGAAACCGAGAGCAGATATAACCTTGATGCACTTAAAAAAAATACGGTTCTGATAGGTGTCTTTGAAACGAAAACGACGGCTAACTTTAACCGAAATACAAATATAAATCTAATGTGTCGGTATGTAAACGGACAGGTAATTTTGCCGGATGAGACTTTATCGATAAATGACTTGGTGGGTCAAAGAACCGCGAAAAAGGGCTTTTTGCCCGCTCCCGCGATAATGGACGGGAAGCGCCTCGAAAATGACCTTGGTGGCGGGATATGTCAGCTTAGCGGGACGCTATTTAACGCCGCGATATATGCGAATCTTAATATTGTTGAAAGGCTTCCGCATTCTTGGCCTTCGGACTATGTCGAGGTTGGTCTTGACAGCACATTGGACTGGAATACGAAAAAAGATTTAAAGCTTAAAAACGAGAGCGAATATCCGGTATATATAGCGGCGTGGCTTGAAAAAAGCGATCTTGGGAAAGAGAATACGCTTCATGTCGAGATATATGGTGCGCCGCTGCGGAACGGGGTAACGATTAAGGTACATTCGGATATAATCGAATCGTACCCTCCCGAAAGCCCGAAAATCATATATACGTCGTCTCTCGCTCCGGGTCGCGTAAAAGAGGTAATAAAGCCGCGGACGGGCTATCGAACGAGAGTTTATCGTGATTTTTACTTTGAAGGGAAGCTTATAGATAGCGAGATGGTTTCGTCCAGCTATTATAAGCCGATTTCCGGGGAATATTTAGTTGGAGAGGGAGCGCATGGAACGCCGAAATTACCCGATAATACTCAGCGTCCGCCGAACAATACTCCGAATCCCGAAACAACGCCGCGACCGACCGATTTGCCGTATGAGACGCCCGGTAGTTCGGGAGAAAACGAAGGCGAGGTAACGCCGCCGCCTTACGTTATACCTACGCCATAAAAAAGCGCTTAAGTTTGCGTTTTGTTGAAAAAATTGGCGTTTGCGTTTATAGAAAAAACGGTGTATAATTGCGTAGTTTCCACGCATTTATTATACGAATTTTGTAGGAGGTAACTTACAATGAAGCAAACCAAACAAGTCTTAGGACTGCCTGTAATGGGCATGAAGGAAGGCAAAACACAGGGTATCGCCGTGGACTTCATGGTGGATCCCGAAGCGAAAAGGGTGCGTTATATCATCCTGAAGAATGAACATGGCTATGGTTTTCGCGCTCTTGCTGTAGAGGATATAAAAGGTGTCGGCTCTGATTATATAATGACCTCTACGACCGAGAACGTTAAAAAGCTGTTTTCGTGCCCGGAGCTGCTCTCAGAGATGGAGACAGGACTTTATGCCTCTGATCTTTTAGGAGCGAAGGTGCTCTCGATTATCGGCAACGTTATGCCGAACGTAAAAGAATTTACGTTTGACGAGAAGGCTGGCGGAATAGATACTTTAATATTGGCAAACGGTAAAGAGTGCCTTGCCAGTGTTATAGCGACGTTGAGCAATGATGTTGTATTTTTAGACATTATTGACGAGCCGGAGACCGAAGTTTATATCGATCCTATCTCAGTTATCGATGTTGCGCCCGTTAGGGAAGAGCCGGTTGCCGTTGTTGCGCCCGTCGTAGAAAAAAAGGCTGAACTTAGTGCATATGCGCTTGCACAAAGAGAGTTTTTGCTCAACCATACCGTTATTCTCGACATAGTTGATAAGACCGGAAAAGTTGTTATTCCCGAAGGTACCGTCGTAACCGACGAGGTCATAGCTTATGCCGAAAAGATGGATGTTTCTGCCGATTTGGCTCTTAACGTCGACTGAGATTTATAAAAAAATAAAAGTAAGTTGTCATCTTACACGCCAAAATTGAGAGAGCGGCTTCGCTCTCTCAATTGGTGTACCTTTTTTTACGTATGTTAAAGACCAAACTTTTTTATTTTTATCCTAAGTCCTTGCGTAGTAACGGAAACCTCTGAATATAAAAAAAGAAAACTTATAGATTTATCTTTCGGAGGTCTTATATAAAAAGGCATACTGTTTTATAATATGCACTACCGTCTATTTGAGATATAACGAAAAGCACAATATGCGCCTTGGCGATAAAAATATTAATAAATTTTTCGTTGGCGCGTTAAATATGGGAAAAGGGATATACGACGGAGGATTCCGAATATTTTACGACTACTATCGTCAAGTCGCGCTGAACATATATAAGCTATCAGAAAAAGACGCTGAGGAATATTTTAATATGCCTTATAGCGACGTTTTAATAAAAGAAACCCGGAATTTAACGAAAGCATATCTTGACGGGTTGCGCGTGACTTTAAAGGTGGACGGTTCGATAACGAATAAGGAATATCCCTCCGGGAATCGATATATTTGAGGGCAGCGTATATCATCTATTTTTCTATAGCAATTTAGAGGAAAACGTATTAAAAAGAATAACCGCGTTTAAGGGATAATGAACTGATAATTTAAAGATAAATTGAAGCCGAATTTATGAATTGGCGGGGGGACAAAATCCTCCCGCCTAAATATTATTTATAAGTTAATTTTGGTAACCGTTAAAAAGAACGAAATAAAATAATAAAGCCGTTATTTTTTGATTCGTGTAAAAACCCTATCGCCGTTTTCCGAAGGGAAAGTCAGTGTATCTTTGGTCGGATCGTAAGCTCCGTTTTCCGCGGGCATTCCGTTCGCTTTAATCGATACTGTATTTCCGTCCGCTGACCAGCTTCCGCGAACAGCTGTTTCGTCCAGAAAGACAATTCGATAAGTCCCGCCTTCTTCGAGAACGAGAGTTCCGGCGGAGGCGTTGGGCGGAGCCCAAGAGCCGACGAGAGTCGCGAAAGTTGCGTCTTGCCCAGTTGGCTTTTCGGTAGCCGTCGGGGCGGGAAGAGTGCAAGACGAAAATAAAGCTGAAAGAATTACGGCGAACAGCGCCGAAAGGATAATTTTTTTCACGGGGTTTTAGCTCCTTTTAAAAAAACAATTTACTTTCTGCTTCCCGGCTTAACGGGTGCTCCCTCCGTCTTACAAAGGGGGCAAGCGTCGGCTTCGTAGGTCATAAAGTTAAGGCGAACCGCGCTGTAAAGCTTTGCGGGGAGAACCGCGTCTTTCGTAGTTCTGTCGGCAATGCAGCCGACGGCGACGATTTCTCCACCGAAGCTCTTTAAAACCTCCGCGGTTTCCATTGTCGACTTACCGGTCGTTATTGCATCCTCAACTAGGAGAATCCTATCGTCGGCGTTAACCGTAAAGCCGCGCCTAAGTTCCATTATTCCGTCTTTATTTCGTTCCGTAAATATGCTTTCAACGCCTAAGAGCCTTCCCATTTCATACGAAACGAGCATAGCTCCGAGGGCGGGACCGCAAATTTTAGTGATCCTTAAATCGCGAACGGCGTCAGCGACGCGGGAAAGCACGGCGCTTGCCTTATCGGGAAAGCGTAAAAGTCGGGCGCATTGGCAATAGCTGTCGCTATGCCTACCACTGCTTAGTAAAAAATGCCCGCTTAAAAGCGCGCCGGTTTCTTTTAAAATTTCTAAAACTTCATGTTCTGTCATAAAAAGCCTCCGTCTATATAATTCCGCGAATTTCGCTTATGTTGTTTAATTTATTATTTACGCAGTACGCCGTTAGCCCGTCGATTATTTTGATCATTGTAAATGGGTCGGGAAAGGTAGATGAGCCGACTTGAACAGCGACCGCCCCCGCCATTATAAACTCAAGGGCATCAGAGGCGCTTTGTATCCCGCCAATTCCAACGACGGGTATATTAACGCGTTTGCAAACGGAATGTACCATTCTGAGCGCAATGGGCTTTATAGCGGGACCGGAAAGCCCCGCGTATATATTGTTAAATATCGGTTTTCTCCGGTTTACGTCTATCGCCATTCCTAAAAAGGTGTTAACGAGGCTTAGAGCATCCGCACCCGCCTCCTGAGAAGCGAGGGCGACGGCGACGATATCTAAGGCGTTAGGCGAAAGCTTAACCATTAGGGGCTTATCGGTAACCGTGCGCACCTTTTTAACAATATCGAAAGCGGACTCGGGGGTAGTTCCGAAAGCCATTCCCCCACTCTTAACGTTGGGGCAGCTTATATTAAGTTCAATTATATCTATATCCGCATCGTTTAAGAGCGTTGCCCCCGTTATATAGTCGCTCTCTGAGTGTCCGCCGAGGTTAGCGATTGAGCAGGTATCGTAGGAACGCATAATTTTAGATTCTTTTTCGATAAAACTAAAAATGCCGGGATTTTCAAGACCAATGCTGTTCATCATTCCGCTCGAGGTTTCGTAAACGCGAATCCCGGCGTTGCCCTTTGAACCATTAAGCGTAAGCCCTTTACCGCATATACCCCCGAGTCTGGAAGGGTTAAAAAATCGCGCATATTCGCTTCCGAAGCCGAAGGTTCCCGAAGCGGCTATTACCGGGTTCTTGAGCTTAAAGCCAATCAAATCAGTATTTAACATGTTTGTCCTCTTTAAAAAATAACATCGTCCGCTAAAAATACGGGACCATCGGTACAAACGCGCCGGTTTCCGGTTATAGTCTCACAGGTGCAGCCTAAACAAGCGCCGACACCGCAAGCCATATGTGCTTCGAGAGAGAGGTAGAGCTTAGCCCCTTTATTTTCCGCCGCCTCTTTAGCGGCGCGAAGCATTGGTGTAGGACCGCAGACGAAGGTGACGCGTTCTTTCGAAAAGGGAACGTCCGCCGTAACAAAGCCGCCGACGTTAACGTAAACGAAATCGGCTATAGCTCTAAAATATTGTACAAGATATGGCTTTTCGACGAAGCCGAGATATGCTTCGATTTTTCGTTCGGGGTAGATTTTGCGTTGGGTTTTTGCGAGATAATATAAGGGGGCGATACCTATCCCTCCGCCTATTAGGGTAATATCCGAGTCGACGGGAGTAAAGCCGTTTCCGTATGGACCGAAGCAATCGACTTCTTCGCCGACGCGAAGATTTGAGAGCATAACCGTACCCTTCCCCGCAATTCGATACAGAAAGCTACAATTCCCGTCGGTACAGTCATATATGCTTATAGGTCGACCTAAGAGCGGCTCGGTTTTGGCAAGAGTAGGGCGAAGCATAAAAAATTGTCCGCATCTACCGCTGACGCCCTTTATCGTCATGAGACAAACTTCCTTACTGACATGCATATTTTGTAAAATCAGAGCCATTTTGCGATGCTTTCTTTCATGTCTTTCGACGCGTCCGCTATATATAGATCATAGTCCGCGCCAGTTGTCTTTCCCCTATGCGCCCCTATTATCCCTCGAGACGAATTTACAACACCGCGCGCGCCGAGAGCGAAAAGTTTTCCGATATCCTCAGCCGTTCCGCCCTGCGCACCGTAGCCCGGTATTAAAAGGAAAGTGTTTTTCATTTGATTCTTAATTTTAGCGAAATCGGAAGCATAGGTTAGCCCTAAAACCGCACCGATAGCGGAAAATCCGCTTTCGCCCAAAAATGGCGCACCCCATTTTGAGACGAGAGTGCTCATTTTAGCGTAAACAGGTTCGCCGTCTTTCGCCTCAATATCTTCGATATCGACGCTCGACCTATTACTCGTTTTAACGAGAACGAAAATCGCCTTTCCCTTTTCGAGATAGGGGTAATAGGGACTTACTGCATCCTCACCCATATATGCGTTTACAGTTATCGCGTCCGCTTCGAAATCCCCGCTAAAATGTGCCTTGGCGTAAAGGGAAGCGGTAGAGGAGATATCTCCGCGTTTACAGTCGGTTATAAAGAGCTGATTTTTACTTTTAAGATATTTTAAGGTTTCAAAAAACGCCCTCATGCCCGATAAACCCAACGCCTCGTAACAGGCTATTTGAAGTTTATAGCAATTGGCGTTTTCCATGGTTGCGTCAATTATTTTTTTGTTAAACTCAATAAATTTTTCGTCCGGAGCTAAGTCTTTTCGTTTTATAAAATCAGGAAGCAGTTCCTCCGTTACGTCGAGACCAACGCATACAGAAGACAGCTCTACGGTTTTTTTTGCGAGCTTATCTATTACATTCATTTTTTTTTTACGACCTCCGGTGCGCTCTTTTACTTTCGCGTATTGTAAATGTTGCGCGGCCTTTTGTCAAGCGGGATGTTCAATGTTGAGTAAAAATTGCCCACTGAACGGGCGCGGATTTTTTAAATTAAGCCCCTTCCCTCCCCTATTGTTCTTTCACCCCTCCTCTTAACTTCTTACTTTTGCCCTTCCTTAACATTTTCTCTTAAAAAAACTATTGCATATATTTATAACAACAAGTATAATACTCCCCCATATTAAAATTTTTATATATGCATCGGTTAAAAAAGGAGATTCGGAAAATGAAAAAAACAGTTACTCTTGCGCTTATTCTAATCATGATTCTCAGCCTTTTAGTTGGCTGCAAAACAACGGAAAGCGCGGATAAAACGAAAAAAGACGAAATGAAGATACCCTACGCTATAGATCTCTCTCCCGAAGACGGAGCGGACTCCGTTGAGCGCGCCGGAGATCATGAGGATTCACCGTATTTTATGCATCCGGACTTTTATAATATGAAGTCGACGGATTCGCTAACTATTCTTACAAATTTTAAAACAATTCAGCAATCTTCCGAATGGAGCTGCGGAGTTACGGCTTCGCTTATGGTTCTCGAATGGTACGGGAAAACGGGGAATTGGAACGAAAAGAGCTTAGCTGAGCTTAGGCATAAGCTAACGGGCGATATGGCAGATTATCCCGGAACGACCTTAAAACAGGCGATAGATATTTTCAACGGCGTAGGTGGCTTTACCTATACAACAACTCTCGATTATAACAACGTTCATAACGAAGTTTGGTTGGGAGATATAAAGAGCTGGCTTTCCGAAGGGAAACCAATTATGATCGCATGGAACGATTGGGGCGGTCATTGGCAGGTTATTATAGGCTACGATACGATGGGAACGGATACGGAACAAGATGACGTATTTATAGTTGCCGATTCGTACGATACGACCGATCATAATCAGGATGGATATGGGATTTATTCCGCCGAGCGTCTAATGTATAATTTTACAACGTACGATAGTTTTCCCGACGAAGAGGGTGGGAACGATATGCTCTTTATTGTCCCAAGCCCGGCGAAGTAAAAAAACTTTCGAAATAAAAAACTCATTACAAAGAAGACCGTTTCGCTTATCGAAAAAAGCGGAACGGTCTTTTGATGTTAATATAACTTATGCTTACAATAAAAGCGAATTTTAAATAGGAATTTTAAGAAACAGACATAGTTGTAAGGTCGGGCGAAATAAAGAGCGTTCCGCCGGTAGCGGCCTTAACCTCGTCAACCGTCGTACCTTCGGCTATCTCCATGAGAACGAGACCTTCGTCCGTAACTTCGATAACGCCCATCTCGGTTATAATTTTCTTAACAACGCCGGCGGCGGTGAGCGGGAAGGTACATTCCTTTAGAATCTTATGGTTGCCCTTTGCCGTATGCTCCATTGCGATTATAACCTGTTTCGCGCCGACGACGAGATCCATAGCTCCGCCCATTCCGGGTATCTTTTTACCGGGCACCATCCAGTTCGCTAGGTTGCTCTTTTCGTCAACTTGGAGCGCGCCTAAAACGGTAGTGTTGACATGTCCCCCGCGAATTATCGCAAAAGACGTTGCGCTGTCGACATAAGAAGCGCCTTTAACCGTCGTTACGTATGAGCCGCCGGCGTTAAAGCAGTTTTTATCTTCAGAGCCAACCTCCGCCGCCTTTCCTACGCCGAGTATTCCGTTTTCAGCATGAAAAATAACTTCGATTCCCTCGGGAACGAAGTCGGCTACGAGAGTCGGAAGCCCGATTCCGAGGTTTACGATATCTCCGTCATGAAGCTCTTTAGCTACTCGCCGCGCAATTATTTCTTTTTTATCCATTTTAATTTTCCACCTTTACAACAGCTTTTACAAATATACCGGGAACGGTTATATGATCGGGGTCGAGGTCGCCAACGGGGACTATTTCCTCCGCTTCGACTATAGTATAGTCGGCGGCGGCCGGCATAATCGCGTTAAAATTCTTCGTCGAACCCTTCATTATACAATTACCCATCTCGTCCGCAATTGTCGCATGAACAAAAGCTACATTGCCCCGTATCGGTTTTTCTAAAAGGTAAGCCTTTCCGTCAAGCTCAATTTTTTGCTTTCCTTTTTCGATTATAGTATTTACGCCAACGGGAGTTAAAAAACCGGCAATTCCGGCTCCGCCCGCGCGTATGCGTTCAGCAAGGGAACCCTGAGGACAAAGCTCAACGCTGTTTTCATCTTCCATCAACATTCGCCCGGTTTCCTGATTTGCACCGATATAACTTGCATACACCTTTTTAACTCTACCTTGACGCTGAAGTTTAATTGTGTTCGTGTTTTCGGTACCGGTGTCATTAGAGACGATTGTAAGGTCTAAAGCCTCGGTTTCGAGTAGCGCGGAAAGTAAAAATTCAGGACTTCCGCCATGTAAAAAGCCACCAACCAGAAGCACATCGCCATTCTTAACATGAGAGACGGCGGATTTTACTGTTGTAACTTTGTTCATTTAATAACAAAGCCCCCTTTGCTTTTTTTATTTTTTTATATTATGTAATAGTTTTACCGCTTTGGTAATTCAACATTTTCTATTATCACATGGAAAATAAATTTCTGTCAAGTGGCAATATAAATTGACGCGAAAATTCCCTATAGGTTGGGAAAAGCAACCACGCCGCAACCGACGGTTGCGATAAAAAAAGCAAACTAAAAGCGGTGGCTTTATTAATATTTTTATAGTAAAATAAAATTATCAAAAAAGCCGATGGAGGTAATACATTTGAATTATGAAATTGCCGATAAGCTTATAGAGCTTAGGAAAACTGCCGGGTTTTCTCAAGAAGAACTGGCAAATAAAATTGGTGTAAGCCGTCAAGCCGTTTCGAAATGGGAACGCGGGGAAGCTTCTCCCGATACCGATAATATTATCGCCCTCGCGAACTTATACGGCGTTAGCGTTGACGAACTTTTATGTATCGCTAGTAACGGCGGGTCGGACGGAAATGCGCAAAATGCGAAGCGCGGAAAGAAGAGGATACATGTGAATATTCCGGGATTTGTAAATATCAATGTTGACGATAGAGAAGATGAATCCGATTCTGACGAAGAATGGTTTTCGAAGAACAGCAATGCTTTCGATTATGACGTCGAAGATGTACATTACCATAAAAAAAATAAAAAGAGTATTTGGTATTCGTTCCCCTACCCCATATTTGCAACTATCGTATTTTTAGCTCTGGGCTTTATTTGGAATCTTTGGCATCCGGGTTGGATCGTTTTCTTAACGATACCGTTTTATTATACTGTTGTTAACGCAATCGTTAACCGTAAGTTGCCGACGGTTTCGGTAAGCGTCGTTATAACTATGATCTATCTTGTATTGGGAATTGGTTTTGGACTATGGCATCCTTGGTGGCTCATGTTTTTAGCTATTCCTATTTTCGATTTTATTATTAAGGCGTTTAAAAAATAAAATATTGACGATTGACGTATTGGGCGAAAGCTTTATCCTTGCGTTGATTCGGTTTTTTCTTAGGGGCGATTGGTCGCCCCTCTTTTTTATCAATCTGCATATCGGATTTTCCCAAAATTCAATTCAAATTCCTATTTTCAAGCAAGAACGGCGACTGTGTTTCGACAAAACAAAAAAATTATATATGTAAAAATATGTAGAGTAAAAAAAGAGAACGGAGATAAACGAAGGAAGAACCCGGAAGGGATACAAAGGAGGAAGATGTTCTTGCTGAAAATTATTTATAAAGGCTATGAAAAAATCGCGGTGGGAGCGAAAAAAACAAATCTGTTGCGCCTTATACTCCTTTTTTCGCTCGCGTCTTTTATGGGCGCGTTTAGTTATCTCGAAACAGCGCCGCTTTGCATTGCCGTAGTCGCCGCCGCTTGGTTAACTAAGAGAAATCATCTCGTTGCGTTTTTAGGGGCGTTTTTAGGGGCGCTGATCACCTTAAATTATTACGCTTTTTTTATGCTCTCACTATACTTTATATTCTGCCTTACCTGGACATTATGGCAAAAAAACGTAAAGGACAGAGATAAGTTTCTAATGGTGATAGCCGCGACAATATTGGCGGTTCCCGTTTTTAGATTCAGCTCAACAAGTTCATGTCTCTTTGGTTTATTAAATGTCTTATTATCAACGATATTAACCGTACTTTTACAAAACGGATTTTTCGCTTTTTCGGCGCTTTTAAAAAGACGCTTTTTAAGCCAAACGGAACAATCGGCGCTTTGTATATTGGTCTGCCTTATTTCGATAGCCCTGTCTCCGATAAAAATATTCTCTCTCGCGCCTTTTATCCTTTTCGCGACAATAGTTTCCCTCTTTGCAGCGCGGTTTTTGGGCGCATACGGAATAGCTCTTTCGGTATTCTCTATAGCGCCCTCGGCCATGCTGATGGGATATGACTATTTTATAATAGTGGGTTTTGCTCTTTGTACTCTGGCAGCGGCGCTTTTTGCGCGCGGAGGGAAATGGGCGGTCGTTTCTTCGTTTATCGTCGCTTCTATCGTTGTATGCAGTATAAACGCCGCGGCGATGCATGTTCTCGAGTTATCCGTCGGATCTTTTTTATTCGCCCTTACCCCTAAGAAACTTGAATCGCGCGTATTTTCATATGTATCGGTAAAAAGCAAGGGGCTTTCGGCAAAATATAAATTAGATTCCGCTATTTCCCGCCTAAGCTTCGCCGCGGAAGCATGCGAAAGTTTCGCCCGGGTAAGCGCGGAAGATTCACATAAAGAGTTTTCAATATTACGGGACGTTCTTGAGAATATAAAAAGCGCATGTTCAAACGAAAAGAAACGCGAAAAATTTGGCTTAACGGTCGCTACCTCAGGGATAGCGCAAAATAAAGACGATCAAACGGGAGATAGTTTAGCTATAAAAAATATAGACGAATCCGTCCTTATCGTATTGTCGGACGGGATGGGAAGCGGGAGCGCGGCGAGCGACGAAAGCATGTTAGCTATAGAGTATTTTTCCGAGCTGATAGAGGCGGGATTTGATATATCTTATGCATTGACGACGGCGAACGAACTTTTAATAAAAAAGGATATAGAAATGTACGCGACTATAGATGCGCTTATGTTCAGTAAAACGGACGGGACGGCGAAGCTGATAAAAATGGGCGCGCCCCCTAGCTTTATTATAAGAAATAAAAACGTCATATCGATAAACGGAGAATCGCTTCCGGTAGGGATAATTAAGGGAATCGATCCCGCGGTGCATCTTTGTTCATTAAAGAGGGACGATATCCTCGTTATGATGACGGACGGTGTTTTCGACTTACTCGAAAGCGAAATAATTTCGACGCTCTTAGAAAGCGCGGAAAGTCATCAATATCTCGACGATTTTACGGAAACCATAATGAAAAAGGCAGAGTCATTGGGGATTTTAGACGATATGAGCATAGTTGCGGTAAGAATAGAAAATTCGGGCGTCGAAGCTTAAATATAAATTTGCTATAAGACGTTTTAAGGATTACAATATTCTAAACGGAAAAAAGATGCGAAAGGGAGATTACTATTATGACAGACGAAAGAATCAAGCTTCTGGCGAACAATCTTATAAACTATTCATGCAGATTAAAGCCGGGCGAAAGAGTACTGATAGAGTCGATAGGCGAAAACGACGATCTTGTTAAGGAACTTATAAAAGAGGCATATAAGGTTAAAGCTATGCCATATGTATGGTATAATAATAAAGCCGTCGAGCGCGAGCTTCTTTTGGGACTTACGGAAGAACAAATAGACCTTAAAACCCGAATAGATGCCGAGATGATGAGTAATATGCAGGCGTATATCGGGATTCGCGGCGGAAGTAATTCGTCCGAACTTAGCGACGTTCCGGGCGAAAAGCTAAACATGTTCCTAAAACGTTATTCGTCACCGGTTCATAGCGATATAAGGGTAGCGAAAACGAAGTGGGTCGTACTTAGATATCCTTCGCCCGCAATGGCGCAGCAGGCGAATATGAGTACGGAAGCGTTCACGGATTATTACTTCAATGTCTGTAACCTTGATTATCGAAAGATGAGTAAGGCTATGGACTCTATGAAGGCGCTTATTGAGAAAACGGATAAGGTGCGAATAGTCGGGCCGAATACGGATATTCATTTTTCAATAAAAAATATGCCTGCTATAAAATGCGACGGAGGATGCAATATTCCCGACGGCGAGATATATACGGCACCCGTAGACGGCTCTATCGAGGGCGTTATATCCTATAATACTCCGGCTTTAAAGGACGGCTTTACTTTTGAAAACATAGTCCTTCGCTTTGAAAAGGGTAGAATCGTCGAAGCGACGGCGAACGATACGGCGCGCATAAATGAAATATTCGACATGGATCCGGGCGCGCGCGGCGTTGGCGAGTTTTCTTTTGGACTTAACCCGTATATAAATACGCCTATGAAAGATACTTTATTCGATGAAAAAATTTGCGGATCAATTCATTTTACTCCCGGCGCTTGTTACGATGACTGTGATAACGGAAATCGATCGGCACTGCATTGGGATTTGGTTCTAATTCAAACGCCCGAGTTCGGCGGTGGCGAGATTTATTTCGACGATAGGCTTATAAGGAAAGATGGACGGTTTGTAATAAAAGAGCTGGACTGTATAAACGGCGAAAATCTAATGTAAAAAAGCATAGCAATTTAAAATAAAAACGCAGGGAAACGACGAAAAAAACGTTGCTCCCCGCGTTTTTTCAAAAAATCGCTAAGTTTGCGTTTAAATATTTATTTTGGTAAAATAAAAGCGATACGGAGGGCTAAAAAATGACAGCGTCGGGTATAAGACTGGAAACGGAAAGGCTTATAATAGAGCCATATGATCATGTTTATCTTAGTGATTATTTTCAAGAGTTTACGGACGAAATAACAAAATATCAGTATCCCGATACCTTTGCCGATATTGAGAGCGCATCGAAACTTGTTTCGTCTTTTGTCGAACTTATGGAAGTGGGAAAGATGCTCGAATTAGTCATCTTATCTAAATCGGGCGAATTTTTTGGATGTATTGAGGCTATCGGGCTTGACGAAGAAAATCCGGAACTTGGTCTATGGTTAAAAACCGCGGCGCAGGGGAAGGGCTATGGCTTTGAAGCGCTAAAATGCATTATAGATTATTTAAATCTAACGGAACGTTACGACGCTTATGTATATGAGGCGGACGAGAGAAATCTCGCAAGCTTAAATTTAGCTAAAAAATTCAAATGCAAAAAAGAGAGCTATAATGCGGTAATAACTGACTCCGGGAAAGAATTATTCTTGCGCTGCTTTATTATCAATAATTTTTAGAGATTTGGCTTTTTATAACGGGAATTCAATATGTTGCTTTTAAACGAACTAATATATTATGTTGCCGTGATTGATGCCGCACCCCGGTTCTCGGGACGCGAGAGTCATAGTAACGACCGCGGCTTTTTTCGGTTCGGAGAAACGGCGAAGAAAAAAAGGCGGAAATCAAGAAGAAAAACCCACTTGACAAATTATTAATCTCTAATATAGTAAATGGGGATAGCGTTAGACGCGTTTTTTAAAATAATATTGTGCGCGAGAGCGTCTTTTGCCGTATAGGAATCGAAAAAGCAGCGCACTTTGGCTATCGATTCTAAAATCAAGGAAGGATAAAATGAGTAAAAAGAAACTTGTGATGGGCGTAATAGGCGCCGATGTTCACGCTGTTGGAAATCGAATACTCTATCAGGCATTCACCGAGGCGGGATTCGACGTAACCAATCTCGGAGTTATGGTTTCACAGGAGGAGTATATCGCCGCAGCGATAGAAACGGCGGCGGACGTTATAATCGTTTCATCGTTATATGGGCACGGGGAATTGGATTGCCGCGGGCTCCGTGAAAAATGTGATGAGGCGGGATTGGCCGGTATTCCTTTATACGTTGGCGGGAATATAGTTGTCGGGAAGCAGCCATTTGAGGACGTTAAAAGGCGTTTTGAAGCCATGGGTTTTAACCGGGTGTTCCCGCCGGGAACTTCTCCGGAAACGACGATAGAAGCCTTAAAAGAAGACTTACATGTCGAAGATTAAACAGCTACGATTCGCGCGGAGGAAATATGCACACCGTACTGCTCATTGATTTTGGAAGCACAAATACTAAAGCAACCCTCGTCGATACGGACGGGGAGGAGATCATTGGTACAGCCGTAGCTTATACGACCGTTAAGACCGACGTAAACGACGGATTAAACTCTGCTCTTTCTGATTTGAATAAAAAAACAGGTATCTCTGAGTTTGACGAAAGATATGCTTGTTCATCGGCGGCGGGGGGTCTTCGCATGGTGACGAGCGGTCTTGTTCCGACCCTGACCGGGGAGGCTGCTAAACTCGCGTCTTTAGGCGCGGGCGCGAAGTTGGTTTCCGTCTATTCTTATAAGCTAATTGAAGATGATATAGACGATATAGATGCGCTTTCGCCGGATATAGTTCTATTAACGGGCGGGACTGACGGCGGGAACGTTGAAAACATAATTGAAAACGCGCGCATGATAGCGCGTTGTAAAAAAGATTTTCCGGTTATAATAGCGGGCAACCGCGCGGCGGCGCGCGAATGCGAGAGAATATTAAAAGATGCGGGGCGCGAGACTACCGTCGTAAAAAACGTTATGCCTCAATTTTCAGAGCTGAATATAGACCCGGCGAAGGCGGCGATTCGCGAAATATTTTTAAGGCGAATAGTTAGAGCTAAGGGATTAAGCCATGCGAGTAAGCTTATAGACGGAATTTTAATGCCGACTCCCGCCGCGATGCTGACAGCGATGAAGCTTCTTGCGGACGGAATAGAGGGTGAAAGCGGAATAGGCGATCTTTTCGCGGTCGACTTGGGGGGGGCGACGACCGATATATATTCTATAGCGGACGGCTTTCCCGACAACGGAAATACCGTAATAAAGGGAATTCCGGAGCCGCGCGAAAAGCGAACCGTAGAGGGCGATATAGGGATGCGCTATAGCGTTAAGGGGATTTTAGAGGCGGTTGGAAAAGAAGAACTTGCGAGGCTATCGGGTTTGTCGACCGAAAGAGTTTTAGAACTTGTAGATTATTTAGCTGAAAATACGGATTCGATTCCTAAAAACGCGGAAGAAGAAGCTGTCGACTTTGCTCTCGCTTCCGTCGCTATAAGGGTCGCCTGTATGCGTCATGCGGGTAATATTGAACAGGTATATACGCCCGCGGGAGCGGTTTATGTTCAAGAGGGAAAAAACCTTTTAAACGTTGAAAACATTATAATAACCGGGGGTGCGGCGATTCATTCTTCGTGCGCCGGGGATATAGCTAAGGAAGCCCTGTTCAGTGACGCTTTTTCGCGCTCGCTAAGACCTAAGCACGCCCGGATTTATATAGATAAAGATTATATATTGGCTGCAATGGGCTTGCTTTCATGCAAATATCCGTGCGTTGCGCAGAGGATTATGAAAAAGGAGTTATTAAAAGATATATGGAATTAACTAATAAGCGTTTGACCGACGGAGAATTTTATAAAATCCGCGAGGAAATATTGACGCAGTGGCCGACAGGTAAAGAGGTCAATTTTGATGAGGCGGTTTCCTACCATAAGGCGCTTCCCGAGGGAAAAGTATTTTCAAAGGTACTTAATCGCGCGAAGGTAGAGGGAAAAACTTTGATACAGCCGCGCGCCGGTGTTGCGCTTGTTGATGAACAGATAAAGCTTTTAACCTATTTACAAAATAACGGTGAAGCGGATCTTTTACCGACAACGATAGACAGTTATACGCGTCAAAACCGATATAAAGAGGCTGAGGACGGTATAAGGGAATCGGTAAATCAAGAAAAATCGATGTTAAACGGATTTCCGGCGGTGAACCACGGTGTTTTTAGTTGCAGGCGGATAATAGATGCGCTAAATATTCCGGTTCAGGTTCGTCATGGTACACCGGACGCGAGGCTTTTAACCGAAGTTTGTTATGCCGGAGGGTTTACGAGCTATGAGGGAGGCGGAATATCCTACAATATCCCTTACGCTAAGAATGTTCCGTTGGAAAGAACAATAGCGGATTGGCAATATGTCGATAGGCTAACCGGGATGTACGAAGAAGCGGGAGTTCCAATAAACCGCGAACCTTATGGGCCGTTAACGGGGACTCTCGTTCCGCCCTGCATATCGCATGCGGTAGCTATAATTGAAAGTCTCCTTGCGGCGGAACAGGGAGTAAAGAACGTAACCGTAGGCTATGGTCAATGCGGAAACCTTATTCAGGACGTCGCCGCGATAGAAGTTCTAATGAGCTTAACCGAAGACTATATGAAAAAATATGGTTATGGTGACGTAAATATAACGACGGTATTTCATCAGTGGATGGGTGGATTCCCTCAGGACGAGGCGAAGGCGTTCGGTGTTATATCGTGGGGAAGCGCCGCCGCCGCTATAGCGCATGCGACTAAGGTAATCGTTAAAACGCCGCATGAGGCGATAGGAATTCCGACGATGGAGGCGAATGCACAGGGGCTTCGCTGCACACGTCAGGTTATATCGATGTTGACGGAACAGAGACTTCCGGAATACGTTTTAGCTTCCGAAAAGAAGATAATCGAAGCGGAAACGCGCTGCATAGTGGATAAATGTTTCGAGCTGGGCGACGGTGATCTTGCCATC
Source organism: Clostridia bacterium (assembly GCA_036654235.1). GTDB lineage: Bacteria > Bacillota > Clostridia > Christensenellales > CAG-138 > JAVVSK01. Next base: position 3,136 of record JAVVSK010000016.1, on the reverse strand, counting down.
GGAACAGTTCGCGCGATAACCGCGGGCGTTATAGACGTTCCGTTCGCTCCGTCACGCTTTAACTCCGGAAAGATGCTCCCCGCGCGCGACAACGTTGGCGCGGTTAGGATACTTGAGCCGGGAGCTCTCCCGTTTACGAAGGATCTTTTGGATTTCCACCGTGCCTGTATAGATGAACGCGCAAAGACCGAAAATCGCAAGGCATCGTTCCAAATGGTTATAGACGATGTTTATGCAATAAGTAAGGGTCGTTTAGTCGGAAGACCGAGAAGCTGAAAAGATAAAAACAGACGTAGAATTTCTCTCCCGATGGTTAGCCGAGGTTTTTATAAAAGTATATTTTGTTATTTTTTTGGAGGTAAAGGCATATATGAAGATTGTTGATGTAATCTGCGCTCCGGGGCGCACGGGGTTTTATTTTGATGATCAATGCGCGATAAAAAAAGGCGCAAAGTCGGATGGTGCGGCGTATATTGGGGAGCCGGAAACGCCGGGGTTTAGCTCTGTTCGTCAGCCGGGCGAAGCGATATCGGTGCTTCTCATACTCGAAGATGGGCAGATTGCCCATGGCGATTGTGCAGCTGTTCAATACAGCGGCGCGGGTGGGCGCGATCCGCTTTTTCTAGCGAAAGACTTTATACCGGTCATAGATGAGTTTATAAAGCCAAAACTTGTAGGGAGAGAGGCGAAAGATTTCCGCGGAACCGCAAAGATGATAGAGGATATAAAGGTTGACGGGAAACGGCTTCATACCGCTATTCGTTACGGAGTTACACAGGCCGTTTTGGATGCCGTTGCGAAGGCGGAGCACCGACTTATGTGCGAAGTAATAGCCGAAGAATACGGAACTCAGGTTTCGGAAACAATGATTCCGATATTTACTCAGTCCGGAGACGATAGATATATAAACGCGGATAAGATGATTATAAAGGGTGCGGATGTCCTTCCCCATGCTCTGATCAATAATCTTAAAACAAAGTTGGGCGAAAAAGGAGAGCTTCTTCTCCAATATGTCGGATGGCTTCGCAATAGGATAATCGCTTTGAGAACGGATAAGAGCTATATGCCGGTCATGCATATAGACGTATATGGAACGATAGGCGCGTTGTTTGGCGTAAATAATTATAAAGTGATGGCGGACTATTTAAAGACTCTTGAGGATGCGGCGAAGCCGTTCCATTTAAGAATTGAAGGACCTATGGATGCCGACGGGCGCGAGCCTCAGATGATAGCGCTTAGGGAGTTGACCCTCGAACTCGACAGACGAGGAATAGATGTTGAAATCGTTGCCGACGAATGGTGCAATACTCTCGAAGATATAAAGTATTTTGCTGATAATAAGGCGGGGCATATGCTTCAGATAAAGACCCCCGACTTAGGCGGCGTAAATAATATTGCGGAGGCTGTACTCTATTGTAAGGAAAAGGGTATCGCGGCTTATCAGGGTGGAACTTGCAACGAAACCAACCGTTCCTGCGAAGTTTGCGTTAATATTGCTATGGCAACTCAGCCTAAGCAGATTTTAGCGAAGCCGGGCATGGGCGTTGATGAAGGCTTCATGCTTGTTTACAATGAGATGCAAAGAATTTTAGCTCTAAGAAAAGCCGGGAAATAATTAAAAAAATTAGAGAGCGAAAGCTTTATTTGCTTTTCGCTCTTTTTTTCTATTGAGAGATGTATTTAGGAGGAAAAAACTATGCCATATTCGGCTCGTATGCAGAAAAACCATTTGTACAGCATCTTTTTTTCGCCACGCGGAAATGTTCGTATGGCGGATCTTGGTATGCAGATAGCGCAGCAGTATTTAAGTCCATTTGATCGGCTTATCGGTCTTATCGGGAGCGCCGGAAGTGGAAAGAGCATGTTAATTCGAGGAATGTTCCCGGGGCTTGAGTTGACTAATGACGACAGCGGGGTTAACGTTCGCCCGCTCCCGCTTCTCAATATTGACGATTCGGGCTTTTATACGGCGCATACCTATCATGTTGATGTGCGCTTTGAGATGGGCTTTACTCAGCTGCATGAGCTGGCTTATGCGGTAAACGAGGCTATCAATATGGGCAAACGCGTCGTCGTAGAGCATTTTGATATTCTTTATCCGATTTTAAAGCGGAATGCGCATCTTCTTATAGGCGTCGGAGAGGAGATAATAATAACGCGTCCGACAATATTCGGACCTATACCCGACGAGATATCGAAAATCGTTTTTTCCTCTATCGATTTTAGACTTAGAACGCATACCGCCGAGGATCTCTGTGAATATTGTCTTGAACAACAGGGGATAGACGAGAATTCTTTTGAACATGACGACGTTAGACACGGCTTTATACTTAGCTTTGAACAAGCGCCAAAGTTAGATTTTGAACGCTTGAACCGGGATATGGAACAGCTTATAGCCGAAGATTTGCCCATATCTTACTGCGATGAGAATAATATCTACATAGGTGACAGAAAACACCATTGTACCGGACCGCGTATGCATATAACCAATACGGGTCTGCTAAAAAAAGTTACCTTTGTTCCCCGCCTCCTCATAGAACCTATAACGAACTTTAGACTCCTCGTCGGTATCGTTGGCGACCTTTCCGAGGAGCATACCGATATGCTCAATACTATTAAAATAATGTAATTGCGCGGGCAGCGCAGTAGCAGAATCGGAGCGGAGAGCGTTGATACTTTTTTGCTCCGATTCTGAGTCGGTGACAGAAAACACCATTGTACCGGACCGCGTATGCATATAACCAATACTGGTCTGCTAAAAAAAGTTACCTTTGT
>JAVVSK010000016.1:0-262 GCA_036654235.1 Clostridia bacterium | reverse complement strand
TTCCCCGCCTCCTCATAGAACCTATAACGAACTTTAGACTCCTCGTCGGTATCGTTGGCGACCTTTCCGAGGAGCATACCGAAGGGAGGGGCAATTAAAGGGGATAGAAAATATTTCGTTTACACAGCTTAAAATAAGCCTTGAAAATGTTATAAAACATATGGTATAATCCGAAATAATGACACAATAGTGAGGATTTTATCATGAAAAAGCAAAATGCAGAACCAAAAAGTATAACTTTCATGGAATTTCGGAAACTATA
>JAVVSK010000015.1:0-46685 GCA_036654235.1 Clostridia bacterium | reverse complement strand
ATTTTCGATTATGTAACCCGGTCGACGATGCGCGCGAAGCCATTTCCGTTTACTGAGTTAACGGAATAATATAAATCCACGCGCCCACGCGCTCTCTCCCGCGCGCACATATAGAACTGCCGTGCTCTCTCCCGTGCAGTCAAAGACATATTTTTCCATAGGGGAAGAATAGGAAACACGCGCTCTCTCCCGCGCGCATATGGAACTTCCGCGCAGTCAAAGGCATATTTTTCCATATGGGAACAATAGGAAACACGCCCCCTCTCCCGCGCACACATAGAATTCCCGTGCCTCCATATGCTCATGGAACTCACACGCCCTCTCCCACGCACCGCGTAGTCAAAGGCATATTTTTTCCATGAGCACAAATTTTATTGTCCGATGGAGGCTATTTAGGCAAATCTTAAAGAATATCGCAAAGGACGTATTTAACCTTATCTAAAAAAGCGGAGATATTATGGTAATTGATGGTATAGTAAATTTTACCGGATTCTAATGTACCGTCGACGAAGCCGGCGGCCTGAAGCTTACTAATATGGTGAGATACATTCGGTGGGACAAGGTTAAATTTTTCGGCAATTTCCTGTCCATAGGCTACATTGGTTTTCAAATAGAAAAGTATTTCCATCCGGTTTGCGTCTGCAAGGACTTTTAAAGGAATGGCCAAGCTTTTTGGGGTTATAGAGGCACTATTGATATCGAACATTTTGCCCTTATAAACTCCCAATGTTATATGTTTAGCCGTATCGGTATATTTTTTATCTATATTAAAAGATTCACCGGGATAATATGAAACGAGGTAGCTGTCAAAGCCCATGATGTATGGGCGAAGATAGGTATCTTCGCAATTGAGAGACCAAATATTGGTGTGCTTTGCAATTTCGGTATGAACGTCCTCAACATCTCTATAGGTATTTGAAAATTCCGTGAGCAGAGGTAAATAGAGCTTGCGTTTTTTCTGTATAAGCTCAACCGCCGGGGTCAATATCGAAAAAAGCTCATCGACGAAGGCCTCATAGTCGTTTATAGCTCTAAAGATATTAATTTTACTTTCATATGACACCGGAAGATTATCAATATAGCGGAAAAACTGGCTTATGTTTATTTCCTCTGCCTTATCGGTACTACTGCTTAGAAAGCCACATTCGAAGGATATAATTTTCTGTTCAAGTGTGTTTTGCATAAGTGCCGCCCGAATTTCGAGCATAGAGGAAAAGGGAACGGACATATGAACAAGTAAAAAGAGCGTCGCTATATTTCTATCTAAAAAACGCGATACGGGCATACCCGCTATGCGTTTAAAAAAGAAACTTATCCGTTCTTCTTTAATATTTAAATTTGCGTTTAATTCCTTTTCCAGCGTCATAGTCGGCGAGAGCATAGAAAAAAGCTCGCGTTGTTTGTCCGGGTGTTCCCGGATAAGGGCAAGATAACGGTCGCTTATCGGACGACCGTTAGCCCTGTCGGTAAAATATGTAACAGCCTCCAATAATGGATTTATGTCGGTTATTATAAGCATTTAAACCCCTCCTAATATACCTATCTTACTCCGCAATTAAAAATTCGTCAATTTTTTTAAATGCCGTTGACGGTTGTTTTTCCATGTGTTAGAATTAGACGGGTATTAAAAATCGGTTTAATACTTTGTGATAGAAATAATAATAAATCGGAGGAAAAAAATGAAAAAAATTTTAGCTTTGGCGTTTGCGGTTATAATGCTGATGACGCTTGTCCCGTCCGGTATTTCAATCGCGGGTGAAAGACGAAATCTGAAGACTACGGACAATCAAATAACCATAAAACGGTTGAATAGGAACGCGTCAGAGGGTGAAGCGGTAAAGCCCGGAGAAGCAAAGGATAAAGCCGAAGAAAAAAATGCGCCTTTAAATTTCAAGGCGTTAGCGGTAAAGGCGGCGGATCCGGCCGTTAACGCCGCGCTTAACGTTCCTAACGGAACTCTCGAATTTGAAAATGACGAAGCGCATCCGTTCGCCGTAACGATAGACGGCGAACGCGAGTGCGTAAAAAGCACTTTGGAAAATATAGACGATACGGAAGCGTTTTTAACGCTAAATGCCGGAACTCTTTACGGCGGCTCATCGATAACTTGGGACTGGAAAGCGAGCTGCGAAAGCTTTTCGGATAAGATGAATTTTTATTGTAACGGCGTTCGGGTAACCGAAATATATGGTGAACAGGACTGGTCATCATATACCTTCGATATAACTTCTTCGGGAGATTATAGTTTTCAGTGGAGTTATTCGAAGGATATGAGTGTTCCCGGAGGCTTAGACTGTACTTGGCTCGATAATGTTGCCATTACCGCAACTTTACCCGCGCCCGTCGAATCGATAACGATAGAGCCCGAGACGAGAACAATGATGTCGGAATCTTTTTATACTCTCGTCGCTACTGTACTGCCGATAAACGCCGTCGATTCATCCGTAATATGGAGTTCGAGCGATGAACGGATAGTTACCGTAGATGAAACCGGTCTAATACATTCTCTCGTTCCCGGTTTTGCAACGATAACTGCGACGACCGTTAGCGGAGCTTTAACCGCTAAGTCTGAAATAACGGTAATTGAGCGTATAACGCCAATTTCGCATACCGAGATGGACTATTCAACGCGAATTACGAAGGGCGGTCACTACGATATGACTTTCGGTATCGGGACTTCCGAATATATATATGTTCCGGACTATAGTGGAGTCGGCTCAAGCGAAAATGAAACTTTCGCGAAGGGTTTTTCGATCGAGCTTGACGCTATCGAGGGCGCGAATATTCAAATTGTAAACGATATTGATACGATGATGTGGATATTCGATTCATCCTTTAATTTACTCGCTTTTAACGATGACGGACCGGTTTCCAGCGGAAGCTCTATTAATTTTACCGCGCCAAAAGCCGGAATTTATAATGTCCTTGTTATGAGTTATTCGTATAGTACCGAGGGGGATGCAACTATGGAGGTTTCGAATTACGATCCGCTCCATGTTGAAAGTATAGAATTGGCGCTAAGTTCGCTCTATTTAGGTATCGGTAGAACGGCGCAGCTTAGCTATACCGTATTGCCCGAGGACGCGGATGTTTTAGGGGTCACATGTTTAAGTTCTGATCCGAACGTCGTAGCGATTGAGAATGAATCCGGGCTTATTAAAGGCGTTTCGTCGGGAACTTCTGAGGTTACGATAGCGACTTTAGACGGAGGGTTTACAGCTTCAATTATCATTACGGTAGGCGAACCGCTTAATCCGGAGTACGACGGACTGATAAGGGGTTATAACCTTTACGACGATATGGGGCTGAACGAGGGTTTCTTTAAAACAACTAAAGAAAAGCCCGAAGAACTCGAAACAACTTGCGTTTCCGACTTGAGAATAGAAGCGGCGGAGTATTATAACGGGCTTTTATACTGCTATTCATATATAGCGGATGCGTATGACGAGATAATTACCTTCTTTGTTATCGATCCGGCAACTTGGACGGCGCAAAAAGTATCGCGCGAACTTAAAGATTCATGTACGGAGATGGCCTATGATTATCTTTCGGAACGCATGTTTGGACTCGCTCTAAATCGCCTTGAAAATATTATATATTTAACAGAAGTTGATATGGATACAGGTGATTTAGATTTTATAGCTCCTATTGATCTTGAGTTGGGCGGCTATCCTTCGACTCTTGCCTGCGATAATAACGGTCAACTCTATACTATAGCGAACAACGGAAATTTGTATAAGATGGATAAATATTCCGGGGAAACCTCCTTTATTTCATACCTCGGGGCGACTGCCGATTATATTCAGGCGACGACGTTCGATTTTGAAGAGGGATTAATCTATTGGACGCAGGTATCCGATGCCGAGGGATCGAACCTTGTTGCTATAGATCCGGAAAACGGCGCAATAGTTTCTAAAAAAACATTGGGCTGCGGCTTTACGCAGGTGACGGGAGCGTATATATACGTTGATCCGGCCGATGTTCAACCGACGATAGATCCGATTCCGCTTATCGGAATGACCTTTGAAAATACGGAGCTTACTTTAAGAATTGGGAAAACGAGCGTCATAGTTCCGGTCTATACTCCGAAAAACGCAACAAATAGGGATACGATATGGGAATCCAATAACGAAGCTATCGCAACCGTAGATGCGCGCGGAAATATTTCGGGAATAAACCCCGGTTCATGTTACGTAACGGCGAAGACAGTCGACGGCGGATTTAAGGCGCGCGCTCTTGTGACGGTTACGCCTATGCCCGACAGCGACCTTAACCATGGCTTTGTAAAGCTTACGTTGAGCGCCGGAGACGTTTTTCAATTGGGCGACGGTTATCAGATGTTTATTTCGAGCGACCTGAACGCGATAGGGACGATAATTCCGTCCTGGGGGCCATATCCCGAGGGCGACGTAGATCCCGCGACAATAGATCAGCTGGACTATACAATTCCGCCGGATGCGGATGGTTTAGTTAACTCAACGCATATAGTTGTAAATAGCGTATGTTCGATAATAATACCGGAGGGGACTTACGATATGGCGATAGTTAACCCGACACCGCGTGATAATACGGTTTGGGTAGCGCGAAACGGCTTATTTGACGATATGGTTCTTACGGAAGGCAACGAATATTTCTTCCATATGCGCCTCGACGGCGGACTCGATACCTGCGATACGGCTTCGGAATTCTTGGGCTTTATCGGGGAAGGTCCGGAATATAAAACGGTAACGTTTAACGATATGGATGATACTTTTATTTCCGCAATGATGGTGGAAAAGGGCGCGGATGCGATAGAGCCGACCCCTCCCGTTCATGAGGGATATGAATTTAAGGGTTGGGATAATGAGTTTATTAACGTTCAGTCCGATATAACGGTAAAAGCGTGCTATGAATATACGGGCATTTTGGGCGACGTAAATATCGACGGCGAAGTAAATTCCGGGGACGCGGCGTTAATTTTAAGATACGCGGCGATCTTGGATAGCCTATCAATGCAGCAGCTACAGTTAGCAGATTATAATAATGACGGCGATGTAAACTCTGGCGATGCATCGGCAATCTTACGTATGATGGTAAATCTGTAATTGCTTTCATTGTCATATAAAAACCGTATTTAAAGATCTTTCTTGATCTATGAAAGGGAAGCCGCGGAAAGTAGCCGCCGGCTTCTTTTTTCGATTTTTAAATATGCGTATTGATCTATGATCAGCTGTTTCCGTGCGGATTTTCATCTTAACGCCTAAGGGCGACTTTAGTCTCCCGTACAGGAAGGGATTCTAATCCTTCCCGTTCATAAGTAGATCTTAGCTCCCCCCTACCCTATTTCAATAATTTCATCATTTGTGAAAACAAATCGTTTTTATCTACTATAAATGTTCACAATAAAAAACAGCCGTTCAGTATTGACTTTTGATATTAATTCATATAGAATAAACACCTATACTAAACAAGCGTTCAGTTTTAAAATTTAGAAAGCGGGGTGATTTTGGTGCAAACTCAAAAAGATGAGGTAAAAAACAATATTATAAGCGCCGCGATTGAAGAATTTTTAGTTTCGGGCTATGAAAATTCGTCTATGCGGATTATAGCGGCGAACGCAGGGATAACTGTCGGGAATATTTATTCCTATTTTAATAGTAAGGACGATTTATTTGAAACTATAGTTCTGCCGACCGTAAAAGAAATAAGAGAGCTTATTTCGATGAACATATCAACTAATAATAAAATCACTAAAGCATCCGCAATCGAAATTACGGGACATATATTGACGGTGTTTCTAAAAAATCGTCAGGAATTTTTAATTTTGATGCACAGTGCGAAGTCGTCAAAATATGAAAACATAAAAAGCGTAATTCATCAGGAAATAAAGACCAGATTGTTGATAGATCTTTTTCCCCGACTACCTCAAAGGATGGAGAATGAAATTTGGGCGGATACATTGTCGCTGGTTCTCTTGGACGGGATAATAAATATCGTTTTGAAGAGCGATAACGATTCGGAACTTATGAATAATCTTATTTACGACTTTTTGCTGCTCTTGTTTGGCGATATAGAAAACAGGATTCAGACCGAATTTTAGGAGGTGGTTATTTTGGAAAAATTTACTCTTGCATTGTTGCGAAATAAATGGAAAGTATTTTCGGTATTTATGGTTGCGATCGTTTTAAGCCTTTTGGCGATACCCCTCGCTTCGATAAATTATGACCTTACCGCATATCTTCCCGCGGATTCAATGTCGCGTAAGGCAATTTCCGCTTTGGATAGTGAATTTAGTTATCCGGGGATGGCGGAAGTTATGTTGAACGATATTACGACCGACGCGGCGCTTAAAATTAAATCCGAAATTGAAGCGATAGATGGCGTTTCGAACGTAATGTGGCTTGACGATATAGTCGATATGTCAACGCCGATTGAGTTTATCGATAAATCGGTTGTCGAAAATTACTATAAAGACGGGGCGGCGCTTTTTACGGTTGAATTTGATAGCGGAAACTATTCGAAGGAAACCGGAGCGGCGATAAATCAGATAAGAGAAACGTATAACGCTAATATAAGGGGCATGGCTGAGGATGCGAGAAATCAACAAGCGTCGATGACGACGGAGATTCTCTTAATTATTCTTATAGTATTCCCAATTTGCGTATTGATTTTAATGTTTGCGTCGAACTCATGGTTCGAGCCTGTTTTGTATCTTATAGTTATAGGCGTTTCTATCGTCCTAAATATGGGAACCAACGCCCTCTTTAATAATGTTTCATACTTAACCTTCTCGGTATGCGCGGTTTTACAAATGGCGATTTCGATGGACTATTCGTTATTTTTATCGCATCGGTATATTGAGGAGCGAGATAATGGAAAAGACGTTAAAACCGCGATAGCGACGGCGGTAAGAACTTCGTTCTCGTCTATTTTCGCAAGCTCTTTTACGACCTTCGCCGGCTTTATCGCCCTGCTTTTCATGGGCTATACGATAGGATTTGACTTAGGCATAGTTTTAGCTAAGGGTATAATCTTTAGCTTTCTTACGGTAATAGTCCTAATGCCTGTTTTAATCCTTATGTTCTCGAAAGTAATTGATAAGACGAGGCATAAGCCGCTGATACCTAAGTTTACGAAACTAGGAGCGATAGTTACGAAACTTCGCTATCCGATTATAGCCCTCGCGATTTTGATAACTATTCCTGCTTTTATGGGGCAGAAAAATAATGAGTTTTTATATGGGGATAGTACAGCTAGTAGTGGAGAGGGAATAACCGCCGTAGATAAAATTAAAATAAACGAAAAGTTTGGCGTTTCGAACCCGGTAATACTTCTTACTCCTAAGGACAGTTTAGAAAACGAAATAAAGCTTTCCGACGATCTTCTTTCGCAGCAATACGTTAAAAACGTAACCGCGCTTGCGACGGTGATCCCGGACGGAGTTCCTATTGAAATGATACCCGCGGAGGTAGTTTCACAGTTTCATTCAGAACACTATTCTAGGTATATAATAAACCTAACGGTGGACGGAGAAAACGAAATGAGCTTTAAGGCGGCGTCCGATATGAAAGAGCTTTTAGACGAAAGATATTCGGACGAATGGTTCGCGGCGGGAAGCATCATGAGTATAAAGGATATAAAAAACACGGTCGAGAACGACTCGCTTAAAGTTGAGCTTATATCGATAATCGCGGTTGGGCTTATTGTTCTTTTGGCATTTAAGAGCATCTCAATACCGATTCTTCTCGTACTCGTTATTGAAGCGTCGGTATGGATAAATATGAGCTTTCCGTATTTTACGGGGAAACCTCTTATATTTATCGGGTATTTAATTGTAAGCTCAATTCAGCTCGGGGCAACTATTGACTACGGAATACTTTTAAGCTCGCGATACTTGGAATTCCGTAAGGAGAACGATAAGGTTAAATCTGTAATATTGGCTGTTGAAAAATCGGGAAGCTCGGTCGTTGTTTCGGCGCTTATACTATCGGTTGCCGGATTTACTCTTGGGCTGGTATCGAAGATGTCCGCCGTTGCGGATATCGGGATGCTTCTCGGAAGGGGCGCGGCGTTGTCGGGACTAATGGTCCTAATAGTTTTACCGGCGTTCATAGTTATATTTGACAAAGCGATTCAAAAAACAACCTTGAAGGGGGAAAAGAAACATGAAAAAAAGATTAGCTAGAGCCTTTGGAATATTACTTAGCACTTTAATGCTAATGTCCTGTACATTGGTAGGTAATGCCGCGGATAAGCCGGCGGAAGCTGCTAAAACGACCGCGGTAAAAGTAACGGAGGGAAAGCCCGCTGAAACGATATACGTTATTCTGGATGATTTGGGAGCGACGAAAGAAATAATAGGCGTAAACGGCGGTGAGGAATATAAGGGTATAGAGGGCGAGCTTCCGTTCAATATAAAGCTTTCATATGCCTTCAATAACGAGAGCGTAATTCCTAAGGATATTGTCGGTATGGCTGGCGACGTAAAAATTACGGTCGATATAACCCATAACGCAAACGCAAAGGCATATTTTAAGGAGAACATGGCGTTGCAAATGCAACTGCCGATAGATACCGCGAAAAGTACGGACATAAAGGCAGACGGGCTTACGGGGGTTTCCGTAGGTTCAACTAAGACTTTTAGCGCAATAGTAATGCCGAAGAGCGATTCGAACTTTGAAATTTCCTATAAAACGAGCTTTTTCGAGATGGACGCTATAAATTTCGTTGCAATGCCCTTTGATACTTCGTCTATGTCGGGATTCGATACCTCGACGATAGGGGATCAAATTAAGGAGCTTGAAGACGGAATAGGCGAATACGTTGGCGGGGTAGCTAAGGTTGACGATGGACTGGGTAAGGCTAACGGCGGACTTAAAAAGCTTTCGGGAGGCGGATCGCAGCTAATAGGCGGATACGTCGAGCTTGCTAAGGGTCAAGAGGAGCTTATAGCCGCACTTATGCAGATGATCCCTCCGGAGATGCAAGCGGTAATGGGACCTAAAATAGAGGGAATAAAACAGGCGCAAGATCAGCTTAATGGGAGTCTAAAGACTTATATAGACGGCGTTTCCTCGGCGGCCGGCGGTATTGCACAGGTTACTCGGGGCTTAAATGAGCTTGCGAAGCAGGGGAAAGAACTCGATAAAAGCGTAACGGAGGCTATAAAGCCGATTTACGATCTTCCGTTTTTAAATAATGATGGCGAAGACGCGTCTCCTGTATCGTTCATTTTGGACGAAGGAGTATCGGCGATTCAGTTTATAATGAAAACCGACGCTGTAACTAAAAAAACGGTTAAAGATGACGTTTCTCCGACTAATAAGCCGGAGGAAACTTTCTTCGACAGATTAGTAGCGTTATTTACTAAATAAGGTAAGAAATATAGGCACGGGTTGAGCGGTCTAAATAGAAGGGTTCGGAAGATTTTCTTCCGAACCTTTTTTTATTTAGGCATCTAACGGAGAATTCTTTTTATTATAGAACGATTTTTTGGATTAAAAATGGTCATTCTATGTTATAACCATAATTAAAACCAAATGATAGCTTTTGATTCTTGTCAGGAATTCAAACTCAATTCAAACTTGTTTGGGAAAGTCCTCCTGAAGACAACGGGAGATGTAACCATGCGTTCAATAATTGGAGATTATGCAAAAAATAGTGACGTGTTTAGTATATAAACAGAAATCATCTCGTCAAGTATTATCCTATGTAAACTCATGATACAAATAAAATAATATATAATACGCGGCATATAGGCGGATGTTGCGGCAAATAAGAACGGGAAACACTCTTCGAAATCTATGTAACACAAACGCAAATACATTTAACCATGCTTTAGGGGGGATTTATGAGGTAAAACTCTATTAGTTACATATAAAGCATGCTTAATGTATTAAATGATTTTTTATTTTAAAAAAATATGCTATTATTCAATAGATATGATTATTTATATAATTAAAATCGACAATCTTTGTTTTATTAACGCTAATTTTCCTGAACATTAGACAAAAATAACCCCTTTTGCTGCGGAGAACTCGGTGATAACATAAACATGCGGTCAAGAAAAACGCCGTCAAACGAAAGAATAAGATAAGTGTGGAGGAAGAAAAATGACAAAGTACAAGGTGTTGATGGCGGATGCCAACATGAGTTTTCAAGCCGAAATGAGCGATTATCTGAGAGCCAAAGAAAATATTGGAACCGTTGACCTCGAGAGCGACGGAAGATCGACGATAAACGCGATGCATGCAACTAATTACGACGTACTTATAACCGAGCTTGTCATGCCACAGCTAGACGGTCTCGCCGTTCTTGAGCATATATCGTCGGGGCTGATAGCGGAGCCGCCCTCCGTAATAGTATTATCGGCGATGAGGACGGAAGATATGGTGCGAAAGGCTTGTTCAATGGGGGCTAAATATTTTATGGTAAAGCCCGTCGACCCCGACGCGGTATACAATAGGATAGTAGACCTTATGGAAAGTAAAACGTTGGCCGCGAACAGCATGTATGCGGCGAATACGCATGAAAAATCTCTTGATGAACGGATAACTTCCGTATTTTTAATTATCGGAATACCGGCGCATATAAAGGGTTATCAATACTTACGGGAAGCAATAAGGAATGTTTACAATCATCCGGAACTCATAAATAAAATAACGAAAGAACTATACCCGGGAATAGCTAAAAAATACGCAACTTCACCCAGCAAGGTTGAACGCGCGATAAGGCATTCTATCGAAGTGGCTTGGACAAGGGGTAAGATAGAAAACATAAATCAAATTTTTGGGTTCAATATATACGGGAAAAACGATAAGCCGACCAACGGGGAATTTATAGCTCTTATAGCGGATAAACTTCTAATGGAGGATGCGCGGGAAAGCTCAACTAAAAAAAGTTACGAAAGAGTAGGGTAAAAAGAAACAGAAAATAAATGTATTAAACTTGCGTAACAGCTGATTTTTGCATATTGACAAAGAGACTTAAGGCGCTATAATAAGTGCACCACAAAAATGGTGGAAGAAACAAAAGGAGATTTTGAAAAAATGAAAAAAACTATGAAAGTTATTTTTGCAGTATCTATGATACTAGTTCTCGCTATGTCACTGGCGGCTTGTAAGCCCGCAACGCCGAAGCCCTCCGGTTCGCCCGCAGCTTCAACCGTTCCTTCCGGCTCACCGGCAGCTTCTACTAAGCCCTCAACGGCTCCTTCGACTGCTCCGTCGACTGCTCCTTCCGGCTCACCGGCAGGTTCGGCTGCTCCGTCTAAGGCTCCTGAGAAGGAAATGTATAAGAACGCTACTTTCACGTTCGAAGTTCCCGCTTCTTGGATGGGCAAATACGAAGCTAAGGCTGTTGAAGGCGGCTATCAGTTTATCGATATCGCCAACAAATCAACCGGTGGCGTTCTTTGCACAATAACGGCGATCCCGGAAACAACGAAGGCTCCTAAGCCCGACGATAAGATCTTAAAGACCGCCGGCGGAAAGACCTATATCCTCTCCGTACCGACCGACGTTCAATATGGCAAAGATGCTAAGCTTAAGGCTGAGTATGAGGCGATGTACGCTGATATAGCAACCGTTATTTCGACGTTCGCTTTAATAGCAAAATAATAAGCTTGCGATAGTAAGCTAAAACTTTTAGAACAATCTGCCCTTGCGCTTATAGCGCGGGGGCAGATTGTTTTTTGAAGGGGCGACCCTGCCTTTATATGAAAAATTACAGAGCAAGGAGCGCCCAATTCTCTGAATTATATATTAAAAACGCATCAAAATTGACTGAGGATTGGCTTTTTATAGATTTGACATACGCAATTAATGAGCTATAATAGATAAGCCGCGAATAGCGGTGGAAATAAAAGGAGATTCAAAAAATGAAAAATGCAATTAAAGTTATTTTTGCGGTATCTATGATACTGGTTCTCGCTATGTCGCTGGCGGCTTGTAAGCCCGCAACGCCGAAGCCCTCCGGTTCACCCGCTGCTTCGACCGTTCCCTCCGGCTCACCCGCCGCTTCTACTAAGCCCTCAACGGCTCCTTCGACCGTTCCCTCCGGCTCACCCGCCGCTTCGACCGCTCCTGAGAAGGAAATGTATAAGAATGACACCTTTACGTTCGAACTTCCCGCTTCTTGGATCGGAAAATACGAAGCTAAACCTATGGAAGACGGTTATGAGTTTATAAGTATCGCCAACAAAGCTGACGGCGGTATTCTTTGCACAATAACGGCTGTTCCGGAAGCTAATAAGCCTTCGAATCCCGACGATAAGATTTTAAAGACGGCCGACGGAAAGAACTATATTCTTTCTTTACCAACCGATATTCAGTATAGCATTGATGCTAAGCTTCAAGCAGAGTATAAGGCTATGTACGAAGATATAGCAATGATTATTTCGACGTTCGCTTTAATAGCAAAATAATAAGCTTACGAGAGTAAGCTGAAGTTTTTAGAACAAAAAGCCCTCCCGCGCTTATAACGCGCGGGAGGGCTTTGTTTTTTATAAGCGTCGTTTCGCAAGCTGAATTTTTTATATTGACATGTATAAGCGAGATGATATAATAAAAAAATATAAAGTAGAATTTAAAAAGGAGCTTTTAGAAAAATGAAAAATGCAATTAAAGTTATTTTTGCGGTATCTATGATAATGATTCTCGCTATGTCGCTGGCGGCTTGTAAGCCCGCAACGCCGAAGCCTTCCGACTCTCCCGCGACCGAAAAGGGATTTTACAGGAACGATATATTTACTTTTAAAGAACCCGACTCTTGGAGAGAAAAGTACGAAGTTGAGGAAAATAACAACTCATTTGGATTTACACAAAAAAATAAGTCTCCAATATATGATTTATTAGACTCGAAGGATATTGGAGCTATATGTTGCATTTGGTCTGTTGCGGAAGGTACAGCTCTGAAAGATCCCGATGCAAAAATTTTGAAGACGAAAGACGGAATGACATATATTCTTTCTTACGGTAATTTTTGCGCTACCGAAGCTGAGAATAAAAAAATGCTGGCCGATTTTGATCTTATTGTCGCGACATTCGATTTTGTAACGAAGTAATAAAAATTTTTGATGGATAAGGCTTTTAGCGTCAATCGTTATTATCTTAACTCCGTTAAAATTTCTTCCCCCTACGGTATAATTTAAACTTAACCTCCCCATGCTATAAATGCATGGGGCTTTTTTTAATTCTGCCTTTTATTGGCTTTACAATGCTTGTTGAAGGAGTGTATAATAGGGCGGATTTGAGTGATACTTTTTATAATGGGAGGGAATCGGCATGTTAGAAAATCTTAGTCCTTTTGTCGTACTTTTGCTCGGCATGGGAACGGTATTTGTCGGTCTTGTTTTACTTATATTGATAACGCGTCTTCTCGCATTGACGGACGGGAAAAAGAAATATGCTGCATCCGCTGCGAAAGATACCGCGGGATCTGCGTCTGAAACTGAAATAGACGGGGAGATGAAAGCCGCTGTCTCCGCCGTTCTTGCATCGATTATGGGAAGCGGCGTTAATAACATAAGAATACTGTCTATAAAGAGAAAGTGAGAATGTTTTTATGAGAAAATTTTTAGTCAATGTAAACGGAACCGAGTATGAGGTTGCTGTTGAAGAAATAACCGGAGAGTTCGCCGCTCCGATAGCGCCCGCGCAAGTTTCAGCGCCCTTAAAGCCTACGAATATTCCGAACCCGGAAGTAGTCGTGACTAAGCCCGCTAATGTAGCTGGCGGGAAATGCGATGTTGAAGCGCCTATGCCCGGGACGATACTCGACGTTAAGGTTAAACCGGGAGATTCCGTTAAGGCGGGGGATACTTTATTTATACTTGAAGCTATGAAGATGGAAAACGAAATACTCGCTCCCGAGAACGGAACGGTTCTTGCGGTTAATACAGTGCGCGGAGCATCCGTTAATTCCGGCGACCTTCTTTGCGTTTTAGGCTGAGGGATATATAGATGGAAGCTTTGTCACAATTCGTGGCGGGCACGGGATTTTCTCACCTGTTCGATGACCCGCGGGTCATCGCTATGATAGTTATAGCCTGCATTCTTTTGTTTTTGGCAATATCGAAGAAATATGAGCCTATGCTGCTCTTGCCGATAGCTATGGGTATGCTTCTCGCCAACCTCCCCTTAGCGGGGATAACGGCGGAACCGGTTTACGATGCGGCGGGGAAACTGTTGCAGCCCGGAGGACTTATATATTATCTATATCAGGGGGTTAAGCTCGGAATTTACCCGCCGATAATATTTATAGGCGTTGGCGCTATGACGGACTTTGGTCCTCTAATAGCGAATCCAAAGAGCCTTCTTTTGGGAGCGGCCGCTCAGCTAGGTATATTTATTACCTTTATCGGCGCTATCGCGATAGGCGGCATTTTACCCGAACTTGGGTTTACGCCGAGCGTTGCCGCGTCGATAGGAATAATAGGCGGAGCGGATGGACCGACCGCGATATTTGTAACGAGTAAGCTGGCACCGCAGTTTTTGGGGCCAATCGCCGTTGCGGCTTATTCATATATGGCTCTCGTTCCCGTTATTCAGCCTCCTATAATGCGGCTTTTAACGACGAAAAAAGAGCGGAGTATAGTAATGCGTCAGCTTCGCCCGGTTTCGCGCACGGAAAAGATTTTGTTCCCAATAGTTACGACGATATTTGTCTCACTTCTTGTTCCCTCAGCGACGCCTCTTATCGGGGCTTTAATGCTTGGGAATTTGCTTCGCGAGTCGGGAGTCGTTGAAAGACTTAGTAAAACAGCTCAAAACGAGCTGATGAATATAGTTACTTTGTTTTTAGGATTGTCTGTCGGAGCTACCGCGACGGCAGATGCTTTCTTAAACTTTACGACTTTGTTTATACTCCTTCTCGGCGTAATTGCCTTTGGCTTCGGAACGGCGGGCGGAGTATTGCTTGCGAAACTAATGAATGTATTTTCAAAGAACAACCCAATAAACCCGTTAATAGGGTCGGCGGGCGTTTCTGCCGTACCTATGGCGGCGCGAGTTTCGCAAGTTGAGGGTCAGCGCGAAAATCCGGGGAATTTCCTACTTATGCATGCTATGGGTCCGAACGTCGCGGGCGTTATCGGTTCGGCAATAGCCGCCGGTGTTTTCCTCGCTTTGTTTGGGAAATAATAGCAAATTATCCCCCGTATACATGATTAAATGAAAGGATGGTTTTAATATGGAAAATAAGCAAAATAAGCTTTTAATAACCGATACGATTTTGAGAGATGCGCATCAGTCACAGGCGGCGACGCGAATGAGAACGGAGGATATGCTTCCCGCATGCGAAATATTGGACGATATCGGCTATTGGTCTCTCGAATGTTGGGGCGGAGCGACCTTCGACTCATGCCTTAGGTTTTTAAACGAAGATCCATGGGAAAGGCTTAGAAAGCTAAAGAAGGCGCTTCCGAAAACAAAGCTTCAAATGTTGTTTCGCGGTCAAAATATATTGGGTTATAAACATTATGCGGACGATATGGTAGAGCAATTTTGTAAAAAGGCAATCGAAAACGGAATAGATGTTATAAGGATTTTCGACGCATTGAACGACGTTCGGAATCTCGAAAGCGCAATAAAGTTCACAAAAAAATACGGTGGGATTTGCGAACCCGCGATAAGCTATACGGTTAGCCCCGTACATAGCGAAGAATATTTTGTGAAGTTAGCGAAAGAGCTTGAACAAATGGGTGCGGACGTAATTTGTATAAAAGACATGGCAAACTTACTTTTACCCTATGACGCTTATTCTCTCGTTAAAAAGCTAAAGGCGACCGTTAAAGTTCCTATCCACCTTCATACGCATAATACGACGGGAACGGGCGATATGACCTACCTAATGGCGGTTTTAGCCGGGGTTGATATAGTTGATACGGCTCTTTCACCTATGGGCAACGGAACGTCTCAGCCCGCGACCGAGCCATTAGTTGCAACGCTTAAAAACACAACGCGCGATACCGGTCTCGACTTAAATAAACTTTCCGAAGCAGCGAAGCATTTTAGGACAGTAGCGAAAAAGCTAAAGGACGAGGGCTTCTTAGACCCGAAAGTTTTATCGGTAGATACAAATACTTTAATATATCAGGTTCCGGGCGGGATGCTCTCGAACCTTATTTCTCAGCTTAAACAAGCGAACGCCGAAGATAAATATTACGACGTACTTGCGGAGATTCCGCGAGTACGCCGCGACTTCGGTTATCCTCCTCTCGTTACCCCTACGAGTCAGATAGTGGGTTCTCAGGCGGTCTTAAACGTACTTTCGGGAGAACGTTATAAATCCTTTACCAAGGAATCGAAGGCTCTTCTCTCGGGCGAATACGGAGCGCTTCCGGGGCGCGTTAGCGAGGAAGTAAGGAAAAAAGCGATAGGAGATAAAAAACCTATAACCTGCCGTCCCGCCGATCTTTTAAAGCCCGAGCTTGAAAAATATCGCGAGGAGATAAAGGATTATATGATTCAGGATGAAGATGTTTTAAGTTACGCGCTCTTTCCCGAGGTTGCGAAAAAGTTTTTCATAGCGCGCGAGGATGCTATAGAGAAGAACCGAATCGTCCCGATTAAGGAAGGACCGGACGATAAAGCGATAAGGCGGCTCATAGTCGACGATAGGAGCGGTAAAAAAATAAAATGAAACTGCTTCTTACGAACGATGACGGCGTAAATGCCGCGGGGATACTTAGGCTTGCGTTAATATTAAAGGAAAAGCATGAGATAATGATAGTTGCGCCGGATTCGGAGCGGAGCGGATTTTCAAACGCAATGACTTTAGGCGCACCGTTGAAGCTAAATAAAGTAGCTTTGCCCGGGCTTTCGGATATTCCGACTTATGCAACGAGCGGAACACCCGTAGATTGCGTAAAGCTTGCCTTGGGGCAATTGCGTTTTGTACCCGATTTAGTGGTTTCGGGAATCAATATGGGGGCAAACCTCGGAACGGATGCAATTTATTCGGGGACGGTTAGTTCGGCGATGGAGGGTGCGCTAAATAATCTCGCGGGTCTCGCGGTTTCCTGCTGTTCTAAAACCCCGAATTACCTTGAGACGGCGGCGCACTACGCAAAATGGGCTGTTGAATTCATGGAGGCGGAAGGGATAGCGGCGCGAACTCTGATATCGGTTAACGTACCGGATATTCCTCTTTGCGACGTAAAGGGGATAAAGGTTGCTCCGCTATCTTTTCAGTCTTTTAAGCGGGATTTTATCGAGTTTTCCGATCCGCACGGGCGGAGATGGTATTTTTCAAATTCGCAGCGCCTTCCCGCGCCGGAGAGCCCGACGTATGACGACGATTGGTATGTTCGGGGAAACTATGTTGCTGTGACTCCTATTACTCTCGATCTAACGGATTTTAAAAAGCTTGAAAGCTTAAAAAACGCAATCGAAAAATAATTTTTTCGGGTTGATATTTTAACTTAGGTTCGGGAGCATAATTTGTTTAGTAAACAATATTGAAAGGCTAAAAAGCTCAATTGAAAAATAATATTAAAATCGCGGTAATCGGCGGTGGCGCTTCGGGCCTTTTGGCGAGCGCCGCCGCCGCGTACAATAGTTCCCGAGTTACGCTTTTTGAACGCAACGAAAAACTCGGGAAAAAACTTTATATAACGGGAAAAGGTCGTTGCAACCTTACGAATGCCGCCGAAAAGGATGAATTTTTTAAATCGATAATAAGAAACCCCCGCTTTTTATATAGCGCGTTTTCGAAATTCGATAATGAGGATATCGTAGCTCTCGTCGAAAGCATGGGCGTTAAAACGAAGGTCGAGAGAGGAAACCGTGTCTTTCCCGAATCGGATAAATCGAGCGATATTATATTCGCATTGACGAAAAACGCGGAAATGAGCGGGGTCGATATTCGATTAAATTCAAGGGTGACTAACGTTTCTTATGAAAACGGAAGCTTCGCCGTTTCGTTTTCGACCGGGAAAGAAGTTTTCGACCGCGTTATAATAGCGACGGGCGGTGTCACCTATAGGAGTACGGGTTCGACAGGCGACGGGTTCGTCTTTGCCGAAAAGCTGGGGCATTCGGTAACGAAAGTTGTTCCTTCATTAGTTCCTTTAACGACGGCGGAAAACTGGGTTCGGGACGTAATGGGGCTTACGCTAAAAAACGTTTCGCTCTCTGCTTTTAACGCTAAGACCCGAATATTTAACGATATGGGCGAAATGCTCTTTACACATTTCGGAGTAACGGGACCTCTCGTTTTATCTTTGAGCGGCATTATAGCGGATAAGCCGGAGGGGATTCGTCTCGAAATTGACTTAAAGCCGGCTCTCGACGAGGGAACTCTTGATAAGAGATTGATACGGGACTTTGAACCGAATCAGAAGAAATGTTTTAAAAACGCTCTCGACGCGCTCTTGCCCCGAAGCCTTATTTCTGTTATTATTTCCCTGTCGGGTATCGATCCGGAAAAATGCGTTTCGGACGTAACCCGCGTTGAACGCGAACGCTTAGTTTCGCTTTTAAAGCACCTAACGTTGACCGTAACGGGCGCTTTGGGGTTTGACGAGGCGGTTATAACGCGCGGAGGGGTTTCAACGAAAGAGGTCGATCCGAAAACGATGGAGTCGAAAAGTATCCCGGGGTTATATTTTTGTGGCGAGGTCTTAGATATTGATGGGCTTACGGGCGGCTTTAATCTTCAAATAGCTTTTTCAACGGGCTTCGCGGCGGGTTCGGGCGCGGGCATGTCTTAATTTCAAAAAAACGGCGGACGATATTATAAATGAAAAGGATAAATATAGCGATAGACGGTCCGGCGGGATCGGGGAAAAGTACGGTCGCGCGGGAAATTGCGAGGGAACTTAATATTTTGCATCTTGATACCGGAGCGCTCTACCGCGCCCTCGCCTTTAAGGCGATATCGGTGGGAATCGACCCCGGATCAGCTGTGCAAATTATACCTATGCTAAGTAAAACCGAGCTTGTCGTAGCTTTTAATAATGGTAACCAGGAAAACTATTTAGATTCTTTAGAAGTTTCGGAATTTTTAAGGTCGCGAGAGGTTTCGAAAGGCGCGTCGGATATCGCGGTTATCCCTGAGGTTCGCGAATTTTTACTTGAGAAGCAAAGGGAAATCGCGCGAGAACGCGACGTTGTTTTAGACGGACGGGATATTGGCTCTTTCGTTTTGAAAGATGCCGAATATAAGTTCTTCTTAACCGCTTCGGTTTCGGAACGCGCGAAGAGACGTCTAAGCGAACTTAAAACTAATTCCGTAACCCTTGAGACGATAGAAAAAGAAATAGCCGATAGGGACTTTACGGATTCACACCGGAAGACAGCCCCGTTAACCCGCGCGGACGACGCAATTTTAATAGATACGACCGATATGACGATAGACGAAGTCGTTTTTGCTGTTTTAAAACTTGTTCGGGGAAAATTCAAAAAATAGGAGTAAGATATGCTTTACTATTTTCTTAGATATACACTGGCCTATGTATTGTATATATTTATTCACCCTGAGGTTCATGGGGCGGAAAATTTAAACGTTAAGGGGAAGGCGATTTTTATAGCGAATCACCTTTCGATGGCGGATCCAATAATTCTCGCCTTAGTTTCGCCGCGCATAATTCATTTTATGGCGAAAGCGGAGCTTTTTGAAAATTGGTTTTTAAAATTCATATTAAGGGCGTTTTTGGTTTTCCCGGTAAAGCGTAAAACGGTGGATATGCAATCTATAAAGATTGCGCTTTCGCTCTTAAATGAGGGAAAAGTGTTTGGGATTTTCCCGGAAGGGAAAAGGTCGACGACGGGCGATCTTGATGAGTTCGAAAAGGGCGCGGCGTTTTTGGCGGTACGCTCGGGTGCGCCGATAATCCCGATTTGCTTAAAATATCGCGGAAGAACGAAGTTTCATCCGATAATATCGGTAGGGAAGCCATTTTCGATCGAGGACATAGTAAAAAACACGAAAAAATCCTCAGCTATCGATCTTTTAAATGACGAGATGACCGATGCCGTTAACGCCCTTAAAACACATATAAAAAGCGAATGACTTTAAATATCAATTATCTTTTAGCGAGGATTTATGGAGATTGAAATCGCGAAAAATATAGGCTTCTGTTTCGGGGTAAAACGCGCGGTCGCTATGGCGGAAAAGGCACAGCGCGACTTTTCGGTTGTCTATACATTAGGCGAACTTATACATAATGAAACGGTTGTTGACGATTTAAGACGCCGGTCTATAATCCCCGTTAACGCGCTTTCCGACGTTTCCGCGGGTCAGGTGCTGATAATTCGTTCGCATGGGGTCGGAAAGGAAGTTTTTCCTGAATGTGAGCGGAGGGGAATAAAGGTTATCGATGCAACCTGTCCGTTCGTTTCCCGGATACACAGGACTGTTGAGCGCGAATATGCTATGGGTGCGCATATCGTTATAATCGGAAAAGCGAACCACCCCGAGGTAATCGGAATAAACGGATATTGCGGCGGTACGGCGGTAGTTATTTCAACTCCCGATGAAGGAAAATTAATAAATTTGACGGGTAGAACCGTAGTAGTTTCTCAGACTACTTTTGATATTCAAAAATTCTACGAAATAAAACAAGCACTTAATGATGATGTAATAATTTATAATACTATATGCTCTACTACGAAAAAACGGCAGGATGAGGCCATTGAGATGAGTAAAAGGGCATGCGCTATGGTGATTATTGGGGGTAAGAATAGTTCCAATACACAAAAATTAGCTGTTCTATGCCGAAAATATTGCAAAATCGTCAAGACAATAGATAATCCGCGGGATGTTACACTTGAAAAGTCTTTCACAAATGGTATAATAGGACTTGTCGCAGGCGCATCGACGCCGGATTGGATGATTAGGGAGGTTATAACCAGAATGAACGAACTCGATAAGACGGCTAAGCTCAACGGAACAGAAAGCGGAGAGAATTCTGCCGTCAAAAACAATGTCGCGGCTGCGGTTGATGGAGCGGTCAATGTTGCCGCGGCTGAAACCGCAAACGCCAAAACTATTGCGCAGGATGCGCAAAAAAAGGAGGAGGGAGCCACCCAGCAAAAGCAAGATACTAAGCCTTTAAAAACTGTTAAGCCTATAAAGGATGAAGCACCGGAAAGTGACTCAAGCTTTGCGGATGAGTTCGAAAAGACTCTTGTTCGCATACGAAACGGGCAGGTTCTAATGGGAACCGTAGTTCAGATAGTTGACGGAGAAGTTTGCGTCAATATCGGCTATAAGAGCGATGGGTTTATTCCGAAAAACGAGCTCTCCGATAAAACCGATGTTGATGCTAACCAGCTTTATAAGGTTGGCGATAAGATTGAGGTTGAGGTTACTAAGGTAAACGACGGCGAGGGAAATGTATTGCTTTCCCGGAAAAACGTTGAGAGCAAGCGCCTTTGGGAAGTTCTCGTTAACGACGAGGACGTTAAGGATAAAATTTTCGAAGGTATCGGGAAACAAGCTGTAAAGGGTGGACTTCTAGCGACAATCAACGGTATAGAGGCGTTTATTCCCGCGTCTATGCTATCAACTAAATATGTGGCTGATATGTCGGTTTTCGTTGGGAAACCATTAAAGCTTTATATCGTAGAGGTTGACAAGAGTAAACGCAGGATAATAGCTTCTCATAAAAAAGTTTTGGAAAATGAGAGAGTTGAAGAACGAAAGAATTTAGTTGCGAGCCTTAACGTTGGAGATAAGTTTAAGGGTCGCGTAAAGAGAATTGTTGAATACGGCGCTTTTGTCGATATCGGCGGCATTGACGGAATGGTTCATATAACCGACCTTGCGCGTCATCGTATTAAGCATCCTTCCGACGTTTTAACGCTTAATCAAGAGATAGATGTTATAATTCTCGCAATTGACCGCGAAAAAATGCGTATTTCTCTCGGATATAAACAACTTCTGCCCAGCCCGTGGGTTGTCGCGAAAGAAAAATATACCGTTGGGGATATAGTCGAGGGTAAGGTAATTAGGATAGTACCGTTTGGTGCATTCGTAGCTTTAGACGCCGATGTTGATGGTCTTATTCATATTTCGCGCGTTGGCGTTCGCCGGATAAACGCGGTTGAGGATGAGCTAAAGGTTGGCGAAACCGTCCGCGTTAAGATAACCGATATTGATACGGATGCGAAGCGAATAAGCCTTTCGAGGAGAGACGCGATACTTGATGAACATCCCGAGATAGTTGAAGAGCTGAAACAGGAACGCGAGGCTTTAGAGGCGCAAAGGATGAAGGAACGAACGGAACGGAACGAGGCGCGTTCGGTTCAGGATAAACAGACCGATGAGCGCGCGAGGCGCGACGCTATAAGGACTGCTCCGCCGCGTACCGAACAGAGGAGAGACCGTCCGCAAAGATCCGATCGTCCGCAGCAGGGGGGTCAGGGTGCGCCCGACCGTCCGCAAAGATCCGATCGTCCGCAGGGTGGTGACCGTCCGCAAAGATCCGATCGTCCGCAACAGAATAATCGTCCTCAGAGATCCAACGAATATAGGCAGGATAGGGGACGTCGATTCTCGGAAGATGGCGAATATGAACTTCCACCGATGGAGACCGCAACGACTTCTCTCGCCAACCTTTTAAAGAGCTTTACGCCGGAGATTGAGCCCGATACGGTAACGAACGATAAGGTTGAGGAATCTAAAGAATAAACTTAGCTTTTTAGTTTCCGATAGTTTTTAATTTAATTGTGTGGACGGGAAACTTCCTGTCCACGCTTTTTTTCATTATATTTTTCGGTTTATGTATTCTTAAAAAACTATGGTTTTGTTAAATGAAATAATTATTATATAAAATATAAATTCATCTTAGCTTTAGCCCTCTGCCCGTTCAGCAAAGAGTTTGTATGGCAGACTGATTCATGTTATAATAAAGAGCAACATGATTAATTTTTAAGGAGAAGAGCTATGAAGTTTACAGAAATACCGTATACAAGACCCGATATGAAAGCACTAACCGTTCAATTCGAAAATATGCTGAACGCCTTTAATGAAGCGAAGACCTTTGATGAGGCGGATTCTATATTATTAAAGATGGAAAACAAAGAATCATATCTGTATACTCAGACCGGAATCGCTTACGTCCGTCATTCTATAAATACAGAAGATAAGTTTTACGAAGAAGAAAACGATTATGTGGACGCGATAATGCCGCAGTGCGAGGAACTGCTTCAAAAAAAAGCGATGGCTCTCTATAACTCGCCTTTTAAAAAAGAGTTTTCAGAAAAGTACGGCGATATATTCTTTAAAAACATAGAAATAAGCTTAAAAGCTTTCTCACCAGAAATAATGCCCGAAATGGTGGAGGAAAATAAGCTTAGCTCCGATTACGATAAGCTAATAGCCTCAGCACAAATTCCGTTTGAAGGGAAAATTTATACTCTTTCTCAACTTTCCCCTTTTAAACAGGATAAGGATGACGCAAGACGTTTAAGTGCATGGCGTGCGGAAGCCGGCTTCTATGTTGAAAACGGAGAACAACTTGACGATATATATGATAAACTGGTTGCCCTCCGCGATAAGATGGCTAAGAAAATGAATTATAAGAATTTTATAGAGCTTGGGTATTACCGTATGCAGAGGAATTCTTATAACGCCGATGATGTCGCGAAGTTTAGAACAGCGGTTATAAAATATATTGTTCCCGTGGCCGAAAAGCTTTATATGGAACAGGCGAAGAGAACCGGTCTTCCCTACCCCTTAAATTTTTCGGACATGGCGCTTTCCTTCCGCGACGGAAACCCGACGCCCAAGGGAACTCCCGACGATATTTTGAAAGCGGGGAAAAATTTTTATCATGAGCTTAGTCCGGAGACGGCGGAGTTTATTGATTTCATGTTCGATAACGAGCTGTTCGACGTTTTATCTCGTAAAGGGAAGAGTGGAGGCGGCTATTGTACTAGCTTTACAGATTATAAGTCGCCATTTATTTTCGCGAACTTTAACGGAACGAAACATGATGTCGAGGTAATTACCCATGAGGCAGGGCATGCGTTCGCCGCATATGTCTCGAGAAATATGGAGATTCTTGAGTTACAGTCGCCAACTTTAGAGAGCTGCGAAGTACATTCGATGAGCATGGAATTTTTCGCGGAGCCTTGGGCTAATGACTTTTTTAAGGAAGATGCCGATAAGTTCCGCTATACGCATCTTTTCGACGCGATAACCTTCATCCCTTATGGAACTATGGTTGATCATTTTCAACATAGCGTTTATGAACGTCCGGAGATGACGAAAAAAGAGAGACATGACGAATGGCGTAGGCTCTTGGGTATATATATGCCTTGGGTTGCGCTCGGGGAGGAAATCCCGTTCTATGGCGATGGAAAGGGTTGGCAGAGACAGTTGCATATTTACCAATCGCCGTTCTATTATATCGACTATTGCCTTGCGCAAAGCGTAGCGCTTCAGTTCTGGGCGATTATGCAGCATGATCAAAAGGACGCTTGGGCGCGATATGAAAAATTTGTTTCTTTCGGAGGAACGAAAACTTTTTCGGAGCTGATTGAAACGGCGGGTCTGGAAACGCCGTTCGGCGACAGCGCGTTAAAGAAAATAAGCGACGAAGCCGTGCTTTGGCTAAAAAATAATAAGCTTTCGGAAAACTAATAAATAAACGGGGATAAGGCGGCGAAAGACTCTTTTCTCCCGCCGCCTTTTTAGGGTAAAACAATTATGCGCCATATTCCAAATATTTTATCCGCGATTAGAATACTTATGATAGGTGTATTCATCTATTTTTTTGTAAACGTTAACTATGTCGCGTGCCTAATAACATATATAATTGCGTTTTTGACCGATCTTTTGGACGGGTATTTGGCGCGCCGAAATAACTGGATAAGCGACTTAGGGAAGGTTCTCGATCCCCTCGCGGATAAGCTGATGCTTATAACCGCGCTTGTTTGTTTTACGGTTGCCGGATGGGTTCCTCTTTGGTTGTTGATACTTGTCGTTTCAAAAGAACTCCTTATGATATTGGGCGGTATGTTTCTATATAAGAAGAAAATCGTCGTTTATGCCGATTGGTTTGGGAAAACGGCGGCGGGACTTTTTAACGGCGGTGTTGTACTCACCCTTCTCGCCGGTTTCTTCCCATTCCTTTATCCTTATAATATAGTGGTTCTAGTTATAGCTCTGGGTTCAGCGATCGTTGCGCTTTTTCATTACGCTAAGATGAACGGAATAATCAAGGGAAAAGAATAATAAGAACATGGCGAAAGGTAAATAATTAAATGCAGCGGCGGATGGTTGAACTTTAGAGAACTATTCGCCACTTTTTTATTAAATCTAAAAAATAAACTTTTGATGGAATAGAATATTAAATAATATAATAATATGTGTCAAAGAGCTTCAGCATATGGAAAAAACTATAATAATAGCCATGTTTGGGCATTTTCGGATGGATGTTAATTTGATTGCATTCCTTTTATCGTCAAAACAAATTTTATACTCCTATTAATTTCCCCTTGCAATTTGTAACGCAACGGCTTAAAATGGTAGGTAGGTGTTGATGGATAGATCGGCGGTGTTTTTTTGTGTGCTTTCTCCCTATCGTGCGCACTTAACTAAATCCGAACTTTCCCCGACAATCCATACTTTTGATAAGGAGGAAAACCATGAAAAAACTGTTGGCAATTTTAATGGCGGTGCTACTAGTACTACCACAAATCTCTTCTGCTTTTGCGGGCGCGAACAACAGCGAAAGTTTGCCTCAGGCGCTGAATGAAAAGACTCAGCAAAATGGCAATTTCAGCGTTTCTGGGACTGACACAGAAAAAGGCGTGATTGAGCTTACGCTCACCCCCACGCAGACGGATAACAAGTTAATTGTTGCCGTCGGAATCTCCGAGAACAGCGCGGTGAGAAGCGGCGTTTTAAACCTTCATTACGATGCTTCCCTCGTAGGATATGCGGGTCATGCGCTTGGCGGACTGCTTACGAGCGAGGCTTTTGAGCTTAATACGGAGAATGAGGGAGAAATTCTTTTTGCCTTCGCAAGAACGATGGCTATGACTGCTGGAGGTACGATTGTAACCTTCGAGTTTGATATTTTGGCTTCCGGTTTATGCGCTATTAATCTCGAAATTCTCGAGCTTTTAGGCGAAGATACCACATCGCACCTTGAAGGAGGCGTAACGGCACCAACTATATCGGTTCAGGTTGTAGCGCCGGGTTCCGGAATCGAACTTTCGTTCGTTGCCTCACAGGTTTCAGTAGAAGATGACGAACTCGTTTACGCTGACCTTATGATAGGGGAGAACGGCGGAGTGAGAAGCGGCATTTTAACTGTAAGCTATGCAACCCTCCCGGTCCATGCCCTTACATATGTCGATTATACTCTTGGGCTTTTGGCGACAGGGTCGTTCGAGTTAAATAATAATGTCGAGGCACAAACTCTTCAGTTCGCTTTTGCGGGAGTTAATCCGCTGCCTACTGAAGGCGGGAAGCTTCTTACCCTTTGCTTCCGCGTTGAAAACAACGCGAGACTTGAGCTTTCGGCGACGGTTGATGAGCTTTTAGCGGCCGATACAACAACGGATCTTTCGAGTATTACTCGCGTTACTCCTTGCGTTTTGAACGTAACTACGGTTCCTACGATAGACTTTAGTTATGCTCATAGGCAGGAAGGGACGGATCTTTACGTTGATCTTATAATTGGTCGTGAAAGTAACGTAAGGAGCGGAATATTAGCTGTTCAATATTCATGCGGTATTCCCGAAACGTTAACCTATGTAGATTATGAGCTTGGTTTATTGGCGTTGGGTTCGTTTGATATGAACCCCGAAACGATGACGATGGCGTTTGCGCAGGTTAATACTATTAACGCGAACGGCGGCGTTTTATTAACGTTACATTATACTGTTAATAATAATGCGACCGTAACCTTCGGACTCAATATTATTGAGCTTATCGCCGGTGATACGACTACCGAATTAACGGATCTCGCGAACGTTGTACCCGCGATTTTCGACGTAGAATCCGGCAATCCGCAAATTGACTTTGTATTGAATGCACGTCAGGAAGGCAGCAAGCTGTATCTCGATGTAAACGTCAATGAAAACAGCGGAATGAGAAGCGGAATCTTTACGCTCAATATAACGGGCGCCTCCGCAATAGACTATGTTGGATGTGAACTTGGCTTATTGGCTGATAGCGAGTTCGAAATAAACGCAGATCAGGATGCAGCAATAAGATTTGCATTTGCACAGATGCTTGCGGTTAACGAAGCCGGTACTCTTGTAACTCTTGAGTTTAACGTACAGAATACGGCGCGCGTTGATTTCGTTCTCAACGTTGACGAACTTATCGGTCTCGATACGACGACGCATCTTGAACAATATGCCGTAGTTTATAATACCGGTATAGACCTGACCTTCGATCACCCGAATATAGATTTTACTATGCAGGGACGAAACGAAGCCGATGGTTTTTATCTTGATATTATAATTGCAGGAAATACAGGCGTTAGAAGCGGTAAATTGACGATTAACTATCCGGAGGATCATCCGCTTAAATATGTCGGATATACGACCGGAATACTTGATACAGCCGCCGTCGAAGTTAACGGTACAGAGACGGGCGTGGTTCAGTTTGCTTTTGCTAGCGATACGGTTATTACCGAAGACGGCGTTTTAGCAACGTTAAAATTTGATTGTTGCGAAACCGGAACGGTTAACCTTGATCTTGCGGTTAATGAATTGTTTGCCGAGGATGCCTTAACCGAAATTACCGATTGGGCAACTCCGCATGCTTTAACGACTATGGTTAACGCGACGGTTGTAGAATTTGACATGACCGCACGTCAGATCGGTAACCAGGTTTTGGTTTCCGTTAAGCTTAAAAAGGGCGCGCTTGATCTTGGCGTTAGGAGTGGTAGATTCACCTTCACTTATGACGAAAATGCGCTAACTTTCGAAGATATAGACACAGCGTTCGTTGAGGCTCTTGACGGTGCTTCCGAGATTAATTCAACTGTACCGGGAACGGTAGAGTATGCGTTCGCTCTTCCGCGCGCGCTTAATGCAACGGATGCTCTCGGAACTCTATTTACTGTTGAATTAAACGTAACGATGAGCGCGAACGTTTGTTTCGATCTCGTAATTAACGAGCTTATCGCTCAAGATACTAGCACCCATATAAGGGGCTTGGATCAACATTTGGATATGGCGGTTACCTTCGTAGAGGGTGATCACGTATTCTTATATACGACCGGTGAGCAGTGCCCCGTGGGCGACGATGCGATGGGTTATATAACAATATCCGGAAACAGCAACGTTAGAAGCGGAATTTTCACAGTAACGTATGATCAAACTCTCCTTTCTTATAATAATTACTTCGTGACGGCTACCGAACTCTTGAATGGTCGTCAGGTTGAAATTAACGCGACCGTCCCCGGAGTTATTCAGGTGGCTTTCGCAGGAACAGAGCCGATTAACGCGATAGGCGATTTAATTAGGTTCTCCTTCACGGTTATAGGAACAGGAACAACCTCTTTAGGTCTTAACGTTGAGGAACTTATAGCCGGCGATACGACGACGCACCTTGAGGATTCCGTAATAATCGACGAAGCTGAATTCGCTGTTGCTCCGTATGTCGCTCCGACGCCTACGCCGGTACCTCCGACGCCTACGCCGATAGCTCCGACGCCTACGCCGATAGCTCCGACACCTACGCCGATAGCTCCGACGCCTACGCCGGTACCTCCGACGCCTACGCCGATAGCTCCGACACCTACGCCGACGGAACCGCTTTCTCCTATAGATATCGCTCTTAACTTAGAAGGCGGAACTATAAACTTCCAAAACGATGCGCAGTATCCTTGGACTGTTGAAAGCAACTATGCTAAGTCGGGCAACAAGGGCGTTGATAATACCCAAAGTACAGTTAACACGACGGTCAACTTAACCCAAGCGGGCGGAGTAAGCTTTAGATGGAAAGTCAGTTGCGAATCGACCTATGATAAACTCGTCTTTAAGATAGATGGCATTGAAATAGCGAATATTTCAGGCGAAATTGATTGGGTTCAATATGACGCTCCTTTAGCAGTAGGAACGCATACCTTAGAATGGGTATATAGCAAAGACGTTTCCGCTTCAGGGGGTCAAGATACAGGTTACCTTGACGATGTAGTTGTTTTAAGCGGTGGACCCGTAAGCGGGATAACGCTCTTACAGCATACGCTCAATATGTATCAGGGAGATAATGCTAACCTTTATGCTAATGTTATACCGTCGTTCGCGAGCGATAAATCGATCGTTTGGACTTCGAGCGATGCTTCGAAGGTAAGCGTAAATTCGGACGGTGTTTTGACGGCGTTAGCTCTCGGTACCGCGACGATAACCGCAACGACACATGATGGTGGATTTACACAGACTTGCGTAGTAACCGTAATAGCCGATACTCTTCCGCAGTATGATTCGAAGCTCTATGGCTCTGTATTATATGAGACGGATAATAACTTTGGTATGTATAGTTTTACTCTTGCGGGTCAGCCTACGAAGATATGTGACCAGATATTTATCGGCTTAAACGATGCGAAAGTATTCTCGGCCGAATATGCGAACGGATATATATATGGCTTTACGGATACCGGTATTTTCTTTAAGGCGATGCCGAAGACGTTTGATATACTCTTCATGGCACAGCATGAGCTTATCGGTTATGAGCTTACCTATGATCTTTCTACCGGAACTATGTATTCGCGCGGCATAGATGCTGAGTCTATTGCTTTCCTTGCATCGGTAAATCTTGAGACAGGTGCTTTAACAAGGATTGCTAACTTAACTTTTGGCGTTGTAGCTATGGCGGCGACGACCGACGGTCAGCTTTACGGTATCGTAAGCAGTCCTAGCAATGCGCCTTTCGTTTCAATAGATAAGGCGACCGGTGTTTGCACTACTATTGGAAACACCGGAGTAGCATCTCAATATGTACAGTCTATGACGTACAATCATAACGACAATACTATGTATTGGGGTCAGATAGCTTCCATTTCGTCCGCAGGTTTATATACGGTTAATCTCGAAACGGGCAGAGCTACGCTAATTCGCGCAACGGGAATGGAGATTGCCGGTTTACATGTAATCTATAATCAGACTACAACACCAACGCCGACACCGGTACCTCCGACGCCGACACCGGTACCTCCGACGCCGACACCGGTACCTCCGACGCCGACACCGGTACCTCCGACACCGACACCGGTACCTCCGACACCGACACCGGTACCTCCGACGCCGACACCGACAACGGTACCTCCGACGCCGACACCGACAACGATACCTCCGACACCGACACCGGTTCCGACGCCCGCGTTTGGCGACGTTAATAACGACGGTAAGGTCGATTCCGGTGACGCAGCTACAATACTTAAGTACTGTGCTGGTCTAATATCGTTTGAGGATTGGCAGATGATAGCTGCCGACTTTAACTGTGATGGTGAAGTTAACGCCGGTGACGCTGCCGCGTTGCTTATCTACATTGCCGGAAAATATATTAACGACGTCAACCTTGACGGCGAAGTAAATACCGGCGACGTTTCCGTCATTTTGCAATATGCTGCGGGTCTCATTAAGCTTAATACGCTTCAGATGATGATTGCGGATATTAATATGGATGGCGAGGTTAACGCCGGAGATGCTTCTGCTCTTCTAAAGCTTCTTGCGGTTCTATAACGTAACCGTGATTTAATCGAAAAAACGCCCCCCGAGATAAAATCTCGCGGGGGCGTTTTTATATAGCTAAATAGTGCTAAAAAGCGAAAATACCACGTATTTGACCTTCCTGTCTTAAATTAGTAAATTTTTTAGGTTTGACATACTAAGGAGGTCTATCCTATAATAAAACGATTATATAATTGAAAGAGGCAATTTAAAATGAGAAAAACGGCCTTGCTTTTCGCTATTTTTTTAATATTTGCGGCACTTATCGGGTGTTCCGCTAATAACGAAAAAGAGTTTCCAAGAAAACCATATACTGAAACTCCGATTCCGACAGAGCCTCAGTTTATAGCGGCGAACGATATAACGCGATTTTGTTATGAATATGAATCCAACATATATGCCCTTTCGGTGGATGTAATAAAAAAGATGACGAAGGCGGGCGAAATGGAGGTCGGGACTATATTTTCCGAATGCCGCGACCTTATAACGAAGCTTAGAATCTCCCTTTGCGGCTTGACTAAAGATAACGACTATAAGAACGGCGGAAGCGCGATATCGCTTTTGGGCGAAGAACTTAAATTTAATTGTAAGATAGAGGATAAATATGCAGAGGGGACTTTGGTTTCCGATATTCTAACGTATACAGTATTGTATAAGGGGGAAAAATCGATTTCGGTAAAGCTGATGAGAAATAAAAGCGGCACGGAAGCGGATTGGTTTTGTTTTGTAAATATGGACGGTAAGTTTTATTATATTGAAGCGGGAAAGAATCTAAAATTTTATGCCGATACCGATGTCGAATATCAAAACCCAAAGCAAGCTATAGTATATGACGAAAACGGCGTAAGAGTAACCTATTGAAAAAAACGAAAATAAATATAAAACGAACGGTGGGGGCGTTTTTCGCCAATCACCGTTCGTTTTTTGTTTGAGCCTAAAGCTCAATCGTCATATGAATCGCTGCCGATAATTTCGTAGGTGGTGGGCGCTACGATAAAAATACCCTCGCTTACCTTAAATATGGTTCCGTTGAGCGCATATGAGGCACCTGCCATAAAGTCAAGTATTCTCGTTGCGCAAGAAAGGTCAAGACCTTCCATGTTTACAACGACCGGCTTTCGGCTCTTTAGATTGTCGATGATGTTTTGAGTATCCTCGTAGCTAACGGGATGATAAACGATCATCTTCAATGCAGCCGTACTAGGAAGGCTTACTATGTTGCTTTGCGATTTCTTAGCGCGATTAGAAACGCTTATCGCTTCAGCTTCGAGAGCATCGTCTTCCGGTTCAAAGCCTTCGTTCAACTCGTCATCATAGTCGAGAGCTTCGTTTTCGCCTATTCCGATGAAGTTGAGAAATCTGTCAAACTTGTTACCCATTTGTGCATTCCTCCAAAAAAATGTAAATTTTGGCACTTTGGAGAAAAATTCAGCTGAACCTATCTCTTTATACGGTCAACTGTTTTAAGCGCGAAGCCTTTCGCCGAAAATTGCGGAGCCTACGCGTACCATGGTCGCTCCCTCAAGAACCGCGACCTTAAAGTCGCCGCTCATGCCCATAGATAAACAGTCCATTGAGACGCCGGGTATATTTTTAGCTGTCTCAAAGAGTCTTCTCATAGATTTAAAAAACTTTTGCGCCGTTCCCTCGTCCACCGCCGGAGGAACACACATAAGCCCCTTTACTTGAATTCCGGGCAAAACGGAAACTTCGGATAAAAGGTCATAAAGCTCATCCATAGCGACGCCGCCCTTTTGGGCTTCGCCACCGATATTGACTTCGATAAGCACGTTTTGGACGACATTTTTAGCGAGAGCGCGCTTACTTATCTCGGAAGCGAGAGATAACCTGTCCACCGACTGAATGAGGTCTACATTTCCTATAACATATTTTACCTTATTAATTTGCAATTGTCCAATCAAATTTATAGATAATTTATTCTCATTAAAAAATTCGAGTTTATCGGATAGCTCCTGAACGCGGTTTTCGCCGACAGCCCTTGCGCCTGCCGATATTGCGCGGGAAATATTTTGAATAGAGACGAATTTAGTTACGGCTACGAGTGAAACGGCGTTTTCGTCGCGCCCGGAGCTTATTGCCGCGCTCATAACGGCATCTCTTATGCTTCTAAAATTATCTTCAATTGTTGACATAATATTTTTCTTCCTCCAAAAGACAAGTCTCCAGCCATTCGCAATCATGGCAAAGTTCAGCTGTTAGTTTTTTTGCGATTATATTTTGGTTTATTCGATTCCGTATTTCGCGATAAACTAAAATGTCCCCGCTTTTGGCGTTTAAAAAGCGGAGCACCTGTTTATCGAAGCGGGAAACTTTCTCCGCAGTTTTACAAAGACCTGCTTCATTATAGATGCAGGGGCGACAAATATCGTCGGCGGAAAGAATAAGGCGGACGGGAGTTTCCGGCGCAGTTTCAAGATTTTTTAATATTTGCGTCATGTTCTCTACAAAAGACGGATCGTATCCGACACCTATAAAGTATTGCATACAGAGAGCATGATGCGGACGCATTAGTATCAAAAAGCATCACCCAAATTGATTATACGAAAAAGCGAGCTGTATTGCAAACGAAGCTTAATGGAGTTTACGTTCTTTAAAAGATACGTCATAAATCAAGATCAAGTCATTATTAAAATCCGTTCTCACCGTTATAGAGAAAAAGCATCTATCGCAAAGGGAAAAAACGTGCTATAATAATCTACAAGATAGAGCTTATAACGATTAAACGGGCGTATATGCATTCATGTTTGGAACGCATATACTTATACGCACATTTTCCGTTAAAAGCATATTTAAATAATACATAATTTTCACGGAGGAACAAGACGATGACAAAATTGGCAGGGCGCATGGATGGCGTTTCGGGAAGCGCGATAAGGGAACTTTTTAAGCTGTCGAGCGATCCGGGAATAATTGCGTTTGGCGGTGGAAACCCGGCAAGGGAGAGTTTCCCAATTCAAACTATTCAAAACATATTGGATAAGGCGCTCAAAGAAAACGGAGCGTCTCTTCTGCAATATGGAATAACAGAAGGATATATTCCGCTTAGGAAGGCGGTTATTGAACATCTCTTAGAGCCTAAGGGGCTGAGCGCCGGACTTGAGAATGTTCTAATAGTATCCGGCTCAATGCAAAGTCTCGACTTAATAACGAAAATATATGTCGATCCGGGCGATACGATTCTCGTTGAATCGCCGACGTTTTTGGGCGCATTGCAGGCGTTTAGGTCTTATCAGGGGAACCTTGTTCCCGTTCCTATGGACGAGGACGGCGTTATAATTTCGGAACTTGAACGATTGATGAAAGAGCTTCATCCTAAGCTGTTTTATTGTATCCCAACGTTCCAAAATCCAACGGGGCGAACTCTTAAAGCTGAAAGGCGCGAAAAAATTGCCCAACTTGCCGAAAAGTATGACTGTATGGTTATTGAGGACGATCCATATGGCGAACTTAGATACGAAGGAGAGGTTCAGCCGCCGATAAAGAGCTTCGATAAATCGGATCACGTTATATTGCTTTTAAGCTTCTCGAAGATAATTGCCCCCGGAATAAGGGTCGGAGCGTTAATAGGACCTTCGGATATCGTAAGAAAGCTGACTATTTCTAAACAGAGCGCCGATACGCATACTTCGAACGTAACGCAGGTTATAGCCGCGGAGTTTTTAGCGCAGGGACTTTTACCGGGGCATATAAAGAGTATAATTCCCATATATTCCGTGCGGTTACAAGCTATGTTGAACGCGATAGAAAAGTATTTTCCCAAAACGTGCCGCTATACCGTTCCCGAGGGAGGACTGTTTGTTTGGGGCGAGATGGAAAAAGGCGTAAAGATGCTTCCGATATTTGAAAGGGCGGTTAAAGAGGAAAAAGTCGCTTTTGTTCCGGGAGAACATTTCTTTACGGATTGCTCTATGGGTGAAAATACTTTTAGACTTAATTTCTCGTCAGAAACCCCGGAACGAATTGAAGAAGGTATAAAGAGACTTGGGAAAATTCTAAAAGAGGCGTAATATATGCGTTTATTCGATACGCACTCGCATCTTATCGACGCTAGGTTCGATTCGGATAGGGAAGCTGTTATAGCTTCCCTCGAAAAGAAAAATGTAAAGCGCGTTGTCGATGTTGGGTGTACGCTTTCGGAGGCGGAAAAGGTAAAAAACCTAATAGAGGGGAATAGCTTTATATATGG
This sequence comes from Clostridia bacterium, assembly GCA_036654235.1. Lineage (GTDB taxonomy): Bacteria > Bacillota > Clostridia > Christensenellales > CAG-138 > JAVVSK01. The sequence goes on along the minus strand of JAVVSK010000015.1, from coordinate 11,855 downwards.
CGCATGCGGGATTCATCCGCATAACGTCGGAGGGCTAACAATGCGCGACATAGATGCCCTCAGAGGCTTCTATGCGCACAAAAAAATGATCGCGGTTGGCGAAATAGGGCTGGATTATCATTATGACTTTGCCCCGCGAGAAACCCAAAAAAAATGGTTTGCTGTTCAGCTTGAGTTGGCGGCGGAACTTGATCTTCCGGTGATTTTACATATTCGTGAAGCGTATGGAGACGCGCTTTCAATTTTAGAGGCGCAAAAAGGGAAACTTCGAGGGATAATGCATTGCTTTTCGGGTAGTCTCGAAACGGCTTTTAACTGTCTCGATCTAGGTCTTTATATTGCTTTCGGCGGAGCGATTACTTTTAAGAACGCGAAGAGAGCTGCCGAAATAGCTTACAGTATGCCCGAAGATCGCCTTCTTATAGAGACGGACTGTCCATATATGACGCCCGAACCTTTTCGCGGGAAGAGAAACGATCCTTCGCTGGTTACTCTTGTTAACAAACGCATGGCCGAGATACGCGGCGTCGAAGCTGAAACTATGGCTGAAATAACGTATCAAAACGGGTTGAGAGCGTTTAAATGAACGGCGGTCTTGCCGTACTAAAAAAAAATCAGGAGAACGCAAGAACATAAAAAAACGACGCGTAAAAAATAACGCGGAAAAAATTTTAGAGGAGAAAGAAAAAATGAAAAAATCTATTTTTGCTTCTAACGCACCCGGGGCGATAGGTCCTTATAGTCATTCGAATGTGATAGGGAATCTCGTCTTTACGTCGGGGCAGCTCGGGATGGATCCCGCTAACGGAAAACTAAGGGATGGTGTTGAGGCGCAGGCGCGGCAGGCACTTTTGAATCTCGAGGCGGTTTTAAAGGCTTCGGGCGCGTCGTTTAATACCGTTGTTAAAACGACGGTATTCGTTAAAGATCTAGCGGATTTTGCTACCGTAAATAAAATATACGGAGAGAGCTTTAACGGCGAATTCCCAGCGCGCTCCTGCGTTCAGGTTGCGGCGCTTCCGGCGGGCGGTCTTGTCGAAATCGAGGCTATAGCCGAAGTGGAATAAAATTTTTTAAGCCGCGCGCGCCTATGCTTTTTTTTTGGCACGCGCGGTTTGTTTTTAAAAATCCAGGAGGACAGACGCGCATTTTTAGTCGTTATTCATGCGCTATATAAAAAAACTATGAAACGAGCGATTGTCTTTGGCGGCGGTGGAAGTAAGGGTGCATATCAACTTGGCGCTTGGCGCGCGCTGAACGAACTCGGTCTTGAATTCGAAATAGCGACGGGGACTTCGATAGGCTCGGTTAATGCCGGATTTTATGTTCAACACGATTTTGAAAAGTGCGAAAAAATGTGGAACACTATAAACTCAGATATGCTTATGAAAAACAGCTTAGAGTTTAATCAGAGCATAGATTATTATATTGAGAATCGAGAGACGATAATTCCGTTTATAAAAAATTATATAACGTATAGGGGCGCGGATATTTCGCCGCTCAAAATATTATTGGCTTCTTTATGCGATGAGGAAAAGTTTTTCGCCTCTAAAATAGACTTTGCACTTATGACGACCCGTTTTCCCTCCCGAAATCCGCATACCGTTTTTAAACGCGATATAAGGGAAGGGTATTTAAAAAGTTGGATACTCGCCTCTTCCTCTTGTTTTCCTGCCTTTCCCGTATGCGAAATAGACGGGGAAAAGTTTATAGACGGCGGATATTGCGACAATCTTCCCGTAGATGCTGCGTTTAAACTTGGCGCAGAAACGGTTATCGCTATAGCTCTTAAACCCCTCGAAAATATAAGGCATTCGGACAATCCTTTAATTAAATACATAGTCCCGTCGCGCGACTTGGGCTCGTTTTTAAATTTTGAGCGCGGAACATTGGATAAAAATATAAAAGCGGGATATTTGGATACGATGAAGGCGTTTAATAAACTATACGGTTATAAGTACAGCTTTAAAATTAAAGATACGGATTTTATTTTTGATCTTTACCGCCGTGTATTTCTAGCTATCGCCAACTTCGAATCGGTGGACGATGAATCGTGGAGCTTAAAATCAAACGCGTTTCCGCTTACTTCTTTTTTAAGCGAGAAATATAAAACGGCGGCTACTCCCGTTGAAAAGATGCTACAGGTATTGGAAACCGCGATGACTCTTCTCGATTTTAACGATTTGAGGATATATGACGTTCGGACGCTTGTAAACGAGATAGCGGAAGCCGCGGATAATTGCGCTCTGAAAAGACTTAGGTGGAGAATTGAAAAAGCTCCCGATAGGGCGCGAATTTTGAAAGAGGATAGCGCCGCTATTATAACCGCGATATTTTTAAACGCGGTATTAAAAAGTTAAATCGAATAAAGAGAGCGTTAAACAGCCCCGGCTTTTGTAGACGGATTATTATAATTTGATTGACAAAAATAGAGTTATAAGGTAAAACTAACTATAAAATAAATTATGGAGAAAATTATGGGTAAGTTTATAATAAAGAATGTTCCGACGGGGGTAAAGTTCGACCTTAAAGCGCGAAACGGAGAGGTTATAGCGACGAGCGAGGTTTATTCGACCCTTGATGCCTGTAAAAACGGGATAGAGAGCGTTAGAGAGAATACCCGAATAGCCGGAATAGAGGATCAAACTATTGAAAATTTTGGAACTCTTAAATGCCCTAAATTTGAGGTTTATGAGGATAAAGCGGGAGAATATCGTTTTAGGCTTCTTGCGAAAAACGGTCAAAATATTGCGATTGGCGAGAGCTATACAACTAAACAAAATTGTCTCGGCGGGATTGAAAGTATAAAATTAAACGCACCGGGCGCGCCTATAGAACAACAAATAGACTTATAACATATATAAAAAAGGAAAAAAGGCAGTTGCCGTTTCACCCTTTAAAAAACGGTAAGTTATGGCGAAAGAAAAAACCATAGCTTCCGCTTTTTTTAAGGTTCGTTTGACAAGCTTGCCTTATTCGTAATACTCTAATAAAAACACTTTTTATAAGGAGGAACGATCTATGGAAAATAAGATTATAGTTTTTAGCGGTATTCAGCCTTCGGGATCTCCGACGCTCGGTAATTATGTAGGAGCGGTGCGTAATTGGTCGCTGCTCCAAAGTAATTTAAGATATTGTTATTATTGTGTCGTCGATCTTCATGCGATAACCGTTAGGCAGGATCCGGCGATATTAAGAAGGCGAAGCATCGAGACTATTGCGCTTATTCTCGCCGCGGGGATTGACCCCGAAAAATCGACGCTTTTTATACAGTCAAACGTAAAGGCACATGCTCAGCTTTCATGGGTACTATCATGTTATACTTATATGGGTGAGCTTAATCGAATGACTCAGTTTAAGGATAAGAGCGCGAAACATAGCGACAATATAAACGCGGGACTTTATACTTATCCCGTATTGATGGCTTCCGATATATTGCTTTATCAAAGCGACCTCGTTCCGGTAGGATCTGATCAAAAACAGCATGTTGAGATAGCGCGGGATATTGCCCTTCGGTTTAATAAAGCTTGCGGCGAGACGTTTAAAGTTCCCGAACCGTATATACCGAAGATCGGCGGACGGATTATGAGCCTTCAGGATCCGTTAAAAAAGATGAGTAAATCCGATGAAAACGAAATGGGCTACATTGCGATAATGGATACACCGGAAATTATAATGAAAAAGTTTAAGCGCGCCGTAACCGACAGTGAAAACCGAATCGTCTTTTCGCCCGAAGAAAAGCCCGGAGTTTCTAATCTATTATCGTTATACGGAACTTTCGCGGGGAAAACGGCGGCGGAGACTGAAAATATTTTTTCGGGCTTAGGATATGGGCAGCTTAAAGTAGCGGTTGCCGAAGCGGTAATAGAGGAACTTATTCCGATCCAAAAGCGATATAAAGAAATTTTGGATAATAAGGAATATCTCGACGCTATTATAGTGCGCGGTGCAGAAAAAGCGGCGGCAGCGGCGGATAAAACGCTCTCCCTCGTTTATGAGCGGGTCGGTTTTAATTCATTTCGGGTTTAAAAAAAACAATTACCCGAAACCGAATAGCGTTTAGGGAGAATGGGGAAAACGTTGTAATTCCTAAATGCATTGCGAAATTTTGGAGGTTTCGATGAAAAAGTTTATAAGTTTTATTTGTATTGTTTTGATAATTTCGGCGATTTTGCCGATTATGGCTTCTTGCGAAAAATCACCCGTTGAAACGGACGGAAAGCTGAAAATCGTTGCGACTCTGTTCCCGGTCTATGATTTTGCTAAAGCTATAGCCGGAGATAGGGCTAACGTTACTATGCTTATACCGCCGGGAACGGAGACCCATTCTTACGATCCGACACCTAAGGATATAATAAACATAAGTGAATGCGATATGTTTTTATATGTCGGGAAAAATATGGAAACTTGGATAGATAAAATTATTTCAAGTATCCCCGAAACCGTTAAAACGGTCGATGCGAGTGCAAATATACAGCTTATAAGCGAGGATTCTTCGGGGCATGATGAACATTTTGGCTTGGATCCGCATGTTTTTACCGATCCGACGCTTGTTATAAAAATGGCTGAGGAGATAAAAGCCGCGCTTATTAAATTAGATCCGGCGGGAACCGAATATTATACCGAAAGGTGTAAGACATTTTCGAGCGCACTTACAACTCTCGACAATGATTTTTATATGGCAATATACGGGACGAGCGAAACAATATGTTTTGGTGGGCGCTTTTCTATGAGATATTTTGCGAAGCATTATAATTTAATAGTTAAATGTCCCTATACTTCTTGCGGCGATGAAACCGAGCCGTCCCCCAGGGAGATAACCGAGGTTATAGATTATATGAAAGAAAATAAGGTCAAATATCTTTTCGGTGAGGAGCTTTCGGTTTCGAGCGTTGCCCTTACGATAGCCGAGGAAACGGAAACCGAGATTTTACCTTTTTATTCATGTCATAACGTTTCGAAAGACGATTTTGAGGCCGGAGTTACCTACCTTGATCTTATGCAAAAAAATTTAGCTAATATTAAAAAGGCATTGGGCTGATATGCTTGGTTTTTTTTCTGATATGTTTTCACATGCGTTTTTGATTCGCGCGGTGCTGATAGGTTCAATAATTGCCGTATGCGCCGCGCTTTTGGGTGTTACTCTCGTTTTAAAGCGCTATTCTATGATAGGGGACGGGCTTTCGCATGTCGGATTCGCATCTCTTTCAATAGCTCTCGCGTTTAACGCCGCGCCTCTCGTTATAGCGATACCGGCGGTAGTTGCGGCTGCATTTTTTTTACTTAAAATATCCGAAAATAGCAGAATTAAGTCTGATTCGCTTATAGCTATTGTAGCGACGCTTTCGCTTTCGGCGGGAGTAATAGTTACCTCACTTTCCGGAGGCGTAAACGCCGATGTCTATGGCTATATGTTCGGGAGCATACTCGCTATGAACGATACGGACGTTATAATATCGCTTGTGCTTGCGTTTTTTGTTTTCGTTCTCTACGTTCTTTTCTATAATAAGCTGTTCGCGATCACCTTCGACGAGGGCTTTGCGAAATCGACCGGTGCGCGCGTAAATCTATATAATATGCTGATAGCGCTTCTTACCGCCGTGACGATAGTTGTAGGAATGCGAATGATGGGGACTCTCCTTATTTCGGGACTAATAATATTCCCCGCGCTGACCTCAATGCGCATGTTTACGAGTTTTAGGGGTGTCGTTATCAGCTCCGCAATAGTTTCGGCTCTATGCTGTTTTTTTGGGATAGCGTTTTCTTATGGCTTGAATATACCGGCGGGCGCAAGTATCGTTGCGGTAAACGCTGCGGCGCTCTTAATTTTCGCCGTTCTCGGGCGAGTCGTTATGACTTTTAAAAGGGATAAATAACCTTCCCAACTCCCCTACCCTTACCTATCACGCAAGCTCCGTTCGTTTTTTTGCATACGCGGTAAAACATTGTCATACCATATAGCGATGGCGTATAAGATTGATAAAAAAAGAATATTGATACTTATAATTCTGCTATGCGTTGCGGTTTTGATAATAAGGGGCTGCGTTATTTCGGGAGCGGAGGGAATAGCTTTCGTTCCTGAGGGAAAAACGATAAGCGTTTTTAACGAAAAGACAGGGCGCGTTATAAAAATGCCTCTTGAGACTTATATTAAAAACGTCGTTGCCGCGGAGATGCCGGCTGCCTACGATATAGAAGCGTTAAAGGCGCAAGCCGTTGCGGCGAGGACTTTCGCTGTACGCCGAATGAAAACATACGGCGGAAGCTCCTGTAAAAGCAACGCGGAAATATGTACGAGTAGCGGCTGTTGTCAGGCATATGCGGATGAGGCGGCGCAACGAGAGCGTTGGGGGGGCGAATATGAAACATATTCGGAAAAGATAAGTCGCGCGGTTTCGGAGACGGTGGGGAAGGTGCTTTTCTATGACGATGAGCCGATAGATGCGCTTTATCATGCGGTTTCGGGGGGCGAAACGGAGGACTCGGCGCATGTTTTTTCTGCCCGCCCATATCTTATTGGAGTTGAAAGCCCGGGCGAGGAGGACGCTTCGCATTATACGGATAGCTTAACGTTTTCGCGGGAAGAATTTGTTAGGAAGATAAGCGCCGCTATTAAAGGCGCGTCGCTAAATAAAAATAAACTTGAAAAGGAAGTCCTTGTAACCTCGAGATATGAAAGTGGGCGTGTAAAGACCGTTAAGCTTAATAATGCAGAATGCACGGGGAAAGAAATAAGAGACGCGCTAGTTCTTTATAGCTCTAATTTTTCGTTTGAGTTTTCAAAAAAGAACGTCATAATTACAACAATCGGATATGGACATGGGGTTGGGATGAGTCAGTCGGGGGCGAACGCAATGGCGAAGTCGGGAAACACATATGAAGAAATATTAAATCATTATTACGTTGGCGTTGAAATAAAACAAATCGACGAATAAACGCGGCGTCATGGGGATGGTTTTTTTCGTATTCTTATAAAATTTAGCGTTCAGAAAGCTTGACAAAAGACGGACTTGTGGTTACAATGCATTAGGTCGATTTATGAATATGTTTGAGCTTGATATCGCGCTTGCGCGAAAAAACATTGGAAAGCAGTGTAGCGTGCGTCTTTCCGGAGATATGGAAGAAACCTCTTATTACGGGCGGGAACTTATGTTTTGCGCACCGGTTAGCTGTGACCTTTCATATAGCTTTGACGGGGAAGATATAATTCTTACGGGTGACTGTAAAACGTCAATTGTAGAGCATTGTGCGCGTTGTAATAAGGAATGCTTCGTCGATATATCCTTCGATATAGACGAGAGACTCGTAAAAAATGGGTCGGAGGGCGATTTTTATTATAATGCGGAGAGCGCGGATCTTCATGATATGCTTTTTGAACTTATATTGCTTAACATGCCTATCGCCGTTCTCTGTAAAGAGGATTGTAAGGGTTTGTGCCCCAAATGCGGGATCGATTTAAATTTTCATGAATGCGCCTGTAAAGAAATAGACGAAAGTCCGTTTTCGGTTCTGAGCGGATTCTTTAACGACGATAAGGAGGTGTAAATTATGGCAGTACCTAAGAGAAAAACATCAAAGGCAAGGCGCGATTCGAGAAGATCGGCTAACTCAAAGCTCTCTATCCCCTCGATAGAGCCATGTCCTAAGTGCCACGAGCCAAAGCTTTCGCATACGGTTTGCAAGGCTTGCGGAACGTATAACGGCAGACAGGTCTTCGCGCTTGAAAACGAACAAAAGAAGGCTAAAGATTAATAACCTCGCTTTTTCGCCGGAAACACACCCAATAAATATATTAGTTGGGTGTGTTTGTAATATAAAAAACGCGCATATGCGCATAGGGCTCTGTATATAATTTAGATGGTATTAAAAATTATTATTTTTAACGGGGATAAAAAAATTATCGCCGATGAAAAATAATTTTAGGAGGAAATATGCATTATACATATAAACCGGTTGGCGTTTGTTCGTCAAAGATCGATTTTGATATTGAGGACGGGATAGTTCGAAATGTTGTCTATGAACAGGGATGCCAGGGTAACTTAAAGGCGATTGGTATTCTCTTAGAGGGTATGCCCGCGGCGGAGGTGGTTAAGAAGCTAAAGGGTGTAAGATGCGGAGCGGCGGTCACTTCGTGCAGCGATCAACTAGCGATAGCGATTGAAAAGGCTATAGCTAAATGATAATGCGCTAAAAGAGAGTAATTCGCATATCGAAAGCCTCTTAATGCCTCGGCAAAAGCCGGGGCGAATTTTTTTAAAAAACGGCAGAAGCATAAAAAACGCGCTTGACACTGAAAAAAGTGTTTGTTATAATAGCAAATGCGCTGAACTTTGGCGTAATTGCTTTGTATGCGCTTTTTGCGCATAAAAAAATTTAAAACGGAGAGGTATATGGACGACCTAAGCGACTGTATAGTCGGAACCAAACAGGTGCAAAAAGCTATTTTGGCTAGTGCTATAAGCAAGGTTTATTTAGCTTGCGATGTGGATGAGAAACTTAAAAACAATATACAAGCTCTTTGTCTGGAAAAGAACATAGAGATAGAATCGGTAAGTACGATGCTTAACCTTGGTAAGCTTTGTAATATAGATGTCGGAGCGGCTTGCGCCGGAGTAAAGTGTGACGGGAAAGGATAAAGTTATCCCGCGATCCGTCTCATAATTTTTTTTGCGGAAAATGTCCCCTACAAGGGGTTGCAGGGGATTTTCTTTATATAGATAAAAAATTAGAAATTTTTTTGGAGGAAAGAAATGCCTACAATTAACCAATTGGTTCGTAAAGGCAGACAGAAAGTCGAATATAAGTCGATGGCGCCTATTTTAAAAAAATGTCCTCAGCGTAGAGGCGTTTGCACTGCTGTGCGTACAATGACTCCGAAGAAGCCGAACTCGGCTCTTCGTAAAATAGCGAGGATTCGCTTGACCGATGGACTTGAGGGAACCGCTTATATCCCCGGCATAGGTCATAATCTACAGGAGCACTCGGTTGTTCTAATAAGGGGCGGCAGAGTTAAGGATCTTCCCGGTGTACGTTATCATATAGTAAGAGGTGCGTTGGATACGGCGGGCGTTGCTAAGCGTATGCAATCGCGTTCGCTCTATGGCGCTAAGCGTCCAAAGAAGTAAGGAGGAAACAAATAAATGCCAAGACGTGGATTTATACCTACGCGCGACGTGCTTGATGATCCTGTGTACGGAAATAAACTTGTAACGAAACTTATCAACCAGGTTATGCTGGACGGTAAGCGCGGAACGGCGCAAAAGGCGTGCTACGGCGCGTTTGATATAATAAAAGAAAAAACCGGTCGTGAGCCTATGGAAGTTTTCGACCAGTGTATGGAAAACGTAATGCCTATTCTTGAAGTTAAGGCGCGCAGAGTCGGCGGTTCAACGTATCAGGTTCCTATAGAAATACGTCCTGTTCGTCGTCAAACCCTCGGGCTTCGTTGGTTGGTTAGCTATGCGAAAAAACGCAATGAGCGTACGATGATGCAAAGGCTTGCGGGCGAGATAATGGATGCGGCGAATCAGACCGGAAACTCCTTTAAAAAGAAGGAGGATACCCACAAGATGGCAGAAGCAAACAGAGCTTTTGCGCATTATCGTTGGTAAAATTCGGTTTGAGTTTGATTTATAGATTATCGGTATATACTTCATGCGAAAGGAGGTACATTCGTGAGAGATACAACGCTTGAAAAAACCCGCAATATTGGCATAATGGCTCATATTGATGCGGGAAAGACGACGACCACGGAGCGGATATTGTTCTATACGGGCAAGATTCATAAGGTTGGTGAGGTGCATGAGGGAGCGGCCACTATGGACTTTATGGTTCAGGAGATGGAGCGCGGAATAACTATAGCTTCAGCGGCTACGACGGCTTATTGGCACGGATATAGAATAAACATAATCGACACCCCGGGACATGTAGATTTTACGGTCGAGGTTCAGCGTAGCTTGCGCGTTCTCGACGGGGCTGTTGCGGTTTTTTGCGCAAAGGGCGGCGTTGAGCCGCAAAGCGAAACCGTTTGGCGTCAGGCGACGAACTATAAGGTTCCCCGCTTGGCATATGTAAATAAAATGGACATCACGGGTGCAGACTTCTATCGCGTCGTAAAGATGATGAAAGACAGGCTAAACGCGAACGCGGTGCCTATTCAGCTTCCTATAGGTAAAGAGAACGATTTTATTGGGATCGTTGATCTTCTATCTATGAAAGCTGAGGTCTATTATGACGATAAGGGTAACGATATTCGGGAGGAAGAAATTCCCGCGGATATGATTGAGCTTGCGAATCATTACAGAACCGAGCTTATCGAATCCGCTTCGGAATCTGATGATACCCTTTTAGAAAAGTATATAGCGGGTATAGAGCTAACAAACGAGGAGCTTAAAGCCGGAATAAGGCGTGCGACTATAGAAAATCGAATGGTTCCCGTGTGTTGCGGAACGTCCTATAGAAATAAGGGTATTCAGCCCCTATTGGACGCTATAGTAGACTATCTTCCCTCCCCTCTTGATATTCCGCCGACCGTTGGGACGGCGCTCAATGGAGAGGAATCGATAACGGCGCTGACTAACGATACGGATCCTTTAGCGGCTCTTGCGTTTAAGGTAATTACGGATCCCTTCGTAGGGAAACTTGTTTTCGTCCGCGTTTATAGCGGGACTATGAAAACGGGTTCATATATAATTAATACGAGAAAGAACAAGCGGGAACGTGTAACGCGTATATTGCTTATGCATGCGAATAGTAGAACCGATATTGATGAGGCTCATGCGGGAGATATTTGCGCCGTTATTGGTCTTAAAGATACGGGGACGGGAGATTCATTGACGGACGAATCGCGCCAGCTTCTCTTTGAAAGCATGATATTTCCCGAGCCGGTTATTAGAGTTTCGATAGAGCCTAAAACTAAGGCGGGTCAGGATAAGATGACGGCGGCACTTATAAAGCTCTCCGAGGAGGATCCGACCTTCAGATCATACGTTGATCAGGAGACGGGACAAACGATAATCGCCGGTATGGGCGAGTTACATCTTGAGGTAATCGTCGATAGGCTTATACGTGAGTTCCGCGTCGAATGTAAGGTAGGAAAACCGCAAGTTGCGTATCGCGAAGCGATAACGAAGTCCGTTAAGACGCGCGGTAAGCATATAAAACAATCGGGCGGTCATGGGCAATATGGAGATTGTACGGTTATCTTTGAGCCGCAGGAACCCGGAACGGGTTATACCTTTGTCGATAAAATTGTCGGCGGAGTTATTCCGAGGGAATATATCCCGGCTGTTGATAGGGGAATTCAGGAGGCTATGCATTCGGGCGTGCTTCATGGATTCGAGGTTGTGGATCTAAAGGCAACTCTTGTCGACGGAAGTTTCCATGAGGTCGATTCCTCCGAGCTTGCGTTTAAGATAGCGGGAAGCATGGCTTTAAAGGCGGCTTTGGTTGAGGGCGGTTCCGTTCTGCTTGAGCCTTGGATGAAGGTTGAAGTAACGATGCCTACGGATTATATGGGGGACGTTCTTTCGAACCTAACTTCGCGCCGCGCGAGGCCTCTCGGGAACGACGTTAGCGATAGCGGAAGTACGATAACCGCTATGAGCCCATTGGTTGAGATGTTCGGCTACGCAACCGATTTAAGGTCGCGGACGCAGGGACGCGGGACATTTATAATGCAGTTTGATCATTATGATGAAGTTCCCCGCAGTATTGCTGATAAAGTCTTTGGTAAAGACGCACAGATATAGGATTTTTTTTGGAGGTTTAGAAATAAAGAATGGCAAAGCAAAAATTTGAAAGAACGAAGCCGCATGTAAATATCGGCACAATAGGTCACGTTGACCATGGTAAAA
>JAVVSK010000014.1:0-46970 GCA_036654235.1 Clostridia bacterium | reverse complement strand
ATTTACGCCTTTGGAGAGTACATGAACTTGTCAATAGATTTGAGAAATCATTTCGAACGCATACTCGTTGAAAAAGGAATGAAACATAAAAGTTGTAACTTTTTTTATAAGTTTTTCAGTAACGGTAGTTTAACCTTTTTTACGATTGGTTTTTTTAGAAAAACAGCGAATTTTAATTTATTGAGGGTTTTATGAACGACTTTGGAGTTTTTGATATTATTGGACCGCGAATGATAGGCCCGTCAAGCTCGCATACTGCCGGCGCAGCGAGACTTTCGAATATTGCGTTTCGAATAGCTAATCGCGACGTCGTTAAGGCGCGGCTTACGCTTTACGGTTCGTTCGCCGAAACCGGAAGAGGACATGGTACGGATAAGGCTCTCGTCGCCGGAATTCTCGGAATGCAAAGCGATGACGATAGGCTTCGTTTTTCCATGCTCCTAGCCGAGGAAGCGGGCGTTGAAATTGAGATAATTTATAGTGATGAAGAAGTTCGTCATCCGAATACGGTAAAAATCGAAACGACATCGAACGACGGAAGTGTTATGACAATGATAGGCTCGTCGATAGGTGGAGGAAACGTAATTATAACCGGACTAAACGGAATGGACGTTAACTTTTCGGGAGACTACCCGACTATGATCGTAAACTATGAAGATGCTCCGGGCGCAATAAGCCTCGTTACCGGAATTTTAGCTAAGCGCGGAATAAACGTCGCTTTCATGCGCGTTTTTAGGAAGGGCAGAAAAACAACGGCTTGTATGGTAATAGAGACGGACGGCACTATACCTTCGGAGGTAGCCGACGAAATTTTAAAACGAATAGCAACGGTACATGAGGTGCGTATAATATGAAGTATGATTTTTCAAACGGTAAAGAACTTTTTGAGCTTACAAAAAAATATTCTCTGCCAATATCCGAAATAATGATTCTTCGGGAGATAGAGCGGAGCGAAAAAACTCGCATTGAAATAATCGACGAAATGAACCTCAACTATGAAGTCATGAAGCGCGCGGTTCATAAGGGAATAGAAGAAAAGCAAAGCTCTGTAACCGGGTTCACCGGTGGCGATGCAATGAACATGTTTCGATATGCAAAGCGCTCTTTTATGGGAGAACGAATGTGCATGTCCGTTGCTGCCGCTCTTGGCGTTGTAGAAGTTAACTCCGCTATGGGCGCTATAGTTGCCGCCCCTACCGCCGGCGCTTCGGGTATTCTTCCCGGCGCTTTATATTGCGCGAACCTATGCGGCGGAATTTCAGAGGAACAGCTTGTAACGAGCTTATTCACTGCCGGAGCTATAGGAATGATAATAGCCGTAAACGCAACTATAGCTGGTTCAGAGGGTGGATGTCAGGCAGAAACCGGCGTTGCCGCCGCTATGGCTGCTGCGGCTCTCGTTGAACTCAGAAACGGAAGCGCTAAAAAATCGCTCCATGCGGCGGCGATTGCGCTTAAAAACGTAATGGGTCTAGTCTGTGACCCGATAGCCGGCCTCGTCGAATGCCCATGTATAAAAAGAAACGCAATTGGCGTAACGAACGCGATACTCTGCGCCGACCTTGCCCTTGCCGGAGTTGAAAGCATAATTCCTTTCGACGAAGTCGTTTCGGCTATGATGAGCGTTGGAAGGGCTATGAGCCCCGACCTTCGCGAAACGGCGAAGGGTGGACTGGCCGCGACACCTACCGGAAAAGAACTTCTTAGAAGAATGCGCGAAACTCCCTAATTTAATTATAAAAAACATCTAATCCAAAAAATAAGCTCATTGGAAACAAATGTTTTCCCAATGAGCTTATTCGTTTATTAATCGCAATCAAGCTATCGGCGGTTGAAGTTTAACCGTTTTTTCGCTTTTTTATTTAATATATTCGGTATGCAGACTGTTCGTTATACAGAATCCATCCGCATATGAACCTTGGATGCAGTTTACCGTTAGATCGGACTTAGTATAGAGCGCGCTCTTCCCGATAAAAACAACATCCTTATAGATCGTTATGGATTTTAAACTTCCGCATCCTAAGAACGCCCGCTCGCCTAAAAAAGTTGTATTTTCGGGAATTACCGCATTAGTAAGCGCAGAACAATCAAGAAACGCTTCCGTATCTATTCGTTCAAGGTCCTTAGGAAGCTCAATCGCTATTAGAGAGGTACAGGCATCGAACATATTGCGCGGAATAAACTTCATTGATTCGGGAAGATTTATATCAGTTAAAGCAACACAGCTTTCAAATAGCCCTGAACCAAAGCGCGTTACTGAATTTGGTATATTTATTTCTTTTAGTTTTGTACATCCCGAAAAAGCGTATTCGTCTATAAATTCAACGCCCTCGGGTATCGTTAACTTCTCAAGCGAATATTTATTAGCAAACGCATATTCCGCTATAACTTTAACCCCTTCGGGTATAATAAGTTCTGCCGTATCGTCAGGAGCATATATTAAAACACCGTCACCCACTACAATGAAGTCTTTTAGTTTACTCTTTAGCCATTTTGTATTCATAAAAGCATCGCGGTCTATTTCGTATATATTTTTCGAAATAGCTATGTTGTTAAGTTCCGCGCAGTTATAAAAAGCGTATTCACCTATATAACCTACGCTGTTTGGAATATTAATTGAAGTTAAATATTTGCATTCGTAAAAGGCATATGCACTTATACCTAAAAGCCCGTCGTTTAATTCTATGCTTTTACAGTTGCTCGCAGAAAAAACATCGGTTAGCCATTTTATTCCGCTAGGAAGCTTTATATCCGTGCTTTCACCATTATATGAGATTAAAATACCGTCGCCTACCGAAAAAAACTCCTCGTCGTTATTTGCGGTTAAAAAATCGGTGTTTTTAAATGCTGAGAATCCAATACTGTAAACAGATTTTGGTATATCTATCATTTCAAGCTCAATGCAATCGTAAAACGCAGCATTCCCGATTTTCGTTAAACAACTCGGAAGCGATACTTTCAAAATATCCTGGTTTTTAGCGAAAGCCTCGCTTAAAATCTCGGTTACGGGAAGTCCTTCAATTTCTGACGGAACAGAGACTTCTTTTTCCGTCCCCTTATAGTTTTCTATTCCAACATGATCGTTATATACGACGTATTCAAAATCATCGGTCGTATTTTTATATTTATAATAAGATTCGTCAGTGGGAAGCGTTTTAAATTCAACTCCGCCGCCACAGGCAAAAAGCGTCACCATAATCAATAGGGTGGCGACGCAAAGTATAATTTTTTTTATCATAATTTTTTATTCCTCCGCTTTTTCAATTGTAAATGAAAATATAACGCGCCCGTCTTCGTTTTTAACCCAAATTTCTTCGTTTAAAAACGTCATAATCTCCTGTGCTATTGCGAGACCCAGACCCGTTCCATTCCCAACATGCGCCTTATCAGACTTATAAAAGCGCTCAAAAAGATGATTTATATCTCCCTTCGCTATATTGCCCGGGTTTTCAACGCTCAATATAACTTTCTTTTCCGTTTCTTTCGCCGATATTATTATCTCAGCTTCACAGTCCGAATGCTTAACGGCATTATCTATCAGCGTTATAAGTACCTGCTCTATCCTATCAGAATTTGAATATGTATCAGAACATGATGTTACGTCCAATATAAGCTTCATATCACTTTCTGCACTAATGTCCGATTCACGCGCGAATATCTCGTTTAAGAGATCCATTGTATCTATGCGCCTCTTGTTCAGCGCGATATTCTTGGATTGTAAGCGCGAAAGCTCGAGTAAATCGTCTATCAGCCTTGAAAGACGCATAGATTCACGGAGAATATAACCATAGTAACGCACCCTATCGTCCTCCGTCTTTACCATTCCGTCGTTAAGCGCGTCCGCCAATAGGCGAATAGATGCTATCGGAGTCCTTAACTCATGACTAACGTTCGCGACATAGTCCCGCCGCGCCTGTTCAAAGCGCACCGCCTCCGTTACGTCCTGTATAAGGGTAACTGTTCCGACCGCCCTCGTAATCCCCTCATCTATAGCGGTTGTTGTAAACTTAAGAGTTCTTTCGTTTGTTATAATATTTATTATATCGGGTTCGCCCGTATTCAAAACACGCTGTATGCTTTCACCGATAGGAACGAACCTCTCGTCGCTCTCATCTATATCGGTATATTCTTCCAGCATTTTTTTTGCTGCCGGATTAAAAGTTAAGATGTTTAAACCCGCGCCCGCCGCGATAAGACCCTCACCCATTCCGTCTACTATTTGTTTCAGTCGGTTTCGTTCCATCGTTAGCTCGTCTATCGTCAGCTTAAGCTCTCCCGCTAAAAAATTTAGCGTCATCCCAAGAGTAGCAATTTCGTCATTGCCCTTAATTTTCGCCCGAACCCCAAAGTCCCCTTTCGCCATCGCGCTTGCGGTTACGGTCATCGTCTTTATAGGGCGCGTTAAACTCAATGAAACAAGATATACGGGAACCAGCATTATAAACATAGCTATCCCAAGGCTTAGTATTAGAGCGACGTTTATATTATTGACAGCAGCGATAACCTCGTTTAACGGTTTAACAAGATAAGCTGCACCTAAAACGTTTCCATAGTCATCCTTTATCGGTACTCCTATAAATAATTCGTTTTCCTTTACAATAGTTTCTCCGTTTAAAACCCCACCGCTGTATTTTTCTATAAGAGAATGGCTTGCCCTAGTATCATTATAATTCGGCGTTACAACGAACTCTCCCGTAGCCTTAGTCGCGTAAAAAGTAGCATCCCAAATATTTGCGTTTGAACCAAGAACACGCTCATATTCCGTTTTACTCAAGCGTCCAAGTAAAAACTGCGCTGATATAGTAGCTAAATATTGCGCCCGCGGCAACAGCTCGTCCGCCTTTATATTTACAAACGCCTCTTTCCCGACGTTTGAAAAAACAAACATCGTTATGGTTGCGCTCAATATAACAGTGCATATAACTATTCCCAGTATTTTTGTAAGCAGGGTATTTTTCAAGCCTCAAAGCACCTCAAATTTATAGCCTACCGCATAAACAGTCTTTATTGCGAATTTCAGTCCCTCCTGCGGAAGCTTTTGGCGAATACGCTTTATCTGAGTATCGACAGCCCGATAATCGCCAAAATAGTCATAACCCCAGACTTTTGAAAGTATTTGTTCGCGTTCAAAGACCTTCCCGGGATTCGCGGCAAGGAGCTGGAGAATTTCTATTTCCTTAGGAGTGAGCGGAATTTTTTCGCCGTTCACCTTTACTTCGTATGCATTTATATTTATCTCAAGCCCGTCGTAGCTTATGACCTTCGGCGGAGAAATTTCCTCAGCCGAAAATCTCCTAAGTACCGCCTTTATCCTCGCAACAACCTCGCGCGCCGAAAACGGCTTCACAATATAGTCGTCCGCGCCCAACTCAAGACCCAAAATTCTATCTATCTCCTCGCCCTTCGCCGTTAGCATAATTATAGGTACCCGAAACTTAGCTTTAAGCTCACAGCAGACATCAATGCCTGATTTACCAGGCATCATTATGTCGAGAATCATTATATCCGGCTTTTTTGCTTCCGCAAATTTTATCGCGTCTATACCGTTAAAAGCGCTTATATAGCTAAATCCCTCGCTCTTTAGATATACTCCAAGAGTTTCATGAATAATAGTCTGATCATCACAGATGAGCACCAACGGAGTATTTTGCATAAAAATTCACCTCGTTTTTCTTCCAATGATTATAGTTGCATTTTGAATTCATTTGCAAGCATTTTTTCTCTGTTTCACACCCTTGACGTAATTTTGTTACGTTGCGCATAGAAATACATAGAGCGTAAGCAGCGTTTCATTTTTATAAGGAGGTACCGTTATGGAGTATCTAAAATTTAGCTCTAAAGGAACCGATGTTGAGCTTATTCAGCTCGCCTTGTCACGTGCCGGGTATTACCCGGGAAATATAGACGGAATATTTGGGGAAAAAACAAAAAGCGCCTTGGAATCCTTTCAGCGCGAAAATGCTCTGACGAGTGACGGGATAGTCGGCGTACTTACTTTTTCGCGTCTTCGCCCATACCTTGTTGGCTACGTTACGCATTCGGTAACGAGAAACGATACATTTTTCGCACTGTCTCAAAAATATGCTACAAATATTGAGGCTATTAGAGTGGCGAACCCAAATGTTTCCACGAACAGCTTAGGTTTAGGTGAAAAAATAATTGTTCCTCTCGGATTCACCGTCGTCCCCACTAATGTTCACTATACATATAAGCTTACGACGCTAATAGTCGAGGGGCTTGCTGCGCGATATCCTTTTTTAAGGACGGGAAGTTTAGGGCAAAGCGCAATGGGTAACGAACTTTTTTATCTCAAACTCGGGGCGGGAACAAAAAGCGTGTTTTATAATGCTTCGCATCATGCTAACGAATGGATAACAACGCCCCTCGTTCTTCGCTTCGCGGAGGAACTTTGTATGAGTTATGCGTTTTCGACGCGCCTCTGCTACAATACATTTGCCGTTGATATTCTAAACAGTTCGAAGCTCTTTATCGCACCTCTCGTAAATCCCGACGGCATTGACCTCGTAAACGGGGCTATCCCCGAATTGAATATGTATTATGATCGTGCAAAAAAAATAGCAGAGGCATATCCGGAAATATCGTTCCCGTCAGGCTGGAAAGCGAATATAGAAGGTACGGATTTAAACCTAAATTATCCCGCCGAATGGGATAAAGCGAAGCATATAAAATATGAGTTAGGTTTCACTTCTCCCGCGCCGCGCGATTTTGTCGGAAAGTCTCCGCTCAGCGCCCCCGAAAGCCGCGCCGTTTATAAATTCACCATTACACATGACTTTGAACTTACAATTTCTTATCATACTCAAGGCGAAGAAATATATTGGCAATTTTTAAACTATGCGGTCGACGGCGCTTATGAAACCGCAAAACGGTTTTCAGAAGTTAGCGGCTATAGTCTTTCGTGCGTCGCATACAATTCATCTTTCGCCGGATATAAGGACTGGTTTATCGAAAAATACCGAAAACGCGGTTTTACGATAGAGGCCGGACATGGCACAAACCCACTTCCTATAAGCGATTTCCCCGATATTTACAGCGAAAACGTAAAAATCATGTGCGAAGGACTTAAACTTTAAGAGAACTCAAATATTGAGCCCGCCCCTCTTTATATAGATCGTGCCCGTAAGAATCCATAGCAACTACGACGGGAAAATCGACGACCTTTAGTTTTCTTATTGCTTCCGAACCTAGATCTTCATAGGCTATTATTTCGGAAGATACGATATGACTTGAAAGCAGGGCACCCGCCCCGCCTATCGCGGCAAAATATACACCGTGATTATCGATTATCGCCTGTTTTACTTTATCGTCTCGCTTTCCCTTTCCTATCATTCCGCGAAGCCCGGCTTCTAAAAGCTTAACCGCGTATGCATCCATGCGGTAACTCGTCGTAGGACCCGCTGAACCGATAACCGCGCCGGGCTTCGCAGGTGTCGGTCCGACGTAATATATAATTGCGTTGGTGATATCGAATGGAAGAGGGTGTCCCTCGTCAAGAAGAGCTGTTAAGCGCGCATGCGCCGCATCTCTGGCCGTATATATCGTTCCGGAAATTAGAACGCTGTCTCCGATATTGAGCAAGCGTGCGCATTCTTCTGTAAATGGAACGGATAATTTTATATTCGTCATATGACCTCCGTTATATGCCTTGTTACGTGGCAATTTAAGTTTACCGCGACGGGAAGTCCCGCTATATGTGTCGGATAGGTAAGTATATTAACGGCGAGAGCAAAGTTTTTCCCGCCCATACCCTGAGGTCCTATCCCTAGAGCGTTTATGCGACCTAAAAGTTCGGATTCGAGAGCCGCGTAAAACGGGTTTTCATTCTTTAAGTTTAAATCACGCATAAGTGCCCTTTTCGCTAGAAGCGCGCATTTATCAAATGTTCCGCCTATCCCGATCCCTACAACTACGGGTGGGCATGGGTTCGGTCCCGCCGCCTCGACCGTACTTAGAACGAAATTTTTAACTCCCTCTATCCCGTCGGACGGGCGCAGCATTGCGATTTTACTCATGTTTTCGCTTCCAAAGCCCTTCGGCGCTACAGTTATTTTTATTTTTTCGCCATGTACAAGCTCCGTATATAGCATCGCGGGGGTATTGTCCCCCGTATTTTCCCTATTCAGCGGGTCAAATACAACGGACTTTCTCAAATAGCCCTCTGTATACCCTCTACGCACGCCCTCGTCTACGGCGGCTCTCAAATCCCCCTGAATATGAACATCTTGTCCTATCTCTAAAAATATGCAGGCAACGCCAGTGTCTTGACAAATAGGTAAGCTATTCGCGTCCGCAAGCTCATAATTTTGTATTATATTATCGAGAATTGAAGATGCAACGGGCCATGTTTCGGTATTCTTAGCAGCGCGAAGCTTTTCGCGCACGTCCTCCGGAAGACGGATATTTGCTTCTATACACCCGCGTCTTACTGTTTCGGTTATAATTTTCGCGTCTATCTCTCTCATTTTTTAAAAATCACCTCACCTTTTTATTTTACCGTTTTACGATGTGTTTTTCAACCCGAATAAATACTCGCAAAAAGCGCGCGTTTAAAAGCATTTGCGCTTGTAAATCCCGAAAACATATTGTAGAATAGTTGCATGAGAAAAGGACAGACCAGTATAATATTGGGAAAGAACGCTCCCGCGATATTAAAAATATCGGGGATAATATTGGGGGTAGTTATCCTCATAAGCGTTCTTATTTTTATACTTTCGAAAACTAGCGCTCCAACAAGTACCCCTGAATATTCAGCGGTAATAAAACGTGGCGTTTTGCACGTTGGAATTAGGAGCGATATACCAGGGTTCTCGCTAAACGGGAGCGGGCTTGAGGTCGACCTCGCGCGCGCCCTTTCGCTTGAATTTTTCCCCGAAAAAGGGGATTCAGCCTTACAATTGGTGACGATAGCCTCTTCTATGATGAACGCTAAACTTAGCGATTCAACGGTCGATTTTGCTATTATGATAGCGCCAAATGCTAAAATTACCGGGCAATTCGCTTATTCGACCCCCTACTATACCGATAAATGTATCGTGGCAACTATCGGAACGGAGCTTGAAGGCGACTTTAGCGGCAAAACCATAGGCATTATTACCGGCAGCGCCGCGGCGGAATCTCTCTCCAAGTATAAAAAAGCTAACGAGCTTGAATTTACGACAGTTGCTTTTGGAACGTTCGATTTAATGCTAAAAGACCTGAAAAACGGAAAGCTAAACGCGGTTATCCTTGAAAATGCGCATTTTAGGCAGTATCAAGAAGCATTTTCTCTCGTTGGCGGTGCTGAAATAGGAACTGTCGATTATTCTATAACTTGTAGTAAAGATTCTCCGGCTCTTGCTCAAATCGCGAGCATGATGCTTGAGAAAATGGCTGAGAACGGTGAACTTCAACAGCTCATCGTTAAAAACGGATTGTGAGGTGGATTAAAATTGGGAAGAATGTTGCTGTTAAATAATATTATAAGTAGGGAAACGAACCAGGTTGAGGGGTTTTGCATAGTAAAAATGGTGACGGTAAAGAGCAACGTAAAGGGTGTTCCTTATCTTGACATGCTGCTTTTCGATTCCGGAGGCGAGATAAACGCTAAGCTTTGGGACTACGATTCAACGCTACACGGAGTATATGAAGCGGGCGCAGTAATAAAAGTGCGCTGCACTATTAATATTTTTAAGGACGTTGAGCAACTAAAAATCGACAGAATAAGAAAAGCGAAGGCAGATGACGATTTAGATATGAATAGTCTTGTCCCTTGCGCTCCTATAGACCCCGCCGCAGCGTTTAACGAAATTCTCGAAACCGTCGAGGAATTTAAAGATGAAGAACTTAAGATCCTCGTTCGGTATATCTATAACGAAAACAAAGACGCTATTTTATCCGCGCCGGCAGCGCTTAAATTGCATCATGCACAGCGGGGTGGACTTTTATACCATACTTTAACTATGCTTAAGCTTTCAACATATGTTTGCGATATATATCCTCTTCTCGACAGAGATTTAATTTATGCCGGTATTATCCTTCATGATACTGAAAAGATAGATGAACTTACCGTAAGCAAGGTCGGCATTGCCGAAGCATATTCGGTAGCGGGACAGCTTTTAGGGCATATTACGATGGGCGTTAACGAAATAGGTAAAGTTTGCGCTATACTCGATATAAGCGAAGAAAAAACGCTCCTAATTCAGCATATATTGTTAGCGCATCATGGGCAGCCCGACTTCGGAAGCCCGCGCCAGCCTATGTTTCCCGAAGCGGAAGTTGTTGCCGAACTCGACATGCTTGACTCAAGAATGTTTATAATGTTCGATGCGCTTGAATTGATAAAGCCCGGTGAATTTACCGAACGGATATGGGCGCTCGACAATAGACAGCTATATAAGCATGGGCGAACCGTTAGCTCTATAGACAACTAAACTTATATTTGTCATAGGTTATCTTGTATAACTTTAGGCGATAGGGTTTTTATATCCACCGCCTTGTTATAATTGATTGGAGATGATTGTTTTGGATTACGATTCGATTTTTTTTGAAGCGCGAAGGGCGATAAATGAACTTTTAGCGGTTTCCTCTCTAAAGCGCGGCGATATTGTTGTAATCGGATGCTCCACGAGCGAGGTCATGGGAAAAATGATAGGCTCGGGCTCAAGCGAACTTGCAGCATGCGCCATTATGGATGCTGTTTTACCGCGCATAATCGAAAACGAGCTTAGGCTCGCGGTTCAATGCTGTGAGCATCTTAACCGCGCTCTCATAGTTGAGCGCGAAACCGCTGAAAAATATGATTTTCCCGAGGTAAATGTTGTTCCTATGCCACATGCGGGCGGAGCTTTCGCGGTTAAAGCGCGCGAAACTTTTAAAGACTGGTGCGCCGTTGAAAATATAAACTCGCGGGCAAGTGCCGGAATTGATATAGGCGGAACGCTAATCGGAATGCATCTTAAACCCGTCGTAGTTCCGATACACACCGATAATCGGAATATAGGCGAGGCACGCGTAGTTTTAGCGCGAACGCGCAGAAAATTTGTCGGCGGTGAACGCGCGGTTTACGACGATAAGGACAAAAGATAATATTTTTTAATTGCAGAGGGGTTTGATTCGTGAACGTTCGATATGCAATGTTCATAATAGCCGGTTTTCTTTCAGGCGGTGTGCTTTACAGCCGCTTTTTACCCCATCTCTTTAAAAATATTGATATCTCCGAAATGAGCGCGGATAAAAATCCCGGAAGCAGTAATGCTATAAAATATGCCGGAGTAAAGCTTGGTCTTATTTGCTTATTGTTCGATATTGCAAAGGGCTTTGCCCCGGTTTGGCTCGCTAAAAATTGTCTCGATACAAACTCGCTTCTCTTTTCTCTTATTCTCTTAGCTCCCGTTTTCGGGCATGCATTTTCGCCGTTTAAAAAAGGCAAGGGTGGAAAGGCTGTTGCTACGAGTTTCGGTGTTCTTTTAGCCGTAATAACAAAAACCAATGCAATATTTTTTCTTATTGCTTTATACTTTCTTTTTCTTCTCCTTCCGATCCGCCCTAACGAAAAAAAAACAGTCTTTGCATTTTTTATCCTAGCGTTTTTACAATGGTTTTCTTACGACCCACTCTCATTAAAAATGGGTGGCACATTTATTTCTTTAACAGTAATTTTAAAAAACTTTAAAGACGCTTTTTTTCAAGGCGAAAAAAGACTCTGAAGAATCATAGTCTCATGAAACATATTATTATTCGCTAATTTATTATTGACAAACGATAAGTAAGCTGTTATAATTCTAAAAAAGTTTTTTATGAACCAAAAAACTTTTTCGATTAGAAATCTGAAACACCTTAAAATAATAGCATTTTTTTCTCTTGCGGACGTTTATTTTACGGTGTTCTCCGCGATAATAAATATAGCACCCATGTCTGCTATATTTATTATGCTTGGATTTATAGTCGACATAGCTATGTCTGTTGCATTAATAGCACTTTAGCATCTCGTTTTAAAGGCAAACGCAATAAAGAGTGAAAATAACCCAACTATTTAAAAAATGGAAGGAAATGATATGATAATCGTAAACTTAGACGTTGTTTTGGCAAAGCGAAAAATGACAGTGACGACGCTTTCAAATATAGTTGGGCTTACCGTTCCAAATATTTCGATATTAAAAACAGGCAAAGCAAGAGCAATAAGGTTTTCAACCCTCGAAGCCATATGTACAGCCCTCGAATGTCAGCCCGGCGATATTCTTGAGTATAAAAAAGAAGACAAGTAAGTTAACGCGCAAAGTTTTTTTTATGTAAACAGACATAGGCAACGCTCGAAAGAGTATCACCTATGTCTTATTTTTTATTATTTTATGAAAGAACGGTTTTAAGCGTTATTCGCCGGGGATAACGACCGCATTGCAATTTGGGCAGATCAAGTCTTCGTCGGTATCAAACAAATCGCGCGAAAACATTATGTTTTCACCGCACTCGGGGCATATGCACTCAATAAAATCCGAATTATCTGTAAGCCCATCTATAATATCGCAGTTTTCGCAATCTCCGTCACAATCGTTGTCGCAAAAAGAATCGTCGTCATCATCGTCGTCGTCATCGTCGTCGTCATCGTCGTCGTCGTCGTCATCGTCGTCGCATAATAGATCTTCGATCTCGTCCATCTCGTCGAAAAGCTCATTTACACAGTCATCAAGTTCCTCAATGTCATTTTCGTTCGTTTCAACCGAATCCGCAATAGCATCCATAGTTTCGATGATCGCCTTAAAAAGCTTATCCAAACCCTCGTTTGTGATATTCATCCCATCCTTAAGCCCGTTAAGGTAAGCGACCTTTTCCTTGATATAACCCATTTTATGGCCTCCGTTTTTTTATATTTATACGCGTTCCATGTAGTCGCCAGTGCGAGTATCTATTCTTATTTTGTCACCCTCATTTACAAACAGGGGAACATTTATTTTATATCCGGTTTCAAGCGTCGCGGGCTTCGTAGAGTTAGTTGCCGTATCGCCCTTTACGCCCGGCTCGGTATCCGTTATTGTCAGCTCAACAAAGTTAGGAGGCGCAACAGAAAAAGGCTTTTCCTTGTAAAACTTCATTGTAACATTTTGATTTTCAACTATAAAATTGATAGCATCCTCAACCTTATCAAAATTAAGTCCTATCTGTTCATAGGTTTCAATATCCATAAAGTAGTAAAGATCCCCATCGCTATACAGATATTGCATCTCTTTGGTTTCGATGCGCGCGTCCGGATATTTATCGGTTGGATTGAATGTACGCTCCAAAACCGCGCCCGTCATAACATTTTTAAGTCTAGTACGGACAAAAGCCGCGCCCTTTCCGGGTTTAACATGCTGAAAGTCCGCAATCGCCCAAACACTGCCGTCTATTTCAACAGTCATGCCCTTGCGAAAGTCGCCTGCCATAATCATAATAATTTTCCTCCAAAAAATTTAAGTCTATTCGATAATCAGCAATGTTTTTGCCGATGTAACCGGATCCAAATAACCGTTTTTAGTAACTATAACGCAGTCTTCAATCCGAACGCCACCGAGATTCTCAATATATATACCCGGCTCGATAGTTATAGTGTTGCCCGGTTCTAAAGTATCCTTTGATAATGTACTTGCGGAAGGTCCTTCGTGAATTTCAAGACCGAATCCGTGACCCAAGCTATGTCCGAAGTTATCCCCATATCCATACGACTGTATACATTCGCGCGCAATCGCGTCAAGATTTACGCATTCTATCCCCGGACGAACAGAGCGCAACGCGAGAGTATGCGCGGCAAGGACAATTTTATATATCTTTTTAAGTTCGTCACAGGGTTCGCCTATCGCTATGGTGCGCGTCATGTCCGAATGATATCCGTTTTTCATAGCGCCGAAGTCGATAACGACGAGATCGCCATGCCTAAGCTTTCGGTCGGTCGGTACAGCATGACAAAGAGCACCGTTTTCGCCGGAACCCACGATAGTATCGAAAGATTTGCCATCCGAACCGCATTTTTTCATTAGATATTCAAGCTCGTTCGCAACGTCCTTTTCGGTCATTCCCGGAGCTATCATACCTAAAAGTTCGGAAAACGCCTTATCGGCGTAGCCCTGAGCGGCGATAAGATTTTTTATCTCAGCATCGGACTTTACCATTCTGATTTTTTTCATAATAGACGAGGCGGGAATCATAGTTATCTCTGACTCTCCATATTTTTCGAACTGCTTTACGGTCATGTTTTCTTCTTCGTAGCCGCATGAAGTTACGGAGCGCTTCCTTAGCTCGCCCAAAATCAAGTCAGGAGTAATTCCGCGGCTTACTTCGATTACCTCGAACTCACCCTCAACCTGCTGATTCGCCTGAATCGTATAGCGAAAATCAGTGAACAAAAGGCGCGTATCCTCCGTTATTATTAAAACCCCATTATCTCCGGTGAACCCCGAAAAATATTGCATATGCGTCATAGAAGTTACTAAAATCGCATCCATACCAACGGCATTTGCGCTCTCAACGAGCCTATCACATCTAATTGACATAAATTAACCTCCGATAAACCTCTTACCTTTTATTTTACCACAACTTCCCGCGCTTGACAAGACAAATGCGAGAGTCACTTCTTCTTAGATTTTAATTTACCTATTTATAACGAATTTCCTCTCTTCTCCGCAAACAAGGCGACCCAATATAAATGACAACCGGGTTTTCATCACTTGCAAATTTGCACAAAAGCAGATATCTGCTGATTCTAAGATTACCTTTGACCCTAACATGGTGAACCGTTTTATGAGATTTTTTTCATATAATCACATCATGAGAACCATGGATTTTATAGCTGATCAATATGATGAATATCTGACACATCTTTTTAATAAGAGCCGGAACATCGTTAAAAGAGATACTTCTGTGTGCTATTATGACTGCTCTAATTATTACTTTGAGATTGACTCTCAAGATGAAGATTATGTTGATGAGGTTACAGGCGAAATCATAAAAGGCTTCCGTAAATATGGAATTTCAAAGCAGCATCAGCCTGCTCCTTTGGTAGAGATGGGACTTTTTATGGATTCTGACGGAATTCCACTTACCATGTGTCTAACCTCTGGTTCTGACAATGAACAGACGACTGCCATCCCTCTTGAGAAAAAGCTAAGCACAATGCTAAAAGGTAAAAAACTTATTTAATTGTGGGGTGTCACGCAGTTAAACGCTGTTTTGAGGGCTAAAGGTATAAACCCTTAACTTGTCCCCGAAATGCCCTTGATGCAAGGGTTTGCAAGGCTCTATTTAGGGAAAGTTGTATAAGATAGATATCCCTTTCTTGATTCAGGGCAACAAAAAAAGACGAGAGTTAATCCCGTCTTTCTTGTGCCTGTTAAATTTTAATTATTAAGATTTTGTTCGCTTACGCTGTTTTGGCTATTTACAAGGATGCGCTCATTAATAGATGGCAGGATAAATTGAGGTTAAATCTAATGAGTAAAAAGCATTATAAATATAAGTTCATATTATATTTACTCTAATAATGACCATGGCTGTATTCCGGGATCGCCGATACGTTTATAAATAATATAATATGTTGTGCTTTCATATGTAATAGTTGGTTCATATGTGTAGCCATACGCAGTAGCTTCATTACTCCAAATTGCTGAATTCGGAGAAGAATAGTTCCATTTCAAAGGTTGAGTTCCACCGGGTTTGTGAGTCCATGAATTTAAAGAATCACCAGAAAGACTACCAGGTTGCAAGCCACTTATTTTTCCAAGAGAATATGCATAACAATTGTAATCCAGGTAAGAATCGTACCATAAACCAATAGGCGTGCTGTTTTTTAATGTATAAGCTCTCTTGGTATAAATTGGTTTCTTTGTGGCAAGTCCTGAATCATAAAGTATAGTATTTAAATTGTTTAACATCTCATTTGATTGGGCATAACTAAATAGATTGATTGAAGTGTCAATTTTCCCTTCAATAATCATCGGTGTATACTTATAAACAAAGTTCTCTGCCATATCGATATGTGTTGCATAATCTTCTGGCAGCACCAAGCCTTCATCTTTCAAAGTCTAAAAAAGCTCTGATTTGTTCATACTTAGGACATTTTCTTTATGTTAATAACCGTGGTTCGTTAGCATGAACTACCAGCGTATTTGTAAAACTAATGGTTACAAATAACAGCAGTAGTAGAATTACAGATAAAGATTTTTTAAATTTTTACATCATAAAATACCTCCTAAAATTTTATTCACGAATATTTACTCTGTAATCTTATCATAGATTTCTTTTGTTTTTTCAGCTAAATCAAAATACATTAAGTGGCTGCGAGTTGTTATGCCTATATGCAATGTATCAAACTCCAACTTAAATAAATCTTGAAGTTTTTCTTCTGTAAAGGCTTCTTTTAATTCCTCATTTATTACTAATCCATTTTCAATAAATAAATCAAGCAATTGATTAGCTGGTAGTGAACTTAATTCTTCATAGGTATACGTTTTTCGATTTTCATAATTCAACAACATGCATCCTCCTACTATAACCATTATTATGCAAAGAACTATACATAGCAACCACTTCTTTTTCATAACTGTAACTTCCTTCCCAAGCCGAATTTTCCTTACTGTGAGATTTAAGTTGAGCTGATTTTTCCGACAACTTTTTAATAGACTATTCTTTACGGAGCGATATTACGCTTTTATTATATTCTATTCTATGTTATTTATCAACACATACCGGGTTTTCATCACTTACAATGGGAAGAAAACTACAACGAAAAATATAGCCGGAATCGGAAAGCATTCGGAACTCCTGAAGATTACGGATGATCCTTTGGTTTATGCCAAAAAGCAGGTTGCTTTGTACAATGACGAAGAAAAAAACAGCAGGATTACTATGGAGGTTAAAATTGATTTTAATGAAAAAATCAAAATCGGCAAGGATCTTGTTTCTTCCGGTACCAACCTTAACATCGGATATCTATATCTTCAGCAGCTCTATCACGAACTGGAAATAGGTTCATTTTTTCAGCAGATATCTGCTGATTCTAAGATTACCTTTGACCCTAACATGGTGAACCGTTTTATGACATTTGCAAGAATCCTTTATCCTGATTCAAAACTTGTCACATACCGGCATCTTAGACATTATAAAGATATCATTGAAATAAGTTCCAAACGTTATAAGATTGAGGACTGTTTCAGAGTGATGAAAACCAACTTCTGTGCACGTCCTGTTTTTCATCAGACAAGAGAACACATCACTGCTCATTTCATGATATGTTATACTGCACTAAATGCCATATCTGACTTAAGATTAGATAAAAAATACTATCAGCCTAAAGAACTGAAGAAAAAAATAAAAGAATTTTTGAAATAGGAATTCCATACCACAAACTTATAACAAAGAAATGGGTCGCAAATCGCTTATTTAAGCCATTTGTAGCCTCTTTTGAATTTTGTAAGTGATTAAAACAGGATTTTACCACAACTTCCGCGCTTGACAAGACAAATGCGAGAGTCACTTCTGTTTAGATTTTAATTTACCTATTTATAATGAATTTCCTCTCTTCTCCGCAAACAAGGCGACCCAATATAGATGACAGACTTGCATTATTTTTATCTATAAGCTATAATCACGCCCAATTACAATAATCGGAGGGAGGAACAGGCGAATGAAAAACGTCTACGATATTTTAGAGGAACGCGGCTATTTAAAACAGGCTTCGCATCCGACGGAAATCAGGGAAATGCTCGGCAAGGAGAAGGTTACGTTTTATATTGGCTATGATCCAACCGGCGACAGTTTAACAATAGGTCATTATGTCGCTATGGTAACCATGGCGCATATGCAGCGCGCCGGTCATAGACCAATCGTGCTTTTGGGCGGCGGAACGGCAATGATAGCCGATCCGTCCGGAAAAACCGAGCTTAGGCGAATGTTAACGGTTGACGAACTTGATCATAACGTCGCGGAAATAAAAAAACAGATGGAGCGCCTTTTGGATTTTAGCGACGGAAAAGCTTTAATCGTAAACAATGCGGACTGGCTAAGAAAGCTAAACTATATGGACTTTATGCGCGAAATAGCCGTGCATTTTTCGGTAAACCGTATGCTTACCGCCGAATGTTATAAACAACGCATGGAAAGTGGGCTGACTTTTTTCGAAATGAGCTACATGCTTATGCAAAGTTATGATTTTCTCATGCTCAATAAAATGTACGATTGTACTCTCGAAATGGGCGGAGATGATCAATGGAGCAATATTTTAAGCGGCGCTGATTTAATAAGACGCAAGGAGAAAAAATTGGCTTTTGCTCTTACAACGACGCTTTTAACTAATAAGGATGGCGTAAAAATGGGAAAAACAGTAAGCGGAGCGGTTTGGCTAAGTAAAGAAAAAACTCCCGTTTATGACTTTTATCAATATCTTAGAAACGTCGACGACGCAGAAGTTAAAAATTGTCTCTGTCTCCTCACCTTCCTACCTATTGAGGAGATAAACGAAATTTGCGGAGAAAGCGGTGCCGCAATGAACGAAGCGAAGCGAATCCTAGCATATACCGTAACGGAACAGGTACATGGAACCGAAGAAGCGAAAAAGGCACAAACCGCCGCCTCAGCTTTGTTTTCCGGCATAGGCGATTTAAGCAACATGCCAACCCTCGCGCTCACGGGAGATGAAATCAAAGACACCGGACTTCGCGTTACGGATCTCCTATTTAAAGGCGGACTCGCAAAAAGCAAGTCCGATGCGCGCCGTCTTATAGAAAGCGGAAGCGTCTTTATCGACGATTTAAAGCTTGATGACGTTTTAGCTACTATAGATGCGGGGCAACTCGAAAACGGAGTTATAATAAAAAAAGGTAAAAAAGGCTTCCTTCGAATTAAATCCCTATGAAACCCTATAAAACCGTAAAATCAAACTCGCTTGCCGAGTTTATCGTAAATAAATCCAGATTTATAGGAAGCTGCTTCCCCGTTTCGACGGAGGAAGCGGCTTTATTTCGTCTCAATGAAACGCGCGCGCGATATTCCGATGCAACGCATAATTGTTATGCATATTCGATACGCGAAAGCGGTATAAAACGCTTTTCGGACGACGGAGAACCCGGAGGTACGGCGGGCCTTCCTATTATTCAGGTCATTAATAATAAAAATCTCGTCGATTGTATCGTCATAGTTACAAGATATTTTGGAGGCATACTTTTGGGTGCCGGAGGGCTGATCCGCGCATATAGCCGCTCCGCTTCCGACGCGCTAAATGCATCGGGCGTTCGACCGATGCTCGTCGGTCGAACGGTTGAAATTGTTATGGATTATAGTAGATACGGAACGGTAGAAGGGATTGTTCGCGGGATAGCTAACGTAGATTCCGTTGAATTTTTAGAAAACGTAAAAATAAAATGTACAGTTCTTGATGAAAACTCCGATAGGCTGATAAAAGCCATAATCGAAAGGACGGATGGTCGAATTACCCCTCAACTCCTTGAGTATTGTTATATTGAAGGGGATATTTAAAGGCTATCGACGGGTAAGATGAAATAAATCGCATAACTCAGAATAGACAATAATTGCAATTGAAAAATATAATTTTCCTGCTATAATATTAATAAATTCCGTTCGTTTCCATGTTTTTGCAATATCATGAACGGATATTTTACCCATATTCAATTTTGGTTTAATACTACGGGAGGAATCCGGATGGATATAAATAAAACCGAAGAAACATCATTGTCCACGGTTCATATGTTTTTGATTTTATTTTTGGAAGATAAAAATTTAAAAGGTGCTTTATCTTATCTTACGGACGATATAGTCGGATTGGGAATCGGCGAATTTGATATTGTCAACGGTATAGACGAAGCACAGAAGTTCATGCTAAAGACTATTATGGACGAACCTGACGGCTATAAGGTTGAATTTTTACAAATGAATCAATCTATATCTTCAAACACAACGGTAAATGTTTTTGGAAATATACGAATCTCGCGCCCTTCGAACGGACACCGAATGAGCTGCCGAATTACGGCAACTTGTATCGTCCGCAATGGGGCGTTTCGTATATCTTCAATCCATATATCTATACCTTTTAAGCTGCATCATAATGAAAAATTACCTGTTTCAGACACCGCAAACAAAAATATCTGCGAAACAACTCCTGATTTTCGCGATATCGTACTTCGGAGCGGCAAAATTCAATGCGAAATTCAATCACTTTTCAATAACATTCCGGGGGCATTATATTTATATGATTTTTTAACCAACAATATAAAGGCTCTTTCTTTCAACCAAAGCATTTTAAAAATGTTGGGCTACACTGCTTATGAATATAAAAATATATCGGAGGAAAACGCGCTTGCGTTGGTATTTAAAGAAGATTTGCCAATGCTTAAACGGAATATAGCTAAAATTATCGATAGTGACACCCCGATAAGCTGTCAATTTCGCCTAGAAAAGAAAGACAACTCTATTGCATGGTTTCATCTCTATGGAACGACGGTAGAAAGAAACGAGACTTCCGTCCGTATATACGCAATATTTATAGACATAACCACCGAAAAAGAGGCTGAGGAGCAGCTTAAAATAAGGGAGGAAGAATATAGGTTATCGGTAGCACATAGCGGAAAAATGATCTGCCGTTATAATATCAGCAATAAAACCTTATATATGTCGCAAGAGGCAGCGAATATGCTATGTATGCAGACCGTTATGAAAAATGTTCCATGCAGTATACTTGATAATGAATTTATCGCTCCCGAGAGTGTCGACGACTATATTAACTTTTACGAAGCTATTTTCAGAGGCAATGAAAATGGGCATATGTTAATCGCACGTAAAAGCATAGGCGACTGCATGCGCTATTTCAGAGCAGACTTCACCATAGTTCGAAATAATTACGGCATGCCGGTATCTGCGGTTATATCTTTCGAGGATATAACTCAGCAAAGAAAAAATGAGCTGGCTTTCGAGATGTGGCGACAGTCCGTAGATAATATGCCTTCCGATAAGTTCGTTCTTATTGAGCACAATTTAACAAAAGACACTTTATTTTATAAGGAAGGTATGCTTTTTAATTGGGATTCTCAGGGAAGCAAAGTCTTATTTGATGAAAGAATCCGCTGTTTATTAGGTTGTCTCGTCTATCCGGACGATATATCGACATTTAAATGGTTCATGAGCCGTGAACGCATGATAACCGCTTTTTATGAAAACGATAGATTCCATGAATTCGATTTTAGAATGCGTGGTAAAAACAACGAATGGCGCTGGACTCATATTACCGTTCAGCTTATTGAAGATCCATCTTCAAATGATATAATATCTTGCATCATATTTAGAGATGTTGACGAAAGTAAACGCGCGGAGCTTTCAATCATGGAAAGGCTCGAAGGCGATGCACTTACGAAGCTGTTAAACCGCGAAACGCTGATAAAGCGGGTAACGACACTGCTAAAAAATAGCGTTACCCCAACTAAACATGCGATAATAATGATAGACATAGACGGATTTAAATCGGTAAACGACGTTTATGGACATGCGGTCGGAGATGAAACCCTTGTCGATATTTCCGCAAATATGCGTACCGTTTTAAGAAAGGATGATATTATCGGCAGGTTCGGAGGGGACGAATTTATGATCTGTCTGAATGATATCCCTTATGACTCAGTCGTCGAAAAACGCGTACTTCAAATTATGTCGATCCTCAGAAAAAAAATAGGCGACCTAGTCAGCATTGCGGGCAGCATCGGAATAGCAATATATCCTAGGGACGGATGCACCTTTGACGAGCTTTATAAAAACGCCGATATAGCGCTTTATAACGCAAAAGAAAAAGGGAAGGATGACTATGCCTTCTATCGACCTTATATGAAAAGACCTTCCGATATCTCTGAATCATTAAACGCGGAAAATAAGCCGAACGAAATAATTAATGAAACGCAAAGGCTCTATAAAAAAAGGATCCTTTTAATAGACGACTCTGATAGTGATATCGAGCTTTATACCGCTATTTTAAATAATGAATATACAATAAAAAGCGAAAAGGACGTAGTACAGGCTCTTTCTATGCTAAAACGACATGGGAACAGTATATCTGTCGTTCTTCTGAATATTTCATCTAACGGCTTCGGGCTTCTTTCTCAAATCGTTGGGGATTCTGCCCTAAGGAGCATTCCCGTAATAATGATAGGGGATTCAAACGATGAGAGTATAGCTCTTTCCGCAATAAATAACGGAGCCGCTGATTTCATTACAAAACCCCTCAACCCTAGACTTTTACGTATACGTATTCAACAGGTAATATCAAAAAGCAAACAGGAACAATTAAGGATACAGAGCAGTTATCGGATATTACAGGCTGAGGAATTTACTAGGTATCGGAGAGTTCTCGAAGGCACGGGAACTATCGTTTTTGAATTTGATTGTATAAACAATATTTTCACATATGATTCTCTCGTCTCTCGATATATCGCAGGAACATATGACGAACGACCGCTTTTTTCTATATTTGAAAAAGATGGGGTAGCCGCGCCCCAGGATATAAAGGCTATGCAAAAATTCATCTCTAACGTCGCTCTTGATAGATTAATAGAGATTGACTCTATGAAAGTGCGCCTTAAAACCGTAACCGGGAATATACATTGGTTTCGGATGAATGTAATGCGCATGTCTGATGAATTTTCGATAAACCAAAAACTGCTCATAACTTTTAACGACCTAAACGAGGAAAATTTTGATATTTAAAATATTTGCCGCAAATTTTTATCGGCGCTTAAATCCGTTCCCGATAAATAAATTTTAGGGCGTATCTGAAAAGTCCTCTTATATGGTTATTTCAACAAAATAGCGATAGCGGTAAGATGGATAAAGGGTAAAAAAGACACAGCAAGCTTATCATATCGGGTAGCAATACGACGAAATTGCTTGAGCTTATTTGAAGAAGTATTCCACCGGAGCGTGTATTTTTTGTGTTCTTTCCACCCTTGCTTGCACCAATAAGCTGGTTAAATTCTGCATTTATAGCCCTTTTTTAGCCCCTGCACTTTGCGGATGAGCTTTTACGAAGGTGCTATCGATACTCAAATTCTCCATATCGGCATCAGCATGTAGCGCATGAAACACGGCGTCTAATATTCCATCATCACGGCACTTGCAGAAACGGCTATATACGCTTTGATGCGGTGGATAGCGACCAGAGGAATATCCTCCCGGGCTGAACCGCTCCGTGCAAACCGGAGTATCGCATTCAACATGATTTGATTACTCTGTTTTACGGGTCTTCCCGTCTTGGAAATCGGGAATAAATCCTTGATTTTTTCCAATTCTTCATCGCTCAACTCATATCGTTTTGCCATTTCTATCAGCTCCTATCTAAGGACATTATAGAACGTTTTTTGTTTGATTTGCACTTTTCAGATACGTCCTAGTTAAATAAAATCTATGAGCACATTAATAAAATTAAGACCGCCTGTGTTTGGGCGGCTTTAACTTTATTTTTAAATATTTTTTAGCTACCGACTATGGATTTACAAGCGATAGTGAAAAAATCCTCTACCGCAGGGCGATTTAACGAATAATAGATTCTATTGTTCACCTTATGCATATGTAAAAGTCCAGAGTCGTAAAGCATATTTAAGTTGCGCGATATTGTTCCAACGTTTAGACTCATTTTTTCGGAAAGTTCAAGTCCATAAGACGCGCTCCTTGACAATAGGCATAAAAGTTCGTAGCGGCTCTTGTCGCTTATCGCGTGAAGAGTGTTGCATATATCGTCTTGACTTACACCTGAGCGCGTTAGCTTTAAGTTTGGGTTTACAATAATGCCCATAAAAAGCTGTTCTATACCGGTAATGCTGTATTTTTCAACAGGATCTATAATAACCTGATTACATGGCATTATAAGTAGGTTTACCCTAATATTATCTATAATATCGACAAAAACGTGGTCATCAAAATGCAAACAATTGACAGCAAAATCCGTCATTGTATGATTTGTAAAATAATCATCCCAATAATCGTACATATGTTCGAATAGTGGCATTATGGCTTTTATTTCAGTTTCCAGTTTCATAGCGACCGGTCTTATAAGAGCGGCAAGTTCATCCATAGAGCTATCTATATTGGACAATACCTTAAATACTTCCCATTTATATTCGTTTGGACAGGAAACCGAATCGAGTTGCGTAAATAAGTCCTCTGAGGCGTCGCGCCGTTCAACATATGTAAAAGCAAGTCCCGCACTCGTCAACGAATCGGTTGAATACCTTTTATCGTCCAAAACTAGCTTGCATTTATCTTTAGTATAGCTTACATGACGGTCAAAATCCGATATAGAAAGATTAAAAAAGCTGAGCGTCATAACCTTCGCTAAGCAGCATAAAATATTTTGTTTCTCCAAATCGAATTTTTTAAAATAATATATAAGACGCGGATCCGACTTATTTATATAATTAGTAAGTTTGTTTTGTATGATATCAAGGTTGTACATAATATCCGAAAGATATTTTTCGTACTCGTCACCATACAGCCCCGCACATTTATTGAGCAGCTGCTTTTTTAATTCTGAAAAGCTTATTCCGTTCATAACTTTGAAGAAAAGTTCAATAGTCTCATATAAAATGCAAGGTTTTCTGATAACCTCAATTTTCATAATATTGTTTCCTTTCACGTTGGGGAATAATAATTATTGCAATATTGGCATATAGTTAAAATGCAGATATCGCATATATTTTAAGCCTACAAAGCTCTTTTGTCAATAATTCTTTCCTTTGTTATATTCCAATGAGGAAATGTGAAGTTATTCTTTCCCTAATAATCTTCATCGGACTTGAATTTTTGGCAAAATTAAGCTAAAATAAAATTGATATACGCAAAAATAGGAGGGTATTATGCCCGTTTTTGACTTTTTTAATAAACAAAACAAACAAAGCGATAAGGATCTGACCGATGCGCCCGTGAGATATATTGAAGTAGATATAAATCAGGTGTTAAAAAATCCAAATCAACCGCGGAAACTATTCGATGATCTCGCCCTCTCTGAATTAGCTCAGTCAATAGAGCAGGTCGGGCTTATTCAACCTTTGCTCGTAAGAAAGCTCGACGAATCCAACTATGAGCTTATCGCGGGCGAACGCCGTCTTCGCGCCTTAAAGCTTCTTGGACGTTCAACCGTCGCCTGTATTGTGCAAAATGATATACTCGACGAAACCAGCGCAATGATGGCCCTTATCGAGAATCTTCAGCGTGAAAACCTCAACTATATGGAGGAAGCCCAATGCTACGCCGGTCTTATCGAGAGCTATAGTTTAACTCAGGATGAACTCGCGACGCGCCTCGGAAAAAGTCAGTCCAGCGTCGCAAATAAACTTCGCCTTTTAAAACTTCCCTCTAAGGTAAAGGAGGCTATAAGGAATACCGATATTACCGAGCGCCATGCGCGCGCACTTTTGCGCCTCAAAGATGAAAAAACTCAACTCGACGTGTTGAATAAAATAACCGAAAAAAATCTTTCGGTTAAGGAGTCCGAAACTCTCGTCGAAAAAACTTTAAATAAGCTTTTTGATGAAAAACAAGCGGGCGCAAAGCCGCGCCCCGCTATAATAAGGCTCGTTAAGGACTATAGGCTCTTTATGAACTCCGTAAACGCGGCCATAAACGCCCTTCGTGATACCGGGATCACCGTTGAAACCGAACAAGTGGATAGGGATGACGGGGTTGATATTCATATAAAGGTGACTAACAATCAGTGACTGATTTTTTAAACGAGATAGAGCGATACGCGAAAAGCGACGCTGCTAAATTTCATATGCCGGGACATAAGGGCAATGATATCTTTTGCCCCGCTTTTGATATAACAGAGCTTAGCTTTTCGGACAACTTGCATAATCCTTCCGGAATTATAGCTGACCTTGAATCTAAAATAGCGCGCATATACGGGGCAAAGCGTTCCTTTATTTCTCTTAACGGCTCGACGGGCGGAATATTAGCTATGTTTCTTTCTATCGCCGCTATGAAAAAGAAGGCAAAGGTTCTCCTCGCCCGTGATTGTCATAAATCCGCAATCAGCGGCGCAATATTGAGCGGAGTTGAGACTATCGGAGTATATCCGGGAGAAAATATAGGGTTTTCGGTTATAACGCCACAAATTATAGATAATGCTTTAGAAAATTACTCGGCAGATGCGGTTTTCATAACTTCGCCAACTTATTTTGGAGCTTGCGCCGATTTAAAGAATATTGCTAAAGTTTGTCATGATCATGGGGCACTTTTACTTGTCGACAGTGCTCATGGGGCGCACTTTGCCTTTTCCGATTATCTTCCCGAACCCGCCTCAAAGTTCGCGGATTTATGCGTCATGAGTGCGCATAAAACTCTCGCATCTATGACGCAAACCGCGTTTTTACATCTTAATCACTGTTCTTTAGACGAAAAAACGGTACAAAAAGCGCTTTCACTTATAGAAACCAGCAGCCCTTCGTATGTTTTAATGGCTAGTGCCGAAAACGGAATAGAAATAGCTAAAAAAGATTGGGATGAACATGTTTTTCGCGTTCTTGAACTAAGAAAAAAACTAACCTATGCGGGTGTCGCTATTTTTTCCGGTAACGGCTCTATTATTGATCCAACGCGGCTTTATATTTACGCAGCACCGTTCTTTTCGGATGGTTTCGCTCTTTCCGCTGCCTTAGAAAACAAAGGCATATTCGTCGAAATGGCAGACAGTACCGGTATTGTCCTTATAACCTCTCCGTTTGACAAAAATAATTGGTATGATAAACTTATATTTATATTCAATAACTTTTTTCGTTTTACAACACCTTTACCGCGTAAGTCTAAAAAAATTTCGTGTTTTCCGTCGCCGGTTATAATGCGCGAAGCTGCTTTCGATTCTTCCGAATATATACCTCTCGATAAAAACGCCGAAGGTCGAATTGCCGCCGAATGTATCGGGATATATCCGCCCGGGATTTCGGTTGTTTTCCCCGGAGAGCGCCTATTGCGCTCCGACATCTACTCTTTACTCGAAGCCGTTTCGCAAGGTGCGCGCGGAGTCGATAAAGAAGGAATTCTGGTTAAAAAAATATAGAAAGAGGTTTAATTAATTGAAACGTATTATATCATCTTTGCTGCTCATTATAGTTGCGCTATCTTTTTCTTCCTGTAACGTCTTGGCTCCCGTAACAGATATAACCCCCTCGCCCGCGAATCCTTCGCTCGCGCCCGGCGCATCTGTTTCGCCTAATAAAAGCCAAAATCTAACAACTCCGGATAAAACCGCGGTTATTGAGGCTTCGCCAACCCTTACCCCGGCGGTTACGCAAAAAGCAACGCCTACGAAAGTTCCCGACCTTTCGCTTTCGGGTTTCATAATAGGTCTTGACCCCGGACATCAAACTCATGGAGACAGTTCTCTTGAGCCTATCGCTCCCGGTTCATCGATAATGAAAAAGAAGGTTTCGTCCGGAACTCAAGGGCTTTGGTCAAAAGTGCCGGAATATAAAGTCAATCTTGATGTCGCGCTTTTACTTCGCGACCTGTTGGAGAATGCCGGAGCTACCGTCATAATGACGCGCGAAACCAACGATGTCAATATCTCTAACTCACAGCGCGCATTGCTTTTTAATGAACATAAAACTGATTACGCTCTTCGGCTGCATTGTAACGGAAACGATAATCACGATATATATGGCGCATTCATGCTCATTCCGAATGAAAATCCATTCTTGAGCGATTGCCGAACGGCTGCCGAACTTTTAATTTCCGCTTTTTGCAAAAATACCGACGCAAAAAATTTAGGAATAACGGTTCGGGACGATCAAACCGGATTTTGTTGGTGCAATCGCATGATAATCAATATCGAAATGGGACATATGACTAATAAAAAAGAAGATCTTCTTTTAACCGATCCCGCTTATCAAATAAAAATGGCTCAGGGTCTTTTTAACGGTATATCGGATTATTTTAGAAACAAATAAAAACTTATACATGCCCCCCGCTTCCCTTTATAATTAGCGGGGGGCTCTTAATTGTCGAATATATTAGATTCACTATCTAAATCGGTATTACCCAAAAGGAATCGTCTTTCTATCAAACTTCAAAAATACGATTACAATTTTCTCGTCCATTTCCTCTCATATTATGCTGATTTCCATATGTTTAAACTATGATGCCTACTTTTTAGATGCTTTCAAAATTTTAAATTTTAACCCCATAAAATGTTAAATAAGTGTTATATTGTATTATCATCAAGTAGAAACCAGCGCGTCCCCTTGCTATTATCGGAAAAAACGTCTATAATAAGAAGATAGTTAATTTAGAAAGATGAGGAGCATTGGACAATGCAAAGAATTTTTAAAACAGAGCTTGCGGGCAGGACTTTATCCGTTGAAACGGGAAAGTATGCCGAGCAGGCGGGAGGCTCATGCCTCGTCAGCTCCGGAGATACCGCTGTTCTCGTTTGCGCAACCGTTTCTAAAACAGCGCGCGACGGAGTCGACTTTCTCCCCCTTAGCTGCGAATTTGAAGAAAAAATGTATTCCGTGGGTAAAATTCCCGGTGGATTTATAAAAAGAGAAGGACGCCCGACAGAGCGTGCGGTTTTAACCTCTAGGCTTATCGATCGTCCTCTTCGCCCACTTTTTCCTAAAGGATTTCATAATGACGTTCAGGTAGTTGCAACCGTCCTATCCGTTGAACAGGACGTTGCTCCTGATATACTCGCGATGATAGGTTCTTCTATCGCGCTTTCTATAAGTGACGCACCTTTTTCCGGACCTACCGGTGCCGTAGCTGTCGGTCTTGTCGATGGCGAATATATAATAAATCCAACGAGTACTCAAAGGGATAATTCCCGCCTAAATCTTACGGTCGCCGGAACTAAAGATGCCGTTATGATGGTCGAGGCCGGTTCTCTCGAAATCAGCGAAGCCGAAATGCTTAAAGGTATTTTATTTGCACATGCTGAAATTAAAAAGCTTGTTTCTTTCATTGAGGGTATTCAAAAGGAGATTGGCAAGGAAAAAATGCCCGTCAACATCTATGCTCCCGCGGAAGAATTTACAAAAGAGGTTCGCGAATATTCGCGCGCTAAAGTTGAATTCAGCTTAGATACTTTCGACCGAAAGGAACGCGAAATGCGTTCGTCTCAGGTTAAAGAGGAAGTAATCGAGCATTTTCTCGAGACGCATGAAAATTGCGCCGCCGACATTGACGATATACTGTATAAGCTGACGAAAGAAATAGTAAGAGATAAGATAATAAACCGCGGTATTCGCCCCGACGGAAGAAAACACGACGAAATCCGCCCAATATGGAGTGAGGTCGGCATTTTACCGCGTACACATGGAAGCGGAGTCTTTACAAGAGGACAAACTCAAGTAATGACGATAGCTACCCTCGGAACGATAGGCGACGTTCAAACTCTCGACGGGATAAACGAAGAAGAATCCAAGCGCTATATGCATCAATATAATATGCCTCCTTATAGCGTCGGCGAAACGCGTCCAATGCGCGGACCGGGTCGTCGCGAAATAGGTCACGGAGCTTTGGCTGAACGCGCCCTTCTTCCTATGATCCCCAACGAAGCCGAATTCCCTTATGCTATAAGGCTGGTCAGCGAAGTAATAAGTTCTAACGGTTCAACGTCTCAGGCAAGCATTTGCGCCAGCACCCTTGCTCTTATGGATGCCGGAGTACCTATAAAGAAACCGGTCGCCGGCGTTGCTATGGGTCTTATTAAAGATGAGTCTAACGGCAATATCGCAATTTTAACGGACATACAGGGTCTTGAGGATTTCCTCGGAGATATGGACTTTAAAGTCGCTGGAACGCGCGACGGAATAACCGCGATTCAGATGGACATAAAAATAAAGGGTATAAGCGAAGAAGTTCTCGTTCGCGCCCTTGAACAGGCTAGAAAAGGTAGGCTCTTTATTCTGAATAAGATGGCCGAGACTATAGCCGCTCCGCGCGAAAACCTCTCGAAATTCGCGCCGCGCATAATCCAGTTCATGATAAACCCGGATAAGATCCGCGAGGTAATAGGGACGGGTGGAAAAGTTATCAATAAGATAATATCCGAT
Source organism: Clostridia bacterium (assembly GCA_036654235.1). Classification (GTDB taxonomy): domain Bacteria; phylum Bacillota; class Clostridia; order Christensenellales; family CAG-138; genus JAVVSK01. Next base: position 16,911 of record JAVVSK010000014.1, on the reverse strand, counting down.
ACCGGAGTTAAGATAGATATTGAAGATGACGGTCGCGTCTTTATCGCCTCCGCCGACGAAGCGGCGGCAAACGAGGCAAAGCGCATAATCGACAGTATCGTTCGCGATATCGTCGTAGGCGACGTTTATCTTGGAAAAGTTGTAAATATCCTTCCTATAGGAGCACAAGTTGAGTTAAAGCCCGGTAAAAAGGGTCTTGTTCATATTTCCCGTCTCGATAAACAGCGCGTTGAACGCGTTGAAGATGTTGTCAGCGTCGGCGACGAGGTTCTCGTCCGCGTTATCGATATTAAACCAGACGGAAAAATAGATCTCGACAGAAAATCGCTTCTGCCTAAGGATAACGCTCCAAAGAACTAATACGATACAGCATTTTGGGGCGGATTTAATCCGCCCCAAAAGCGCTTTACCGACGGATTTATTCGTTGCATTGTTTTTTAAAAAATAAATTTAATATATAGAGGAAAATAAGCTTGAGAACTACGACAGCTTTGTTAATATTGGACGGGTTTGGCTACAGTGAAAATAAGGTTGGAAACGCGATACTTAAAGAGGGCGTTCCCAATATAAAGCGCCTTATGCGCGACTATCCGCATACGCTTTTAAATGCCTCCGGAAAATCTGTTGGGCTTCCCGAAGGACAGATGGGGAATTCTGAAGTTGGACATTTAAATATGGGTGCTGGGCGGGTTATATATCAAGATCTTACCCTTATAGACCATTCGATTGAGGTTGGAAGCTTTAAAGCTAACACGGCTCTAAACTTCGCTATAAACAGCGCGAAAGCTTCGGGTAAAAAGCTCCATATAATAGGACTTTGCTCAAACGGAGGCGTTCATAGTCATATAAATCATATGAAAGCCGTGATTTCCCTTGCGCATGAACTCGGGCTTAACGATATCTTCATACATTGCTTTACCGATGGACGCGATACCGCCGTTACCGGAGGAATAAGCTTTATTTCCGAGACCAACGAATTTTGTAAAACGTGCTCGGCGAAAATAGCCACCATAATGGGCAGGTTTTACGCTATGGACAGGGATAAGCGTTACGATAGACTCGAAAAAGCTTATAACGCAATGGTTATTGGAGACGGATCTTTAGAAAGCGACCCTGTTTTAGCTGTACAAAAATCATACGACGCGGGAATAACCGATGAATTTATAAAGCCTATCGTCTTAACGGGCGAAGATGAACTGCCCATTGCTAAAATAGAGAATGGTGACAGTGTCATATTTTGCAACTTCAGACCCGATAGAGCGCGCGAGCTGACCTCCGCTTTAATAATGGATAACTTTGACGGATTTAATAGGAAAAACGGCGCGCTAAAGCTGAATTATGTAACTATGTCCCGCTACGAGGATGCTTTTGACAGCTTAGTAAAAATAGCCTTTCCGCCGGAAACAATCGAAAATTCACTTGGTGAATATATAAGTGAACAGGGGCTAACTCAACTCCGAATAGCGGAAACCGAAAAATATGCGCACGTAACCTTTTTCTTTAACGGAGGCGAGGAACGTATGTTTCGTCGCGAGGATAGGGCGCTTATCCCTTCGCCTAAGGTTACCACCTACGATGAAAAGCCCGAAATGAGCGCTTTTTTAGTTACCGATGAAGCAATAAGGCGTATAAAAAGCGAAGCTTATGATCTAATCATAATGAACCTTGCAAATTGCGATATGGTTGGGCATACCGGAGATATGAAGGCAACCGTTACGGCGGTTTCCGTCGTCGATTCCTGTGTTGCCCGAATAGTAGAAGCTATTAAAGAACAGGGCGGGCGCATAATTATAACAGCGGATCATGGAAATGCCGAATACATGCTTGATGAATCCGGGAACCCCTGTACTTACCATACAACGTCTAAAGTTCCGCTCATATTAATAGATGACGAAAAGAGGCATATACACCTTAGAGAAGGCGGAAGCCTTTGTGATATTGCCCCGACGATACTTGAGCTTTTAGCTTTGAGAAAACCGAAGGAGATGAAGGGAGAAAGTCTTATCGGCAACGATAACCTTTAAAATATTAATCGGCGTTTTTAAAGTTAATTGAATATAATTGGGAGGTGTTTTTATGAAGATTTTTAAAGGTACTGCTCTATTCCTAGCAATTTGTTTTTTAGTCGTATTCGCCGGCTGTTTCCCGGGAATGGATCCCTCCGTTTCGCCCGTGGTAACTGGGTCTCCTGCTATAACGTCGCCCGCTTTAACTCCAACTCCGGATTTAAGCGGCGAAGTTTTGCACACTCTCGACTATAAAATATTCAAGGAAAATATTCAAAGCAGTTTGTTTTCTTACGTTAACGACATTGCGAACCCAAAAAACTTTCCGGATATAGAAAAGCCGACTACACTTTGGGGTAAACTTAGCTACGAAGATTTTTTAAGGGACATTGAAACCTATATAGCTTATCAATCCGAGCTTTCGACTATAAACTATGAATCTCTCGACGCTACGGATAAGCTGACCTATGATACGATAAAACAATATCTTTCCTTTAAAATTGAAATGAAGGATTATTATTATTACGAGGAATATCTATCGCCGTTCAATGGACTACATACTATGATTCCCCTCAACATGGCAATGTTCAAAATTGAATCGAAAGAAGATGCAAACGATTATATGCTTCTTCTTGAAGATGTTCCGCGTATGATTAATCTGATTTTAAATTTTGAAAAAGAAAAATCCGAAAAAGGACTTTTTATGAGGGCTGCATCATGCGATAAGGTGATGAGTCAGATAGATGATTTTGTTAAAACCGGGAAAAAATGTTTTCTTTACGAAACATTCAATTCGGCGCTAAAAAAGCTAACCGATATTACCTATGATGAGAAAACCGTTCTTACCGATAGAAACGATGCCGCAATAAAGGAACTCTTTACCTCCTATAAAAATTTAAAAGAAGGGCTTAAAGAGCTTAAAAAAACCGGTATAACCGGCAACGGATATTCTAGTCTCGATTTAAAAGCCGCCGCGTATTTTGAGCTTAAACTTAAAGAATCAGCTTCCTCCGATATAACAGTCGAAAATGCAGCTATGCTTTTAGAGGACTCTATAAACCTTACGCTGACGCAGATGGCGATTTTAACCGCCGATTCCCCCGACTTAGCCGCTAAATACGGGACTATCGATATTGCCCTTTCAGACTTCGACGCGAACATGACCGAGCTTAAAAAAACAATGGAGAGCGGTTACCCCGATGTTGCCGCGCATACTTATAGTTTTGTTGAAATTCCCGAAGCTCTTAAAGGTCAACTTTCGGTCGCCGCATATTTAACCCCGCCTATAGATGAATATACCGATAACAACGTTATTTTGATTAATTCCGAAATGCTTAAAGAAAACAAAAATACACTACTTACCCTTGCGCATGAGGCATATGCGGGGCATATGTATCAAATCGTTTATCAGCGTGGGCTGACTACGACAGGATATTTAAGAAAGCAGATCGGGTTAACCGCATATTACGAAGGCTGGTCTACGACGGCGGAAGAATATTTCGCCGAAAATACAACAGCTATAAATTCTAAGTATTGTGTTATGATGAATATTGACAGTGCGTTTTCGAATATGCTTCTACCCGCATATATTTCGCTCTTGGTATATGCCTACGGAATGGACGAGGAAAGCATAGCAGAAATGTTCGTCGATACCCTTGGCGAGAAACAGTCAAAAACTATTGTCAAAACTTTAGTCGATATTGTGAATCAAGACCCGTTTTATATATTGGATTATGCAATGGGCTATGTTCAACTTTCGAAGCTCCGCAACGACGCTTCGGACGCGCTTTCCGATAAGTTCGACCTAAAAGCGTTTAACGAATTTATTCTTGACCTTGGACCAACTTATTATAATCTTATATCACCTCTTTCGGATAAATGGGTATCGGAGCATAAATGAACGAAATATTTAAAGTTGAAATAGCTCTCGCAAGCGCTTCCGACGCTTTTTTAGCAAAAAGCGCGGGGGCGTTTCGTGTTGAACTTAATAGCGCGCTTTCGCTCTCGGGTCTTACGCCTTCTATGGGTGAATTTTTACTTGCCCGTGAATCAGGAATAAAGATTATCGCTATGGTAAGACCGCGCCGTTCCGGGTTTCTCTACGATAATTTTGAGTTTAAAACTATGCTTAAAGATGCTGAGCTGTTTATGAAAAACGGAGCTTCCGGCATAGCTTTTGGCTTTTTAACCCGCGACGGTAAAATTGATAAGGAAAAAACGAAGGCTATGGTAAAGGCGGTTGGCGACGGAGAAACGGTCTTTCATCGTGCTTTTGACGTTGCTCAATCAGATTTTAGACCTTCGCTTGAGACTCTAATCGATTGTTCCGTAACGCGGGTTTTAACCGGAGGAAAAGCTAAAACTGCGATTCTCGGCGCTAAAAATATTTTGGATATGAACGTTTTTTCCGCCGGCGCTATTGAGATATTGCCCGGTGGCGGTATACGCGCAAAAAACGCATTAACTCTCGTTAAAGAAACCGGATGTCCTGTTGTCCATGCATCATGCGCACGACTTGAACCCGACATCACGGAGGAACTTGGAAAAGCGATAGGCGTTGACTTTACGCCGCAAGGTCTTGAACGCGGCTACTTTAGGCTCGATAAAAAAGAGCTGACAGACCTCGTTCGTACTGGCATGAGCAAGTAAAAAACATTTGCTTTACAGAAACATTGATGCAGAGAGGTGCGTTTTAAAATATGGCAAAACAAAAGCTGATATATAAATGCGAAAATTGTGGACATGAAAACGCACGTTGGTTGGGGCGCTGCCCCGAATGCGGCGAATGGAACTCTTTAATTGAATTAACCGTATTTGAGGAAGCCGCGAAGAAAAAGTCGCCTATCGGCATAGCTGCTATAGCCGAACCGCTCTCCGGTATCGAATACGGGGAAACCGAAAGGTTTAAAACGGGCATATTTGAGCTTGATCGTGTTCTCGGCGGTGGCCTTGTAAAAGGCTCAGTTGTATTAATAGGCGGGGATCCCGGAATCGGAAAATCAACGCTTTTACTCGAAGCCTGCGATAAGTTAACGACTTCTTGCGTCGTAATGTATGTAACCGGCGAGGAATCGAGGGAACAGATAAAACTTAGGGCAAAAAGGCTTGATATTAAAAGCGATATACTTATTCTCTCGAAAAACGATATATCCGCGATTATGACCGAAGCCGAACGCATTCATCCGAACGTTCTCGTTATCGACTCAATACAAACTATGGTTCTCGGCGAAATTTTAAGCTCCCCAGGGAGTACGGCGCAAATTCGTGAAACCGCGAATCTCCTTATTACCTATGCGAAAGAAACCGGATGTGCCGTATTTTTGGCGGGTCACGTTACTAAAGACGGGATGTTGGCCGGTCCAAAGATGCTTGAACATATGGTAGATACGGTTTTATATTTCGAGGGCGATAGGCATGATTCACTTAGGCTTCTTCGCGCCGTTAAAAACCGCTTCGGATCTACAAACGAGATAGGTGTCTTCGAAATGGGTGATACCGGTATAATTGAAGTTGCCGATCCGTCCCGAATGTTTATATCGGGACGCGATGAAATCGGATCGGCTACAACCTGTGCTCTCGAAGGAACCCGCCCGATTTTAGTTGAAATTCAAGCCCTTATCGCAAATACCCCTTTCAACAACCCCAGACGCATGGCGGCGGGAATGGAAATTAACCGTTTAGTCCTTCTTATAGCGGTTCTCGAAAAAAAAGCGGGATTGCAGTTATATAATAAGGATGTTTATACAAACGTCGTAGGGAATCTTAGAATAAACGACCGCGCCAGCGATATGGCTTGCGCCGTCGCGATAGCTTCCGCTCTAATAGACGTAAAACCTAAGGAAAATTCCGCGTTTATCGGCGAAATTGGTCTTACGGGTGAACTTAGGCGCGTCGGAAATATGGAAAAGCGCGTTCGCGAATGTCTTCGCATGGGCTATAAAACCATCTTTATACCGCGCCTTGACAAAAAGCTAAATATCGATGATCCGGGCATAATTGAACTTGATACGGCTATGGATGCTATTAATCTCGCCTTCTCATGAGCTAAAAAATACGAATGATGCTATAAACTAAGGTCCTGTGATTGAAATTTCAAGTAAACAAGTGCATAATAGACGAAAACATAATGTAAAATAAAAAGCATAATGTCTTAGGCGCGAAAATGGAGGAATACTATGAAAATTTTATTTGTTGTAAGCGAAGCTACGCCTTTTATCAAAACGGGAGGTCTCGCTGACGTTGCAAACGCTCTGCCCGCTGCTCTAATAAAAAGTGGCGTCGATATCCGAGTTATCCTACCGAAATATAAGCTCATTAATAGCGAATTCACAAGCCATCTAAAACATGTTGCGCATTTTACAGTGCACCTTGGTTGGCGCGAGCAATACTGCGGTATTGAAGAAATGCAGCTAAACGGGGTTACCTATTATTTTATCGACAACGAGTTTTATTTTTATAGGGATTATATTTATGCTAAACCCTGCAAAGACGAATGCGAGCGTTTTTCCTTCTTTAACCGTGCCGTTCTCGAAGCGCTCCCCGCTATAGGTTTTTTCCCGAACATAATACATTGCAACGATTGGCTTACCGGAATGATACCCTTCCTTTTAAAAACGGATTACGCTGAGGATCCCCGATATGCCGCCGTAAAAACAGTCTTTACAATACATAATCTTAGATTTCAAGGGCTTTTCCCCTTTGAAACCGTCGCGGATTTTTTGAGCATTGACGTTAAGTATTTCACGATAGATGCACTTGAATTTTACGGCAGCGCCAGCTTTATGAAGGCCGCGCTAAAATTTTCAGATAAGCTTACGACGGTAAGTAAAAGTTATGCAAAAGAAATTTTAACGCCGTTTTTCGGTGAAAAACTTGACGGCGTATTAAATGAACGCAAGGACGACCTCGTAGGTATATTGAACGGTCTTTCGGACGAAATATTTAATCCGGCGACGGATTCCTTTTTACCTGAAAATTATTCATATGACGATATGACGGGGAAAGTCATATGCAAAATGGAACTGCTTCGCGAAGTCGGCTTAAAGCCGGGTAACGCACCTATAATAGCTATGGTAACGCGGCTTACGGATCAGAAGGGACTCGATCTCGTCAACCATGTACTTAACGGAATATTGAGTACGGGTGCGCGGTTAATAATTTTAGGAGAGGGCGACGAGAGATATGCAAGGACGATCAGAGCTGTTTGCGAAGCGCGCCCTGATGATATTGTCTTTATTGAGAGACAAAGCGAGCCTCTTGCGCATAGAATTTATGCGGGCGCGGATATATACCTTATGCCATCTTTATTCGAACCTTGCGGACTTTCCCAGCTCATAGCGATGAAATACGGAACAATCCCGGTAGTTAGGGAAACCGGTGGACTTTTAGACACCGTCAAACCTTATAACCGCTATAACGGAGTCGGAAATGGGTTTGCGTTTTCAAATTTCAATGCGTATGAAATGCTTTTTACATTGGAGCGCGCTGTGCGCTGCATGGAATACCCTGAAATTTGGAACTCGCTTATTAAGAGCGCGATGAACGAAGATTTTTCTTTTTCAAACTCAGCTAAACTATATTTAGACCTATATTCAAAGCTCTCTAATTGATGCTATGATTGGATAAAAAGATTATGAACGATATAAAAGAAACCGTTTTAAACCTTATCGCCGTCGGAAAAGAGGGCGACCATTGGGACTTTAAGCTAAAGTGGCATGACAATATGAAAACCCTTATAAAGGACATCGTATGTTTTGCTAATACTTCGCATGATGAAGACTGCTATTTAATTTTTGGGGTTAGCGACGACCGAAAAATTATTGGACTAACCGAAAGACGAAAGCAGGTCGAAATAATCGATACAATGAGTCACCTTCCCTTTGCCGCCGACAATGCACCGCAAATAGAAGTTGTCTCTACAGAAATCAATGGACAAACGATAGATGTACTTATTATATTAAATTCAAACAGCGTACCCTATTATCTAAAAAGCGACTATGGAGCGATGAAGATGGGTTGTATATATACTAGGGTTGGCGATAAAAACACCGCCGATAATTCAAACGCAGATTTTCCGGATATAGAGAGACTTTGGAAAAAGCGCTTTTCCGTACCCGAAAGCGATTGGAATGCCGAAATGCTCTAATTTTCTCGTTTTAGACTAAATTATAGACAAGAACCCAAAACCCGTACTATTTACGCTAATAATACGGGTTTTGGGTCTTTGTAAAATTTTGGTGGAGATAGACGGATTCGAACCGTCGGCCTCCTCGTTGCGAACGAGGCGCTCTACCAACTGAGCCATACCCCCAAAGCACATTTTCTATTTTACATCAAATTAATCTCAAATGCAAGTATATTTTTTTATAGAAAACAGAAATTTCACTATATTTTTTCTATAAATTCGTCTCCTGGTTAAAGGCAAAAACTTCTTTATCGGGCGCAGTATATCACATAAACGATATATTGCGCCCGACTCTTTTTTATTTTACTTTAGCTTTAAGCCTGTCAACATAATCAAGCCTTTCCCATGGGAGATCTAAATCATTCCGACCATAATGTCCAAAAGCCGAAAGCTGCTTATATATTGGCGCTCTCAGCCCTAAGCGTTCAATTATGGCGGCGGGGCGAAGGTCAAAAATCTCGTCAACGATATTCGCTATTTCTTCGTCCGGAATAATCCCTGTTCCAAAAGTATCGACGCTTATCGAAACGGGTTCCGCAACGCCTATTGCATATGCAAGCTGAATTTCGCAACGCGAAGCGAGGTGCGCCGCAACAATATTCTTGGCAACATGCCGCGTAGCGTAGGCGGCACTCCTATCAACCTTTGTTGGATCTTTTCCCGAAAACGCTCCACCGCCATGATGCGCCGTTCCGCCATAGGTGTCGACTATTAATTTTCTCCCCGTCAATCCCGAGTCACCCTTTGGACCGCCTATTACGAATCTGCCGGTCGGGTTTATTAATATTCGCGTTTTAGCATCAATAAGTTCATTCGGAACAGCGGTTAAAATAACCTGTTCATAAACCTCGCGTTTCAATGTTTCCATATCTACACATTCATCGTGCTGAGTTGAGACGATAATCGTATCTAAGCGAACCGGTATTCCATTATCATATTCAACGGTCACCTGCGCCTTTCCATCGGGACGAAGATGCTTTATCGCTCCGCTCTTTCTTAGCGCCGAGAGCCTACCCGTAAGCGCATGTGCGAGGGAAATCGGAAGAGGCATAAACTCCTTCGTTTCATCGCAGGCGTACCCGAACATCATTCCCTGATCCCCCGCCCCGGTATTAAAATTATCGCCGGTGTTCCCCATCTTCGCTTCTAAAGACATATCGACACCTAAAGCAATATCGGGTGACTGCCCGTTTATCGCCGTAATTACGGTTAATGTATTCCCGTCGAAGCCATATTCGGGCTTATCATATCCAATTTCAAGTACCGCTCTCCGCGCAATACCCGGAATATCGACATATTGTTTAGTTGTAATTTCGCCCATGATAAACATCATCCCCGTCGTAGCTATACATTCGCAGGCAACGCGCGCATATTTATCATTCTCAAGAATAGCGTCTAATATTGAATCAGCAACATAGTCGCAAATTTTATCTGGGTGTCCGTCGGTTACGGACTCTGATGAAAACAAGGTTTTTGACATATTGACCTCCTAAAAAATATTTGCCATCGATATGCCAATGAATAAAAAAATCTCGCCTTTCACAATGGAAGGACGAGTAAACTACGGTAACTCATCTCTCAACGCCTTGCATTGCGGGAATTAGCACCTTGCCATATTACGGCAGGTTGCCGGGTTTCATCGGGCCTGTCCCTCAACCACTCTTGATAAGCATATTCGATTGCGGCTTTTTATTATAAGCAGCATGTCCGTTTTTGTCAAATTGAATTATCTGAAAATCATGAAAAAAATCTAGCAAATTTTAGTATATAATTCCCAAAATGCGGGAATAAAGCCCGCTTTAAAAGCCACTCTCTGCGAATTTATATGTGACGCACCCGTACCGTAAAAGGGCAGTAAGCCTCGCTTAATTATTTCGCATTTCAGTCGATAAACGAGATAGGTTCCGATACCACGATTTTCATAACCGGGTAAAACGTTTATCCCTATTTGCCACATATATTTTCCATCGCGGCTCGCCCCCGCCATCCCGATTATCTTTTCGTCAGCTATAGCCGTTACCGCTATCATATCCGGATGCATTTCGTCAAAGGCGAGTGCCTCGGAAAAATCATCATCTCCGTAAAAGCGAAAAAGCTCATCACCCTCAAACCATCTAAGCTCCGCCGCGTTAAAAACGGGGTTGTCGATATCGCTCGGGATATAATATTGATGTCCCTCCGCTATAGAGAAGTTAAATTTCCGAAGCAATACGTCCAGCTTCAATAGCGTAGCAAATTCGGATATCCATTCTCCTTCAATATCTTTAAATAATTCTTTACAGCGCTCTAAAAAAAACGCGTTTGTGCTGTTAAAAACGACCTTATTATTTATTGCAAGAATCCGTAAAAGACAGTCATCATTTTTATAGAGTCTCCGCTCGTAATTTGGCTTTCTTAAAATAAATATATTTCCGTCGTTTTTTAAGTTTTCCGTTGAAACATTAAAGTCGGCGGAAAGCTGTTTATAAAGCATCTCTTTAAAATCCATCGTCTTCCCTTTCAAATTGCATTATTGCGCGTATAAAAAAAGCATAGTCATCTTAAGCTATTTTTTCACCGAAGGCAGCGTAAAAATATGTTCCTAATTTAAAAGGCTCATTGGTTTTTTAGCGAGATACTTTTAAGCATGTTTAAAACCACGTTTGCCGCCCGTTGACCCGCGACCTCTTCGAACTCAAGGAAGCTCTTATCCGCATTATCGTCAGCCATATCGGAAATACAGCGTAAAACGACGAAGGGAATTGAATTTAAATAAGCCGTATGCGCGATAGCCGCGCCTTCCATCTCAACGCACATTGCATTGTATTTTTTAGATAGCATCGTTTTTATCGCGGAATCATTAATGAACTGATCCCCGGAGACTACTGTTCCGGTATATATTTCGCCATTCCCATTTTCTAAAACCATCTCAAGTAACTCTCTGTCGCTGTAGAAAAAATCCTGATAAGGGAAACAGGTAGTTTTGAACTCGTCGCAAAAATCATGATAGGTAAGCCTTTCGGCTACGACGAGATCGAGGCGTTTAAGGCGCTCATCCAGCCCTCCGGCAACGCCTGTATGGATAAGCATATCTATTCCGTAATTATCTACCATAGACTGAGTATGAACGGCGGCGTTTACCTTTCCTATTCCGCAAGTCGAAAGAACAACGTCAAGATTTAAAAGCTTTCCTGAAAACACATCTATGCCTGCATGTTTTTCAATTTTAACATTGTCTAAGGCGTTTTTTAAAATTTTAATTTCAGTCTCCATAGCGGCGATTATACCGATTTTCATTAAACATCCTCCATATAAAAATAATTTCAATATAAATTATAGCACAATGAACAAAAATGATCATCTGATATAAAGGCTTTATTTTTTAATGAAACTATTATAGATCAAATTGATTGTCATGTCGCAAAATGATTTGAAACTAATATATTATTTTTTGAATACAAGCGACCTGCTAAAAAGTGAAACATCCTCAGCACTGTGTCTTTTCTCGCAATATTAAAAGATGCTTTTTTCTACAACAAAAGGCCTTTTATCGACTGCCACTTTAAATTAACTTCTTTTTCAGTATTGTTTTGACATTTCATCAAAAGATATTTATACTGTAACTATATTTATCTTTGTAAATATTAAATTGGAGGAAACGTATCTATGCGAAAACTTTCTAAATTGCTTATTCCGTTTCTCCTAGTTTTTTCTATACTTATCGGCGGTTTTACCGTCCGTCTTATTATAAATATTCGTTCATATGGTACTCTTATTAACTATCTTGGAATCGTCAGAGGTGCAACTCAAAGATTAGTGAAACTTGAATTAAACGATATGCCAAACGACGAAATGCGCGCTTATCTAGATGGCATAGTTTTAGAGCTTTGCACGGGTTCGGGCAAGTATGGACTCGTTTACCCTGACAACGAAGAGTATCGCGAAAAATTATCGCAGATTTCTTTTCAATGGGATCGCCTAAAGTTCGAGATCGATAATGTACGTTCCGGGGCTAACTATAAATTACTTATCGAACTTAGCGAAGATTATTTTCAATTAGCAAACGAAACCGTCTTTATCGCCGATAATTACGCTAATCAGCAGGTGCAGGAGGCAACATGGCTGATTCTTGCCATTGTCGTTATATGCATATTTACATGGTTGGGCATTTTTATCTACAGCATTCGGCGCGTGAATCGTCTTGAACTTAACAATCGCAAACTCATAGATATTGCATATATTGATAAACTTACAAACGCACCCAATCTTGAAAAATTTAAGATTGATGCGCAAGCGCTGCTTCTACGCTACAAAAACCTAAAATTCGCTGTCCTATACGCTGATTTTGAGAATTTTAAGATGCTGAACGACGTTTTTGGTCATGTCTATGGAAACCGTCTATTGCAAAAATACGCCGAAATTCTTCGCATGGATCTTGGAAAATTCGATACATTTTGCCGTGTTTCCGCTGATAATTTTTTAATTTTACGCGCTTACGAGAAAAAAGATTTCCTTCTCGAACAGCAAAAAGCCGTAGATTTGCAACTTTTTAATTTCGCAAGGGCTTCTGCTAATGAACAATCTTTTATTCGTACCTGCTGTGGATTCTGCTGCCTAGAAGATGCCGCATCCGAATCGCAAATATCAAATCTTATTGAGCGCGCTAACTTTGCGCGAAAAACCGCAAAGAATAATTCGCTGCAAAAGTACATCTTTTATAACGAAAGTCTCCGCCAAAAAATGTTATCGGAGCAGCATATAGAAAATCATATGCACACGGCTTTGGAATGCGGTGAATTTAAAGTTTACTTTCAGCCAAAGGTTAGCTTAGAGACCGGTAAAATTGCTTCTGCCGAAGCATTAACCCGATGGCTAACCGAAGACGGGCTTTTTATTTCTCCTTCGGAATTCATTCCGATTTTTGAACGTACTATGTTCATTGTACAACTTGATCAATACGTCCTTAATCAAGTATGCCGTTTGATGCATGAGCGACTTGATCAGGGTCTTCCGGTAGTACCCATCTCTATTAATGTCTCCCTTATGCAGTTATATGATCCGGCGTTCGTTAAAACCTATGTAAAAATTAAACAGGACTACAGTATTCCGGATTATCTATTGCAAGTAGAATTTACCGAATCCGTTGTGTTCGAAAATATGGATCTGCTGTTCCGTATAATAAAAGATCTGAAACGTTATGGTTTTCACTGCTCTCTTGATGACTTCGGAAAGGGTTATTCCTCGCTTAACTTATTAAAAAGTCTCCCGGTTGACGAGCTTAAGCTTGACGCTCTCTTCTTTGACGAAACAGAAGATCGTGATCGCGCCAGAACTGTCGTTTCCTGCGTCGTAGATCTTGCAAAGCGTCTTAACCTTCAAATCGTCGCTGAGGGTGTTGAAAGCGAAAGTCAGGTGGCGTTTCTTAGACAGATCGGTTGTCATTTAGTTCAGGGCTTTGTGTTTTATCATCCTATGCCTAGTTCTAACTTTTGGGATCTTCTGGAACTCGCTCCGGTATAGGATATTTATAATAACTCAGCGTTTTCTTTAACAAAAATATAAAACAAAAAAATGCACTTAGCTCGTCAATTGGAGGAAAAAATGAAAAAAAAGTTGCTCTTACAGACCAGCCTTGTTATTAGTATAACTTTGATACTTGGATTTTTAATAACAATTTCAATTAATTATATGACTTTTAATAAGGTATCAAAAGAAAATATTGAAAATATTTCGCGTCTTACTTCTTCTAATATCTACGCGGTAATCGACAATGATCTTACGAAGCCTATTTATGTATCAAAAACAATGGCAAACGACACCTTTTTAAAAGAATGGTTACTGGGTGAAAAGGCGAATATCGATGATGAAAATTATAAAGCGAGGCTTATTAAATATTTGCATACTTTTAAAAATAAATATAACTACGACTCGGTATTTGCCGTATCCGCGAAAACCAGTATTTATTATTATTTTGAAGGTATAAATAAGATCATCAACCCAAACAATGCCCATGACGTTTGGTATTATGATTTTTTGAACAGCGGAAAGTTTTATGATCTCGATGTTGATACCGACGAGACAGCTGATGACGAATTGACTGTTTTTGTAAACTGCCGGATAGAGACGGATAACGGTGAGCTTCTTGGCGTTGTCGGCGTTGGCGTAAAAATGAGTCACCTTCAGCGGCTCTTAAAAGGCTACGAAGATACTTTTATGCTTCAGGCTTTCCTAATAAATTCGCATGGAAATATGCAGGTGCATACGGATTCGAATAAAATTGAACAGATTAACTTTTTTGATTGGGAAACAGTCTCTATGTACAGAGAAAAAATTCTCAATGATAAAACGTCGCTTGAAATGTTTTGGTATCCCGATGACCAGCTCGATCATTGTTTAACTACTCGATATATCGACAATCTCAACTGGTATCTTGTCGTTGAAAAAGATACAAGCGAAACTGTTGAAACATTTCAGATGCTGATTATGAAAAACGTAATAGTTGCGCTTTCTATACTGTTCTTTCTTCTTCTCCTTTGTATACATATGGTGCGTAGACACGATCGAATCATTGTAAAAATGGCTACCACTGATGAGTTGACCGGTCTTCCGAATCGTAAATGGTTCGGGGAATCGCTCTGCCGGTACAATGCAAAAAACAGTTTAAACGAGAACCATATGTTTATAATGGATGTCGACAATTTTAAATTGATTAATGATACTAATGGTCATTTATTTGGGGATAAAGTCCTCTGCGAAATGAGTCAGATTTTAAAAGAAACGTTCGAAGCCGACGGTATTATTGCGCGATGGGGCGGAGATGAGTTTATTGGTATTTTTGAAAGCACACGTGACGATGTAAATACTAAATGGCAAAAGGTGCAAGAGAAGCTCGTTGAAAAAAATAAATCAAGGAATTTAGAGGTTAGCATCAGCTTTGGCATTACCGTTTATAATTCGGATTTAGATTTTGACCGCTTACTTGGGCAAGCCGATTCCGCTCTCTACGCCGCAAAACATATGCCCGGGAATACACTTGTGTATTACAACGATATCGTTGACGCTTCTGAACAATGAGGCTAAAACAAGAAACAACTAGCTTTTGCACACCTAGAATAAGGATTTATATATTAGAATGCATTGTCAAAATATTCATGAATAAGCAGTAGCATAGGGCTTTTTATAGGTTGATTGTCCTATTGAAACTACCATTTTTTTATTGACAAGTATCATTAAACGTGCTACAATATCAACACATCGCGGAGAGATGTCCGAGCGGTTTATGGAGCTGGTCTTGAAAACCAGTGATGCCGAGAGGCACCGGGGGTTCGAATCCCTCTCTCTCCGCCAACATTTATTTTTTTGATGTAACCTCAAATGGAGAAGTACCCAAGTGGCTGTAAGGGGCTCCCCTGCTAAGGGAGTAGGCTGGGGTAACTGGCGCGAGGGTTCAAATCCCTCCTTCTCCGCCAAAATAGACTGTCGATTCTTGTCGACGGTCTTTTTGTATATTGATAACAATAATATTTTATGGTATAATTTAGGTGAGATTGTTTATCCTCAAAAAAACATATAAGCGTCCGCAAGCCCTCAGCAGCAGAGTCATTGATGTAGAGAAAGGGCGAACAACAGAGCCGTTCAATTGGAACGTTCGCTGATTTTCAACCATTTTGCTATGCTTTTTTTCAGTTTCGCATCGTTTTTTTCGCCCCAATCAAAAGCTCTCTTATTTCATTAGATATCGCTGTCATATCATCGCCTCCCAGCAACAATATTATAGAGGCATTTTAAAGGCTTTTGGTCTACAGGCTACGAGAGCCACTACACAAAAAAGTGCAGTGGCTCTCTTCACATATTTAATTTACAAGGAATTATCCAATCATATTTTGCTGCTCTTACAATACTGTGACAGAGAAAATCCGCTACAATCATCAGCCTATTTTCACCGTTTGACAATACAAGAAAACTTACCCATTACAGAAATAGTTCATTATGTTTATATTTTCCGCAAGTTTTCTTCATCTTTTGGACTCCGACGGCTAATAGAAGTTGATTTACGGTACGTGCTTTGCTTGGGCAAATACTAATACAACGCATACAAGAAATACATTTTGTGCGATCTGTTTCGTTAGGGGTAGTTACGGGAATAGCTTCGACAGGACAATTAACTGCACATAGACCGCATTTTATGCATTTTCTTCCCGCCGCAGGCTTCATAGGGACACCATTGTATTGCCGATAAGGGGACTTTCCGGGTAATACAAGATTCTCCGCAACATCATTGTTTCGTAATTTTTCCACAATTTTTTGTGCAAAGCTTTTCAGTTCTTCAAGATCCGTTTCATCTGGACGTGCTGCGGCAAAGTTGCGCATAATCGAATGTTCGGCAATGGCTGCTACTCCGGAAACACAACGAAAATCCATAGCAAGCAGAGTATCTTTCAGTTCAAGTAAAGTATCCTCATAAGCACGATTTCCATATACAGAAATTAAGATTGCTCTCGCCTGACCGCCTCTCAACTGTCTTAGCCTTGAAACTGCTACCGCTGGTACGCGTCCACCATAAGATGGAACGGCAATGATACAAACATCATCTGAGCAAAAAGAAAACGTGTTAAAATTCGTCTTTGAATTTGTCAAATCAATTTGAATAATGTCAGAACCAATTGCGGTTGCAAACACGTTCGCTACTTTTAGCGTTCCGCCCGTAGGGCTAAATACAATTTTATAAGTTTTCATTTCAGA
>JAVVSK010000013.1:0-47724 GCA_036654235.1 Clostridia bacterium | reverse complement strand
GACGAGGGAAGAACCGTTTCCGACCTTAATAACGACGGCGAAGTAAATACCGGAGACGCATCTATGATATTGGAAATATGCATTAACTGAGTAAAATTCAGCTAACGCATAGTTGACTTTTTAGCCGGGCGAGTTTTTCGCCCGGCTTTTTTCTTTGTGCTTTTTTAAATCAATATTAATACCTAAACAATCTTATTTTTTGGGGTTAAAAACCAGTAAATACGTAATTTACATATAAACAATAATTATACATTCTAAAAATGAATCCGAATACAATTAAAGAAATTTTACCATTTAATTTAAAAAATGAAATTTATTCGGGATTTTTGATTAAATTATTGGTCTAACAATCGAATATATTGCAGAATTCATATGTTGAAAAAGCAAATATTTTGTGATAAAATATAAATAACGGTATTTGGATTTGGGTTACCTTTTTTGGGGGGGCAGAAGATATCTGCGATATTAACTATAAAATCCGGGGAAAAGAGTTATAACTGAACGAAACGGATTATAAGTTGCGCCGTTTCTTTCCGGATATGATTATGCTTAAAAATGCATGTTTATTTAATGTGCTTAAAAAAATTTAACGATTTTATGATTAATACCAAGTGACAATATATTTTGTCGTTAATCCATAAATACCATATAATGCTTTTCTAAAAAATTGAAAAGTGGGAGCAACTTATAAAAAAAGAATGGGAGAAACTTTTTATGAAAAAAATGTTGGCAGTATTGTTGACCATAGCGATGCTTCTTCCGTCGTTAACGACGGTTATCGCAGCGTCGGTGGAACAGATTTCGATTTCCGCCGTTCCGGCGAAGGAAAAAATCGAAACGGCATCAACCGGAATTAAAACCACCACAGGTGAAAAGCGTAATGTAAAATTTACGCCTACTAAAGATGCGACGGAGCTTTTTGGCTTTTCGACGTATTATGCGGGGGGAAGCGAAACCGACTCATATGGGTTTATTCGTTTTTTGTCAAATGCTCCCGAAACCGTTGAATATTTAAACGGCTATTACGAACGACCTTTCACCGCCGGGGATTATGTTCCTTCTGTTCAGGCTATTTTTGCTGTAAAGAACTTAGGTGTTGGATATGCTTTGATGAGAATAGACGCGACAACTTATGCTGAGATCGAAATAAAGGCTTATAATAATTTCTATTTTATGGATATGGCTTTTGATATTTCTTCAGGCGTTATGTACGGCGTAAATGATAAAAGCCTCTATACTATCGATCTAGCCAGCGGCGATTATACCGAAGTTGGCATGAGCGGAACGCCAAAAGATTTTTTCACCCTCGCTTGTTCGGATGCGGGCATTTTATACGCTGTCGATCTCGATGGTTCATTATATACGCTCGATAAGGCTACCGGCGCCGGGACATTAATAGGCAATACCGGAGTTACCGTAACTTATCTTCAGTCTATGACGTGGGATCATGTAAACGGTGGGCTATACTGGGCTAACTCTAATCAAAACGACGGAATTCTATATTCAGTTGATCCGGCGACAGCTTCGGTAACGGCTCTCGGCAATATTAATGGGGTAAATATGGAAGTTACATGTCTGTTTACTAAGGGTGCATCTCCGGTGGATCCGATCGCCGTAACCGGCGTTAACGTTATTCCGACAGAGGCGACTTTAAAAACAGGGAGAACTCTTAAGCTTACGGCACGGATTCAGCCTTGGGACGCGACCGAAAGCGGAGTTTCTTGGGCATCGGACAATCCTTCCGTAGCGACGGTAGATGAAAACGGTCTTGTTACCGCGGTAGCTTATGGCGAAGCGACAATAACGGCGACAACCGTCGAAGGCGGATTTACCGATTCTTGCGTAATAACCGTTCCCGATAACGCTCAAATAGACGCGGCTTTTGATTCTGCTATAAACGCGACGGGCGGCAATTATCATTTTATAAACGATGATCTTTATCCTTGGGAACCCGTTACTGTCGGTGAAAGAACCGCCGTTAAGAGCTCTACCGCCGGAATACACGGAACCCGTGATTCAATTACAATGCCTCCTATTCATATGTATCGGGGAAATACAATAAGCTTTGACTGGTTTGTCAGCTGTGAAATGGGCTGGGACAGTATGGCTTTCGCGGTTAACGGAGAGAATATTGCGATGTTTTCGCTTGAGAGTACGGAGTTCGAGAATTATATCTATCGGATTTCCACCGAGGGCGACTATACTTTCTCTTGGAACTATGTAAAGGATTCGGTGGGTTCTGCCGGCGAAGATTGTGCCTATCTCGATAACGTAGCTATAGACGCAACTATTCCGGGACCCGTAACGGGCGTAACCTTAACTCCTTCGACCGTTGATCTTTATCAGACGCAAAAGGCTCAGCTTACGGCGAATATTTTGCCCAGCAGTGCTCTCGATATTGGTATGATTTTTTCGACCGACGACGCGACCGTTGCGACGGTAGACGAAACCGGTCTTGTAACGGCGAGAGAAGCCGGAATTGCGATTATAACCGTTACGACGCATGACGGAGGCTTTACCGCTACGAGTACGATTAACGTAATCTCTACCGCGGAGCTTATGGCGGATATAAACGCGGCTCTTAACGTTGAAGGCGGAACGCTTTCCTTCGGCATGGATATGGTTAATACTTGGGCGGTTGACGCTACGACCTTCCCCGGAAGAAGCGTTGCACATTCGCAGACAATGGGCATGGGCGGTACGAGCACGGCTATAACCCTTATTGCGACGGTTAATAGCCCTAAGATTATAACTTTCGACTGGATGGTCAATTCCGAAAGAAGCTATGATAAGGGTATCTTCGCTATAGACGGCATTGAACAGGCGCGAATATCAAGTACGGATATGATCGACTTTGAAACAGCTGTATTCGGCGCCGGCGCACCGGGCGAACATACTTATACTTGGACTTATGTAAAAGACCCTTCCTCCGACGATGGTCAGGATATACTTTGGCTCGATAATATTACAATTACGGACGCTCCCGTTCCTCAAAGCGTAGCTATGAACGCAACGGCAAAGGTTCATACAGGTCAAACGATAAAACTTGATGCTGCCGTTGTACCTGTATACGCTACCGATACGTCGATTATCTATTCGACAAGCGACGCTACGAAAGTAATCGTTGATCAAAATGGATTTATAACCGGCGTTTCCGAAGGAACGGCGACGGTTACGGCTACGGCCGTTAACGGCGTTCATAGCGATTGTACGGTAACAATATTTAATACGGTTCCCGCTCCCGACGGAAAACTCTATGGCTTCGTTTCCGCGCCCGCGGGCTTAACCGAGAATCTCGACGGTCTTGTAAGGATAGACCCCTCTAACGCTACAGCTGAAGGCGTAGCCGCCTATATTAACGATATTTTTGCGGCTGAATATTATAACGGCGTTATATATGCTTTCGATTATACGATGACCGAATTCGTAACCTTCGACGCTATGACCGGCGAAGTATTTAGTCGCGTTGCGGGTTCGGAAGTTATTTACGATATGGCGTATGATTATACAACGAATACGATGTACGCTATCTTCGGAGAAGAGGAACGCGGTCTTGCGACCGTTGACCTTACTACGGGCGAACTTACGCATATCGGTCTTATGCCCGCGGATTGCGTTATTATTACTCTCGCGGCTGATAATCTTGGTAAGCTCTATGGCGTAGCTATAGAAAGCGGAATGCTCTATGAAATAGATAAAGAAACGGCCGAATGCATAGAAATAGGAAATACGACGGCGGGTATGGTTTCTTATGTACAGTCGATGACTTATAGCTTCGAAAGCGATACTCTTTATTGGGCTGGATATACGACAACGCCTAACAACGGCGGCTTCCTCTACTCTGTAGATAGGAATACCGGCGTTGCGACGACCGTTTTCGACGCGCCTATCGGCGAGATTTGCGGACTTATTGCGTTTAACCAAAGCTCAGATCCTTCCGATCCGACCGCTGTTACCGGGGTTTCTATCGATCCTCCGACGATTAACCTTGCATGGCGCGGAAGCGGAGAACTAAAAGCCATTATCGAACCCGTTAATGCGATAAATAAAAAAGTAACCTGGGCTTCCGAGAATGAGAATATTGTAACGGTAGATAATAAGGGAAAGCTGTTTGGCGTTGCTACGGGAACCACCAACGTAACGGCTACCAGCGTTGACGGCGGCTTCGTTGCTACTTGCGTCGTAACCGTAGGTGAGTCTCCGTATCATCCGGTTGCACCGGGTAAAGCTATTATAATGTTGACCGCCGCCGATGTTTGGGGCGACGGTTCGGGTTATCAGATGCTTCTCGATTCGACACATTCTCTCTTCGGAACGACGATTCCTACCGCCGGACCTTTAACTCCGTCCGACGACGTTCCCGCAGAGATATATAATCAATTTGATTATAAGATTCCGGTGATGGCGGACGGAATTCTTACAACTCATAATGTCGTAACGAATAACGAATCGGTCTATATTCTCGTTGATGCCGGGACTTATGATTTTTGTATAACGAATCCGGTTCCGGGTGAATGCGTCTGGATAGCTTTTAGCACTAACGGATCGCTTGGAAGATGCGATGATTTTGTGGTGGAAGAAGGTCATATCTACGAGTTCGGCGTTGAGCGTCGTGGTCAGAACGACTTCGTTACAATGACCTCAGAGCTTATCGGGACGAGCGGAGAAACAACTTACGATCCGGGCGACGCGAATCTTGACGGCGTTGTAAATACCGGCGACGTATCCTTCCTTCTTAAATCTTTGATTGGACTCGAAATTCTTTCCGACGAGGGTAGAGCCGTTTCCGACCTTAATAACGACGGTAACGTAAACACCGGTGACGCGGCTATAATATTAGGAATGTGTATTGACTGAGTAAAAAATTCAGCTAATGTACAATTGACTTTTTTAGTCGGGCGAGTAAAAAGCCCGACTATTTTTAATATTCTTATCTTTTTTTAATTTACAGAATCCGGGAATAAGACTGTACTTAATTTTTTCAGACATATTATTAATAAATAGAGACAAAAAAACTTAAATTAAACGCTATGATATATATATTCTAATAGTTTTGCGCGTAATTTCCCATTTCTTTATTAAATTTTATACGGTTAGTTGTTGTATAATGGTAAAATACATGCTATACTTAGCGAGAATAGTATTGTAAATTTATTGTTTTGGATTTTTATATTAGTTTGCAATTTTCGACTTACAATTTCGATTCAAATGATAAAAAAACTTGGAGGGATTTTTATGAAAAAAATGTTGGCAATGTTGTTGATCATAGCTATGCTTCTTCCGTCGTTAACGACGGTTCTTGCAGAGTCCGTGGAGCAGAGTTCGGTTTCCCCCTATTTAACGAATGAAGAAACTGAAACGGAATTTATAGGAACGAAAACAACCGCGGGTGAAAAGTGTAATGTAAAATTTACACCAATTAAAAATACGGCTGAACTTTATGGCTTCTCAACGTACTATGAAGGAGGAAGTGCGGCTAATTGGAAGGGGTTCGTTCGTTTTATGTCAAATACTCCCGAAATTGTTGAATTTACGAACGGTTATTACGAGAGCTCTTTCACGGCCGGCGATTATATTCCTTCTATTGATGCTATTTTTGCTGTAAAGAATTTAGGTGCTTCGTTCGCTTTAATGAGAATTGATGCGACGACCTATGCTGAAACCGAAATAAAAGATTATAATACTTTCTATTTTATGGATATGGCGTTCGATAGATCTTCGGAGGTTATGTACGGAGTAAAGGGGAAGACGCTTTATACAATTGATCTTTCTAACGGAAATTATACCAAAATAGGAAATGCCGGAACTCCCGCTAATATATTTACTCTCGCTTGTTCAGATGTGGGAGTTTTATACGCTATCGATAAGACAGGATCGTTATATACCCTAAATAAAACAAGCGGTGAGGCGACGCTAGTCGGTAGTACCGGAGTTACCTTAGCATATCTTCAATCTATGACCTGGGATCATGTAAACGGCGGACTTTACTGGGCGAACTGTAATAAAAATATAGGAATCTTATATTCGTTAGATCCGGCGACCGCGGAGGCAACGGCTCTTGGTAATATCTATGGCGTTAATATGGAGGTTACCTGCCTATTTACTAAGGGTGTATGGACGGGAGATCCGGTTCCCGCAACAGGGATTACCGTTTTTCCGGAAGAGGCAACGTTGAGAACAGATAAAACTCTTAGCCTTTCAGCCCAAATTCAGCCTTGGAACGCTACCGAAAGAGAAATTTCTTGGACATCAAGCAATCCGGCTATTGCGAGCGTAAATGAAAACGGCTTTGTTAGAGCAATAACAAATGGCGAAGCGACGATAACGGCGACAACCGTAGAAGGCGGGTTTACCGATACTTGTATAATAACCGTTCCGGATAACGTTCAGCTTGCCGCTGAGTTTGATGCGGCGATTAACGCTCCGGGCGGTAACTATCACTTTACAAATGACAACGCTTATCCGTGGGAAATAGTAACGTTAGGTGAAAGAACCGCGGCTAAGAGTACGAACGCCGGAGTAGATGGAAGTCAATCTTTTATTACTACGGATCCCATTCATATGTATAGTGGGAATACAATTAGCTTTGATTGGTTTACTAGCTGCGAAGAATACTATGATCTTATGTTTTTCGCAGTTAATGAAGATCGTATTGTTTCATTTTCTGTAGAGAGTATTGATTTCGCGAATTATGTGTATGAGATTACCGCTGAGGGTGACTATACGTTTACCTGGTTTTATCTAAAGGATATAGTGGGCGCTGCAGGGGAAGATTGCGTCTATCTCGACAACGTCGCTATTGACGCAGCACCGCCGGGACCTATAACGGGCGTAACCTTAACTCCCTCGACCGTTGATCTCTATCAGACGCAAACGGTTCAGCTTGCGGCGGCTTTAATCCCTAGCAGTGCTTTTGATATCGGCGTTACATTTTCTAGTAGCAATTCGAACGTTGCTACGGTAGACGGAAGCGGTCTTGTAACAGCCGTTGCACCGGGAACCGCGTTTATAACGGTTACGACAGATGATGGTGGCTTTACCGCGACGAGCACGATCAACGTAACTTCAACCGCGGAACTTATTCTGAAAATTAATGCGGCTCTTAACGTTGGAGGCGGAACACTTTCATTTATTATGGATAGCGTTAACCTTTGGGATACGGACGCTACTACCTTCGCCGGAAGAAACGTTGCTCATTCGGCGACTAACGGTAAAAATCAAAGCAGTACGGTTATGACTCTTGTCGCTACGACGGATGGAAGTAAGCTTATCACTTTCGACTGGATGGTCAGCTCCGAAGAAAACTATGATAAAGCTGTATTCTCTATAGACGGCGTTGAAAAAACCCGTATATCCGGTACGCATATGACCAACTTTACAACGGAAGTATTTAACGCCGGTACAGCGGGCGAGCATACTTATACTTGGGTCTATATTAAGGATGATTCCTCTGGTAACGGACGAGATATGGTCTGGCTTGATAATGTTACAATTACGGAAACGCCCGCTCCTCAGAGAGTAGATATGGATGTGACCGCGAAAGTTCATTTGGGTCAGACGATAAAGGTTAATGCAACGATAGTACCTTCTTACGCTACCGATATGACTCTCACCTATTCGACAAGTGACGCTACGAAAGTAACCGTGGATTCAAACGGCTTTATAACCGGCGTTGGCGAAGGAACGGCGACGGTTACGGCTACTGCCGTTAACGGCGTTTATGCCTATTGTATAGTAACCGTGTTTAATACAATTCCCGCTTCCGACGGAAAACTCTATGGCTTTGTTTCCTCTCCGGGAGGAATAACCGACGGTCTTACCGGGTTCGTAAGTATAAACCCATCTACGGCTACAGCCGAAACCATATTCGATTATTCGGACGAAATTTTCGCGGCTGAATATTATAACGGCGTTATATATGCTTTTAATAATACGACGACCGAATTTTTAACCTTTGACGCTATAACCGGCGAATTATTGAGCCACGTTTCTGTTTCTGAAGTTGCTTACGATATGACTTACGACTATACGACGAATACGATGTATGCGCTATTCGGAATTGAAGATCGCGGTCTTGCGACCGTTAACCTAGCGACCGGCGAACTTACGCATATCGGCGTTATGCCGACAATTTCACCTTTAATAACTCTCGCCGCCGATAACCTAGGTAAACTCTACGGCGTAGCTATACTAACCGGAATCCTTTACGAAGTAGATAAAAGCAATTCCGAATGTACCGAAATCGGTGATACTATGGCGGGTAGCGTTGTTTATGCACAGTCGATGACCTATAGTTACGAAACCGATACTCTTTATTGGGCGGGATATACTAATGCACCTAATGATGCCGGTTTCCTTTACTCTGTAGATAGGAATACCGGCGTTGCGACGACCGTATTTGATGCTCAAATCGGAGAGCTTTGCGGACTAATCGCGTTTAATAGAACTTCTAACCCTCCCGAGGCTGTAGCGGTAACCGGAGTTTCGATTGATCATATGACTATTGATCTTTCATGGCATGGAAAAGGAACGCTAAGGGCGGTTATCGAACCCGCTGACGCGACGAATAAGAGCTTGAACTGGGCTTCCGAAAACGAAGGCATTGTAACGGTAGATGATAAAGGAAATATATTTGGTGTTTCTGCCGGAACCGCGAATGTAACGGCTACTACCGTTGAGGGCGGCTTTACCGCGATTTGCGCCGTAACTGTAGGCGAATGCCCTTATACTCCTCTCGAACCGGGTAAGGCTATTATAATATTGAGCGTCGGGAATGTTTGGGGTGACGGAACGGGTTATCAGATGCTCCTTGATTCTACGCATTCTCTCTTAGGAACGACAATTCCTACGACAGGATCCTTAAATCAGAACGGCGATGTACCTAAGGAAATTTACGATCTCTTTGAGTATAAAATTCCGGAGATCGCCGATGGCGCTTTAACGACCCCAAATATCGTTGGGAATAATCAGTCGCTCTATATAATCGTTGATGCCGGGATTTATGATTATTGTATAACGAATCCTGTAGTTGGCGAATGCATGTATATCGCAAATAGCGTTAATGGATCAATGGGCAGGGGTAATGATTTCGTAGTTGAAGAAGGCTATATTTACGATTTTGTCGTTGAGCTTCGCGGTCAGAACGATTTCGTTACAATGTTTACCGACTATATCGGAACGACGGGCGAAACGACCTACGATTTGGGCGACGCCAACCTTGACGGCGTTGTAAATACAGGCGACGCAGCCTTCCTTCTTAGATCCTTTATTGATCTCGAAGTTCTTTCCGATGCGGGAAGGACGGTTTCCGACCTTAATAACGACGGCGAAGTAAATACCGGAGACGCGGCTCTTCTCTTAGAAATATGCATCAACTGAAAACTAGTTGGGCGAGTTAATCGCCCAACTTTTTTATTTCAAAAACCACTTATTTACTAAATGAAATCAGCCTGATTCCTGACGAAAAGGGAATAGGAAAAAATAAGACCGCGCGGAAGAAATTTTAAGTATTCACCGCGCAGCCTTATTTTTTTCATTCATCCTTTATAAGTCAATTCAAGCTTTTTAACCTTAAAGTCTATTTATTAAATCCCGCCAATATGATGGGTTGGATTATCTAAAGAGAAGAACCTAAGCAATATTGCCGCGTCTCCGGTGTTAACGAGACCGTCACGGTTAACGTCCGAAAGAAGCGGTTGATATGACGAAGGCGCATTATTTACGTTCGCCATTAGAATCGAGGAAGCATCGCCGGTAGTTACAGAGTGATTGTTATTTGCATCGCCCGAAGGAAGCCATGCATCATCCGTTTCGGGAACGAAGGCAGCCGAATTCAGATATCGCGCTTCGAGAGCGCAGGTAAAACTATCGTCTAATGTTTCGGCATTAATATCTAAACTTTCATCATTAGAATAGAGTTCTCCCGTTAAGCGGTCGAACCATCCGACGAAAACATTCGATTCTTCATCTGCATAGGGCGCGGCAGTTACGTGAAGTAATGCTTGATTATCCATTAACGGATGCCAAATAGACGCCGAAAGCACGGAATATTCTGATGCAAACGAAACATAAGCAAATCCAAAAGGAATGGGAAGAAATATTTCATTTGCTTTTTGAATAGAAAATCTGTCAGAAAAACCGAGCGGATACGCCGAGTTACTTATACTTACCTTTGTAAACTCATCTAAAATAACGACAAAGGTAAGATGTTCGCAACCATTGAGG
Organism: Clostridia bacterium; assembly: GCA_036654235.1. GTDB lineage: Bacteria > Bacillota > Clostridia > Christensenellales > CAG-138 > JAVVSK01. The sequence continues at coordinate 37,500 of JAVVSK010000013.1, read as the reverse complement.
ACGAGATCTCCTTTAACAGGAAGGGATTTCAGTAAGATACCGGTCGCATCGCAGGAATAAGTAAAATCTACTATACTTAAATAGCCCTCATTGTCGAATATAAATCCTGTTTCACCTCCCGGATACGTTGGTCCGTAATAATCCGGCAATTTCGTCGTATCAACGACCCAAGTATCGGGAGAGTCTGCTTCATATTTTTCACCAAACATAACTATTCCGTTTTTAACTCCGTCTGTTTCTTGTTCTAAAAAATTTCGGACGACAGCAACGTCATGTTCATTTAGGGCTTTTTCATCCGTTGCGTTTACGAGAACGGAAGGAAAAGCAATCAACAGCACCAGCATTAGCGCAATTGTTTTCATGATTGTTTTCATAATCAATATCTCCTTTATTATTATTATCTGACAATGGTTCAGAACTTGCAGAGTTTTCTGCTTAGGAAACAAGCAATGCCGGGGTGTATTTCACTCATCAATTTTCATCATTGGAGAAGGGCATAACCGGATGTCATAAACGAATGTCATAACCGGATGCTTTGCCGCTTCATTCCGAAAAGAAAGCTCCTTTCAGATTACAGCGTAGAAAATATCTTATTTTTTGCCGACCGGATTAACGCTTTGCCACGAAAAATTATGGGTTACCATACGTCGGAAAAACTGTTCGAAAAAGAACTTGACAAAATCTATGCTGCAACATCGGCGACCGCCAATGTTGGATTTCTCCGTTTGGGGTTCGTCCTCTCTCAGTAATCCCCACGTCGTTCTACCATAAGTCATTGCTTAATTCATAACTATTGCAACTTGCAATTGCAATTTATGCAGAAATAAATTTAAACGAAAAATCTTTTGGACTCATTTGGAAAAAACAATCGGTCTTCTCGTAATGCTCGCGCTTACGCACTTCAGCAAATATCTCGGAACGAGACATTTTACGTTTAAAACGCTTAAGCACACTTTATAAGGATTCGTTTTCTCCGACACGGATTTACATTTTTGTTTCCCCCCTCATGCAAAACATTGCATCTTTTACAATGCCATCTTGCTCAATATAAAATATTTTACACGAATCCTAGCTCTAAGTCAAACTATATTTCCATTTATTTCATAAATAATGACGTTTATGCGTAGGATGTCGTTACCATTGGAGAAAGAATCGTAGTTAAGAATAAAAGCGGAGGAATAGACGGAAGTATCGGCTCTTTTAGCCTTTCCTCTATCAATATGTATCGCGGTAATACAATAAACTTTGATTGGTTTACTAATTTCGAAGTCGGCTTGGACGGTGTTTCTTTCATTGTCGATGGCAAAAATATTGCATCTTTTAGCGCATCAAGTAAGGAAGTTAAAAATTATATATATATTTGATTCCGGGAAACGGCTCATATGACTTTATGTGGAGCTATATAAAGATAGTTTGGGCGCGGCGGGAGAAGATCTCGCTTATATTGATAACGTTGCTTTAGATAAAACTCCTCCGGATCCCGTTAGAGACGTAACCTTAATGCTGTTGATTCAAACTTAGACGGCGCAGCTTACGGCGGTATTATTCCCGTTAGCGCGCTAAATATCGGAATAACGTTTACGTCTAGCGATCCCAGCGTCGCTACGGTAGACGAAAACGGTCTTGTAACGGCTTTAAATCTCGGGATACAACTATCGACGGCGAATTGCATCGTTATCGTTTGCGCATCTCCGTATCAGCCCGTTGCGCCGGGAAAGGCTATGATAAAGCTTAGCGTCGGTAATCTTTCGATGGACGGAACGGGTTATCGGATTTTCCTTGATTCAACGCATTCTCTTTACGGAATGACGATGCCCGTTGTCGGATCTTTAACTTCGGGCGGCGACGTTCCCGCATCTATTTACGATCAGTTTACCTATAAAATTCCGGGGAATGCCGACGGAGTTCTTAGAACGGAGAATATAGCCGGGAATAATAAGCCGATTTATATAATAGTCGACGCCGAGATATATGACTTTTGTATAACTAACCCGACGGCGGGCGCGCGCATCTGGATCGTAAATAGCGCGGGAGAAGCTTTTGGAAGATGCGATAATTTTGTCGTTGATAAAGGTTATATATATGATTTTTGCGTTTTGCTCAGGAACCCAACGGATTTCGTTTCCGTTAAGGAGCTACGTCGGAATGGAAGGTGAAGTTAGCTTTGAAGCGGACGACGCGTCGCTTATATCGGAGCTATACTTAAACTAAAAAGATTATGATATCGATCTATTGATTTTTTTTTTGCCGGGAGAGGAAACTTACCCGACTTTTTTAAACTAAATGCGCGAAAGTTATGGTTTAGCGGACATAAAAAGAGAGCGACGTTAGGTCGCTCTAAGATATTTTTTAGAAGGTTTATTTTGTAAAAATCCGCGACTGTTTATAAACATCGCCGCTGCCTAAGGTAACGACAATATCACCCGGAGATGTATTTTTTAGCAAATATTCATTTATTTTTTCAAAAGTTTCGAGATATTCGGCTTTTACGCCCGATTCCGCTATCGCTTGAACCATATCGCGCGCATGAACGGTGCTATCGAACGCCTCGCGTCCGGGATAAATATCAGGAACGAGAACAATATCAGCGTCGGAAAAACAATCAACCTTGTTAATAAAGAGAGTTTTGGCGCGGGAATAACTATTGCATTGAAAAACAACAAACAGCCTCTTATGCGGATATCGCATTGCTCCGCGAAGTACGGCGCGAATCTCCCCCGGATGATGCGCATAGTCGTGAAAAACTTTTACTCCGTTTCTCTCACCATAATATTCGAAGCGCCGACGCGTCGATTGAAAATCATAGAGTGCACGCGCTATCGTTTTAATATCCGCGCCTAGGGTAATGGCGACCGCCGCTGCCGCAACGGCGTTTAGCATATTAAATTCGCCTATTACGTTTAGCGAGATTCGCCCTAAAACGTCACCATCTTTGCAAAGGTCAAAGCTGGGATATCCGTTTTCATCGTACATAACGGAGCAGGGGATAATTTCAGCATCCCTTAGCCCATAACTGAATTTTTTTCCGCGAAACTCACGATATATCTTTTTAACTCTAAAATCATCCGTACAAGCTATTAAAATCCCGTCGCGGGGGAGCAGTGAAACAAATTTTTTAAACGCTGCAACTATGTTGTTTATATTTTTATAATAATTAAGATGATCGTCATCTATATTATTTATAAGAACGACTGTCGGGTTTAGCGAAAGAAAACTTTCAACATATTCGCAAGCCTCGGTGATAAAAAGATCATGCGACCCTAGGCGAACCCCACCTTTTAACCTTTCGACGAAGCCGCCGATATGAACCGTTGCGTCGAATCCTCCGTATTCGGCGATAAGCGCAAGCATAGACGTTATCGTCGTTTTCCCGTGACACCCCGATATCCCAACGACATTTTTATATCCCGCGGTAATCCCACCGAGAGCATCGCAGCGTTCGATTTCTTCAATATTCCTTCGTCGCGCCTCGACCCGCTCCGGGTTATCTTCGGATATCGCCGCCGAATATACGATAAGTTCGCAATTTTCCGGTATGTTATTAGCGCTTTGCCCTATTTTAACCGATATTCCTTCGTCGACTAACTTTTCCGTAAACGGAGAAACCGAAGAATCGGAACCCGTAACGATGCAGCCCCTATTATAAAGAATCTCCGCAAGCCCGCTCATAGAGCAGCCGCCGATACCTATGAAGTGTACGTTTTTCGCCCTATTGATATCGTCCTTCATTGACTATCCTTTCACTTGTACGTATAAAAAGAAGCTTTTAAGCGTATTTTTTAATTCCATTTTTAAAGATCCTTTAAGCGGCGGGGGTTTCCCCCGCCGCTATGATTTTTGAATGTTTATTTATTTTGATCCTTGTTATCCTGTAATCTCTTTTTATGCTGTGCGCGTTTCATAGTTTCAAGGCGCTGTTTCTCCTTGAATTCGAAAACAGAGAGTACGATAAGGGCAACGCCCGCAAGACCGGTTAAAATTCCGAGGACAATTAGGATAGTAACCAATGCGTCGCTTATTGTCGAACCAACGTTTCCGCCCGGAGCGACCGCCGTCGCCGATGGGCTTAGAATTTCGCCTCCGATTATAGTTGCCGCGCTTATAAGGGTCTTATATTCGCAAGCTTTTCCGACCGCATCTTTTGAGGAAAGGACGAAGTTTAGGTCGCGCGCTTCGCCTACATATATGCTATAAACGCCGCTATCGCTCTCGCCGGAAGCGAGATTTTTAAATTTACAAATAATTCCGCCACGTTCCTCTTTAAGTTCAAGCGCGCTCATCGCTACAGAGCCTTCGTTTTTAACGGTAAATTTAAGGGAAACGTATCCGTCATGGTTAAGCGGAACGGCAACCTCGACCGCAAGAGTAAGACCTAAGAGATTCGGATCAACATATGCATATACGGGATATTCCTTCGTTTTAGAGGAATACGGAACTCCGCTATCCATAGTTCCGGTAATGGTAAAGAAAATATTTCTCGTAACATCCGGAGCGACGTGATAAGTTAGGGCTTTAGAACCGCCGATTGCGAGATCAAATTTTTCGGAAACGGCAACCCCGGCGTCGTCCGTTATCGAAACTCCGGTTATAGAGTTATTTCCGTTATTGGTTGCGGTTATAGTAAAGTCCGTTCCATTGACTGTCGTTTCGCTCTGATTTACAGAGAGATCGATCTGGGTAAGTGTCCTCTTTATAATTAGCGAATCCGTCGTTGCGCTAAGCGTTACGCCGTTCAATTCATATTTTACGACCGGCTTAGAGGTTGCGTCCTTATCGCCCATAGTGAAGACATATTCGTTCGTATAGCTATCTCCCGCCTTAATCGTAACGTTGGAGAATATCGCCCCGTTTTTCCTTATATCCGGATCTGTAAGTGATACCCCGGAAATCGAATTGTTTCCGGTATTAAGGACAACGTAGGTGAGAGTTATTTTTTCAGAAAGCTCGGCTACGTTTTTACTTGCCGTTCTTTTAACGGTTAAAACGCTTTCTTGGGGCGGGGCGGTTGGGGCGGGCGATTGACTCGGAGGATCGGAAGGTTTGACAACTCCGGTTTTTTTAACCGTTACGTTTATTGTTTTTGTTTTAGGCGCATCCTTTTCCATCCATGAAACGAGAAAGGGTATAGGCGTTCCCAACTGTTCGAGAGCTATATGAACATTGCTTATGACGCAGTTTAGGGTCTTTCCCGGCTCTATAACGTCATCCGATCCATCGTAGGACGAATCGTTCCCGGTTATATATATCTGTTCCATCGGATTTTTCGAATCGTTTTTAAGCGTTATGGTAACGGTTACATATCCCGCCCCCGTCAGAGCTTCCGGGTTAGCATGAGCCTCAATAGAGGCGGCCTGTGCCGAATAATTCTGAAAAGAGAATAGAGATATCGCCATTATGAGCGCCATTATAAGCCCTGTCGTCTTTTTCATAGGTGTCAACTCCTAAAAATTAAATATCCAATAAAAATGGATCAACAAACCGTAAATGAAGGGGTGAAAAGAACCTTTAAGCAGTTTCAACTAATAGGGCTGGCGAATATATTGTTCGCCAAACCCTAAAAGCCGCCTCAAAAAGCCTTTAGCTCTTTTTTATACTTCGGTTATCCAACCGAAGTTTTCTTTTTCGCGTCCACGTTGGATATTGACCAGCTTATTATATAACAGCATAGTCTTTTCGCCTATCTTGCCATTATTAATTTCGATCATCTTATCCTTATAAGCGAGCTTCCCGACCGGTGATATAACGGCGGCTGTTCCTGTTCCGAACGCCTCTTTAAGCCTTCCGTTTTCTCCCGCAGTCATAAGTTCGTCAACGGAAAGCCGACGCTCTTCAACTTTCCAAGAAAATTCGCGAGCGAGAGTTAAAACGCTGTCACGGGTTATTCCGGGTAATATGCTTCCGTCGAGGTTAGCCGTTACAATAGTGTCGTCTATGACGAACATCATGTTCATTGCGCCGACCTCTTGAATATATTTCATGCTCTCGCCATCCAGCCAAAGAACCTGAGAAAATCCGGCTTTTCCGGCTTCATAGCCCGCTTTTATCGAACCCGCATAGTTTCCGCCGGTTTTAGCTTCGCCCATTCCGCCTCTAACAGCGCGGACATATTTATCCTCAACCTTTATATCGATAGGAGCAAGTCCGTTCTTATAATATGCGCCGGATGCGGCACATATTATATAGTAGATATAATTTTTAGAAGCATGAACGCCGAGGCTTTCGTCGTTCGCTATCATGGTCGGGCGAAGATAAAGAGAAGTTCCTTCGCTTTTCGGAATCCAATCCTTCTCAACCGCAACAAGACTGCGCATAGCCTCAAAATTGATATTTTCATCAATCTCGGGCATACACATACGAATAGCAGAACGATTCAGTCTCCTGCAATTTTCTTTAGCACGGAACATTAAAATTCTTCCGTCGTCGGCGCGATAAGCTTTAAGACCTTCAAAAATCTCTTGCGCATAATGTAAAACCGAACAAGCAGGATCTAAAGACAGCCTATGATAAGGCTCAATCCGCATGTTATGCCATCCATCCGATTCGTTGTACTCGGTAATAAACATGTGATCGGAAAAGAATTTCCCAAAGCCAAGATTCGCTTCATCAGCCGGCTTTTCCCTGGGCGTTTTCGTTAGTATCACGGGAATATTCATGACAAACCTCCAAAACGTAAATCAGCGGCATAATACCGCTACGCTAATATTAACACAACGCGATTTTTTTTTCAACACGCAAATTTGAACCCAATAATAAAAGGGAAGGTAACTTTCCAAAGAACGAGTCTATGTTGTTAATTCAAATTATCCGAATTCATCTATTGCCGAATTGTTGGAAATGAAACGATTGCTTGCTGCTTTTATTGATATAATATAATACTGAATTTCACTACCTCTGTTTTCGTTCAGGATAACAGTTAAAAATTTGTAAAACGAATTTTTCGGCAGTTTGAGTCTAACTTAAGAAAATTCGGAGCGATAAAAATATCGGGCGAGTTATCTCGCCCGACTAAAAACATTAATCAGCAAATGCTTTTTTTATTAATTATTGAGGCACATTTCCAATATAAGAGCCGCGTCGCCGGTATTGACAAGACCGTCGTTATTAACGTCGGCAACCGCTCTTCCCGCATCGGAAAGGGTTTCAAGACCGATAAGAGATCTTAAAACGAAAGCCGCGTCGCCGGTATTGACAAGACCGTCGAGGTTCGCGTCGCCCGGATCATAGGTCGTTTCGCCCGACGTTCCGATATAGGCGTAAGAAAGGGATGTAAAATCCTGCAACCCGACAAGATCAATGCTGAACTCGTACATATATCCTTCTTCGACTACGAAATCATCTCCAGTGCCAAATGAACCGTTCCCGTTGTTGGCGATATACATGCATTCGCCAGGGACGGGGTTCGTTATGCAAAAATCATAAATCCCGGCATCAACGATTATGTAAACCGAATCGTTAATAACGATGTTTTGAGTTGTGAGCCTTCCGTCGGCGTTCTCCGGAATTTTATAATCGAATTGATTATAAATTTCCTGAGGTGCGTCGCCGTCGTAAGTCAGAGGACCATATTGGGGGATCGTCGTTCCGAAGAGAGAATGCGTCGAGTCGAGGAGCATCTGATAACCCGTTCCGTCTCCCCAAACTTCGGAGACGGTCAGCTTTATCATAGCTTTACCGGGTTCGAGAACCGGATATGGACAGTTGCCTACGGTCACTTCGCAGTGGGCAACGAACCCGCCGTCAACGGTAGTAGCCGTTACGGTCGCGATTCCCGTACCAATACCTAATATATTGCCCTTTCTATCAACCGTTACAATTTCTTCATTCTCGGAAGCCCAAGTAACTTTCTTATTCGTTGCGTTAGCGGGTTCAATAACCGATCTAATCCTAGCCGTTTCTCCCCAAGGAAGAGCAATTTCCGATGGATTGACAGAAACTCCGGTTACGGCGGCGGGAGGGGAAGGTAAAACATATGCGTTATTAAAAGCCATAAGTCCGCAAACCTCCCCGATAGGATCTTCCATAACGAGAGAAGTCGCGCCCGTATTCCTATCTACTGAATACAGATTTTTATCAGGATAAGAAGCCCAATAAAGCGTATTCATTTCATAGCTGTAAGTCATTGATTGTACGAAATTAACGCCGGTAATACCGGTATCTCCTATCGCTATGCATTCGGCGGTTTCTTTTTTTATTTCATACAATATTCCGCTCTCCATAGCTACGCCATAGAGTTTACCCATATTATCGCAGGCGAGAGTAAGGATAAGGGATTCTTCGGGCATACCGTTGATATGATTTAGCGCGCCCGTCGTCATATTAACGGTAGCAAGACCGCGCGCCGTGCCGTTCCCGTAAAGGGCATACATAGTATCGGTAGTATAGTCATAGGTCATATCGTAAGCGATCTCGGAAACGGGAAAGGCGCTTAGAAGCTCGCCCGTTATTGCGTCGAAAGTCAAGAATGCGCGAAGCATATCGTCGTACGCATATATAACTCCATTATAATATTCGGCGGCGAATATATCGGTCGGGTGTTCCTGAATAAGCTCGGCAAAACCGGAATTATAGTCGAGTTTTACGAGGCCGACGAGACCAACGGTAACGCCATCGGGATAGACGGGGAAACAGTAGAGCATTCCGTCCGGCTCGGGCGCTGTATCAAATACCGTTATGACGCATTCGGCAAAGACCCCGTTGACGGCGGTAGCCGTGACGGTAGCCGTGCCTTCCGAAACTCCGGTTATAAAACCGTTTGAATCGACGGTTACCTTAGAAGCGTTGCTCGTCGTATAGGTAAGGGTAGTATCGGTAGCGTAGGTAGGGACGACTGAAGCGATAAGATTTATCGTCTGATCCTTATGCACCCGCGCGGTTGTACGGAGATTTACGCTTTGAGGTTCGGGATTGGCGATTAAGTTAACGTTGTCGACCCAAAGCATATCGGCGCCTTTATCGCCCGATTCATCTTTTAAATATGTCCAAGTATAGGTATGTTGACCCGCGGAGCCGGCGTTACAAACCACGGATTCGAAGTCGGTCATCGTCGTACCGGAAATTTGCGCCTGTTCAACGCCGTCTATACTAAACGTAGCTTTATCATAATGTTGTTCGGAACTTACCATCCAATCGAACATTATAACTTGCATTCCGTACGTCGTTGTGGTTAGGGTTATTGAGGTGCTGCTGTTTTTTATTCCGTTCGTAGTTGAATGCGCAACGTTTCTTTCGGGGAAGCTAACAGCGTCGGGCATCCACATATTAACCATATCCATATCAAAGGAAAGCGTTCCGCTAGGAATATTTAAAGCCTCGTTAATTTGGGCGATTAAATCCGTGATCGAGATTACGTTAACTGTACTCGAAGCGGTAAAAGAGCCGTCATGCGTCGTAACGGTTATAATCGCCGTTCCCGCCGTTAAGGCGCTAACAAATCCGGTTTCATCTACCGTCGCGACGGTTGGATCGCTCGATATAAACGAAACCAAAATATCGGCGGCGGTAACCGGAAGAACGGTAGCCGTAAGCTGAGCCGTTTGTGTTTGAACAATATCTATGGTTTCGGGAGTTAAGGTTACGCCCGTTACGGGACCGGGAGGGGTTGTATCGAGGGCGACGTTATCGATATAGCCGACATCTTCGCCCGCGGAGCCATCGCCGTCCTTTGCATATACCCATGAAAAAGTATATGTACCCGTTTCGGTAATATTGTACACATAATTGCTGAAATCCGAACTAATAGCACTGAACAAATCAATTTTGTTTCCGTTAATCAAGAATATAATGCCGTCACATTTGCGTTCGCAGCTAGTAAACCAATCGAAGCTTATCGTATTTCCCCGGTACATTGTTATATCGGAAAGGGTGATGAAAGCGTGGCTGTCTTCTATTCCCACGTTCGTACTCCTTACCGCGGTTCTTTCGCCTAAGGTTACGATTTCCCAAGGATAAATATCGTCGTTAACGAAGTTATAGGTACCGCCGGGAGCGTTAATTGCGGCATTGAACGCCGCGTCTAAAGCAGAGGTATCGGGAACGGTTATTATACTTTCAGAGCTGAAATTACCATCAGTCGTAGTAGCCGTTATTGTCGTTTCGCCATAAGATATCGCGGTGACAACACCGTTTTGATCCACCGTTGCAATATTGGGATTGCTTGAGGTAAAAGAAACGCCTCTTTCGGTTGCGTCCCAAGGTAAAACCTGGGCTATTAGCGAAAGCGTTTTGTTTTGTTTTAAGGTCGCCGTAGCGGGGACGAGGTTAATTCCCGTAACGGAAACCGGATCGCCCGTGAATTCGCTTTTCGTAGATAGACAGGTAACTTCCATATTTGAATCGTAAATATTCCCGATGGGAGTAGCGACGGCGGTAGCCGGGTCTACGGAGTATAAAATACCGTCAGTCTCGTTGCAGTTAGCCCAATACAGTCCACCGTTTATATGATCCCAAGTCATAGATTGAAGATAATTTACAACGACATCCGTATAGCCGACGAATGTTGAAGCGCCGGTTGCATTATCGAGGGTATATAATGCGCCGTTCTTTGAGATAGTATATAAAACGCCTTCGCTTGAACAAGCGAGAGTGAATAGATTATCTTCTATTCCCGTTTCCCCTACCTCCGTATAGTCACCGGTATTTAGGTCGACGGAATAAAGCGAAGTACCATTTATTCCGTACATAACGTCGGAAGCAATATCAAAAGCCATATCCATGAAGTAAAATTCCTCGCCATAAACCTTAATCTCGGTTTCGGCATAGGTCGTTTCGTCTACTCTAACGAGAGAAAAAACGTTAGCTTTACTCCTTACAGCAAAAAAGGCATGGGCATTTGGAACATAATCACCCGCGACGAACGAATAGTTATAATAATCATTTAGAAATTCGACCGTCTCGGGGCTATTGGACATGAAGCGGACGAAACCATACCATGTTTCGCTGTGACCTCCATTGTAATAGGATGAAAAGCCGAAAAGCTCCAGCGCATCTTTAGCTTTTTTAAATTCCACATTACGTTTTTCACCCGTTACAGTCTTAGTTTCCAGCGATTCCGTTTCGGCTTTTTCGTCCGTTAAAGTTCGGGGACCGATAACCTGTGCAACGGATTCTGCAAAGACAGTTGTGAGCGACGGAAGAAGCAACGCAATTGTCAATAATAGCGCCAATATTTTTTTCATAAACAAATACCTCCTGCTTTTTTTTAAATTATTTGAATTGAGAAATTTAAGTTTTTCGGTTCATCAAGTTAAACGTTAAAAAAGCATTTTCGATAGAAATAATTAAAGAACTAAAGTGACTATAAAGTCGGCGCTTGGATTACCCCAATAAGCTCAAGAAAAAACCGACTTTCCTTAGATGCATTTTAATTATTATCACGAACATGTTAACGATAAATCTTCAAAACATAAATTGACCGTATAGTACAGCCTCTTTAAGATTAACACAATCTTTTCTTTTTTTCAATATAATAATTTAATAATATAATAGCGAATTTTATTTCTTGGTAGGAAGGGACGGTTCATATAAATTTTTTCTTAAAAAGGTCAATTTTTTTAAAAGGAAGCTCATAGACATAATATGAGGTGAAAAGTCTTGTTAAACAGAATATCGAGGCGGAGAAAAATCCGTTTTTCAAAGGGCATCGACGGGCGCGCCGTAACCGTCGTATTATTGTTTTTAGTTGCAGTGCTGTTCAATATATATAACAGTGCAATATCGTTTTTTCCGCAAGAACTAATAGAAGGAGAAGAAAAAAACGCGGAGAAGTATATAGAATTTGAAAAAATATCAATTGATAAAAACGTCGGGAACGGCGTAAAATTTGAGCTTCTGAACTTAAAAAATACGACGTTCGATCCGGGAAACTTAAAGGGTTCGGAGGAACCGGCAATTTTGATTTATCATACCCATACGACCGAGGCATATTCGCAAGCTCCGGGGTGCGAATATAAAGAAAAATTCGGGAAATGGCGAACGAACGATAATAAGAAAAACATAGTCGCCGTCGGGGAGGCTTTGGCTGAGAAACTTCGCGCTTTAGGCTACAAGGTTATTCACGATACGACGGATCACGAACCTCCAAAACTTGCTACGGCGTATTCAAGATCCGTTTTGACTATGGAAAAATATAAAAAACAATATCCGTCGATAAAAATTTTTATAGACGTACATAGAGATGCATATTCGACGAACAGCAACGGAACCGATTTTTGTGAAATAGACGGAAAGCGAATGGCAAAGTTAATGTTCGTAGTTGGGACGGGAGAAGGCGCGACCGGCGCGGGGTTTAAGGAGATGCCCGATTTTGAAAGCAACTTTGCTCTTGCTAATAAGATAAGCACAGAACTTTCGGGGTATTCAAAGTCACTCGTAAGAAAAATAAGGGTAAAGACGGGGCGCTATAATCAACATATAAGCCCAATGTGTCTTCTTGTCGAAGTTGGTCATAATAATAACACTTTATTCGAGGCGTTAAACAGCATGGATTATCTTGCGAAAGCTATGAATAAAGTTTTTTCGGGCTAAAAACGCAAAAAAAACATATACCGCCCCATTATGTTATAAGATAATATCGGGAAAAAAGGAACGTCTTTTTTTAAAAAAATATCATCCATGAGTGCATATGCAAACGTATTTATAAAAAGTTATGCACATTGTCCACCGCTTTATCCACAAAGGCAGACATATAGGGTTAACCTGCTTGTGGAAACGGTGGAAAACTTTGTGGATTATTCATTGCTGTGTAAATTACCGCATATAGGATTAGAAAAATATTTTTCAATCTAATTTTTGACGATAGTTGTTTGCGTAAATTGTATATAAATACTGAAATTTGACATATAATGCTTAAATACATATAATATCAATATAAAAAATATGAAGATAGATATGATTCAACTACAACTATCATTGTATCTTATTGGGAGATCTGACGTTATGCTTAAAAAAACAATTGTCATTTTTTTGTTAATAGCGATACTCTGCTCATTGGGAATTTTGCTAAAAATATTTGTGGATGACAATGGATTATTAAACATAACGCCGTCATATGAAAAGCTGGAGCTTATAGGGACTTATACGCTAAATTCAGAAACACATCCTTTGACCGATGATTTTTCAGAGCTTTCGGATCGGAATAATATACTTATAAATGCACATTTTTCGCGCGATATTCCTAAAAACGCATTGATCTACCTCCGTATAGATAATTTAGCCGTGCTGTTAAGGATAAACGGAGGGGAGATATATAGCTTCGGAAAAGAGGGTACGCTACCCTATTATGCAAAGTCGGCCGGAAATACTTGGGGGAATTTTGTTTCGCCCGGAATAACCGTGACGGACGAGATCAGTATTGAACTTTCAAATGTCTATGCAAATCACGCTACCTTTTCAATTAAAGCCTTTACTAACAATATAATTTTAGACTTAAAAAACGACTTTGCAATTTGCGAAATGCGTTCGGGGTTTTTCAACACATTTTATTCGATAATGGTTATATGTCTTGGTATAATTATTCTTATTGTCGCCGCAACCCTTATAAAGATGCGGGAGCTGTTTTTCGAAGCGCTCTTGCTTTCGGGCTTCGCAATAATGAGTGGAATATGGTTTTTTATTGATTTTAACGTTATAGGCTTTTATACTCAATCGGGCGTTTTCGTGAATTCGCTGGATATTGTAAGTATAGGACTTTCGTCGGCGTTCGTATTTACCTATATGGCGTGGCATTTAAAAAACAAACTAAACTTTTTACTATACGGGCTTTCTGCCGCTTTTTCGTTCTTTTTAATTTTAGCGTCCGTACTTCAAATAACGGGCGCATATGATTATTATGCATTGGGAAATATAATATTTTTGCTTTTGGGAATAGGCTTTATTTTTGCCGTGATTGTGTCTATATATGAGGTTTGGCGGGTGAAAAGTGAGGCTTCGTGGATGCTTTTAATTTCGGTTTTGATCTTGTTCGCGGGAGCGGGAGCTGATCTTTTATTTTACTTTATGGGGCTGATAGAATATACGCTTTGGTTTAAAGCGAGCTTTTTTGTATTTTTGATTTTGCAGACGATAAGATTCTCAAAAATGATAGAAAGTCTTGTGTCGGAAAAAACGCGCGCGGAACTTTTACAGGGGATTGCCTATACCGACGTATTGACGGGGATAGGTAATCGGGCGGCATACCGAAAAAGCGCGGCTGAAATAAACGGATCCGAAAATATATGTATTAGCGGGATTGCGGTTTTAGATATAAACGGTCTTAAAAAAGTAAATGATGAATTTGGGCATGATAGCGGGGATGCGCTAATAATAAGCGCCGCCGAGGTAATAGCTAAGACTTTTAGAAAAGGCTGTGTATTTCGAATAGGCGGCGATGAATTTATCGCGATATTGAACGATGATGAAAAATTGAATGCCGCGTTTTTAAATACTCTTGAACGATTAGTACGGGAACATAATTCTTCACATAAAGATAGACCGAATTTGAGTATAGCATGCGGTGCGGCATGGTTCGATTCCTCGACGGATAAAACGTTGGACGATATTTTCGTTCGCGCCGACGCGATGATGTATGAAAGGAAAAATACGATGAAGTCGAGAAATATATCATAGATTCGGAACGAAGCGCTATAGCCGCGCTCTGCTGCGGTAAAAAGAAATTCAGCCTTACGCCGAAGATCTGCTCTCCTTAATTATTAAAACAAATTTTATCGGATTATAGTTGGTTAGCGTATTTTCTAAACTAACTCACAGTTAAAAGCTATTACCGTAACCCGATCCGGAAATTTACTATGATAAAAAATAGAAAATTCGAGTCCTCCGTATTTGACAGGGGGACTTTTCTATGTTTATAATAAGTGCCAAAAGTAAAGTGGAGTAACGTGCGCTGAATTTTTTTGGTGCGTCAACGGCATCAATATGGCTTTTTAGCTCACCTTTTAATATAAACTTTTTTTTGCTTAGATGGGAGATTTTTGCCGCTTTTTTGTATTGCTTTGCGGTGGCTCTTTTTTTGTCTAAAAACTTTATGGAGGATGAAGGTAGATTTTTTATGAATTTTTTAACCGATCTTTTTTACAATATCGGTAACTTTACTTGGCAACAGGGAGTTATGATAATAATAGGCGGACTGCTTATTTACTTAGCGATTAAGCGCGACATGGAACCCGCGCTGCTGCTCCCTATCGGCTTTGGGGCGATTCTCGTTAACTTACCCTTTTCCGGCGTTTTAGGCGCCGATGGCGTAATAACAACTCTTTTTAATGCAGGCATAGCGAATGAGCTTTTTCCTCTCCTGCTTTTTATTGGGATAGGCGCTATGATAGATTTTGGTCCACTGTTAAGCAACCCTAAGATGCTGCTTTTTGGCGCAGCGGCTCAGTTCGGAATATTTATGACCCTTTCTCTCGCCAGCCTTATAGGTTTTGATATGAAAGATGCCGCTTCTATCGCGATAATCGGTGCGGCGGACGGTCCTACTTCCATATTTGTAGCAAACTATTTTAAATCTAACTATTTCGGGGCGATAACCGTAGCGGCGTATTCGTATATGGCTATGGTTCCAATGGTTCAGCCACCCGTTATTAGGCTGATAACGACTAAAGCCGAAAGGCGAATCCGAATGAAATACAGACCCGCAACGATAACTAAAACGACGCGAATTCTCTTCCCGATAATCGTAACCGTTATAGCGGGAACCGTCGCTCCGACCTCGGTAGGGCTTATCGGATTTCTTATGTTCGGAAATCTTATAAGAGAATGCGGCGTTCTTCGTTCTCTTTCCGATTCGGCTCAAAATCAGTTGGCAAATATTATAACCCTCCTTCTTGGAATAACGATAGCTTTTAGGATGCAGGCGGCTGACTTTCTACGCATTGAAACCCTCGTTATAATGGCTCTCGGACTGTTCGCTTTCGTTTTTGATACGGTAGGGGGAGTTATGTTTGCGAAGCTAATAAACCTCTTCTCGAAGGAAAAGATAAACCCTATGATAGGTGCTGCCGGAATTTCGGCTTTCCCGATGTCCGCGCGCGTTATACATAAAATGGGGCTGCAAGAAGATCCGCAAAATTATCTTCTCATGCATGCGGCGGGAGCTAACGTCTCGGGGCAAATAGCCTCGGTTATCGCCGGTGGACTTATAATATCGCTTGTAAACGGAGTTATATAAGGAGAAAATATGAATTTTTCAATCAATTTAGAAGCGTTTTTAACGAGCCTCTCTATAATGTGGAAAGGTATGGTCGGAATATTTATCGTTATAGGCGTAATATACCTATGCATTTGGGTATTGGGAAAAGTAAAATCAAAGAAAACCGATAAGGTGGGAAAATAAAAATTAATAAGTTTTTAAGGCGCGCCTTTTTAAGTTTTTAGAGCGCGCCTTTTTCGGATAAAAGAAAGGAAAGAACGAGAGTTTCCCGCGGTAAAAAAGACGCTCCTCCGTTTTGTACCATCTTTTTATTGAACTCATACGCTCTTTTCGGAGAAATATATCTTAAGTCGTACCCAAGAGCTTTCTCATAGTCGTCTAAATTTGTAGCAACGGATTCACCGGTTAACTCGGCAAAATAATAATATGAAAATTGCTCAAATATTTGATTTTTTGCCTGATTACTTCGTCTTATCTCATACACCATTCCGAATTCGCGAACGGATTCGGGGTCGATTAAAAGTCCCGTTTCTTCGCGCGTTTCCCTGAGCAGAGCAGTCTTATGCGTTTCTTTCGCCTCAATTCCGCCTCCGGGAAATTTATAATATCCAGAAACGGCGCTCCGAACCATAGCTAAGCTATCGCCAAATGCCGGAATAATCGCTCTAACAGCATTGCGCTTTATTCGTTCCCAGTCCGGATTATAATTTTTAGTATCAATATTTGCAAGCAAACGCATGTGTTACCTCTTTATGAGCATTATAACACATATTTAGCGACATTAAAAGAAAAAAATATCTTTAAAATTCAATAATCTTAAATGTACAAGCTTCTCTCAATACAATGTTCAATGTTATATTTATCTATTATATTTATGTATTTATGATAAACGTCGTCTACGATATTTTCCCAGCTTTGCGCAAGGGTTGCACAAGCATTTGCACGCACATATTCATATTCGCGTTCGTTGGATAAAATGT
Source organism: Clostridia bacterium (assembly GCA_036654235.1). Classification (GTDB taxonomy): domain Bacteria; phylum Bacillota; class Clostridia; order Christensenellales; family CAG-138; genus JAVVSK01. The sequence goes on along the minus strand of JAVVSK010000013.1, from coordinate 20,379 downwards.
TGAAAATTTTTTTTGCTATTTCGTTTTCGTCTAAAGATGCTATTATTCCGTTAAAGCCGTCCGTAACTCCCTCGGACGCGTTCGAGTCCAAAGCTAGGAGCGAGGGGACGGAAAAAGAAGCCGCCTCGTGAACGACGAGGGGAGCGTTATCGTAAACCGAAGGAAAAACGAATATGGAGGCGTTAAGGTAAATTCCGGAGAGTAAGCGTCTATCGTTTATTCGTCCCGTAAATACGCAATCGTCATAAATATTAAGCTCTTTGCAGAGCTTTTTGGTTTCTTCCATAGCTATCCCGTCGCCAACGTAGACGAGTTTAAACGGTCTTCCGAACTTTTTATATTCTGCCGCTGCCTTAGCTATAAGAAATATGTTTTTTTGACGGATCATTTGACCTACGAATAATAAAACGTCACCGTTTCCGAGTTTAAAAAATTCGTTAGTCTCTGCCTTTAAAAGTTCAGCGTTGTCTGGCATATTAATATCGGTTCCGTTGTTAACCACCTCTATTTCGCCCTCATATCCATATTCGCGAAGGGTGTTGGCGGAGGCATTATTAACGGTCCAAACGGCATCTGCCTTATTAAAAAAGTTTATTACCATTCGGGTTCCGAGCTTAGCGATAACCTCGCTATTCGTAGCTTCGTAAAAATCATCGTAATATTTCGAATGGAAGGTTGCGACGAGGGGACGACGATATTTTTTAGCGAGACGAACAGCCTCCATCCCGGCACCAAACGGCGAATGCGCATGGTATAAATCGAGATTTTTAAGATCCATCTCGTTCTTCCTAAATTTAGCGTCGAAGGTTGGCATTCCGGTTCGATAGGGCGGACGCTTAGGGACGTTCACCGATTTAAAGGTCAAAAGGTCAAATTGTTCATCTTCATCGTTTCCGGGCATATAAGGGGCAATAACAACAGAAGAACCATATTTTTCGCTTATTATATTGGCATATTTTTTGACCAGCGTTATAACCCCATCAACGGCGGGACTGTAAGAATCAACAAAAAGACCTATGCCTATAGGTCTTAAGTCAGTATCCCATGAAACAGTCATAACATAAATCCTCCGAGCGCAAAAAAATACATATACACTATTATTATCAAAACATATTTATACAACGATAATAACATGCACAACGATTTATGTCAAAACCCGGAGCTATAGATAGAGTCGATAAAAACGTCTTTATATATTATCATTCTTTTCTCAAGTCCTGCTTTATAAAGTCGGACGCTCAGGCATATGAAAAACAAAGCATATCGGATAATTTTACTTAAATCATAGTAAAAAACGCGATACAATATTTTTGCATTGGGTTATAAATAAATCCCGACGTATTAGGACGAATCTCATTTTTTCGGTAGGCGCGCGAGATGTTTGAAAATTAACCTTGATTCTAAAATTTCTTGACAAAAAACATCTCTAGTGATAAGATAAAAAACAGTTGAACAGGGGAGCTTGTGTTGCAGGCTGAGAGGAGGTAATTGAACTTCGACCCTTTAACCTGATGCGGATAATGCCGCCGTAGGAAGTCATATTTGGATTCTTTCGGGGGAACGCCAAAGAGGGTGTCTCCTGTTTTTTATATATGGTTCACCTTTTTTGAAAGGATGTGGTGACGGAATCCGCGGTCAGTCCGCGGCGGACAGAGAGGGAGCGCTCTTTGTTTTGTAAAATAACAGCGATGGGAAGCCGTGTTCCGGCGTGAGAGGAGACCAAAAAAAAGTCTCGACCGACCTTCCTGCGGATAGTTTTCTACCCGTATAAATCTCAGGGAAGCGATGCTGTTATTGCCGTTTTCTCTGCATTATTTCAAAGGAGTTTTTAAAAAATGAAAAAAACTAATATTAAAAAACTGGCGATTGCCGGAATCTTTTGCGCTGTTGCCGTTTTAGGAAGCCTTTTTTCCTTCCCAATATTCGGAAGCAAATGCGCCCCCGTTCAGCATATGGTGAATATTCTTTGCGCGGTACTTTTGGGTCCGGCTTATGGAGTTGGGGTTGCTTTCGTTGCGAGCTTAATTCGAAACCTTATCGGTTTGGGGAGTCTTATGGCTTTTCCGGGAAGCATGTTCGGCGCGCTGCTTTGCGGGTTGGTTTATTGGAAAACGAAAAAGCTATCGCTTACTTTGATCGCCGAAGTTTTTGGAACGGCGATTCTCGGAGGGTTGTGCGCCTATCCGATAGCGATTTTATTTATGGGCAAAAGTGCAGGGGATATTGCCTTTTACGTCTATATTATCCCGTTCCTGATTTCAACGGTATGTGGCTCTGCCCTTTCGGGAATGTTGGTTTATTCGCTTAAAAAAGCGGGAGTCTTAGAAAAAATTGTCTAAAAAACGGCGGGGGGACTTCCCCGCCCTACTTCTTATTCTACCAATTTAAAACATTTAAGGCGGGGATTTTTCCCCGCCTTAAATGTTTTCTATCCGACTTTCGAAGGAAAGGATTAACTTAATTCAAACAATCCGGTATATAAATTATAATACTTTCCGCGTTCGGCTAAGAGCGAATCGTGATTCCCGCGCTCAATAATGTTTCCCTGTTCAAGAACCATAATGGCGTCCGAGTTGAGAACCGTAGAGAGCCTATGGGCGATAACGAAGACCGTACGTCCCTTCATAAGGCGATCCATTCCCTTTTCAATAAGGGCTTCGGTTCTTGTATCGATAGAGCTTGTTGCTTCGTCTAAAATTAAAACGGGGGGATCGGCGACGGCGGCGCGCGCGATAGCGAGGAGCTGGCGCTGACCTTGAGAAAGATTCGACCCATCGCCCGTTATAATAGTATTATATCCGTCGGGAAGGTGCGAAATAAAGTAATCGGCGTTTGAAAGGCGCGCCGCTTTATGGATTTCTTCGTCCGTTGCATCGAGATTTCCGTAGCGAATATTTTCCATAACCGTCCCGGTAAATAAATGCGTATCTTGCAGAACCATAGAAAGGGAACGTCTAAGATCGGCTTTTTTTATATCTTTAATATTGATTCCGTCGTAAGTTATAATTCCTTTATCAATATCGTAGAATCGGTTTATAAGGTTCGTTATAGTCGTCTTTCCCGCACCCGTTGAGCCGACAAAGGCAATTTTTTGTCCCGGCTTAGCGTAAAGCGAAATATCGTTTAAAACGTTCTTTTCTCCGTCATAGCTAAAGGTAACGTCCAAAAATTCAACATCTCCTAAAAGCTCCGTGAGTTGGATAGAGCCGTCCGGGTTTTCACGTTTCCATGCCCAATGTCCCGTATGTTTATCCGCGAGGGTAAGTGTTTTATTATTCTTATTTACGTTAACGAGAGTTACTTTTCCTTCGTCATCTTCGGGTTCGCTGTCGATAAGGTCGAAAACGCGTTCAGCACCGGCAAGGGCGCTCATTATAGCGGTAAACTGCTGCGAAAGCTGCGTAATCGGCTGAGCAAAATTTCTGGAATATTGTAAAAAAGTTGCCAGTGTTCCGAGGGTAATAGCGAAAGTACCGTTTAAAGCAACTAGGAGTGCCCCCGCCATAGCTGTAAACGCATAGTGTATATAAGACAGATTACTCATGACGGGCATAAGGGCGTTAGCCCAAGAGTTCGCGTTAGAGGCGGCGAGGCGAAGCTTTTCGTTTATAACATCGAAATTTGAGCCAACGGTATCTTCATGACAAAACACCTTTACGACTTTTTGACCCTCTATCATTTCCTCTATATAGCCATTAACCGAAGCGAGACTCTGTTGACGCTGTTTAAAATAAAATCCGCTCTTTTTCCCGAGCTTCGTAACGAAGAATACCATAACGAAAAGCATTATAAGAGTAAGCCCCGTTAGCGCCGGGCTTAAAACGAACATCATAGCGAAAACGCCGACTACTCGTATAGTTGAGTTGACGAGCTGCGGTACCGCCTGACTTATCATCTCGCGCATAGCGTCGGTATCGTTCGTATAGCGGGACATTATTTCGCCATGCGTCCTCTCGTCAAAATATTTTATCGGGAGATCCTGCATTCGATAGAACATATCTTTACGGATATTTAGAAGTATTCCGTTAGAAACGTTTATCATGAGGCGGTTATATCCGTAGCCCGCGATAGAACTTATAATATACACTATCCCCATCATAACGAGCTGATAAACGAAGCCCGACATATCGGGGTTTTCGGCTCCAATAATGGGAACAATATAATCGTCTAAGAGCGGTTTAATATAGGACGTACCGAGTATATTTCCTATTGCACTGACGAGTATGCAAACGACAACAATGGAAAACAGCCACTTATAAGCGCCAAAATAGGTTAAAAGTCGGCGTATCGTTTTCTTCGAATTTTTTAGCTTTTTTCCGCGCATAGCGGAATTTTTTGATGCATTATTCATCGGCATTTATTCCACCGTCCTTTTTTGAGAATTATAAACGTCCATAAAAATCTGATTAGTTTTTAAAAGACGTTCGGGAGTATCGAACCCATCTATTTCGCCGTCGCGCATTACTAAAACGCGATCGGCATCTATAACGGACGCTATGCGCTGGGCAATTATTATAACGGTGCTGCCGCTAAGATTATTTTTTAGCCCTTCTCTTATTTTTGCGTCGGTCGCGGTATCGACGGCGCTAGTACTATCGTCGAATATTATTATTTTGGGGTTCTTTAAGAGAGCGCGCGCTATACAAAGTCTTTGTTTCTGTCCTCCGCTTACGTTTACGCCGCCTTGACCCATAACGGTTTCATATCCGTCGGGGAAACTCGTTATAAACTCATTTGCACAGGCTATTTTGCAGGCGGTTTCGATTTCTTCTTGCGTAGCATTTTCCTTACCCCACATTAGATTTTCCTTTATCGTTCCAGTGAATAAAATGTTGGTTTGCAAAACCATAGCGACGTTATCGCGAAGAGCTTCGAGCTTATAATCTTTAACGTCATGCCCCCCTACGAAAACGGTTCCGGAATAAGCGTCGTAAAGGCGCGGAATAAGCTGTACAAGGGTCGTTTTCGCGCTCCCCGTTCCGCCGATTATGCCTATGGTTTCGCCGGGCTTTATCGAGAGATTTATATCCCTAAGCGTTAGGATATCGCTCTCTTTTTTATAAGAAAAATTGACATGCGAAAATTCAATGCTTCCGTCGGAAACTTTAAGCGCGGGATTCGCGTCTTTATCGCTTATATCGGGGACTTCGTTTAGAACTTCGACGATACGGTTAGCGGAAGCGCGGCTGAGAACGAGGTTTACGAATATCATAGAGAGCATCATGAACGCCATAAGTATCTGGCTTATATAACTGATAAAGCTCATAAGCTCGCCCGAGGTCATTGAGCCGCCGATTATTAACGTTCCGCCGACGGCGCAAACGGCGACCATGCATCCGGACATTACGAATTGTGCAAAGGGCGCGACGAGGGCGAATAGCTTTTCAGCGCCCATGCTCGCGAGTTTTAGTGCTTCTGCTTTATCGACGAACTTTTCTTTTTCATGTTTACTTCTAACGAAAGCCTTAACGACGCGGATAGCTATAAGGTTTTCCTGAACGCCCATATTCATTTCGTCATATAGTTTCAACATAGCCTGAAAACGCGGGAAAGCCTTTATCATGACCAATATAACCAGGCCCAACAAGATCGGAAGCTCGAAGACAAAAATTATTGCGAGTTCGGAATTTATATTGACCGCCATAAGGATAGCGCCTATAAGCATTATAGGCGAACGTACGCACATCCTTATTATCATCATGAATATACTTTGAACGTTTGTAACGTCGTTCGTAAGACGCGTAACGAGGGATGCGGTAGAAAATTTATCGACATTGGCGAAAGAAAAACTTTGCACTTTTTTAAAAAGTGCAGCGCTAACGCCCTTCGCGAAGCCGGTACTGGCGACCGACGCGAGGCGCGAAGAAAGTATGCCGAAACCGAGAGATAATAGCGCGAAAGCTATCATAAGGCAACCGCGCGCGACAATATAGCTCATATCGCCGCTTTGCGCTAAGGGTATACCTACGTCAATAAGATCTGCCATTATAAATGGAATATAAATTTCAAAAACAACCTCTAAAATTATAGTTATCATGGAGAATATAGCGGTCCATCCATAACCCTTTAGGCATGGCTTAAGTTTTTTTATTATCATTTCTCCTCCTTTTTCTTCGCCGAGACCCGTTCCCTAAGCTCAAAATTGGAAAGCGTGGAAACCCCGTCTTCAGACATATTAGTAATCATTTTATCGAGAATATCGCAAAAAACTTTTACTTCGTTTTCCGATATTCCGTGCATCATATTTTCGTCCAGCATATTGCAGATTTTAACGCCACTTCCGGCTATTTCACGCCCCTTGTCGGTTATAAAAATCCGTCTGCACCTTAAATTTTTTTCGTCGATACTCTTATCTAAAAGCCCGCTTTGCGCCATGCGCTTAGTTGAGAGCGCGACGGATGCGCTTGAAACGCGCAAAGCGTCTGCGATATTTACTTGAGTACAGCCCTCGTGTTCCATAATATAGTTTAAAAGCGGGATTTGCATTGAATGTATATCAATCTCGAGTCCGTCAAAAGCCCGTTGCATTTCAAGATGCCTAAGAAGCTGCATTCTATGGACACGGCTCAAAAGGAATTCCCATTTTGGCAATATATAATCACCCCCCCCTACATATTTTAAAAGATAAATCGATTAATAGTGAACCGATTGATATTGTAACGGTTTACAATTTACATGTCAACATGGTGGGCAGAGAAATCACATTTTGCCACAAAGAGGGTGGCAATGCCGTTGACGTTGAGTATTTTGATTGTTAAAATAGATTTATGATAAATAATAGTATCGAAGAAAATCAATATACAAGGACGCGCTTACTTTTTGGGTACGACGGCGTTTTAATGTTAAATAGAGCTTCCGTCGTTATAATAGGCATAGGCGGCGTTGGCGGGAGCTGTGCTATTGCTCTTTCTCGAACAGGGATAGGCTCTATTTATCTTATAGATCCCGACTTTGTAAATATAACCAACTTAAATAGGCAGTCCGTAGCCCTAAAATCGACTATAGGAATGAGCAAGGTTGACGCTATGAAGCGTATAATTGAAGATGTTTCGGATGCAAAGGTAAAAACCGACAAAACATTCGTTACACCTGAAAATGTCAGACTTATTATACCTGAATCATGTGACTTTATTATAGATGCTTGTGATACTATATCGGCTAAAATAGCGATAATAGAGCTTTCTAAAGAACGGGGACAGAAGGTTATTTCATCAATGGGCGCGGGATGGAGAAGCGATCCGACGCGCATTCGTATAGCGGATATAAAGGATACTTACAACTGTCCTCTAGCCCGCGTTATGCGAAAAGAACTTAAAGCGCGCGAAATAAGTGGCGTTAAAGTTGTATTTTCGGAAGAAGTCCCGAAACCCGGATCGGGCGCTTCGGCTATAGGGAGCGCCGTTTTCGTTCCGAACGCCTTTGGGTTAGCTTTAGCTTCGTTCGTTACCACGGAGATTATTCGAAGCGGGATTGAGACGATATAAAAAGCGACATTGCAATGCAAGTTTAAATGAATAACTCTAAGAAAGTTTGTATTACAAATACTTTTCATACATTTATCGTAGTTTTATGCTTGACAAAGGCGGCAAGATGGATTTATAATTATAAACTGACGGTTTATGTTTGCTTCGGGTGACATTAAGCCGAAGAACAATCACAATAGAAGAGGTGTTAATTATGGTTCGTACCTATCAGCCAAAGAAACGTCAGCGCAGTAAGGTTCATGGTTTTAGAACGCGCATGAGCACAAAAAACGGAAGAAACGTTTTAGCGCGTAGAAGGTTAAAGGGCAGAAAGCAGCTTTCAGCCTAATCATTATGAAGAGATGCTATTCTCTAAAGCGCAACAAAGAGTTTTCCTATGTATATAGGAGCGGGAAGTCTGCTGCTTGCCGATCCCTCGTTATAGTTTACCGAAAGAATCGAGTTGGCAGTGTTAAAATAGGCTTGTCGGTAAGCAAGAGAATAGGCAAGAGCGTCGTGAGGAATCGGGTAAAAAGGCAGTTAAGAGCTGTTTTAACGCCTCTTATTCCATCGATAAAGACGGGCTTTTCAATTATTTTTATAGCGAGAAGCCCTATCCTCACAGGAAGATATGCCGATATTGAAAAATCAGTGAAACATCTTTTAGAAAAAGCTTCACTTCTTTAGATAAACCGGCGGTGATTTTTTGAAGAAGCTTCTAATTTCAATAATCGGTTTTTATCGGGGATCTATTTCCCCGTATTTGCCGCCGTCATGTAGATTTCTGCCGACCTGTTCGGAGTATGCCATGACGGCTATTGCGCGTTTTGGTGCTCTGTATGGGCTTTATTTAGCGGTTAAAAGGGTTTTGCGATGCAATCCTTTTTGCGAGGGAGGTTTTGACCCCGTGCCCGAGACCCGACCGCAACGTGGCAAAAGGAAATCTGATTAAAGAGCGGGTTTTTGAATTTTTAAAAAATCGAAAACGCCGCGTATATTTATTTAGAAATGAGGAACTAAGCACTTGACGGGCGACTTTTTTTTAACAGAGTGGATTTTTCTCGGCATGAGATGGTTATATGAAAATATAACTATGAACAGCATTTTTTTAACTATACTTATAAGTACGATCGTTTTGAGAGGACTTACGGTTTTTTCCGATGTAAAGCAAAGAAAATCGTCTCTTAAAATGGCGGCGATTCAGCCTGAGATTCAAAAGATTCAGGCGAAATATAAGGACGATCCAAGGAAGGGGCAACAGGAACAGAGTAAGTTGATGAAGGAACGGGGCGTAAGTATGTTGTCGGGATGTCTGCCGACGCTCATAACGTTTCCCCTATTTTTCTGTTTTATAGCGGCATTCCGGTTTTGGGGATATGAACAGAACGTTTTTATGCTTCTTGAGATGGATCAAAATGTAACGGTGGCGGTTGCCGATGGAAAATCGGCGAACGAAGCAGAGGTAAGCAAAGCCTTTTTGAACTCTAAATTTTTATGGATAAACAGCATTTGGCAGCCGGACAACGGAACGTCTCCGGTAGTTATGCCGTTTGAAATGTTTTATAAAACGCCCAACATGCAAAAGCTGATATATTTTAAAGAGAATCCCGAAGCGCTACAGAAGTTCTACGATTGGGGTTTTATAGCGAAAGATGGAGAAACACAAACGGAGGCGCAGTTGACGGAGGCGCAAAGAAAATATGACGAGCTTACTACGCCACTAATAAATCAATATAAGGGATACAATAACGGCTGGTTCGTATTGCCGGTTTTAGCCGCAGCGCTTCAGTTTTTATATGCATTTTTAACGCAGCGTGCTCAACAAAAGATGGCGGGGGCGGCGCAGCAACAACAGCCGGGCGGGAAACTAATGTTATACCTTTTCCCGGTGATGTCGTTTTTCTTCTGTCTTACGGCAAACGCGGCATTCTCATTATATTGGACGTTAAGCAGTCTACTGATGCTGATTATAAATTTTGTTATAAATTGGGCTATGGCTAGACAGGAAAAAAATAATACACCGCAGGTAAACGGTTAAGGAAAGCCTTATGTCCGCTGCCTTAATGAATCTAAAATTAAGGCAGTTGTTTGTTTTTTGGTTAGAGAAAGGATGGGTCAATAATAATGAGAAGTCTTAAAGTCAGCGGTAAGACTATTGACGAAGCAATATTTAAAGGTTTGAACGAGCTTGAGATATCTATTGACGAGGTCAATGTAAAAATAATACAAAATGAGACTAAGGGTGTTTTTGGCTTCGGATCGAAACCGGCGATAGTACTTTTAACGGAGCGTGAGAACGACTTTTCCAACATGGTGGGAAATGTATTTTCGGGAACGGTGAAGGAATTTAACGCTAAGAGAGACGAGCCTATCGAAACCATTGCGCCGTCGGTTAAAAAAAGCGACGAGCAACTTCCCGTTAAACCTAAGCCGACCGTGAAGCCCGTTTCTCAGCCCCGTTCGAACGCACCCGTACAGCAAAGAGAAGTAAAAATTGCGGCGGACGTTCCTAAGGTTGAAAAACCTACCCCTAAGCCGTCGGTAAAGCCGGAGATTACGCAAAAACGACCGATAAACGAAGTAAAGCCGGAGATTACGCAAAAGCGACCGATAAACGAAGTAAAGCCGGTAAAGCCGGAGATTACGCAAAAGCGACCGATAAACGAAGTAAAGCCGATTATGCCGATACCTGCTAAAGAGGAGCAAAATAAGACGGAGCCGATAAAAGCAGCGCAATTGGATAAAAAATTGGTAAACTCCGGACTTTTGTCTCCCGATATGGTTAAGGCTCTCGAATCCGGAACTTTCGATGCGGCAACGCTTGAACGCAGAAATAAGAGCACAGCCGGCGCGGTATCAACCGTTTCGACGGAGAGAGTTAACTATCCTCCCCGTAATGATGACAGGAAAAAAGACTATCGGAACGATAATAGACGAGACGATAGAAAGAGACCTACCCCGACACCACAATCGAGATATGGAATGAGAGAACCTCAGCCGTTAATCGCAAGACCCGCTATTCCTTATTCTCTTGATATGGCCAAAGAAAACGAAACGGCTAAATTTTTGAGCGAACTGTTGGTGCATATGGGGTTTGAGGCTCAGGTGCTTTGCGCCGAATTTGACGACGGGCTTAGGTTAAAGATAGACTCGAAAGATTCGGATTGTATTATAGGGCATAGGGGAGAAACGCTGAATGCTCTCCAATATCTAACCTCCCTTAATACGAATAGAGCGAGGAGCGAAGGTTCATATATCCGCGTTACGATAGATGCTCAAGGTTACCGCGAAAAGCGCGAGGAAACGCTAATGAAGATCGCCCGGATAAAAGCATCGGACGTTAAGAGGAGCGGTAAGGAATTTCGTTTTGAACCCATGAACCCATACGAGAGACGCGTTATACATTCGGCGTTGCAAAACAACGCATATGTTACAACACATAGCGAGGGTATGGATCCAAATAGGAGGGTAGTCATAGCGCCAAAGTAATTTGCCTATATGACTTTTTGGGTCTGCGTGCATTTCTTAGAGTACGCAGACTCTTTTTTAGTTTCATTTAACTATAAACCGCATTAATCCGTTAAGCGTGGCTAAATTAAAGAATTAATATCAACAATAAACACAGTAAAATAATTTGACATTATTCTCCATATAAAACATCTTGACAATTCCTGATCTGTTATATATACTTGCAGTGAAAGTCTTTAAAATATCCTCAAATATATAAATTAATTATATAAAACAATGTGGAGACTAAACCGGAGGGTAATATGTGATAAAAAAATGAATGAGCTGCTAATAATTGGTCTTTCTGAGTCAAGATATCCTTTGGAGATAAAAAAATTACAGAGGAAAAACCGTATGCCAAATAAAAAATGTAATTCCAAAGATGGTTATGTAAACAACAAATATGTAAAAGATAGTACTTCTAAAGTGACTTTATTACCTATGGAAATAGAAGAATACAGAAAAATTGTAGAGGCTTTTTTATCCTGCTGTTGCATAAAGACGGATAAAGATAGAAAAAAATTCACTGTTTTTTATACGGAAAAAGGTAACGATGCGCCATTTGACGAAAGAAATAGACCTTATCAAAATAAAATGGGCGATAATGTTATTTCCCTTAGCGACATTGCAATGGATATAAAAACAGAACATGGGAACGTATATCGTGACGCATTGTTCGAAGATGATTTTGTTGCGTTATTCGACGACCGAATGATCACCATATTTGGCATACTTATAAAACTTTCAAAGCTTATGAAAGGAGAAAAAGTAGAGGGAAAAAATCTCGCCGAGCATTACGACTTTCTTTTGGATAAAACAAAGGCAATTTTAGAAAATATGTCGGAATATTTTCTAAAAGAATATAATGGAAACTTTTCAGATATTAATCCTATGAGTAAGCTTTGCGATGAATTTTTCGATATTAGCGATGAAATAAAAAAGGCGATAGAACTTTATATGCTGATAACCGAGCTATATTCGATACTTCCTCCGGAATGGTCAAAAGAGGTGCAAAGGATTATCGACGGCGATAACGCAGCGATCTAATCCGTTAGTATCCTTTATTATTTTACCATTAAAAAGTGTTTTAATAGATGCACCCTGATTTGCGCCTATTTCCATTATGAGGACACCGTTCTCATTTAAATGTGCATATGCCTCGTCTTTTATTCGTCTATAATAGTCTAAGCCATCTATGCCGCCGAAGAGAGCGTTTTTTGGTTCAAATAAAAGTTCAATGTCTATTTTTTCCATATCGGCTTCAGATAAATATGGAGGGTTTATTACTATCATATCATATTTTTTAGTTATTTCGGAAAACAGATCGCTAATATAAAAATGACCCTTAACGCTGTTCAACTCTGAATTTAATTGCGACAGCGCGATAGCGCCTTCACTTATATCGGAAAAATCAATTTCAATTTTTAAAAAATGTCCGAGAGCTATGCCGATGCAGCCGCTTCCGCAGCACATATCAAGTACGCTCCTAAACCCGTTCTTACGAAAGAGGGAGATAGCTTCGAGAACAACCGTTTCCGTATCGGTGCGCGGAATAAGCGCGCGCCCATCCGTTTTGATAGGCAGACCCATGAATTCCCATTCGCCAAGTATATATTGGAGCGGTTCATGAGCTTCGCGGCGTTCAAGAATTTTTTCAAGGAGAGGCAGCTCCGTCATCTCGTTTTTTCCCCGTAAAAACAAAGAGGATGCGTCACAGTTTAAAATATGCATAAATATGAGCTTAACTTCACACAAAGCTTCCGTACTTATAAGTTCAAGTCTTTTTTTCGCGTAGACGCGCGCTTCGTTAATTGTCATCCGTTAAATCCCAACTTGGAACGTAAAATTCACTAGCTGATTCTAAATCCTGAATATACCCATTAGTCAGGTCTTTGAAAATCGCATATTCGATTATTCGTTTTCTCTCGCCCTGAGTCAGTTTTCTGTTTATTGCGGGGTAATTATTTGCGCGATATGCGGGGAAATATTGGCACATAAGAGAGTAATGGACGGAGGCTCCGTAGCTTTCCTTGATATAGTCTAGAATTCGGCGTGATTCAGAGAGACATCCGGGGAGGACGAGATGCCTGATAAGAACTCCGCTTTTAGCAATATTATTTTCGTCCGAAGTTAAATCGCCGACCATATTAAACATAGCGTCTATTGCCGGAGCAGCGAACTTAAAATAATCGCGCGTTTTTGAAAACATTTCCGAAAGCGCGGGGTCGATGTATTTTAAATCCGGTAAAAATATATCGACCAGCCCATTAAGGCTCTTTATAGCGGCTACAGTTTCATAGGCATTTGTATTGTAAACGATGGGGATAGAAAGCCCCGCGCTTTTAGCGTTGACGATCGCTTCCGCGATGAGCTTAAGATGCGGGGCGGGAGTAACGAGGTTTATATTATGCGCACCTAAATCTTGAAGCTTTAGCATAATTTTAGAAAGCTGTTTTGAGTTGACGGTTTTACCGTTAAATGCGTTTGCGCTGATTTCGCTGTTTTGGCAAAATACACAGCGCATATTGCAGCCGACGAAAAATATCGCGCCCGAACCGCGCGTTCCGCTTATCGGCGGTTCTTCGTAAAAATGTAAAGCTGCCCTCGCGATTTTTGAGTCGGCAACGCCGCAAAAGCCGATTTCTTTAGGCCTTAAAGCGTTACATTCGCGCGGACAGGCGCGGCAAAGTGAATCCATTAAAAGTCCATACCCTTCGCTAAAATTATTATCTCGTCGCGGATGCGCATAAAAGCCGCAACTATTCTAACGTCAAAATGCGTTCCCGCGTCCTTCTCTATTATCGAGAAAGCGGTATCATAGCTCATCGGGTCTTTATAGCTTCGCTTCGAAGTTAGTGCATCAAAAACGTCGGCAACCGCCATTATTCGAGCGCAAAGCGGGATTTTATTCCCTGCCATTCCCAACGGATAGCCCGTTCCGTCCCATTTTTCATGATGATATAGCGCCATATCTCTGGCTATAGTTAAATAATTATTTCCCTCTATTCCTTCCATAGAGCTTTTTAATATATCGCTTCCGTAGAGAGTATGCTGCTTTATTTCGTCAAACTCATCGGGAGTTAAGCGTCCGGGCTTATTTAAGATTATATCGGATATTTTAACCTTTCCTATATCATGAAGCGGTGCGCTTCGGCAAAGATTATCGTAATATTGTTCATTCATTATATTGGGGAATTCGTTCATTCGCATCAGTTCAAGCGCTATCGCTTTGACATATGCCATGGTTCGTATAACGTGATGCCCTGTATTATTATCGCGGCTCTCAATCATGTTCGCGAAGCTCATTATGATATTGGTTTGAAGCTTCGATATTATGTCAGCCTTATTTTCAACTTCGGCGGTTTTTTCGTTAAGGGCGTTTATATATTGCATAACGTCGGATACCATATTGGATACCGATCCATATAGGTTTTCGATTTCGTCGCCGGTTTTTATGTTGAGCGCATATATAGCATCTGCATATTTTTTCGCGTCATCATCAATCCCCCCGGCAAATTCGTTGGCCGCGTATGAAAGACGGTTTATAGGGTTGACTATCTTTTTCTTAGTATATAAAACGCACAATATCGTTATTAAAAATGCCGTTAAGACGGTAAAAGCTATGACATTGCTCATGAAAAGCGCACGGTCACCTGAAACGTCGTTCATAGCCATTCCGACACCGACATAACAGACGCATTTCCCGGCACTATTAAAAAGGGGTTGGTAGACGGTGAGAAACCATCCATATTTATCGTCGGTTACAATAGGATCTATCTGTTCTCCTTTTAAGAAGGCGGGGACGTTTTTCTCAAATCGGGCATCAAAGGGAAAGCTTTCTCCGAGAGGAAGCCCCCTAATAGTAAGGGCATCAAGATCGAATACGACATGACACCCGTCCTCCCGAAACTGATATGCATATATATAATAAACGTCGGGGAAAGCGTTTAGAATTTCGCGCAATTCTCTTGTCGAGGCTTCATATTCGGAGTCGCTTTTAAGGGTGGAAAGATAGGTATCGACCATATCCGCATTGATTTTTTGAGCAGTTAGTTCGGCAACGTTTTCACAGAGACCGGAATATCTTTTATTTATCGTACCGGTATACATAACGTAGCTTACGGCTATTGAGGTTGCGCTTATGGCAATGGCCATTATAAACAAAGCGACGAGGGTTTTTCTACTAAGAGAGCAGATCCGGTAAAAACATTTTTTATTTTCCATTTATAAAGCCTCTTTTCGATTAGTATCGCTACCTATTCTATTTATGAACTTTATCAATGTCAAATGCAACGGCTTATGTAGCTCGGCAAAATGTCGCTCATACGGTAAAAAAGATCCGCGTTTTTATTTCTAAAGTATATTTTATAAATTTGAGTATAGGAAGGGGAATAAAATTGGGTCAGAGTTAATAAGAGCGCGAAAGTTTAACCCAACCAATCCTCCAACCCTATAAGATAGCGAAGTATCATAGAAACGTCACCCGTATTAATAATCTCATCTCCGTTAACGTCGCTCTTTTCTTTCTGCTTAGGGCTTAATGTAACTATTCCCGATATGGATTTAAGTAAAAGCGAGGCATCTCCCGAATTAACAAATCCGTTTTCATTAACGTCCCCGGTTATTCCGTTAAGCTCACGTCGTTCGAAAAACATTATCTCGGTAAATCCCCTATCGGTCGCGGCGAAATTTCCGTTTTCGTTGTACATTAAATAAGTCATTGAAATTAACTCGTGTAAAACGTTCCGCCCGGTTTCCGGATGCTGCATATAGACGAAATATCCGGCATTGACGTAGGGCATATCCGCGCGGAGCTTCCCGTCGAGAACGTTCAAATACCCCCTCGTAGTCATATTTTTTATAAAATAGCCCTTAGTATTATTGCCGTTTGTAAAACGAAAAATTATATCCTTTTCGTTCGTATCGTCCGAAAAAGTAAGAACATCGTTCTTAACGTATACTAAAACGCCCTTTAACCCAACGGCGCAATCCGTTCCGCTTATTGCGTAAACCGACCCATCCTCACCACGCGCCGCTATCGCGTAATATTTACCCAATACCGGAGCGGGAACGCGAATAAAGCTTGCGCGAACCGGTATTCTTCTATAGAGAAAAATTTCGGTTATTGCGCTTCCGTTTACGTTAAAAGAGCCCTCTGCTTCGTCATAGTTTATGTATTTATTATCCGGAATATATCGAAAAGATTTATTGATAGAGTCGTAGAACCAATTTCCGCCGCTTCCCTCCGTCGTTAGATAGCCGTCTAAAACGGATAGGGCGTTTCCGTTTGCGTAGCATAATATTGAATACCCGTTTACCTCGTCACCGCTAAAGCTAAAGAGCGCGTCAGATAGACCTACGGGTGAATTGGCGGGGAGCGTAAGGACGTTATCCGTTATGATTACCTCCATACCCCAAAGTCCGCCGCCTTGCTTTTCCATATTTGTAAGAGCAAAAGCTTCTCCGTTATCGTTCATCGCGACCATTATATAGTCGTTTCCGCTGTCAACGTCGTTTGAAAGCAGATATAAATCATTGCTTATAGGTAGATATTCGGGTATTTCAAGGACGCGGTATACCGCGACGACATCCATGTTATTAGTTACATATGAAAAGTCTTCGCTCCAAAATACGAATTCAAGTCCGTCATGCGGAGGCGTTTCCGGTGCGGTCGCGAAAGACTCGTATTCGACATATTCTTCTTTTAAGACTTTATAATCGTAGTCGAAAAAGCGAACAATGAACTCATCCCTCTCATATATCGGATATACGTTTAGGTTGCTGTATACGGCGGAGGTATCTTCGCTCCAACGTAAAAAATTAAAACCGTAGTACTCATTCGCCGGAGGCGGGGAGACGGCATCCCCATGCAAAACATGTTCCGTTTTTAAAACAGTCGTTTCGTCCTGATCGTAAAACGTTACCGTATATAGATTTCGGTTCCATTTTGCATAGAGCGTTAGGTCACCCGTTGAACCTTTTTCTATCCTTGAAACGGTTATCCCCGTAAGCTCCGGATTTTGATACCATCCGCCAAAAAAATGACCATATTTAGTTGGTCTTAAAAGCGTTATCGTATCGCTTTCTACGGTATATTCGGTAACGGCGGTTGGGTCAAGCTCGCCCCCGTTAAGAACGTAATTTATAGAATAATGGATTATCGTAAACTTAGCGTAGAAAACGCGGTCGCCTATAGATCCTTTGGGGATTCCTACCCATATGTCTCCCAAGAAATCACTATTATCGTACCATCCGGCGAAGTTATATCCGCGTTTTTCCGGAAGCGGCAGAACAACCGTGTTGCTCTGTACATTGTACGAGGTCGGTGCATTATCCGGATTTATACCGCCGTTTAATTCATATGAAATATGGTATATAAGAATATTGAAACGTGCGTAATAAACGCGGTTTCCTATGCTTCCCGCGGGGATTACGGATATCGGCGTTCCGGAAAAGTCCTGATTCTCATAAAATCCGACAAAGCTAAAGCCGCGCTTTTCCGCCGTAGGCAAAACTATATCATCACTTTCGATCGTAAAGTTACGTGGAGCGTCCGCCGCTATTTCGCCGCCGCTAAGGTTGTAAGTTATCGTATATATTATTGTGTTGAATTTTGCGTAGAATATTAAATTACCGAACGATCCCGCCGGTATTCCAACTTGCACATCGCCCGTAAATTCGGAATTTAGAAACCAGCCCGAAAAATTATAGCCCAAACGCTCTAAAATTGGGAGGGTAATATATGCGTTTTCGATAGTATAGGAAGTAGGCGCGTTTTCGGGAAGAGTCGCGCCTAAGGTAACGTAACTTATGCTATATACTATAGTCGAATAGAGCGCTTTTATCGTCATGTCCGATATGACGCATGAAAAATCTTTATCCCATCCTGAAAATGCATAGCCATTATGCTGCATAACGTTTGGTTCTGTCGCCGGTTTTCCGTGCTCGACAAGTTGCTCATCAATAACGCTTCCGTCTCTGTCTAAAAATACGACGCGATGAGTTAAAATTCGAACCGTGACCGTACATGTGTCGCTAAAGCCGCCGTCCTCCGTTGTAACCGTTATAAGCGTCAGCCCTTGTGATACAGCAAAAACGGTTGAGTTTTCGACTCTTGCGACGGCGGGGTTAGAACTTATCAATGTGAACTTCTTATTTGCCGCATTCGAAGGATATATGACAACTTTAATTTTGGCACTTTGATCAACATATAAACTTAATGTTTCAGGTTCTATTGAAACGCCCGTGACGCGAATTGGTGTAGGTGTAGGAATCGGCGTAGGCATCGGCGTCGGTGTAGGCGTAGGTGTCGGTGTAGGCGTAGGTGTCGGTGTAGGCGTCGGCGTCGGTGTCGGCGTAGGAGTAGGCGTAGGTGTAGGCGTAGGCGTCGATGTAGGTGTAGGCGTCGATGTAGGTGTAGGCATCGGTGTCGGTGTAGGAGTAGGCGTTGATGTAGGTGTAGGAATCGGCGTCGGCGTCGGTGTAGGCGTCGATGTAGGAGTAGGAATCGGCGTCGGCGTCGGTGTAGGCGTCGGCGTCGGCGTAGGCGTCGATGTCGGTGTAGGAGTAGGCATCGACGTAGGCGTCGATGTCGGTGTAGGCGTAGGTGTTTGATTCGGGTCTTTATGGGACGGCGAGTGCGCAAAAAATTCGGGAGGCATACTTTTTAGATCCACCCCTTGTTTAATATCCGAACCTACGGCATGTGGACTTGCGGGGTAAACGCGCAGTAAACAAACCATAGAAATAACCGCAAGCAAAACAGCAATAGCCCGTTTTTTTAAAGAAATCATAGCTACCTCCGATTTTTTCCATCCAATATTCCGCTTGTCCCCCTAGATTGTATTATATTGGAAAGCGCATTTTATGTCAAATTGTTTTCATATTTTGAGATAAATCCAATCACGTCTTTTAGTTTTACCAACTTTCTCTAAAAGCAAAAAGGTCGATGCATAACGAGGCATCGACCTTTTTGTCTTAATGAATGAATGGAAAAATAAAAAACGAACAACATAGGGGGAAAATGGGAAAGACAGATAAGACGGAGGTTCGTTTTTTTACTGATTAATGAGTATTGTTAAATTTTAACGTTACTCTTGAATCTGTGGCGTAGATGTCGTCGCAATATCGGCAACGGAAACTGCTTCAACGGTCATTGTCTCGGGTATCGGCAATGGCTTAGGCTTAGACGCAACCTTAGGTTTAATTGAATTGTCCGCTCTGCATTTTTCGAACATGAGTACCGATGCCGCAACCGATGCGTTTAACGACTCAATATTACCATGCAACGGAATTTTCACCATGAAGTCGCACTTTTCCCGTATCAATCTTCCGATTCCCTCCGCTTCTCCGCCTATAACGAGAGCGATAGCGCCGTCGAGATGCGATTCATACATAGATTCGCCTTCCATATCGGCTCCGGCAATGAATATTCCCTCGTCTTTAAGCCTATCTATAGCGCCCGTTAAGTTAACTACTTTAGCTATCTTTATATGCTCTACCGCTCCCGCCGAAGTTTTACTTACGGCGGCGGTTATAGACGCGCTCCTGCGTTTGGGAATAATAACGCCATGCGCACCAGCGCATTCAGCACTTCTTATTATAGAACCCATATTATAGGGATCCATAATTCCGTCAAGAAGCACAATAAACGGCTTTTCGCCGCGTTCCTTAGCAACGTTTAAAATATCGCTTATTTCGCAATATTCAACGCCCGGAACGAGGGCGATTATACCCTGATGATTTCCGGACTTTCCACCATGACCGAAAGGTAAGCAGAGTTCATCGAGTTTTTTCTTATCGGTGTCGCGGATTATTATATTTTTATCCTTGGCTAACGATACCAACTCACCTAAAGAACCATCCTGTTCAGTTGTCACTAATATACGATCAATAGAGCGGCCGCTCTTTAAGGCTTCCTTTACCGCATTTCTACCCATTATCATGTACGGAAGCTCGTCCTCCCGATTTATGTAGGCGGGAGCAACGTCAACCGCCGGGCGTTCTTCGCGCGGCTTTTCCATGTACGCAGGCTTATCGCCATAAGGTTTTCTATCGCCGTAGGGTTTCCTATCGCCATAGGAAGGTCTATCACCGACAGGCTTATCGCCGTAAGGTTTTCTATCGCCGTAGGAAGGTCTATCACCGATAGGCTTATCGCCATAGGGTTTTCTATCGCCATAGGGCTTATCGCCGTAAGGCTTTCTATCGCCATAGGAAGGTCTATCCCCGGCAGGCTTATCGCCGTAGGGCTTTCTATCGCCGTAGGGCTTATCGCCGTAAGGTTTTTTATCGCCATAGGAAGGTCTATCCCCGGCAGGCTTATCGCCGTAGGGTTTTCTATCGCCATAGGGCTTATCGCCGTAGGGCTTTCTATCGCCATAGGGCTTATCGCCGTAGGGTTTTCTAT
>JAVVSK010000012.1:0-50766 GCA_036654235.1 Clostridia bacterium | reverse complement strand
AACATAGTCAGCATGCCCCGGGCAGTCAACGTGCGCATAGTGACGCGAGTCGGTTTCATATTCAACATGTGACGTGTTTATCGTAATTCCGCGCGCCTTCTCTTCCGGTGCCTTATCGATTTCGTCGTAACGCATTGCGGAAGCCTTACCCTCTTGCGAAAGCGCCATCGTTATCGCCGCCGTTAAAGTCGTTTTACCATGGTCAACGTGACCTATTGTGCCGATATTTACATGCGGCTTCGTTCTTTCAAATTTTTGCTTTGCCATTTTTCCCTCCAACAAAATTTTTGCGTTGAGTTTTTAGCCTCGGCTTTGGAGCGGGTGATGGGAATCGAACCCACATTATCGGCTTGGGAAGCCGACGCTCTGCCACTGAGCTACACCCGCAAGCAAAACGCTTTAGGGGTGTAAACCGCAAATAGCGGCAACACTAACAACCAAAGGCTTATCCAACAACGCTTTCCGGCTAATAAATAATAATCCAACCTGCAACGTTTGTCAAGACCGGTATGCTTAAAAGCGAACGCAAACTGCAATATATTGTTTTTTAAGTAAAACAGTAAATTCCCAAACTAAGTTCCTCTAAGAAAATTAAAGCGGAACTTGCTTTGGGAATTTTCATAAAATCACTTTATATCTCGAGAGTAATTATGCTTGAACATGAAATTTCGTAAGCGGTGCGTTCGTCTACCGTAGCTTCTGTAATCTGTTTTTGATATTTTCTGCTCTGAATTCGCCCGGTTATCGTAAGTGCCGTACCGACGGACAGCTCGCTCGCATATCTCGCGTTTCGACCCCAAACTATGCATGGAAGATAATCCGATTTGCTGTAGGATCTATTTACCGCGATTAAAATATCCGCTATTTCGCGCATGAATGGCGTTGTACGATATATAACTGGTTTACAGATGTATCCTGTTAATGTAATATCATTTACGTTTTCCGGATTCTCGACCCGCTCAAACTGCTTACAGAAAAAAGTTATTATAAGCCTGTTGGCGTTATCGATATGTTTATTATAAGATCGCAGTTGCCCTTGCATAGCAATGTTTTCCCCGATTGCCAAAGCGAACGGATCAAATAGCCTATCCGATATGGTAACTTTTATTGTATCGAAAACCCCGCTTTTTCGCAGAACATCGATATCAAAACAGAAAAAGTTTTCCCCGTAAAGATTATGGTCAAAAATTGGTTCGCTCACCACGTTACCCGAAATTAATGCGCGGTTGTTGTCTTCTAACATTTGTTTTTTACTCCTTATTCAAAGGTTTACCTATGTATATGCGCGCTTCTAACAACTATACCCATCTTTGTTGAATTTAAACACAGTTTTCAATATGATATCCTAAATCTCCGAATTTTCTTTTTATCACGTCCAATCATAAACGTTGAAAAAATATATTAAAATTTCTGTTGACAATATTGAACCTTATCTGTATTATTATGACTAGTACATATAATACTGTATTTTTAAGGAAAGGAGATTTTATATTGAGTGAAGATATAACCTTAGAAGGAAAAACGACGTTTTTCCCAATAATCGACAAGCAATCGAGAAATCCGATATATGAGCAGTTCATAGAGCAGGTAGAGCGGAATATACTTTTGGGTAATATACAAGAAAACGAGCAATTACCATCCGTTAGATCTATGTCTGTGTTGCTTTCCGTTAATCCGAATACGCTTCAAAAAGCTTATATTGAACTTGAGCGACAAAAAATCAGCTACAGCGTACCCGGGAGCGGAAGGTTTATCGCGGTTGGTGCAAAATCGATAGTTATGAAAGAAAAGTTAAAGCTTTTAGAACCTTTAAAGGTCATAGTTAGTGAGCTTAAACTTGCAGGAGCTGAGCTGAATTTTATAATATCAACGGTTAAGGAGGAATTTAATAAATGAGATTCATATTCGGTATCATAGGAGGAAAATATGATAGTTGTAAATAAGCTTACAAAGAAATTTGAAAATTTTACTGCGCTTAATAAATTGAGTTGCACTATACCCGGAGGCTGTATATATGGTCTCGTCGGAAGTAATGGTGCCGGGAAATCAACGCTTTTGCGCCTTATAACAGGAATATATAAAGCGGATAGCGGCGAGGTTACTATAGATGGAGAATCAGTTTTTGACAATCCAATCGCAAAATCGCGTTTTGTATTCGTCTCGGATGATTCTTATTTTCTTCCGCATTCAAATATGCTTTCTATGCGTGACATTTATAGAAGCGTTTATAAGCGGTTTTCATGCGAACGTTTCGATACCTTGACAAAGGCTTTCGCTTTAAATCCAACCCAAAATTTAAACACCTTTTCTAAGGGTATGCGGAGACAGGCGGCGACGATATTAGCTCTCTCCTGCATGACTGAATACATATTTTTTGACGAAACCTTCGATGGGTTGGATCCCGTTATGCGAAACCTCGTAAAAAGAGCTCTCTATAACGATGTTTGCGAAAGGAGCGTTACAGCCGTTATAACGAGTCATTCATTGCGCGAACTCGAAGATACCTGCGATCAACTGGCGCTCCTGCATAAGGGCGGCGTTATATTTGAAAGCGATGTTCAGGATTTAAAGACTGCGCTCTTTAAAGTTCAAGTTGCTTTTGACGAAACGTTCAATAAGGAAAAGTTTGACGGAATAGATATTCTCAATTTTTCTCGCCTCGGAAGCGTTGCAACGCTTATTGTTCGCGGCGATAGGATTGAGACGGAAAAAAAGATAAGAGCCATGAAGCCGACGCTGTTTGAAATACTTCCGCTTTCTCTCGAGGAAGTTTTCGTTTACGAAATGGACGCTCTTGGCTATGAATTTAATGACGTTTTAGTGTAAAGGTAAAAGATATGAAAAAAACTTTTTTTAATAGAAAACTATATGCAAATATGCTCAAGCAACAACGCATGGTCGGCTGCATCCTATTAGTTCTCTCCCTGATATTTTGTACTTTTATTGTTTTTAATCTTGCCGAAATATGCAATCAAAATAAAATTGACGAAACCGGTTTAGACGTTATATTTAATATGTCTATTGCCGGAAACGTCTTAATGTTTTATATGTTCGTCGCTGGAATATGCCTTCCGTTTCGCGCATTTTCATTTTTAAACAAGAGAAACGGAAGCGATTTCTATCACAGTTTACCCGTTTCAAGACGTTCTATCTTCATAAGCGCAATTTCCTCGTCGCTGACTTGGATAGTATTTACAATGCTCTTAATAGTTGCATTTACGTTTTTAGGCGCGTCAATAGTTGGTGCTAAGGTCGTAGCCATTGATCTTTACCTTATGATCTTTTCTAATCTCGCGGGCGCGCTCCTTATACTAATGTGCTCCGCTCTCGCCTGCTCACTTACGGGAACAATGATATCTAATTTCGTTTTGGCAATGCTGATTCTCTTTCTTCCGCGCTTTACATTGACCTTGATTTATGTTGGCGTATATAATCTTGTTTCGATAATCCCCAATATAAACTCAATGGCCTTTTTAAATCCGAATTGCAATTACCCCGTTGCCGTGGTTTTTAATCTTTTAACGACTTTCTTTACGGGTGAAGCCGGATTAAATTCTATTATGTATAACGTTACGACAACTATATATACGTTCATTTTATCTATCGTTTATTTTCTCTTTGGGATGCTTGCTTTTGTTAAAAGAAAGTCCGAAACGGTGGATAAAGCTATCTCCGGAAAGTTGATGAATCACGCATATCGCATCGCTATATCTTTGCCACCGCTTTTTCTCTTGGCATATTTTATTAATAACAGAAGCGGATTCGATGCTCCGATTGCCTATTACATTCTCATTGTACTTTCACTTTTAACGTACTTTTTGTTCGAGCTTATATCGACGAAAAGCGCAAAAAAAATGCTTAAATGCGCTCCGTTTTACCTCGTAAGCCTCGCTGTAAGTCTCGCATTTTTCTTCAGTATTAAAGGCATAGCGCAAATTGAACTTAATAAAACACCGAGCGCCGCGGATATATCGGCTATCTCTATCGTTACCGGCAATAACGATGATTATTCCAGCATAGCGGTAGCGAATGTTCGATATGAGAATGAAAAAATTAAAGAAATAGCCTCGAAAGCGCTTAGCAATACGGTCAATATGGTAAAACTCAACACTTTATATTCCCAAAATACCTCATTGAGATTCCCGATTAGCCAGCCTTTAATTTTCATAGGTAAAAACGGCGATACTTTTATGCGTATCGTATGTTTAAGTCAACGGGACTATGATGTGCTTATGTCTATAATGACAAGCGACGAAAGGTATACGAATGCCTTAATTGAACTTCCCCCGGATGATACCGTAACGCTTAAATATGTTTTTTCAGATAATGGGAATACTC
Organism: Clostridia bacterium; assembly: GCA_036654235.1. Lineage (GTDB taxonomy): Bacteria > Bacillota > Clostridia > Christensenellales > CAG-138 > JAVVSK01. The sequence continues at coordinate 46,428 of JAVVSK010000012.1, read as the reverse complement.
TAAGTAAGGTTGCGACGGAGGAGTTGTATAATCTCTTTAAACGCGATTTTGCGGCTCTGTCCGATGCGGAAAAAATAGCGGTCATTACCGAATGCACGGATGAATATGACACCGCCGACTGGGGAATCCAGGTTAAAGGGGAATATAATCATAAACCTTACTCCACAAGATTTGCTATTTTAACCTCAATGAAAGAGTGCACGGCTAAATATAAAGAAATCTGCAAAGAGCTTGACGATATAGCTATGAAAAGCTTTATGGCAATGCCGTCTATGCCACTTAGCAGCAATACACAAGACGGTCTTAACCTCAATTTTGAGGTTCTTGAAGATAGCGAGATAAATAATGTAAATTTAATATTCGACAGCTATATAGAATCTCAGCCCGATAATATGAAGCAAGATAAACCGGAAGGCTATATCTCACGGGAAAACGCGAATAAGCTTTTGATTTTATTGAAAAAAAGCGTAAGGACAGATTACAATTCGCTGGACGGTACGGTTAACACGATAAAGCTCTTAAATGTCGCATATAATTTTGCCGGGAGCGATAATATCAACAATTGCATGACCTTTCGTAACCTTTATCTTTCTTTCGACGCAAATGACTATGAAGCATTTATTGCTCTCGTTCGGGAAAACTTCATGTTTAAGCCTTCTGCCCGCTCCGTCGAATAAAAATAAATTTCCAACATGCGGACTCTTTCGGTTAAGCTTAATAAAAATCCCGCCTCGGCACTAATGAGGCGGGATTTTCCCTACAAAATTCTGGTTTAAAACCATTTTTTGCGTTTAAAATAGACAACCAGCCCAACGCAAAGCAAAATGCTAAACACCGTAACCGCCGGATATCCGAATTGCCAAGTAAGCTCCGGCATATTTATAAAGTTCATTCCATACCAACCTACCAATAGAGTTAGCGGCAAAAATACAGCGGTAATCAAAGTAAAAATTTTCATTATATTATTCTGTTCGATATCGATTTGCGCCTGATACGCCTCGCGCATTTGCGTAATATAATCACGAATATTTAAAGCACTATGATAAAATCGTTCTACCCTGTTATGTAAAACAAAAAGGTGACGTTCAGAGTCTTTAGAAAGAAGTCCGTTTTCATTGCAGACGAGATTATCGAAAATCGCGTCGAGCTGCTCATAATAGTGTTTAAGGCGAAGAGACTCTTTTCGATATTGGACGATTTTTTCGAGATAACTTTTCCCGAAGTTTTTCAGAGCATCGTTTTCCGCATTAGTAATCTCGCTCTCAAAATTATCGAGATAGTTCATATCGTTTTTTAGTAGACCAACAAAAAACGAATACAACGCTTTTTCGTTGGATAGTCCTGCTGTAAAAAACTCGGTTATCGCCCCTACTGCTTTTTCATTTTCACACAGAAAAAATAAATTTTCTTTATCAAAATAAATTAATATCTTAGCCGTCGTACTTTCCGGGTTGCCAATATTGTACCAATCAAAAGCCAATAGGGTGAATTTTTCAAAGCTCTCAAACGCCTGCGTTTGTCCCTGACTTATATATCTCACCACTTCCGGATCAATAAATTCCGCATATTGCGTCATTTCGCCGGGGAACAATATCTTTTGCATAGACATCTCCTTTTTTATTTTTTGCTTTTCGTTATTTGTTTTAGATTCGTTAGTGCATAGGTTTTCAGGATCGTTTTTTTAGAAAAATCGCACGTATAACGTGACCGTTATTATTGCAACAGCATTATAGCATATTCCGCAGCTATTTGATATTAACAACTATAAATTATGCTTCAAATCATTAAATGTACAATTTTATCCCATACAACAATCGACTTATTTCTTTTTTTATGGTATAAATGTATAGTGAGAATTTATCATCCGCAAATTTAATAAAAACGTTTCTCACGGGTTGTTTTAATAAAATGAATCCTCTTAAAACAGTCTGCCTACTAATAAGAAATGTTTTTAGAGTTTCGAATGGAAACAATCGGCGATTAAAATCATATTTGTCGTTGCGAAACGAATAACCAAAAATAAATATCGGGAAAATAGCCTATAATGGCTACAATGAAGGACAACTATGAAGAATGAACCCATGAATCAGGATAATTTAAAGACCAAATACTTATTAAAATTAAAGGAATCAATGACATTGTCTCCGCGAGATTGCAATGCCATTATTTTAGCTTTTGAAAAAGCATTTGCGTATTTCGATGATATTGGAATAACAATAAAAGAAGCTATTTCGCGCTTTGGCGATGACCCTTTGGGTGATTTTTATAAAACACCTGATTTAAACGAATGGTATCAGTTGGATAATGCCGCGAAAGTATATCCGCTTTCTATGACATATGCAAATATAAAGCTGTTTCGCGTTTCTGCTTATTTAAAAATGCCGATTATTGAACCCATCCTACAGATTGCTCTATTAGTTACTATGAAAAGGTTTCCTATATTTTCTTCGACTTTGAGAAAGGGTGTCTTTTGGCATTATTTGGATGCTATCCGCGTTTTTTTCCCTGTTGAGCCTGAACAATATATGCCATGCTCATCTTTTGACATAAGCAGCGGTTATTCTCCGAACTTCAAAATAAAATATTACGGCAATCGAATTTCGCTTGAGGCATTCCATGCGCTTAGCGACGGAGCCGGGGCGCTCGTCTTTTTAAAAACATTGATTGCGGAATATCTTAAGCTATTAGGTGAAGATATTAAATCAGATCCCGAAATATTTGATGTTTCCGGCACGCCCGATGCTTCGGAATTTGTAAACGCTTTTCCTTCTGTTGACGAGGCGTTAAATAAACAAACTCTCGCCGAAAAAAAAGCTTTGCATTTAAAAGGGCGTGTGACACAGATAAAACCCGCAAAATTATGCCATTATATTATGTCCGCCAACGAGTTGTTGAATATTGCAAGACAGCATAATACCACACTTAGCGTTATAATGCTCTCCGCTATACTTTTAAGCGCAAAATCGGCCGTGACGAAGAAAAAAGGCGAAATACATGTAGATGTACCCGTCAATATGCGAAAGTTTTACCCTTCACATTCCCTACTCAATTTTTCTATGTACGGCGTACTCTGCTTTGATGTTTCAGAGATAAATGATTTTAATAGCCTTATACCGATAGTAGCGAAAGAATTAAAAGCTAAAACCTCGAAAGAATATATGGACAGTAAAATAAGCTGGATAAACGGAATTGTAAATAATCCGTTTGTTAGAAAGATTCCGTTGTCTATTAAGGGTTTTATTTTTAGAACCGTTTATAAAATTCTAGGTGAAAAATCCGTTACCGCTACGTTTTCGAATTTAGGCACTGTCCATTGCGATTTTAACGATAAAGTCGAAATGTTCGATTTTATATTAGGTCCAACTACCGTCAATATTGCGGGATGCGCGATGGGTTCTTATAACGATAAATTAGTCCTGACTATTACAAAAGTAACGTTGAACAGCAAGTTTGAAAATTCTATGCTAAAATACTTGCGCGACCTTGGGCTTGATATTGAAGTAAAGGAAGTATCTATATGAAAAATGATTTATACCCTAAAATAAAAGTTCCGAAAATAAGACCGCATATAATCCGAAAAATCGTTGCCGCGGTTTTTATGTTTTATTTTTTTCTTGCTTTAGGGCTTAATATTTATTTGGGCGGGAAACCTTGGTGTCTTTACGTTTTATTTTCGCAATGGGTGCTTTATAAATCCTATGTTACTTGGGACTTAGTTGAAAATAATTTTATTTCCCGATGGTTTTCCGTCGTATTCCCGGTTTGCGCTTTGCTTCTAACTGTTCAAATGATTGAAACGAGCGTCCGTTGGGCTTCAACTATCGTCGTTCCCCTATTGTATTTGATTTCGCTCTTAATCCTTTGTATTGTATTCATTTGCAAATTTGAATCGCAAAAAAGCGCGCTACTGCCCATTATAAAAATTACATCCGGCTCTTTTTTAGCCTTATTGGTTGGCGTATTTATTATCGGCAATATTAGTTTTTTCAATTTAATATTTATATTTTCCTCGACTCTCATTGTAACCGCGGGCATTATTTGGTTTAGAAAACCTTTAGCCGCCGAATTAAAAAAGAAGTTTCACAGTTGATTTCTTATGAACTGTTTTTTGTATTTTCTTTTTTTGTTTATAATTTACCCACTGGGCAAATTATAAACAGCATAGTAAAAAGTAATCCCAAAACAAAAGCTTGATTTTCGTTTTGGGATTACTTTTTTTTGCACTTCATCAATGTATAATAGAGTTTTTTGTTTTACTATATTGCCGATTAAAACGGTCTGCGCGCAAAAACAAAGCGGGAAGTATAATAGCTCAGGTATATGCTGCGTTTTCCGATTGAATGTGCACTTGTTGATGCATCTATCATCATCCCGTCGCCTATATATATGCCAACATGTCCAACTCTCGAATAGCCCCTGTCAAGGAAAAACACTAAATCGCCTTTTTCGAGATCTCCATAGGAGGTTATCTTATCCCAATTTGAAACCCGCGAATATCCCGCCGCGTTAAGCCGTCCACGAGAACTTCCCGCCTGACGCAAACAATAGTAAACAAGACCGGAACAGTCGAAAGAACCCGGCCCGGTCGCCCCTCTAACGTAGCTTTTTCCGATCTGCGCATACGCAACATCGAGAAAATTATTTATCCGCGCCTTAGTTATTATCTTTTTTTCGGCTTCTTCGGTTGCCTTTACCTCCGGCGAAAATAAAAGATCTAAGGTTTCTAAATCGACAATACCGGTAACGGGCAATACGTTTTTGCTCTGCATCTTCTTTACCGCATCAACGGTCATCGTTCCATAATATGAAGTTGCGTCAGCATCCTTTAAATATCCCAAATCGATAAGTTGCTTCTGAATATCGAAAACGTCTTCACCTTCGAAACCCTCCTGCATAGCATAAAAAGCAGAAGTGTCTGAAAAAAGAGCCGCCATCGTTGTTAAATCCGCAGAACCCGTTTCGAAAAGTCCGCTCTGTCTTTGAAAATAGATTATCGCCTGTTTTGTTGCCGGTCCAAAATACATTGTAGTTTCGTCAATATCAAGATACCCAAGAGAAACCAAGCGATCCTGAACAGAGGGAACAAATCCGTTTATATCGCCAAAAGCGAATTCTCGCGCTTCAACAGGCGCCCCGTCCGAAGCTCCGGAAAGAATTTCGAAAGGTTTTCCCCTTCTCTGCTGTGCTTCGCCATTTGAATTGTAATTTACGGCGATATATCCGCTTGAAGCATCTTCTGCTGAAGAAGATTCTGCATATACAGGAGATAGCGACGAAAAAGCTGAGGTAACTAAGAGCACCGCGCCCGTCGCCGTCGCAACGGCAATTCCGAAAGCTGATGTTCTATAAGCGGCGCTCGCAATCGTTTTTTTTACACCGTCTTTAAATACCCGAAAAAACCTTTTCCCGTCGTTTTTATTTTTAATATTTCTCATCATTCAACCCTCTTTTATAAGCTTATCAATAACATTGCGCATTATCTGCATCCGTCAACTATAGCCTTTGTTATAAGCTCCGCATAGTTATCTGTAAGCAAGAGCTTCGCTTCTTTCTCATTTGTTAAAAATCCGCATTCAACCAAAACCGCCGGCATCGGGTCACCATTTAGAACGTAAAGGTGGTCGGCACTGGCCTTTCTCTTACCGCCCGTAACTCGATTCAACTCATCTTGAATATTTTGAGCAAGCAACATCGAAGAAACAGAACTTTCCTGATAAAATACCTGCGGTCCCCAAATCTCCGCGTCGTCCGGAAAGCTATTCATATGTATACTTATAAATATTGACGCTTTACTTCCGTAAATTATTTCGCGCCGCTTTTGCATATCCCCATCCTTAGTTTTAGCTAAGGCATTTTCATCTTCACGCGTCATCTGCGTATTTACGTTTCTATCTTCAAACGCAGCTTGTAAAATGCGCGCAATTTTAAGATTCATTTCGCTTTCGCGTTCCCCGGTTACCGTTGAAATCGCTCCCGGATCCGAACCGCCATGCCCCGGATCTATCAATACGCTTTCGATATTTAAAGCGCCCTTTATCATAGCTTTATAGGAAAGACCGAGCACCAACATAACAGCGACTATCGAAGCCGCAATTATTAAAAGTACGGTAACGCTATTATGCCTTTTAGTTTTATCGTTTTTCCCCACAGACCCTCCAAAAATATCAATATTCTTATTTTAGCACATTTGAAACCCTTAATTTGTTAACGAACTGTAAATTTATCTGTTTTATGTCGGCTTTAGGCTAAAAGGCATTTCTTTTTACCTGTTAAATTTATTATGCTAAAAAAGGAGCGGCGTTTTTTATCGCCACCCCCTAAAAAAATGTCATTGCAGAAAAAAGCTGTTTATTAGCCGCTATAATATCAGTCTTTGAATATGTTTTCCAGAGCATAGTTGAGTTGAGAATCGTCTTTCGTTCCATAAAGTGCATCGCCCAACGACTTTTGCGCATCAGTAAGCTTCAGTTCAATATCGGGCGCTACTCCGATTTTATGAATATTATTTCCATTAGGCGTAAAATACGCGTCCGTAGTCAGCTTAAAATAACCTTCGTTTGAGTTTAAAGGCAACGTCGTTTGGACAATGCCTTTGCCGTATGTCCTTTCGCCTATTAGGGTCGCAATCCCATGTTCTTTCATAGCCGCCGCCATTATTTCGCTGGCAGATGCCGAATTTTCGTTTATAAGCAGCGTTATCGGGAGAGAAATGCCGCCGGATTTAGCTAAATAAACGTCCCCTTCGTCGTAGCTCCTCCCTACCCTAACTATCTCACCGCCGTCCATAATAGCGTCGCATATATCTACAACCGATAAAAGTGATCCTCCGGGATTATTCCTTATATCTATTATCAAAGCCTTCATCCCGCCATCCGTAAGGCTCTTTATAGCCGCATTAAATTCATCTGACGCACTCGATGAAAACATATCCAGTCTTATATATCCGACCTCTTTTCCCCCATTGTTTAACATTTTACTATGTACCCGCTTTACGTTCACCTCGTCTATAGTTGCGCTAACGTTTAACGTTTCGTCGCCGCGTTTTAATTCAAGCTCAAGAATAGTGCCTTTGACACCCGATAAAAGATTGGAAAGAGCATCTATGGAAATATTAGCAACCTCGACACCGTTTGCCTTTATAAGTATATCTCCTTTTTGCATTCCCGCTTTTTCCGCTGCGCTGTCCTCATATACCGTAACGATAAGCGCGCCGACATCGTTAGGCGCATCTATCAGTATTCCCAGCCCGACATATTCTCCGTTAAAGCCCTTTAAAAATTCTTCATACTGTTCCTTCGTATAATATTCGGCATATGGATCGTTCAGCATATCTACCATCTTTCGCGCCGCCGCGTCAACCAGTTCCATTTTACTAGGTATTACTTCACCGTAAAATTGATTTTCTATGTCATCCGCTATTTCCGAAAGAACGCGCGTATCGTACATAGCAGAGAACGTTTCTTTATCCATTAAAACATTGTCCTTTAAAACAAATAAGTAGCACAATATCAGCGTAGCTATAACACTAATAACTACGGTTATAATCGTTTTTAAAAATACCCGGCTTATAATTTCTTTATTTTTCAAGTAACTTTCCTCCGATTAAAGGGCGTGCCGTCCTTTTTTTCTATATATTTTAAAATTGCAATGATCAATGTGTTTGGCGTTTTTAAGCTGCGCCGTTTATACAGATACCGGGTTAATGCCTTTTTGAGCTTATGCATAAAACACATATGTTTATGCAAGCAGAGTGCGACCAGAATTAAAATCCCGCTCGCACTCTGCTTATTGTTATTCATAATATTTACATTTCAAGGGAACGCGTCGTCCTCGGGAAGGGAAGAACGTCTCTTATATTTGCTATTCCGGTTACGTACATAACAATACGTTCAAAACCAAGTCCAAATCCCGCGTGTTTACAACCGCCAAACCTACGGAGATCAAGATACCATGAATAGTCATCTTCGCTCAGCCCAAGCTCTGCCATGCGTTGCTTTAAAATTTCGAGACGCTCCTCGCGCTGACTCCCGCCTATTATCTCGCCTATACCGGGAACGAGGAGATCCGCCGCAGCGACGGTTTTTCCGTCATCATTCATTCGCATATAAAAAGCCTTTATATCTGCCGGATAGTTATAGACGAAAACGGGACGTTTGTAAACTTTCTCTGTAAGATACCTTTCATGTTCCGTTTGAATATCAACACCCCAGTCAACGGGGTATTCGAACTTAACATCCGCTTTTTTTAGCTGCTCTATCGCATCCGTATATGAGATACGCGCAAATTCGGAATTCGCAACATTGTTTAGGCGAGCTTCAAGCTCGGCATCGACGAAGCTGTTAAAAAACTTAATCTCATCGGGACAGCGCTCCATAACAGCCTTTATTATATGCTTTACCATAGCCTCTGCAACGTCCATATCCATATTTAGGTCGCAAAAAGCCATTTCCGGTTCTATCATCCAAAACTCGGCCGCATGTCGCGCCGTAAAGCTATTTTCCGCTCTAAAGGTAGGTCCGAAAGTATAGACATCTCTAAAAGCAAGGGCAAAAGCTTCGGCATAAAGCTGCCCACTGACCGTTAAATTTGCGCTCCGCGAAAAAAAGTCCTCAGTATAGTCGACAGAACCGTCTTGTGCCTTTTTTATATTTTCGAGGTCGAGAGTAGTTACCTGAAACATCTCGCCCGCACCTTCGCAATCGCTCCCCGTTATTATCGGAGTGTGTACATATAAAAAGCCTCGCGCGTCAAAAAATTTATGTATTTCTTGCGCAACGACACTTCTAACGCGAAATGCCGCTAAAAACATATTTGTTCTCGGGCGAAGGTGTTGAACAGTGCGCAAAAACTCCAACGAATGCCTTTTCTTTTGGAGCGGATAATCTCCGTCGCATTCGCCCTCTATTTCTATCGTCTTTGCCTTTATTTCGAACGGTTGCTGTGCCTCTGGCGTAAGCTCAAGCACTCCTGAAACGGATATCGCCGCTCCGGTTTTCAATGTTTTTTGCACGGTTTCATCAATATCCGCGCGGTCAAAAACAACCTGTATGCTTCTAAAGGCAGAGCCATCGTTAAGCTCGATAAAACCAAAGGTTTTGCTCTCTCGTACAGTCCGAATAAACCCTTCAACAAAAACGTCGCCCGCAAAGCTTTCGGGTGATCTTATAAGCTCTGACAGTCTCATTAAAATACCTCCTCCTAATTATCCATCTCTCTTTAAAATTATCTGTAGAATTTTCCGATTATAACACGGCTTCTTATATTTAGCAACAATATAAAATACGCAGTTCGCGTTCAAAAAATCGTAATGACTTGTTGATCCGGGGCTGGTACAGATATGGGTCTTGATACACCCGCATCATGTATAGCTAATATTCTTTCGGTTTTATTAAAAAAAGCGCATGGCGGTATATATCCTCCATGCGCCTAAAAACATACATGTTTAAACGTTAACTTCGTCTGTAATGCAGCCGCGTGGGCAGACTCTAGCGCATTCGCCACAGCGAGTGCATTTATCGTAATCTATTGAAGCACATCCGTTGACAACCGATATCGCGCCAACATTGCAAGCGGTTTCGCAACGCTTGCACCCTATACATGCTTTCATACAAACGTTGACCGCGGTACGTCCGATATCCGCATTTCTGCACCTAACATTAACCGTAGCGGAACGCGGTGTAAGCCTTATTGCCGAACGCGGACATTCTACTACACATTCCCCACAGCCCTTACATTTATTCGCGTCAATCTTAGCTACCCCGTCTTCTATACTTATGCCGTTAAATGAGCAAGCATCAATACAATCTCCAAGACCTATGCATGAATATGCGCATTGTTTTGGTCCGCCTGCCATACTGGTAGCTATCCTACAGCTCGCATATCCATCGTACTCATAGCGTTTTTTCGCAATCCCCGATGTCCCCATGCACATTACCCGCGCAACCATAGGTTCACCTACGGGAACATCAATACCCAAAATTTTTCCTATGGCTTCCGCGGAAGCCTGCCCTCCCGGAGGACATCCGTTCGGCGATGCTTTTAAGTTTACAACCGCCTCTGCGAAAGCATCGCAACCGGCAAAGCCACAAGCGCCGCAGTTTGCTCCGCCTAAACATTCGCGGACAGCCGAAATACGCGGGTCGATCTTAACCTCAAATTTTTTTCCCGCTATCCCTAAAATAATCCCAAAGGCGGCTCCGAGAGCGCCCAATACGAGAACGGCGACTAAAATCGCAATAAAATCAATCTGCATAGTTTATTTTCCTCCCCCCATGCCCGAAAATCCGAAGAATGCAATAGCCATAAGTCCCGCTATAACAAGGGATATTGGAAAGCCCTTCATAGGTTCGGGTATCTTCGAGGTTTCGAGACGCTCCCTTATCCCCGCCATCAAAACGATAGCAAGAGTAAAGCCGAGAGCTCCGAAAACGCCGTTCAGAACCGATTGTAAAAGTCCGTAATTTTCGCTTATATTGAGTATCGTAACGCCCAAAACAGCGCAATTCGTAGTTATAAGAGGAAGATATATCCCGAGAGACTTATATAGCGTCGGGCTGGATTTTTTTACGAACATCTCTACGAACTGAACAAGTCCCGCTATAACGAGTATAAAGCTTATCGTCTGCATATACTCTATTTTTAACGGAACTAAAATCAGAGCGTTTACGACCCACGTGAAAAGGGAGGCGAGCCCCATAACGAATGTAACCGCAAGTCCCATTCCTACCGCCGTTTCGACCTTAGAGGATACTCCGAGGAATGGGCAGTTGCCCAAAAACCTTGAAAAAATAAAGTTGTTCGTAAAAACGCAGGCTACGAAAAACAAAAAAACATTCATGGTCATCCTTCAATTCCCTCCTTCATCAGCCTTTTCTTTTCCCTCTTTTTAGTTATAAGATTTATTGTCCCAAGCAATACTCCGAAAGTTATAAAACCGCCCGGAGCTAAAACGAATAACAACATAGGTTCAAATCCGCTTGGCATAACCGTCATTCCAAATATAGAGCCGTTTCCTATAAGTTCCCTTATCATACCGATAAAAGTTATAGCAATAGTAAACCCAAGCCCCATTCCTATTCCGTCCGCCGCCGAAGCCAAAACAGTATTTTTACTTGCGAACGCCTCCGCACGCGCTAAAATTATACAGTTTACGACTATGAGCGGTATAAATATACCGAGACTATCATAAAGGGAGGGAAGGAACGCCTGCAAAAGCATCTGAATTATTGTAACAAACGTGCATATAATTACGATAAACGCGGGGATACGCACCTTATCCGGAATAAAATTTCTAAGCAGCGATATTACGACGTTGGAGCCTAAAAGTACAAACGTTGCTGCAATACCCATTCCTATTCCGTTCATAGCTGACGTTGTGACCGCGAGGGTTGGACAAACGCCAAGCACCAATCTAAACGTCGGGTTTTCGTTTATTATGCCGTTTATAAAAACGCCCGACAGCTTCCTTTTTTCACTCATAATTGCCCTCCTTAACCCAGCAACGTTTTAATGTATTCGCTCGCCGTATTCACCGCGTTTACTACGGCGGTTGACGTTATAGTCGCAGCCGAAATAGCATCTACATTTTCTTTAAGTACGGCAGGGGGGGTAAGTCCTATAAATTGATTCATAAATTTAGGCTCTTTCGACCTCGCTCCAAGACCAGCCGTTTCCGCGAACTTTCCACCACCGACATTTATTCCGGTTATAACTCCCTTATTGTCCATTCCAACCATGACCTCGATAAGTCCGCCGTAACCTTTCACAGTAATCTGCGCGATATAACCCACCGGTTCACCATTGATTTTTCCGACATAAACGTTATCAATTCCATCGGGAACAGTTTCTATTTTTTCAAACTCAGAGGCATCCGGTAAAATTGTTTTACGCGCGGCTTCCTCCGCGGCTATCGCCTGTTTTTCTATAGCCGCTTTCGTTATCTCGTTCGTAAACCCGAGCGCGAGTCCGGCGACCACTGTTATTATCAAGAGCTTTAGCCCAAGTTTCCATACTTCACGCATTCGCCTTTACCTCCCCATAATGCTTTGGTTTTATATATTTATCGAGAAGCGGTGTCGCTATATTCATGAGCAATATGGCGTAGGTAACACCCTCTGGATATGCTCCAAACGAACGAATAAGAGCAACCATAATACCACCGCCCGCCGCATATATAACCTGTCCCCAAGTTGTCATAGGGCTAGTCGTATAATCCGTTGCCATAAATACCGCACCGAACATAAGTCCGCCCGAAAGAAGCGTAGTAAGCGGAGCGATACCCGTAAATAAATAACATCCTAAAACGGCGACACCCATAAATATAACGGGAATAGTCGCCTTTATAACGCCCCTTAAAAGAAGGTATATAAAGCCTAAGAGTATCGCCGCCTTACATACTTCGCCTATACATCCCGGAATATTTCCTATGAACATATCCATGTTCGATGCCGAATATGCTGAGTTCGGTGCCAATATCGTCGCGCTCGAAACCGCATCTGTCCCCATAAAACAGCTTGGCAAAATAAAAGCGGTCATTCGCACGGGCCAACTAGCGAGAAGTACGGCGCGCGCCGCGAGAGCTGGGTTTAAAAAGTTATCGCCAATACCGCCGAATAACTGCTTTACTATAAATATCGCAACCGCGCTTCCTATTATAGGTATCCAAAACGGAACCTGCGGCGGTAAATTTAGAGCCAAGATAAGCCCCGTTACGAGAGCGGAACAGTCCGATATGCGAACGGGCTTTTTAGCTATCTTTTGCCAAATAAACTCGAATAAAACGGCTGATGCCATAGATATAAGACAAGTAAAAACCGCGTTCATGCCGAAGAAATAACAACCGGCTATCGTCGTCGGAATAAGCGCTATTAAAACGTCTATCATTATTCTCCGCACGCTATTATTGCTCCTAATATGCGGAGCAGTTGAAACCATAAGATTCATTTTTGCTCCTTCCTCGCTAAATATGCGATTTTATCTTTTGCATGTTTAAAGGAGGCAGTTAAAAACCGCTTTGAGGGACAGGCGAACGAACAGCAACCGCAAAGCATACAGTCTAAAACGTTGAGTTTCTCGGCTGACTTTAAGTCCCCTATATCGCAATAATGCTTCAATAAATATGGGTTAAGCCCCATTGGACAGACAGAAACGCAGCGCCCACAACGGATGCAGGGATCTTCGTCTTTTTCCCTAGCCTCTTTTTGATTTAAAACAAGAATACCGCCAGAGCCCTTCGTTATCGAAATTTTATCGTCCGGCGCACAAAGTCCCGTCATAGCGCCGCCCATCACTATCTTTCCGATTTCTCCGTCAAATCCGCCGCAAAAGCCTATGATATCTGAAATTTCCGTACCGATTCTCAGCCTTAGATTTTTTGGTTCTTTTACGTGTCCCGTTACGGTTGTTATCCTTGAAATTAGTGGTTTGCCATCAATTATCGCCGTAGCTATCGCGGCCGCCGTCGCCGCGTTTAGCATTATCGTTGAAACGTCTATCGGTAGCTTCTTTTGTGGAACCTCGCGCCCCGTCGCCGCCTTTATAAGCTGCTTTTCACTTCCCTGAGGATATTTTGTTCGCATCGTCATAAGTTCGACACCGTTTCGCCCCGCTATAGCCGATTGCATTAATTTTATTACGCTAGGCTTATTATCCTCAATCGCTATGATTCCGCGTTTTACGTCGAGAGCACGCATAACAGCGCGAAGCCCGTCAATAACGAGAATAGTATCTTCAAGCATAAGTCGATAGTCAGAGGTAAGATGCGTTTCACATTCAGCGCCGTTTACTATTATCGTATCGCAGGTTTTTCCTTCGGGAATATTTAGCTTTACATAAGTCGGAAACGTCGCCCCGCCCATTCCACAGATTCCCGCATTTTTAATGGCAGGAATAATCAGCGATTTCTCGACGGTTTCAACGTTGCCGAGAGGAAAAAGCACGATCCATTCGTCTTTAAAATCGTTCTCAATGCATACACAATCGACGGGTGCCCCGCCCATTTGCTGACGTTTTTCAACGGCGGTAACTATCCCGGAAATACCGGAATGAACAGGAAGCCCTAAAAAACCTACGGGATCACCTATTATTTGCCCCATAAGTACATGGTCGCCTTTTTTAACGCAAGGCGTACTCGGCGCGCCAAGATGCATAGCCATAGGAATAGTTACGGAGTCCGAAACAAAATCCACCGTTTGCTTCTCGCGCGTTTGTTGCTTACCCTCATGCTTCAAAGGGTGAACTCCGCCTCTGAAGGAATGTTTGATAGGCAATATAAAACACCTTCTTTCTCGCGGTCTGCTAAACATATGTTATAATTTTACCTCAGCAGACTGCTAATATTATCAGTAAAACTAATTTGATATTGATTTTATCACATTCACACCAAAACTGCACGGATCAAATGAAAAAATTGTTGATTTTTTAAAACGTTTTTATTTGTCAATAAAAATATCAAAAAGTATGTTGACAATCATATTCACAATATGATACATTAAAGCTATGATGTCACGTATTAGTTAATTGATTTAACAATATATTCATCAATTTTTTTAGGAGAAATAACACTTATGAAAAAAATATTTGCGACTTTAGCGGCTTTTATAGCCGTCGTTATGTTGCTGTCTTGCGTGCCCTCTTTTACAGCGCAAGCCGATAATCCGGCAAACGTCGAATACAACGCGCATGACGTTGAAATGTTTCGCGCTTTTCTTGAAAAAGCCGACCCCGCTGGCGTAAAAAACGGAAAAAAGATTAACGAACTTTATAATCCTGATGACCCCGCGACCTGGACCGGTGCAAACGACGGTCTTTCCTATAATATTGGCGTAAATTGGGATACAAACGGAAGAGCCGTAATTTTCTATGCAACAGGTTCCGCGGAACTGTTCGGGGCTTTCGATGTAGTCGGTTGCGACGCTTTAACTATGATAAATATTTACTCTTCAAGTATATCGTCCGCAAATCTGACCGGATGTATTTCTTTGGAATTCCTTGCTATCTATATTGGGAAAATACAACTTACAGAGCTTGATCTCAGTACAAATAGTGCGCTTACAAACCTATATCTAAATGGGAACGCTATTACCGAACTTGATTTAAGCGGTAATCCGCACCTTAAATTTTTGCTTCTTGAGTATAATAAACTTAAAAATCTTGATATATCAAACAATATGGAACTTGAGCTTATAATGTGCGAGGGCAACGAGATAAGCAAGATAGACCTTACGGGACATGACAAGCTTATTGAGCTGCATTGCAACAATAACAAACTCACCGACCTTAAAATTGAGGAATGCCCAAAGTTATGCAATCTTCAATACAATTATAATAATATAAAGCACCTTGATTTCAGCCATAACCCGGAACTATATGCAATCGGATGCGCGGGTAACGGCGTTACGGAGCTTAATGTAAATAGCTTATCCGAACTTTGGATGTTGGAATGTCAAGAAAACGCTCTAACCTCCTTAGACCTTCGCGGTACCTCTATACAGGATCTTTATTGCAACGATAATATGCTTGCTGAGATAATCGTTCCCGATGATTCTAATGTACAATTTTTATACTGTCAAAATAATAAGCTTACTTCCATCGACCTTGAAAACATGAAAAATATGTATTATTTTGATGGAAGCAATAACCTTCTTTCAGAATTTATTTTTACTATTAAAAAAGACTTTGCTGATTTTCTTTATTTCATCTGTCTCGACAATCCTATGAAGCACGTGACAATTAATAACGTAAATGGTTGTTTCGAGCTTTTCGCTGATGAAAATGGAAGTATCGGTGCAAGTTTAAAATATGACGAAACGTTAGAAATTAACTATTACGCAGCTATAGGAACGCCCAACGAAGGCGCGTCTTTCTTAGGTTGGTATGACGCTAACGGCGTTTTGGTTTCAAGCGAAGCTGAGTATAAAATAGGATTCAATGATAAGATTATTCTTTATGCAAAATTCATTGAAAAAGAAACACCTACTCCCCGTCCAACAGACGCTGAAACCCCAACTCCCACCCCCGTAGTCACTACGAAACCGGATTCAACGCCTACCGGCTCTCCTATTCCGTCTTCTACCCCTGGTCCTAATCCTCCACTAGCGGGTGGAATCAGTTTTATTGCGCTGGGCATTATTGCTATAATTGGTGGTAGCGCCGTTAGCCTTCTTCGTAAACGTAAATAAAAAGGCTATATAATTTAGATTCAAATTAAAGTTAAACTAGAAAAAAACGCCTTATTGGCGTTTTTTTCTCTGATAAATTAACAACCTTCTTTTTTGTTTTTGTTTGCAAATAAAAAGTATAAAAAAATATCTTGACAATCTTTATTTGAGGGTGTATATATTGTTTAAAGATAAAAAACATTGAGCAATAGTTATAATGTACTTTTATCTAAATTAATTAAAGGGAGAGATTAAACTTATGAAAAAGTTATCTACGACTTTCGCAATTTTTCTTGCCGTCATCATGTTTCTGTCTTTTGCACCTTTTTTTACAGTGCATGCGGTTAATCCCGGGGATGTTGAATACAACGCGCATGACGTTGAAATATTTCGCGCTTTCCTTGAAAAGACGGATGATAATGGAGTGAAAAACGGAAAAAAGATTAATGCACTTTATAATCCTGATGACCCCGCAACCTGGACTATCGAAAACTACTCCGAACAATATGACTTTGGAGTAAACTGGGATGAAAAAGGAAGGAGCGTCGCTTTCTATTCAGCATCGCCTATCGTTCTATACGGTACTCTCGAATTATCCGATTGTGATGCTTTAAAGGCTATAATTATAGAGGGTTCGAATATACCCTCTATAAACATCAAGGGATGTGTTGCTTTGGAAACGCTTTATATGATATACCCTGAAAATACACCTCTTACCGCGATCGATTTAAGTACAAATAGCGCCCTTACGGATCTAAGGCTTGATGGAAACGTTATTACCGAAATTGATTTAAGCGCTAATCTGCATCTTAAACTGTTGTATATTGATAATAATAAACTTACAGCCCTTGATTTATCAAATAATTTGGAACTCGAATCCTTAATATGCGAGGGCAACGAAATAAGCGCTTTAGACCTTAGCGCTAATAACCTGATTACCGTACTTTACTGTAATAAAAATAAGATTACCAAACTCAATATCACTGGTTGTTCGTTATTAGACAGCATGAGATGCAGCTATAACGATATAAAACACCTTGATGTTACTCATAACCCTCAACTAGCAATGCTGGAATGCATTGGTAACGGAATGACCGAGCTTAATGTCAGTGGATTGCCTTTACTTTGGAGCGTTGAATGTCCTGATAACGCGCTAACCTCGTTAGATCTTCGCGGAACTTGTATACAAACTCTTTATTGCAATGACAATATGCTTACAGAGATACTTGTCCCCGATAATTCCGAAGTGCAGACTCTATATTGCCAAAATAATAAATTAGCATCTCTTGAATTTGAAAAAATGAAAAACCTTTATTATTTTAACGGGGATAATAACCTTTTAACGGAGCTTACGCTTACTGCTAATGAAGATCTTAGCAATTACGTAACTTTTAGTTGTGTCGATAATCCGATGCGACATATAAACATTAAAAATATAGGCTCTGGTTTTGAGCTTTTCTCGGATGGAGAGGGAACGATAGGTGCCTATTTCAAATGTGATGATACGACAGGTCAACTTTATTATACAGCTGTCGCAAAAATAAACGAAGGCGCGTCTTTCTTAGGTTGGTATGATGCAAACGGAGCTTTAGTTTCGAGTGAGCTGGAACGAAGAATAGGATTAAAAGAATCAGTAGTTCTTTATGCAAAATTTACGAATGGCGAAGAACCCGCTAAAATAGGAGATGTCAATTTAGATGGCGAAATAAATTCGGGCGACGCTTCGTTGATTCTTAAGTATTTATCAGAGCTTTGTGAGTTAGATAATAATCAGCTTATTTTAGCAGATTACAATAATGACAAAGTTGTAAATTCGGGAGATGTTTCATCCATACTTAAATTTCTAGTTTCAAACTAAAAAACGATCTTTTTTCGGCGCTACCTTCTTTAAGAAAGGGTAGCGCCGCTTTTTTAACGATATTAGATCACGATGTTTTTAATTGAAATCCGTATAGCGAGAATAAATATTATTTGTAGAGAAATGAAATTTCGCTTCACTTATCAATTAAAGCTAAACGCTTTTAAGCCAGTGAATTAGCTTTTATTCACCTTTATGTTCTTTGCGCTTTCACCCGTTTCGCGCTGAACTATATCGAGTATTTGCGCAACCTGTTCATCCTCTAATGTTTCGGAAGCGACAAAGATGTTTACCGAGCCTTTATGAACCGTAACCGCAACGTCTTTAAAACCCTTTGCCTTTATTAGGCTTTCGAGTGTAAATTCCATCTCAATATTTTCAACAAGGGCAAGTTTCTGCTTTTGTGCCTCTGCCAACGTCTCCGCGTCTGTCTCATCGTGGCTTATAATCGCATCTATATATTTCAGTTCTTCCTTTCTAGTTGCGTCGCGATTCACTCTAAACGCCTCAAAATAATTATTTCCCGCGATAGTCTCCTTATCGGTTGCGTTCGGAGTCATCTTAGGTAAATTCGCGGTAGACTGCTCCGGCTTTACGCTGTTTGTGCTTATATTCAGCCAAATTGCAATGACGAACAAAACAGCTATCGCAGTTATGAGGATGGTGCTTTTTTTGATCTTTAGATCCTTTAGATTTTTCAGACTAAACTTCATAATTTTTTCACCTCATTGATTATTATTATAAAAACCCATTTCAAATACCTCAATATATGAATTTTCAATTCCCAAAACGGTTTCGACCGCTTTCATAAGATCCATGCGCACGCTTATATCCGAGGCGCCTTCAGCGATTACGATAACCCCCCTTATCTTCGGTTGTACCTCCGTCAGAACTATCGGCTCATTGCTCCCGTTTTTGCTCACTGTTGCCGGTTCTTTTGATTCGGATTCCGTATTGCTACTTCCCCCCGAGCTGGACTGTTTATTTTCGCTCATAGCTGGTACAATTTGCGTTCCCGTTTCATAGGTTATCATAACCTTAACCGTTCCAGCTCCTCGAATTTTCGAAAGCACCGATTCAAGGCGCGCTTCAACTGACGTTTCGTCGAGTCCAGTCGAAATCGAAGACACCTCCGCCGTTCCATCAGAGTTCTTTCTCGAATTAAGCGTCGTTGCATAGACTATAACGGCGACTAAGATAAGCGCTACATAAACCCCAATCTCGAACTTTTTATTGCTCTTCATCTTTTTGATGAGCCTATCCTTTAAACTCGCCTTTTCTTCCAAAAAAATCACCTCCATAAAGCTAAAACAGGTTCTAAAACCGCGAGAAGAAAAGCTATTCCGTTTACTGTCAATACTGCCTTTTTTATCCCGCCATCCGCTATCGCGCTCTCAGCTATTAAAAATACCAGCGCCGCCGTTACTATCGTCATTATTGCGGACGAAACAGTCTGCATTAAAACTCACCTACACATTTCCCAATGATATTATCATACCGATAGTTAAAAACAGCATTATTCCGACGAGGAGCGCCGCCGAAAAAACATAACCCAAAACGTCCGCGCAAGAGCTCAGCATTTTCGGGATTCTCGGATCGCTTAGTGGCTCGGTCAGCGCCGCCGTAAGTCGAAAGGCAAACATATAGGCTAATATCTCTATCAACGGAGAGAGCATTATAGATGCGCTTACAACTATGGCGGCTATGCCCGCCGAATTTTTAACTGCCTGCGCCGAAACTAAAACAGTGTCCACGGTTCCCGAAACAAACGAGCCGGCTATTGGGATAAGCTTATCCAGGGCATATTTTGCTGTTTTAATACTTAACCCGTCGCAGCTCCCGGCAACTAGCCCTTTAATCGAACAAATTCCGAAATATACGGTAGATAAAAGCCCCAGCGTCCATTTCGATGCGGATTTAAAAAAGCCATACAAGCTCTTTAAGGCTATTCGATCCGCAAGATTTACGATTATCGCAAGAACGCCCGTTATCAATATCATAGGCATGATTACAGTTTTAACCGCAATTACAACACCGCCAGATAAAAACGCGGAAAGCGGAGCGACTATTCCCGCCCCGGTTGATGCCCCGCAAGCCGTAAGCATTACCGACAGAACGGGAAGGCTAACCTCTGAAAATGTTGAGAGTCTTTCTATTGTGTTTGCCGCCAACGCCGCTGTCTTCGAAAAGCAATATGCGATTATGCCTATTATAAGCACCGCTGTCGTCAAAGATAACGTTTCGTATATTTTCCCGCCATTTGGGAACAGAGTCAGCGCAAAACCCGAGGTGAGCGCGATTATAAATATCGATATTAAGCTTATCATGCTCGACTTTATCCTATCCAGCACGCTCGTTTTCAACATCTCAACTATACCGTTTGGATCGTCCGACACATTCCCCGACGTATAGTTTTCGATAAGTGTACGTATGTCGGATACTCCGGCAACGCCCGAATCCAGCATTTTATCCCACGACGAAAAGTCATAGCTCCCTAAAATCTCCTCGATGCTCTCTTCTACCGTAGGTGTTTCGCTCTCCTCCGGTTCAGCTAGGGCAACGCCAGACGCAAAAATAATAGTAACCGCCAGAATTATCATTATGCGTTTCATTGCGTATTACCGGATAAAAGCCCCGAAACCGTAGCTAAAAGCGTTACAATACTTGGGAGGGCGACTGAAAGCACCATTAGCCTTCCCATAAGTTCAACTTTCCCCGCTATCGCCCCCTCTCCCGCGTCCTTTGCTGCGTCCGCCGCGAATTGCGCAAGATACGCTATCCCTATTGCCTTAAAGACGATCTCAAGATACGAAGTGTTAAGCCCGTAGCTCTCGACGGCGTTCTTTATATCTTCCGCTATACCAATTACGTATGACAGAACATAGACGAATATGAAAGCCCCGGTCGCGAGTGCGACGCAAAGAGCAAGTTCAGGTCGATAGCTCTTTATTATTAATGAAAATACAGTCCCTATCAGCGCTATCCCAAAAAGCTTCAGAACGTCCATAAGAAATTCACCTCAATATAAGCTGAATATGCGGCGAACGCTGTCAAAAAGATCTCCTATTACGTCCACAACCGTCATAAGTCCGATAACGAGTCCTAAAAGTGCGCAAATCATCGCGATATCGTCCCGACCCGTTTGCTTTAAAAGCTGCGTTATAACGGCTATCAATATCCCAAGCCCGGCGAGCTTTATAATAACATCAATGTTCATACGTCCTCCAAGTTTATAAAAATACGATGAATGCGCAAAGTCCGATAAGTACACCGCAGGTCTTAGTGAGTTTCGCTTTTTTTTGTGCTTCTGCCTTCGCCCCTACATGAGCTTCCGAAAGAAGTTCGATTGTTCGCTCCATTAGGCGCTTTTCCGTCTCCATATCGCTCTTTCCGAAGTTAGAAAAGAAGTCCGAAAGCGTCATAATTTCGTCTGATCGCATATCGGAAAAAGGTAAAACATCTGTCTCCCCCGCATAATTCCAAGCCTCTTTAAGACTCGCTCCAGTTTCGATTTTTTCGTTTAAAAATAAAAACAAGGTCTTGTTTTTTAATCGCGGGCTCGAAAACAGCTCTGTCACCGGGGCCATAGAAAATTCCATGAGCGACCTTAGCGCCGTTATATCGTTCGAAAGCGAAAAAAGAAGTCTCTCGCGTTCGTGAAGTCTCTCGGCTCTTACAAATCCAAATAGGGAACACGCTAAAAGCGTTGCTATCGAAGCTATCATAGCGGAATAAACTCCATATCGTTATCGGAATCCACGGCGAAAAAGCTTCTTCCCTCCCTGCGCCTTAAAATTATCGCAATCTCGAAAACCGCTGTGGTGCTTCCCGTCCGTAAAAAAAAGTCATGCAGCGTATTCCCATGTGCACTCGCGATTACGGAAACCCCTGAATTCATTGCTGTCTTTATCGCCGAAAAATCGTCGGGAGAACCTATCTCATCCGTTATAAGAACGTCAGGCGAAAGCGCGCGAATCGCCATTAACATTCCCTCGGATTTTTTACACGCATCTAAAACGTCCGTCCGAAGACCGACATCGAAACTCGGCACGCCCCGCACACATGCGCTAAGCTCGCTCCTTTCGTCAATTATAACTACTTTTTTATAAACTCCACCGACACCGTTTGAGATAAGGCGCGCAAGGTCGCGCAATAAAGTCGTTTTGCCGCCCGAGGGCGGCGATATTATCAATGTATTCTGAATAGAACCGTCATCTTTTAAAACGCGTTTTAGAACGCGCGTACCGCAGCCCTTTATTTCCCGGGAAACTCTTATGGAAAGAGAACTTATATCCGTTATTCTTAGAATTTTCCCATTTTCTTCGACTATTCTTCCCGCTATGCCGACGCGATTACCTTGCGGCAAGGTTATAAAGCCGCGTTTTATGTCGTTTTCGTGAGAATAAAGAGAATGATCGCATATTGAAGCGACTATATTATTAAAATCACCATATGTCGGTGAATATGAAAGCAACTTTTCAAAACTGCCCGAAACAAGCTCAATTGGTTTTCCAATGCGCAAACGAATTTCCTCAATAGGGTAATGAAAATCGGTGTTTATCAATATGCGCCTTATGCTGTCGGGGAAAAGCCTGTAGATTGAAGCAGGTTCATTCCGCTTTTCGTTCCCTTGGTGTTCCATATAACTCGTCCTCCTCGTTATATGGAAGTATATGTTCGCTTAATTTCTTTATGTCCCTTCGCTGTAATTTTATAAGCGAAATTACATATGCAAAACACAGTGCTATCATTTGCGCATCAAAAATCGCGCCGTCGCTCATACTGATAAAATCGGCACTCCCATACAGCATATTCAGCCCTGCCGCGAGCATGTAGGAAACACATGGGGCAGCCACAGCGATAAGCATAGAACGCACGGGCTTTTCAAAAAACGCGGCTACGGATGCACATATTGCAAAGATTATTCCCGGTTCAACTACATATTTTAACCTCGAAAGCTCGACTATAGCAATAGAAACAGCGGCTATTAAAAGCATTGTTTTTAAAGAACCGCCTTCTAAAAACAATGCTGTGATTATCAAAAATATAACTATAGATATACTGCCTATGTTTATAATAAGATCGGGAGTCAATTTAAATGAAAAAGAAGAGAGTAGAAGCCCTGTCGCAGCAAATAAAAAAACAACCCCGTTGTTAAACCCGAGAGATTTATTAAATCCGCTCATAGAAGAAAAAATTGTGAGTATTGATATTATAACCAATACGAGAGTTGAAATATTCATATGTTCCCCCCCATAAAAAAGTTTATGGGGTTATTATGCCCAAAATCTGCATAAACTATCGACTATAGGCGCATGAACGCCGCCATAGCTCCGGTTTTTCCTTTATCCCTCCTATATGAATAAAAAAGATCGTCTCTTTCGAAAGTGCATAAGTCCGCAATATCTATATTGCTTTCTAAAAGCCCCGCCTCAATCAGCTGAAGCTTCATAGGAATATGCAACGAGAGCATACTCTTCCCTGGTTTTCCGGGTTTACAGCAACTCGGAGCTTTAAATTCTTTTATGAAGCGTTCACCTAAGTCGTTATCAACTTCAAATTTACGTTCGGATATACAGGGACCAAGAAGTGCGCGTAGGTTTTTCGGATTTGAGGAAAAACAGCTTTCCATTCGCGCAACCATTTTTTGTCCTATCCTTAAAAATACACCGCGATGACCCGCATGTGCAAGTCCTATGGCGTTATTCTCCGAATCGAATAAAAAAAACGCGGAACAATCAGCGTGGAGCGTTATAAGAGTAACGTCCCTATCGTTCGTAATTATTCCGTCGCATGGCGGAAGTGTCTTAAAAAAGCCGGCTCCGCAATCGCTCTTTGAAACTCTCTCTATGTTTTCCCCGTGTTCATAATTAACAAGAACCATGCTCTCGTATGGGAATCCAAATGCATTTGAAAGGTGTCGATAGTTTTCTTCTATTATCTCACGCTTCTCCGGACGATTAAATCCGAAATTAAGTTCATCGTAAGGCGGAGAGCTAACGCCGCCCATTCGCCCCGTAAACCCATGCAAAATTTTTATGTTTGAACTATAAAATGAGGTGATTCCGTCTTTTGTTACCTTTCTAACGCTCATTGATCCTGCCCTTTTTTATTGTTTTCATCCAGAATAAGCTTTAGCTCCTCCATAAAGGTATTGATATCTTTAAACTGTCTATAGACAGAGGCAAATCGAACATAAGATACCTCGTCAGTATCCTTTAAACGTTTCATTACCATTCCGCCTATCATTTCGGAGGTCACCTCATCGTCAAGTAAATTCGCTACCTCGCGCGCAACCGATGAGGCTATTTCCTCTTGAACCGCTGCCGAAACAGGGCGCTTTTCGCAAGCTTTCCTTATACCCCGAAGGATTTTATCCAGATCGAACTGTTCCCTCGTCCCGTTTCTTTTTATTACGATAGTTGGAACATCGTCAACTTTTTCATACGTTGTAAAGCGCCGACCGCATACGACGCATTCGCGCCGCCTTCTGATGGTTGTTCCGTCCTCGGTTGGACGCGTATCTATGACTTTACTTTCCATCGCATTACAATATCGGCATCTCATGTATTCTTTCCCCCATCATAATTTATTATTATACTGTATCATGCGCCATTTTAAAAAGCAAATTTATCAGAAAAAATATAAGATTCCATTAAATCTCCGATATTTAAAGCTTATGCTTTCCGTTTTCTGCCTATAAGTAAAAATTTTAACGTTATTCTATCTATTACCTCTTGCTTTTGATCCACATCCGGCTTAAATAAAAAGTGTACTTGTAAACCCTACTTAATGCCGACTTGAAATTATTGCCGCTCTATATTAAAATAGCGTATGAAAAAATAAATAGGCGGTACATATGAATATAAAGACAAAAAATCTGGCTCTTGCCGGAATATTGACCTCGATGACCTTTCTCCTTGGGATGACACCCATCGGTTTAATACCTTTGGGCATTATAAATTTAACTATAATGTGTATCCCCGTCATAATTGGGACTCTCGTCTGTGGTCTTAAAATTGGTTTGCTTCTCGGTGCTGCATTCGGTCTTTCAAGTACTCTTACGGCGTTCGGTATATCCCTCGCCGCGCAAGGTTCGCTCTCGGCTGCCCTTATACCCTACAGTCCTTTTGCAGTGATACTTATGAGCATGATCCCTCGCCTCATGATACCCATTGTTTCTCATTTCGTATTTAAATCGTTCTCAAAAAAGAAACATAGTTTTAAGCCTATCGCAATCGGCATCGCTACAGCCGCCGGATCTTTAACAAATACTGTTTTATATTTAGGTTCAATGTATCTTTTCTATATGATATTTGGACTTGATACTACCGTAGTCGCCGCATTCATTGCAGGAACGGGAGTTATGGCTGGCCCCGCCGAAGCTCTTGTAGCCGTTATAATCTGCGTCCCCGTCGTATCGACCGTACTCAGAAGTAAGAAGAGCGCGTCATATAAAAAGAACATGCCGACACCCGTAAAGTCTAAACACGGAAATCCATATAATCAAAAAGCATATAACCAAAAGGCAAATCTCGTCGCTCCAAAGGGTACTCAAAACGTAACTCCGACTCCCATATTTGAAGACGAAGAACTTTCGACTCTCGTAAATATAGCGTCAATGCCAAGTGCAGATATATATTACAATGCCGATACCGATATAAAAAAGCGTTTAATAGCAAAAGGCACCGAATATCTTGAAAAAGACGCTCTCGACCTTAGCTTTTCTATGTTCACGCGCTATATATCCGAGTTCTCCGAAGAATCTATGCAAAGGGCGCGATTTTACGTTCTTATCCGATATATTGACTCCGGCAAATATGATTTCGCCGCGAAAGTTTTAAGAGCCATACTTACTTCGGGTGCGAAATGCGACGAAACTGACAAGCGGGTTCTAACCGGAACAATGCGCATAATCCATTCAAGCAAAAAAGAGGAAATTAATGATATTGATAACGCAAAAATGCGAGAAAAATTCTACGAAAAGGTGATATTCTACATTGAGCACGATCAATGCGTAATCGCGGGGCAGCTGTTCTCGCGGTACTTAGAAGTGTTATCCTAACGCTCAGGTTAATTTTTTAAAATACAATTATAGACGCGCACAAAAAGTGCGCGTCTATTTTAACGGTATTTATAAATTGATAAGTCAATAATCTCGCCGCTTACTCATCTGCGCTTTCAAATTGGGAATGATATAGAGCGTAATAAAACCCGCGTTTATCGATAAGTTCCCTATGCGTTCCCTGTTCAACGACATTGCCGGCTTTAAGAACCAATATCAAATCCGCATTTTCTATGGTAGATAGCCTATGCGCTATAACAAAGCATGTTCGGTTTTTCATAAGCGAAAGCATAGCTTCCTGTATACTTCTCTCGGTTTGTGTATCAACGTTCGACGTTGCCTCGTCAAGTATCAGCATTGGCGAATCTAAAAGCATTGAGCGCGCTATAGTCAAAAGCTGTTTCTGTCCCTTTGATATATTTACCGCGTTGTCCTTTAAGACGGTATCATAGCCATATTTCTGTTGCATTATAAAATCATGTATCTTAGCCGCCTTAGCCGCGCGTACAACGTCGTCCATAGTAACATTTTCTCTGCCATAGGCTATATTTTCATATATGGTCCCGTAAAACAGCCATGTATCTTGGAGAACCATCGTATATGCGCTTCTAAGCGATTTTCTTGTAACATGCTTTATATCTGCTCCGTCGACGGTTATTATGCCCTTATCTACGTCGTAAAAGCGCATAAGGAGATTTATTATCGTGGTTTTTCCGGCACCCGTTGGTCCAACTATAGCTATCGTCGAACCCTGTTTAGCTGTTAGGTTCAAATTTTCTATTACCATCTTAGTTTTATCATACGAAAAACTAACGTTATCCATATTGATATCGCCTTCAGGGTTTATAAGATCATCGGCATCTTCGTCATCCGCAGGTTCGGATTCCATATCTATTAGCGAAAAAACGCGTTCCGATGCCGCAAATGCAGATTGCAGCTCGGTCATTATATTGGCAAATTCATTTATGGGACCCGAAAACTTTCGGGAATATAAAACGAAGGAAGATATGTTTCCCAAGGTTATACCGCTGCTCATATATAAAATAGCACCGAATATGCTTATTAGCGCAAGGGAAAGATTGTTGATAAAATTGACGGTCGGTCCCATGCCGCTTGAAAAATAGTCCGCATTAAAATACGCATTAACTGCATCGTCGTTTTTCTCGTCAAACTTTGCTATCGATTCAATCTCACGGTTATACGCGCGAACCGTCTTTTGTCCGGATGCGTTTTCTTCAACAAAACCGTTCAATGCGCCCAACTTTCCGGAGCGTGCGTTATATAGAGGACGAATTTTTTTCGCCCTATAACGTGTAAATAATATTGATATAGGTATCGTTATAACGAACACCAATATTAGAAGCGGCGATATAGTCAACATCATTATAAACGAACCAACTACGGTTATAACGCTTGTAAAAATCTGTAAAAGATCGTTTGAAAGAGATGTGTTTATAGTATCTATATCATATGAAATTATACTTATAATATCTCCCGTTTGATGCTTGTCGAAAAAACCGACGGGCAAAGAGCAAAGCTTATCGAATACATCTTTTCGCATTTTATAAACTATCTTGCGGCTCAAATTTATCAACAGAATCGATAAAACATAGCTCATTAGTGCAGAGGCTGCATAAAACGCAATCATAAGCGCCGTGTATTTGAATACCGTTTCGAAAATAACATTTCCGGGACCCGGCGCTATTGCATCTATCGCGTAGCCCGACAACATAGGTCCTAAAAGCCCAAAAAAATTACCGGCAAAAGCTAAAATTATTGCCAGCACTACAAGCCAAGAATACTCTCTAAAATATCCCCAAAGTCTTAGCAGGATGTATGTCTTTTTCTTTGGTTTATTTATATTTTTTATTCCACGCTCCATCATTTCCATACTTTTGCCAATCCATCTTATACAAATTGTTTAGCGCAACATTCCTAAGCGCCATTTGTTTCAAGAAACATTAGTATATCAGTAGTCTGTTTCTTTTTCAAGTATTTGTGCAAATTAAAAATGTTTCCTGCGTTTTAATGCGTCAGTTTGACATAAAGCCAACTAAATAGTATAATAAATTTATTGTTGTTATATGTTTATTATTTTGATTTTCCCAAAACTTTTATCGGCGTTTTCTCTATGCTTCCGCAAACCATAAAGAGAAAGGAAAATTACGATTATAAATATGAAAAAACTAATTTTAAAAGGTACCCCTAACCCGCGTCAGTCCGAATTTTTTAAATCTAAAGCGCGGCATACGGCGTATGGCGGGGCGCGCGGCGGCGGAAAAAGCTTTGCTATGCGAAGAAAGCTCTGCCTCTTATCGCTTCGTTACCCTATGTTAAATTCGCTTCTTCTTAGAAGAACCCTCCCCGAGCTGCGTGAAAATCATATGCTCCCTCTTAGGCGCGAGCTATATGGCTTTGCGGATTATAACTCTACAGAGCGCGTCTTTACCTTTAGAAACGGATCTCGAATAAAACTTGGATATTGCGACACCGAATCCGATATATACCAATATCAGGGGCAAGAATACGACTGTATCGGTATAGAGGAGGCAACTCATTTTACAGAGGAACAGCGTCAGTTTTTAACCACCTGTAATAGAACAACGCGAAACGATTTCGCTCCGCGAATGTATTATACATGCAACCCCGGAAACGTTGGGCACGATTGGGTAAAGCGTCTTTTCATAGAAAAACGCCTAACGGAAAATGAAGCTAAAGAAACTTACAACTTTATTCCCGCCCGCATTTTCGATAATAAAGTACTATTAAACCGCGACCCAAGTTATCTTCGGGCACTTTTAGCTCTACCCGATGACCTTCGACGCGCCCATCTATACGGCGATTGGGATGTATTTTCCGGGCAGTATTTTAGGGAATTTTCGCGTGATAGGCACGTTATAGAGCCTTTTGATCTTGATAAAAGATATAAGCGCTTTCGCTCTATGGACTGGGGATTTCGTGATCCCTGCTGTGTCCTTTGGCACGCTGTTGATGATTCATCGCGGGTTATAACCTATCGCGAGCTTTATGTAACAGGGATGCGCGCCGAGGAAGTATGTTCTAAAGTTAAAGAGATGAGCGAAAACGAGGATATAGCTTATACTGTCGCTTCGCCCGATATGTGGCAACATCGCGGGACGACGATAAAGCTTCTCGGGGGCTTCGAGGGAGAGTGCATAGCGGATGTATTTAACGGCGGCGGAGTTCCGTTAACTCCTGCCGATAATTCGCGCGTCCCCGGTTGGCAGAGGATTCGCGCTTATTTATCCGACGGTTCCGAATTTGAACCGCGCTATCAAATATTTTCGACTTGCGAAAATCTTATTCGTTATCTTCCAACTATGGTATATGACAAATACAATCGCGAGGACGCGTTTTCGGTCAATGATCATGCGCCGGAAGCTCTTAGATATGCGCTAATGTCTCGTCCTAAGCCCGCGCATTTTTTAAGTTCTGATATAATTTTACCATACGACCCTCTCTCATTTGAGATAAATAAAACAAACGGTTTTTTAGACACCTAGAAAAAGCATTACATATAACATGGATTGCATTTTTTCGCATAGTGGAGTAAAATAAGCAAAATTTTTGAAACGGGGAAAATACCGTGCTTGACATAAAAAAAATAAGGGAAAATCCCGAAGCCTTAAAGGAAGGCATGAGAAAACGCCGAAATAAAGGTGCATCCGTAACTAAACTTTTAAGCGCCGACGAACAGCGCAGAGAGCTTATGACGAAAAGCGAAACAAAAAAAGCAAGAAAAAATGAAGTTTCCGCTCTGATACCTAAGCTTAAAAAAAACGGAGAAAATACGGACGAGCTTATGGCGGAAATGAAGATAACCTCCTCCGAAATTAAGACGCTGGACGACGAGATAGCGCTTCTCGACGAGGAGCTTAAACTCATGCTCTTAAGTATACCAAATATACCGCATGAATCCGTTCCCGAAGGTCTTGATGAAAATGATAACGTTAGCGTTCGAAGCTTTATGGAGCCTACGAAGTTTAATTTTTTGCCAAAGGCGCATTGGGATATTGGTGATGCGCTTGGAATTCTTGATTTTCAAACCGCAGCTAAGGTTACCGGTTCGCGCTTCACGTTCTATAAGGGTATGGGGGCGCGTCTCGAACGTGCGCTCATAAACTTTTTCATGGATACACATGCGAATTTCGGATATACGGAAATTTTACCGCCATATATGGTAAACCGCGCCTCAATGACGGGGACGGGTCAGCTGCCTAAATTCGAAGAAGATGCGTTTAAGGTTACGGATACCGAATATTTTATGATTCCAACGGCGGAGGTTCCCGTAACCAATATGCATAGAGACGAGATAATACCAACAGAACAGCTTCCGATAAAATATTGTGCATACAGCGCCTGTTTTAGAAGCGAAGCGGGGAGCGCCGGAAGAGATACTCGCGGACTAATCCGTCAACATCAGTTCAATAAGGTCGAGCTGGTTGAATTTTCGTTTCCCGAAAATTCTTATGACGAATTGGAGCGCCTTACGAACGACGCTGAAAGAATTTTACAGCTATTAAAGCTCCCATATCGCGTTCGTCTTTTATCTACCGGTGATCTCGGGTTTTCATCAGCAAAAACATATGACCTCGAAGTTTATATGCCGAGCTACGAGAAATATGTCGAAATTAGCTCATGCTCTAATTTTGAGGATTTTCAGGCGCGAAGAGCTAATATAAGGTTTAAGCGCGATAAAAATTCAAAAACCGAATTTGTCCACACTTTAAACGGATCTGGTCTTGCGGTCGGCAGAACCGTTGCCGCTATCCTTGAAAATTATCAAACGGAATCCGGTGCCGTCGAAATCCCCGAAGTTTTAAGAGAATATATGCGAACGGACTTTATCCGTTAAGCAATTTCCGGCGAAAGCCTTATCTTTAGAAAAATAGCTTGAAATACTAAAAAAGTGAAGAGACAGAAATCTCTTCACTTTTTTATGAATTATATTTTTGTCGATAACTTATGCGCCGCATTGATTCAGGTTAAATATTATTTGCCTTTTCTATAAACCTCTATAGCATCAAAAATACTTTGCGCTACTTTTTTTTGATATTCGGCGGTACTTAATAGCATCTCGTCTCTCTTATTTGAAAGGAAACCGCATTCTATAAGTATTGAACCGGGTAGAATTTTAGTTAACCTATGCTCAGCAGCACTTATTTCTCGCGGAGTATCTATTTCAAGTGCCATATTCATAGATTTTTGAACAATATCGGCGAAAATCTTCCCCTCAGCGCTCTCCGGACGATAAAACACCTGAGGCCCATGTGCATCGCGCCTTTCAAACCAATTTTGGTGTATGCTGACGAATAAATTCGCGTCTGACTCTCTTATTATCGTCTCGCGTTTTTTCATATCGCCCTCTTTCGTATTATCGAGGGCGTTTTCATTCTCCCTCGTCATTACGACATCATAGTTATGTTGTTCTAAAAGTTCCTTTAGATATGTAGCTATGCTAAGGTTGATCTCTCTTTCGTAAATACCGCTTTCATTTCCCTTTGTTCCTGGGTCAAAACCGCCATGCCCCGCATCTATTATTATTTTTGACACTTTAGGAATCTCCGAAGTTACGGGAGTTTCGAAAGGCTCGATAGAAGTCGGAGCCGTTGCTGAGGGAATAGGTAAATTAGTTGCTTTTGGGTCTAACGAAGCTGAAATTCTCAATGATGAACCTATATTTACGATAAGACCCATTATTGCAACGACCATTCCAAAAAGAATGATCAGCGGGAGCGCATATTTTTCAAAAAAACCCAATACGCTTTTTTTCGAGTCATTATTTTCATTATTATTTGAATAAGTATTATTTAACATTCATGCACCTTTTTCTCAACTCTATAGAGCCGCGTATAAAAATCCTATTCCCATAGTTATATTACACGAAGCGCTCGAAAATTGCAATAAAGCAAGTTTGTCTAGCGGCAACTATCAGTGTCTAAAATGAAAACTAACATTGACAATCAAGATTATTTTGTGACAAAAAGCCTTTTTGTATTATAGACAAGCAAATTTTTATTGAAATAGAACTATAGAATATTATATTATTGATTTTACTTGACAACTATAGTCAATGTGGTACTATATAGCTAAAATATAATGCGGAGGTTATCTATAGAATGTGTGAAAATCGTTTTTATATCTGTGCGCACTGCGGAAATATTATCGGTCTTATAAAAGATTCGGGAGTACCGCTAGTATGCTGCGGCGAAAAGATGAAAGAACTCGTCGCGAACTCGGTGGAAGCGAGCGTTGAAAAACATGTACCTAAGGTTACTCTGAACGACAGCAAAGTTCTGGTTGAGATAGGCGAAGTTCCTCATCCGATGGAGGAAAAACATCATATTGAATGGGTATATTTACAGACGGATAAGGGCGGTCAACGGAAATGTCTTTGCGTCGGTGGTAAGCCGGAGCTTTCATTTGCCCTTTGCGATGAAAAGCCAATCGCCGTTTTTGCCTATTGCAATATACATGGGCTTTGGGTTAAAGAGTTGTAAGAAGCTTTATAAAGCTATCTAAAAAGGCGGCTATCGGTGATATTGTTTTCACTGAAAGCCGCCTTTTTTATAATTATGATCAGGACTTATATATAAGTTTTCGGATTTTTCTACCACCCGGCATAAATTCAAGATCCTCTTTGCTTAACATTTTAAATAGCACAAGGAGCGCTCCGTAAACTATGACCGAAACGCCTATAGCGGCGATTGTCCCAACAACAGGATGCGTTCCTCCTATCGCTAAAAAAGTAATATAGGCAAAACCGCCCATTATAAGAGATGCAACTATCGGCTTTAAAAATACATCCCAAACATCTATTCGCATGCGCGTCTTTCGAATTACATATATAGTGTCCAGTATTCCTGCCGCGGCATAGCAAACGACAGTCGAAACTGCCGCACCCTGAATATTTATCGACGGTATTGGCATAAGGATCAGCATCGTTACAACTTTTAGTATTCCCCCAAAAACAAGGTTGATAACCGGGACAAAAGGTCGACCCAACCCCTGGATTATACCCGTAAGAGTCTGAACAAGCGATAGGAAAAGAACACCGATAGATGCGGTTCGCATTAGATCCTGCGCAAGAAGAAGGTGTCCCTCGTCCAAAGAAGTAAAGAGCATTCCTATTATTTGTTTTCCAAAAAGGAACAGTCCGATAGCGCAGGGTGCGCCTACTATAAGAGCAAGTTTCATTCCGGTTTTCGATGCCTGAACCGCCCCTTTTATATCCCTACCGGCTATCTTAGAGGATACTGCGGGAACTAGGCTCATAGCCAGAGCCATCGTCAAAACGGCGGGCATATTTATAAATACGGTTACATTACTTCTTAATATCGAATAAGCGCCCATCGCGTTTTCAAGAGAAAAGCCTGAGTCCGTCATAACGTTTAGAATCATCGCGCTATCAGCAATAGCAGTAAGCGGCATTATTGATGCGCCTATAGTTATAGGTATAGCAAGCATGAGGAGTTGCTTTATAACCGAAGGTCCTCTGCTACGAACGTGGGGAGATTCGTTCATAGTTATTAATATTTCTTTTTTCTTTTTTCGGTAGATAAAAAATATAGCGATAAGCGCCATAAGCTCACTTACGCTTACACCTATAAGCGCGCCCATTGCTGCATATTCCGGACCCATAGGTAGAAGCTTAGCGGCTAACGTAAAGCCAACAAGTAATTTCCCAAGTTGCTCAACAACCTGTGAAACAGCAGTCCCCGTCATATGCTGTAAGCCCTGAAGATACCCGCGATAAGCGCACATTATAGAGGCTATAAAAAGCGCGGGCGCTAGAGCTTTAAAAGATAAGTTTGCGGCGGGAAGCCCCGACATATCCGCTATAGGATCCGAAAGAAAAAAGAACAAAAGGGAAGTTAAAATTCCGATTATGACCAGAAGTTTAAACGCAGTTCTAAAAACCGCGTGCGCCCCCCTATAGTCTCCGATTGAAACGCGTTCGGAAACCAGCTTAGAAATAGCCGTCGGTAACCCGGCGGACGAAACAACGAGAAGCCATGAATAATAAGGATACGCAACCTCATAATAAGCCATACCGTTTACGCCTACGATATTTGCAAGCGGAATTCGGTATACAGCTCCTATTAACTTGACAATAAGCCCGGCAATTCCAAGTACAGCCGCGCCCTTGACAAAGGATTTCATTTTTTTTTCCATATCAGAGCGACAAAAACTCCTAAATTATTGACCAAAGTCTAATGCAAACCATTATAGCAGAAAAATTCCTATTAGCATAGCATATGTTAAATACTCATTATTTATTTTTATTTTAGAGGCGAATGATGCTTCCGCTATATAAAGAAAAAAGCGCCGCTCAAAAATTATTAATAATGAGCGGCGCATATTTTAGCTTTTTATTATTTGGCCGCCTCTACACCCGCTACTACCAGAGGACACCATTCTATGGTTTTTGGATTCGTATTTAATACGAGAGTAACTATATAGTTTGAAAGAATCGCCTTATCATCCGACAAGAGTTTTAAATTAAAGAAGCAGCTGTCCGCGTTTTCTTTTATTTCGCCTATTTCAACCTTATTTTTCATAGGTGACAAAAACGCCATAGTATAAGTTTTATCGGTTTTATTAAAAACTATATCAGTGAATCCCGTAGGCATTTCGGGTATATCGGTCGCGTTCTTAAAGCAAAGCGAATAGAGGAAAAGAATTTCCGACTCTGAAATCGTAATATTATCTCCCGGGAAGGCAGAGATCATCGTCTTTGAAGTCTGCATATAACTTGCGGCAAAGAATATTGTTTTCCAAACTAACATCGCGTCCTTAGGATCATATGGTACGGAAAGTTCTTTCATCGCGCGAACAACGCTTCCGAAAGCCGTTTCCGATGCAAGAACGTTATCTTTACAGAAAGGAGGTTTAGGCGTTGAAATTGGGGTCGGCGTTACCGGTTGAACCGATTGCGTTGGTGTCTTCGAGCTTTTCGGATCCTCAGAGGGCTTACAGCCTGCAAAAAATACAGTTATGAGCGCAAGAGACAGTACAAGTGCCAATATTTTTTTCATAGTTTCTTGTTCCTTTTCTTTTTATTGAAGCTATCTTTGGTTTCCAATATTATAATTGTTTTCATTGTGTATTGCAAGGTGCTCAAAAAGCTTGAAACATAAAGTTCTGTCAAATAAAAATGTTTTTATCATTAAGATTTGCCGTAGGATATGTTTATCGTATTTTACTCCTTTTTCCCTGCTCTAAACCTTGCCAAGAAAGTTGAAACCCGATTGGTGTAATTTTCATATATCAAGTGTTATTCCGATACCAAAACAGAGTACGTTATGTCTTGCACAGCGACACCACCAAGCACGGAATACAGCAAGAGAAAACCGCCGGCAATGCGTTGATTACTTTTATGCTGCTGTACTTGACTTATTATTAAGAATAAACAAACAATATATTTCATAATGATGCTTTTATCACAAATGCGGTGAATGAGTTTGCTTTTATAATGATAACCCAATAGGCATTGCTTAATGAAGCTGATTATAATCAGAATCAACATTTTGCAGGAACTGTTCTAACCCTGTTTTGAAGATATAAAGTAAAAATATTCAGTCAAATTATTTTCAATTTTTTCCATGCCGGATAAAGTAATTCAATCGTTTGCTGCATCTTTTCACACACACCTTTCGCTACTATAGTGTTAAGCGAAAATTAGCTGCACATCCAGACTCGGAACAGAGCCCAAATTTTTAACACTTTAAAGTGCAATATCCGGCAATAGAGCGGCAAAAAGGTCATTGAAATCATCTATCAAGATAGTTTCAATGACCTTTCGGTTTTGTGTTTGATAGTTGCTTACAATTTACAAGGTGAATGTAGTGATTGACAGCAGAAAAAGTCCCCCGGGGGGGAAAGAAAATTATTTGGGATGTATGCCTCACTGCTACTTATTTTTGTAAACATGCTTATCACAGATAAACTTGTCGATTCGCGCTTTTTTATTTTTTACGTTATAAAATTTCATCTTCGCCGGCAATCGTATTTTTAAGTATGCCGATACCTTCTATTTCGACTTCCACCGAATCCCCAATGTTCATAGTTCCTATTCCCGCCGGAGTTCCCGTCGCTATTATATCGCCCGGCAGTAGCGTCATAACCCGCGTTATATAGCTTATGAGCTTACAGATATTGTGAGTCATAAAACTCGTCCGCGACGATTGACGAATAACCCCATTCAACCGCGTAGTTATCTCAAGGTCAAACGGATCCAGCTCAGTCTCAATCCAAGGTCCTATTGGACAAAAAGTATCGAAGCTCTTTCCGCGTGTCCACTGTGGATCTGATTTTTGAATATCTCGCGCGGTAACGTCGTTTAAACATGTATAGCCGAATATAACGTTTTTCGCTTCGCGCTCGCTTACAAAGTGACATTTTTTACCAATTACTACGCCAAGTTCACCTTCATAGTCCAGCCTTCTTGAAATTTTAGGATAATAAACCTTAGCTAAATTTCCAACAACGCAAGTACTGGGCTTTAAAAATAAAAGCGGCTCCGTCGGCTCAATCTCTTTCATTTCCAGCGCATGTTCATGATAATTTTTCCCGACCGCAACTATTTTAGTCGGAATTACAGGTGCAAGTAACGAAACATCTTTTAAGTCAAAACATTTTCCATCATATTCTATGAATGAATATGGTTCTCCCGAAATGCTGTATATTTTTTCATGATCTAACATACCAAAGAACATCTTACCGTTTTTATTTGCCCTTACAATTTTCATCTGATGCCTCCAAAAAAGCAAGTAATTATTGGAAATTATATTCTATCTTAATACAAAAGTCAAATGATAAATACTTCACTACGTGCAATTGTTTTTCCCTGAAAAATCAAATTAAAAAGGTTAAAAAGTTAAGCACGTGGCTCATACGACAGGCGCGCTTCGAATTACTCCAATAAATTTTCGATTATCATTTATTTTTTTAAATTTTAAAGCATTATAAT
Source organism: Clostridia bacterium (assembly GCA_036654235.1). Lineage (GTDB taxonomy): Bacteria > Bacillota > Clostridia > Christensenellales > CAG-138 > JAVVSK01. The sequence continues at coordinate 9,355 of JAVVSK010000012.1, read as the reverse complement.
GTTTATTTATATATATGAGGGAAATAACGATCATACGCGCCGTTGCGGGATTGCTAAGCAGAAATACGAGACAGTAAAGTTTTTCAAAAGCCAAATAAAAAATCCCAACTATCTTTGATATAATTTTTACAATAAAATAAGCTATTCATATCCAGTTCAGCGTAAGTATTTTTCTTTCCGGAATCGTCTTTAGAAATTATACTTATTTTTTTAAAATATAATGATCCTAACTATAGCACGAATTATGTTCCCAAATAATACCGGAAAAATATATAAATTTTTATCTCTGCTCCAAATCATAGATGCGCCGGATATCAGAAGCCAAATTATCGCTACAACTCATGTGTTTTTTTATAGCCTATTATGGTCGCTGTTGCAGAATAATAAAAGCAATAAACTAATAGCAGGGATAATACCAAAGAGCTTATAAATGAGAAAAATATCAAAGAAGAAAGAGCCAATTTTATAATAGGCAGTATGTATTTTCGATTCCATAAACATAAATACATCCGTACAATATTATATAAATAAGCTTTATATTTGCTATCATAGCCGCCAATATATGCTCCGACAAGCACTTATTTTCTTTAAGAAGTACGGTGCTTTAAGGTATTATTATCGAAAAAAATATATCAATTGTGAGCGCCGCCGTTTAACATAAGTATCGCATGGCTCAGCGTTTTAATTACGAACGACAGGTTCTCCGTCGCCGCCTTTAGGCTTCCGGGAAGATTTAGAATAATTGAATTGCCCCTTACACCGCAAATTGAGCGGGACAACATCGCACGATCGGTTAGCTCTAACGACAAGGCACGCATAGCTTCGGGTATTCCCGGTACGAACTTTTCGCAAACCGCCGCTGTCGCCTCTGGCGTTACATCGCGCTTTGAGAGCCCCGTTCCACCAACGGTAACAATAAGCGAAGCGCGCGCATTCGCGCATTCTATAAGGCATGAACTTATTAAGGCGTTTTCATCCGGCAGAATACGCGTTTCGAAAACATCAAAACCGTTTTCGGCGAGAAGCTTAGAAACCGCAGGACCCGCCGTATCCTCTGCCTCACCCCTATAGCATCTATCGCTCACCGTTATAACACAAGTCGAGTATTTCATTTTCCCTCCAAAAGCATTATCACTGCCTTTTCTATTTTAATATTTACGAATGAGTTGAGTTCCGGCGTTTTTTCCGAAAGCGCGGTTTCAACGCGTAAAAATCGTTCGTCAGTCTCTCCATCGGCTTCGCACATTATAACGCGCGAAAATAAATTATCGGTAATCCGTACGACCGTTGCTTTTACCGTATTTTCACCATCCTCCTCGGCAATCTTTAGATAATGCGCCCTCGCCCCAACGTATTCAACCCCATCAATAACTTCGCTATCGACGCTAAGTACGGTGTTCCAATCATAAGCAAAAACGCTGTGTAAATCTATTTTTTTTATCCTTGAAAAATTTTTACAGCCCGAAAGAAGGGCCGAAGCATATGTATCCGGATTTTTAAAAAACTCGCAAATGTCTTTTTTTCGTTCCGTATTCCCGGAGGTTACGGTAACAACACTTTCGCAAAGGCGAAAAACCTCATCCCTATCGTGTGAAACGTAGAGAACCGTTCCGGAAAATTCTGATAATATATCGGATAGTTCAATTTCTAATTTCCACTTAGTATAGCTGTCGAGAGCGGAAAAAGGTTCGTCCAGCAATAATGTTTTCGGTTCATTCCCGATTATTCGCGCCAGAGCTACGCGCTGAGATTCTCCCCCGGAAAGCTGATTCGGAAAACTACCTTCCAGCCCCGTAAGATGAAATCTTTTAATTAGATTTTTAAGTTTTTCTTCGCGAATGGTTCCGTTTTTTTCATTGCTCAATCCCGCAAGTATATTTTCGCGCACCGTCATATTCGGAAACAGAGCATAATGCTGAAAAAGAAGACCTACCCTACGTTTTCTTATATCTAAATTTATTTTCTTTTTATGGTTAAAAAGCGTCGTCCCGTCAATTTCTATTACGCCCGAATCGGGGTGCAAAAGCCCGGCGATACATCTAAGTGTCATGCTCTTTCCTGAGCCGGACGCACCTAAAAGACCGACGGTTTCATTTCCCGCCTCTATATTCGCCTTCAACGTAAAGCCTTTATAGTGTTTTACTATATCTACTTTTAGCATTAATCAATCGCCTAACGTCTCTTTTGCTCCCATTCGGAGCGCTCAAATATTGAAAGCGCAAGTAAAATTAGGAGTGAAATAGAAATATTTATAAGAACATATTTTAGAGCTAAATCATCGTTCCCACTGCGCCAAAGCTGATACACCGCCGTAGCGACCGTTGCGGTTCGCCCTGGGATATATCCGGCTACCATCGACGTTGCTCCGTATTCGCCCAGAGCGCGCGCGAAGCTTAAAACGAGACCCGCTAAGATCCCCTGCTTCGCGTTAGGTATCATTAGACGCCAAAATACATAGCTCTCACTATGCCCTAAAGTCCGCGCAGCATCAAGCATATCGGGGTTTAGACTTAAAAAAGCCCCTCGCGTCGTTCGGTACATAAGCGGAAGCGAAACTATCGTCGTCGCCAATATCCCTGCATACCATTGCATCGATATTCGAATGTCGAACCAATCAATAAGTAGACCGCCCAATTGGGAATTTGTGCCTATGATTTTTAATATGACATATCCGACAACTGTCGGCGGAAGAACTAGAGGCAATGTAAACACACAGTCTAAAATACCTCGGATAAAACGCGGTGCTTTTATCACGATTCTTGAAAGATATATTCCTAATAAGAATATTATAATGCTTGAAATTACCGCTATCCTAAGCGAATTGTAAAGCGGAAAAAGATCCATATGTCCTCATAATCAATTTGCGACAGATAAAAGTACTCGTACATGCAGCTAAAAACAACAAGCCGTTTTTCCTTATTTATTACCCAATTTTCGGATCGTTAGTTCGAAAACCCGTATTTCTTAAACATGGCTTTTGCCGCATCGGATTTCAGATATTCCATAAATTTTTCAGCAGCAGCTTTATTTTCCGTCGCTTTTATTACAGCCGCGGGATAGACTATCGGACCATGGCTTCCCTCGGGTGCCGAAACAGCTACTTTTACTCCGCTCTCGGACATAGCGTCCGTACTGTAAACTACGCCGCAATCAACGGCACCGGACGCAACCTGTGTCAATACTTCTTTTACATTTGTCGCATAGCTTACCTTATTTGAAGCTAAAAGAGCATCCCACATGTTCAGGCTTTTAAAAACTTCCTCAGCATATTGCCCCGCCGGAACATCGCTATTCCCTATCGCAATGAGCTTAGTTTTATCGGTCAAAATGTCGGCGAAGTCGGTTATACCATTAGTTGAATTTGCGGGAACGATTAGGACAACCTCGTTCGAAACTAAGTTGAACCTAGTGTCTTTAAGGACAAAATCAAGCCCCTCGGTATTAACGTCGGCGTTCGCGGTCTTATCCAACTGATTCATTTGCTTTTGTCCGGCTGATATAAATATATCGCAATTCGCGCCCTCTTGTATCTGAGTCTTTAAGGTTCCGCTCGAATCAAAGTTATATGTTATTGTGACGTTCGGATCAATCAACTTATAGGCTTTGGTAAGCTCGGTCATTGCTTCGGTCATTGAAGCGGCGGCAAAAACCGTAAGTTCAGTCTTAGCGTCGGCATTTTGCGCCGGTTTGCAGGCAGTAGCAAGCACAAAAATCATTATAATGGTGATAAAGACAGAAGTTTTTTTCATTTTAGCAAGTTTTCCTTTTCTTGGTTTTTTTATTAGTTTTAGTGCGCAAAAGGGCAATCAGGGAAATCACATTGTTCGCAGCTAAGGCAAAGACCCCCGTTCCCGAGTTCCGTTATATCCTCGCGTGCTATTCTTTTCCCCGCCAAAACGCGCGGTAATAACGCATCGAACAGGGTAGCCTTAGCGTACATAACGCATCCGGGTAAGCCCAATATTGGGATTCCGTCGTCAAAATACCCGATAAGTAACATAGCCCCCGGGAATACCGGTGCGCCATATGATATAATTTTCGCTCCGCTTTGCTTTATCGCAGCAGGCGTTCTGTCATCTGGATCTACGCTCATTCCACCCGTACATACAACTAAATTTGCGCCCGCGTCCTTTACCTTTTTTACAGCTAAGACAATGTTTTCCGTTTTGTCGTTTGAAATTTCATGTGCTATTGGGAAAACCCCAAAGTTAGACAACTTTTCAATTACTACCGGAGAAAACGAGTCCTTTATTCTACCGGAAAAAATCTCGTTTCCGGTGGTCACAAGACCAAGACGCATATTTAAAAACGGCGTTACTTCCAGTATTTTTTCTCCGTTTAACGTTAGCATTACCTGTTCAAGTTTTTCTTTTTCTATAGTCAAGGGAATTATACGCATAGCGGCTAACTTATCTCCCTTTTTTACCGCCACATTTCCCCTACGAGTTGCAATAGCTATATTATCAATAGAATTTACGGCGTTTAGTTTTTTAACGTTTACCGAAAAAAGCCCATCAGTCGTCGCTGTCAGCTCAATCTTACCTTCTTTAACCTCGCTTTTTGACATATTATCGTTTATAAGAAGGTCAACTAAAAACTGTGCCGCGTCGTTTTCATGCACTCTGTTTTCGTCAAGTTCTAAAATATATAGCTGTTCTTTACCCATGGACAACAATATCGGTATGTCCTCAGCAGTTACAATATGTCCTTTGCGAAATTGTGCATCCTTCATTTTTCCCGGAATTATACGCGTTAAATCATGACAAAGAACATGACCAATAGCATTTTTCGTATCAATAAGTTTCATACTTTTGACTTTATCATAAAAACAGTCGATTTGCAAGTCATTATTTTGTATATAGATAAAATTTTAGATTTTTATTTCGTAATATAAATTTTTTCTTTCATTTCTCCCACAATTCTCTTTAAAACTATCATTTGACCCTGCTTACTCTGTCGATTATAATAAAGAAAGCATTGTTACAAATGCAAATTATTTATACTATCTATATGCCGTGCTATATTTTATTTTTTTAAAGCGGTTTTATGGATAACTTTTTGGAGGACTTATATATATGGAAAAACCTAAACGGAAGCGTTATGGCGATCGCCGAGATGGTGAACGCTTATGCGGCTTGGATCCGTTGCACATTTTTGTGCCTTACCTAATGCCAAATAGGTGCGATTGTGAGGCTTATATAACTGAGCAGATCGACCTTACCAACCTAATTGCCTACTTAGAAAAGAAAAACGCCAACAATTCTGATTTTAAGTACACTATGTTTCATGTTTTTGCTGCAGCGATGCTGAAAACTATTGTACTTCGTCCAAAAATGAATAGGTTTATACAAGGTAAGCGCCTTTATATGAGAAACGAGTTGTCTCTCGCCTTTGTTGCCAAGAAAAAATTTCAGGATGATGAACATGAAGCGCTTTTATATTTACGTTTTGATGAGAATGCAACCATTGATATCGTACATGACCGTATAAAAAAGGAAGTTACGGAGACGCGGCGCGGACATGAGGATAATTCAACTCATTATATGGGGATATTGGGAAAACTACCTCGATGGCTTTTATCTCTCGTAATGTGGTGGCTTCGATATATGGATTTTCATGGCGGACGCGCACCTTTTGAACTCGTTAAAGACGATCCGGATTTCGCGAGCGTCTACATCTCAAATTTAGGCAGTATAAAATTAAATGCCGCATATCATCATCTTAACAACTGGGGAACCAATTCTGTTTTTGCGGTAATAGGTGAGAAGCATAAAACGCCTTATTTTGATGATGACGGAAACGCAACTATGCGGGAAGCTTTGAATTTTTCTATAACATTAGATGAGCGCATAGCCGACGGTTATTATTATGCTAAAACATTTAAGCTGCTGAAATGTTTATTACAAAACCCCGAATTGCTTGAAGCACCCGCGAAGGAGGCGGTTGATTATGACATCTAATTCCAATAACAAGCCATTAACTGTAGAAACAACCAAGATAAAAACTCCTTGGTATTCCCAATATGATTCCGTTAGATCAAAGCTTGAATATCCAACCACCTCTATGATAGCTGTTGTAGAGGGTATAGCGGAAAAATATCCGAAATATTATGCTTACGAGTTTATGAATAAAAACGTTACTTACGCCAGATTTATTGAAGACGTTAAAGAATGCGCTAAGGCACTCAAAGCTATTGGTATAAAGGAAAACGATAGGGTAACTATTTGCCTCCCCAACTGTCCTCAGGGCATAATAATGTTTTACGCAATCAATATGATAGGCGCTGTAGCAAACATGATTCATCCGCTTTCTAGTATAGGAGAAATAATATTTTTCCTTACGGATAGTAAGAGCGTCGCCGCTATAACTTTGGATCAGTTTTATAGTAAGTTTGAGGAAATACAAAAAACAGTCCGCCTTCCTCACCTAATAATATCAAGTATAAAAGACGTGCTTTCCCCTGTTATGAAAGTGGGCTATGCCGTAACTGAGGGCAGAAAAATAGATAAGATACCCGAAGATGCGAAGATCGTATGGTGGAAAGATTTTTTAAAGGCAGGAGCTAGTTATACCGGAAAATACAAAGCGAACAGAAAGGCAAATGACCCCGCCGCGATACTCTATAGCGGCGGAACTACCGGAACAACGAAGGGTATTCTCCTTTCAAACCTAAATTTTAACTCTCTTGCGGTGCAAATAATCGAAATGGCGGTTGTATATAAGCCCGGCGATACGATGCTCGCCGTAATGCCTATTTTCCATGGTTTTGGTCTTGGCGTATGCATACATTCTATGTTAGCCAACGGCGCAAAATCTATTCTTATCCCGCGCTTTAATATAAAAGCATATGCGAAGCTTTTAAAATCCTGTAAGCCCAATTTCATAGCCGGCGTTCCGACTATTTATGAGGCAGTTTTACGTAATAAAGATATGGAAAAAGTTGACTTCTCGTTTTTAAAAGGCGTATTTTCAGGTGGCGATTCTCTTTCTATTGAGCTTAAAAAGAAGTTCGATATTTTCCTAAAGGAACATAATGCAAGTACTCAGATTCGCGAAGGCTATGGAACGACCGAATGCGTAACCGCCAGTTGCCTTACCCCCTATAATGATAACCGCGAAGGTAGTATAGGAATACCTTTCCCCGATACTTATTATAAGATAGTTAAGGTCGATACAACGGACGAAGTTCCTTATGGCGAAGAGGGTGAAATTTGTTTAACCGGTCCATCGATGATGATAGAATACGTCAATCAGCCCAATGAGACCGCCAACACTCTAAAAAAACATTCCGACGGAATGACGTGGCTTCATACGGGCGACCTCGGAACTATGGATACCGATGGATTCGTCTATTTTAAGCAACGCATAAAGCGCATGATAATCTCTAGCGGCTATTCTATCTACCCTTCTCAGCTCGAAAACATAATCGAAGCGCATGAGTCCGTTCTTTTGAGCTGCGTAATAGGTGTTAGCGATCCATATAAGATGCAGAAAGTAAAGGCATTCGTTATGCTTAAGCCGGGAGTACCGAATGATGAGAGTACAAAGAACTCTTTATTTGAGCATTGTAAGCGCAACATAGCCAAATATTCAATGCCCTATGATATTGAGATTCGCGACGAGCTTCCAAAAACTCTCGTAGGAAAAGTTGCTTACCGTATACTTGAAGAAGAAGAAAATGCAAGGATTAATGCAAAAACCGAAGAACAGGCATCCTGCTCAATATAAATCGGCTTCCCCGCTAACCTAGGTCGTTTATACGCCGATTTTTACTTGGAACTTTTATTTTATTGATAGTGCTTATCAATAAAAAATACCGGAGATTGAGATTTTAATATAATCTCACTCCGGTATTTTTATTTAATGTTCATTTTTTTTTAGAGAGTATAACTCCCCTCTCGCCTCGTAACAATAATAAAAAAACGAAGCAAGAAGCCAATTGTCTCTTATTTATGATGATCCAAGGTTTAGCCTAAAAACATCACTTTTGTTTTTTCTCTTTTTTAATGAGTTCCGGTTGGGTAATAATCGGTTTTGGCGTTGACGAAACTAATGTATCCGAAGTTTTTTTATCTGACTTCTTCGGTTTCTTTGTTTCTTTTTTAATATTCCTGTCTCCCATTTTGTTTACCATCCTTTTTTATTTAATAATTTCCATAACTTTGTTTTATGCCCTAAACGGCAAATATACCTTTAAACTACAATAGTTTTTCAAATAAAAATTCTATAAGTCTTTACCATATTTACATATCATGTTCGTTTTCGTCCCATGCTTTATAGGTTTTTCTTTTCTATCTTCCGGTAAGTTCCTAGCATCGTAAAATCGACATCATTATATGCTTTGGGGTGACTTTTATTTTTCTCGGGATAGTAGAACCACAAACTCAACTTGACTTGTCGGACTGATAGGAACATTTTTTATCCTCTGATTTACTCTTGTTTTTACCCTTGGTTTTGCGTCCGTCTATTTTCGTAGTTAATCCCGTCTTAAATACAAAAGTCAGCATATAGGGATCTGCTTTTAAATCTGCAAGAGTATTGCGAAGTTGTTCATATTTTCCCTCGTATGTTATTCTATCAACTTTTCCCTCTAAATGCAAATCCGGTAACTTGTTGATTTTCATTTCCGTACTTCTGATTTAAGTATTTAGTTTATTTAATTGCTTTTTATTTTCCTTTATCGATATATATTATGCGGTTTGACTGAAGGTCAAAAGGATGACTTGCCGGCAACTGAAACAAGTGCTGAGTTATTACTGTACTATATATTGGAATTACCACAGAATCTGCTCTGCCACAGGCGGCATGCCGCCTGTGGTTAAACGTGGGGCTTTCTTAGAAATGATGGCTGACAAGGTTGCTTAGTACATGTTCAAGCTCTGTGGGGAAACTCACTGTAACTTTATTTGACATTATCACATTCTTCACACATAGTGTCCCTCCTTTATCGAAGGTTATATAAATAATTTATAATAATGAATGATTTAAAATTTATGCCTTAATTACAGCATAGATATTTTCACTGCAAATGTTAAAAACCATACATTTTAAAAGAACATAACAAAGTATATCGGCAAATATACTTTGTTATCTTTTTTGCTTATAAACTATCTAAATTCAGTAATTCGTTTTGATACATTTTCTTGTAAGTTACGGTAGAAAAACTGATAATCATAAAGGTGATATACGCCGTCCTCAAAAACATCAAGTCCTGGCGGATACTTTTCGGAAGTAACGGATTCATCCACCTTCAGCGTACCTCGGTTTTTATCAAGAAATGCACCTGTGAAGTTTGGTATTTCATTGGTTATTTTTCCATCATAATCAGTAAAGCAAGCACCCTTGTTTAATGCAG
>JAVVSK010000011.1:0-55345 GCA_036654235.1 Clostridia bacterium | reverse complement strand
AGCGCCATGTATGCCTAATGGATTTCCCCAACTGTCGTAGGTATATCTTACAACTACGTTGCCGTTACTGTCAACAAGCCCCGTAATGTCGTTTTGCGCATTCCGCATGTAATAATACATCGTAGCGCCATGATACACGGCAACAAGATTCCCGCTCGCGTCATAGCTGAAACAGAGCTGCCCCGATGGACTTCTTTGCGTAGTCAAGCGACCATTGGTATAAGTAGTTTTGAACTTACCCGTAAAGGCTTTCGACGTGCGCAACCCCGCATCGTCGTAGCTGTACAGCGCAACCAACGAAGACGTCAACTTGCTCATAACGCCTTTTAGTTCTCTTCCCGACCACTCCATATAATACTTATCTTTGTATTGTGTCGGATTTCCATTACCATCATATGAAAAGCTCTTACCGTCATAGCTCGATAGTTGATCTTTCCACCCTGTTGTATTATATCTATAATTGAACGGTGCGATATCATTGTCATCCCGGCTCGTTAACTGCGATATATCGCACTCCTTTCCGACTGAAATACACATCCGTGTAGTAGCCGATCTGAATGTAGTCGCGCCCGAAACGGCTTAAATCCTTGCTAATCACCAAATTCACTTTTCCACTATCAATGTTCTCAAGCGATCGGTTAAACTCTGGCCTATTGAAGTTCAATCCTGAAAAACCATAGTCAGCATACACGCTGTAAATTGGATAGCCTTGCTCAAAGCAGTACTTTTCCAGCATCATTTTCTGAGACGAGATTTGTCAAGGGGATTCTCTGCAAAAAATCACATAAATTTTCGACAAATTAGAATTGACAAATCTTTGCCCATATGGTATTATATATATGGTAGATAGATGGCTTGCGATCAAATGACCACAAATCTGCCTGTGCAAAAGCGGATATGTATTTTTGATGTGCAAGTTATTTCTTTATGAAGTGGTTTGCACATTTTGTTATAGTTGGTGGGTAATGTTATGAGTCTGATTTATATTTTTCTGCATAAATTTGGCTTATCGCTCGAGCTTCCAGATCAGTTTTTAACTAATGGAAGAAGGCGTTTGATTTTCTATTCACAAAGCGCATAAGCCGTTGCAAACACGAGCGGCTTATGCGCTTTTTTGAAAGCATTTTTTCAGTCCATGCAAAATATCCGCTATCCCGAACCGGATTCTGAACTATTAATTCGTATATTACAACACATGACTTAGAATTTTTGAACCCCGATGCATACAAACGCTTTTTAGAAGGTAGTTACCATGAGAAAATATGTCATAACTGTTCTGTCATATATTTTTGTTGTAGTTCTGCTGATTGGAGCAACGACTGCATTCGCAGCTTCCTCTCCGAATTATGCTACGAACGACCACGATGATATGTCTCTCTACTACTATGGGTATGTGCAGTGCCAGCCTTCGTATCTAGAGGACGGAAATCATGCAGCTCGCGGATACATCCGCTACCAGAGATTTGATCTTCTGGGCAATATCAGCAAAGACACTGGAAGACTTTACACCGCATACGGCAATGGTCCTACTGATAGCCGTATTCTAAGCAGAAGCCACACCTTCACAGATTCCATTATCCCGAATCCCTACAAGACTCAATTCTGGTATGGGTTTGATTGGGTTTCTTCCGGTTCTGGAATTTGGCCCGTGAGCATCCCGGGAGGTACTGTTACCAAGTAAAGAGCCCGAGTGTACTTTACATAGTATGAGTAAGACATAATCTGCATTGGGGTTCTTAAATATAGCGCACATTGTTGTTGCTCTGACAACAATAATTGCGTATCACAACTGGCAGCGGTTTATACCGTTGCCTAATGTAGATATATATGTAACATAGAGAGTATATGTCTGTTATATGAACATGAAATTTTTATAAGAAAATCTAAAAAAAATGCAAGATTTCTAATATACGTCAGTCTTATAGGTGATGAGGTGAAGAAGTGACCGAGTTCGATCAGATATATTTCAACACGAAAAAGGAAATTAGCAGAACGGAGGGATGCAAATGAATTGGAAAAACACAGTAGTCGTTCTATGCTCCATACTCATTCTAGTTGCAATCGGTCTTGGGGTATCCATCATTTATTCGGACTATCTATACAGTCCTACAGGTACACTGGACACACTGCAAGTTATGAGCAACACAGAACCAGGATATAATAGCCCGAGTGCATCAGCAACGGATGCACAGCTTTTTGAAGCGATTGAGAAGTGGGCGAAGGAAGAACAGGCGACAATTCTTTTCAAAAATGGTCTTTCCGCCGGATGTGGCTTTTGCGGGTTTTCTGATTGGGCAAAACAGGAGCTTGGCATTGACGATTACCAGAATGATGAAGGTGGGATCTATGTTGCTGATACTCCTGCAATTCAAAAGGCATATGTAAGCGGTAATGTGCTGTTGCCAGGAAGTGCGGGATTGGAGATCCGAGGAACATACAGTAGTTCAATTCTGCCACAAATTTTAACCAACGTAGACTTCCTCTATCCCTTGTCGATATCTACTACTGCAAGTGGGATGTATTTTACAGATGCAAAGGAAACAGAAAAGTTGGTGGCTCTATTTGATTCAAGCGGATACTCCATCGTTACCAACCGTCAGTCAAATAACTTAACATTGGGACAATTGATGAAGCGATTGGTTTCTGACAGTTTTCTATCTCGGGCAGTTCTGTTTGCGATGACCGGCTTGGTTTTCTGTTTTGTTTACAGCGTTCTTATGCTGTATAGGGACAATGCCCGTAAAGTGTGGGTTCACCACTTGTTCGGGTTGTCCAGAAAGCGAATTCTGTTGGGAATATTGCTGTTGATGGCAGGGATGGTATCTGTGGCTACGCTGTTGTTTAGCGTCGTTCTGCTAAACGGTCTTACCTATATGAGTTCGACTGATCTCCGTAGCATTTTTAGCGGTACACTGATGCTCTACATCATACTGACTGTATTCGTAAATGGTATGGGCTACTACCAACTATCACGACAGTTCAGATTGAGAGGTGCATGATATGAAGCTGATAAAACAAGTAGTCTCCGATTTATTTAAGGAAATCGGCTGGGTTGTATTCTATGGCTTCTTGACGGCAATGGTTATTATGGCTTTTATTCTTATCAGCTTGAGTTATGACCATGTGGCGTCACAGAATGAAACCATTAGTCGCTTTGTAAACAACAATGTCACTATGACCCAGTTGAAAAGTACCCATTTCAACATTACGCCGAAAGCTGCTCCTATACCCTTTGATCCAGCTGAAATTGAGTCCCTAGATGAATACTGCGCTGATGTGTTTTCCGAAAACGGAAATGCAGGGACTTTTGTATTGATGCCTGGTCGCTGTGGTTATCAACAGGTGATTATTTTGATGGGTGCTTACGCGGAATTGACGCCATTTTCCGAAGTGCAGTCCGATGCTGTCACATTTGCAGTTTCTTATGACAAAAAAGATGTGAAGTCGGATATAATCTCGTTAAGTGGAAATGATTACCCTCTACATGTAGCCCCCTCTGATATGGAAATATACCATCCTCTTTTCTACTTGAATACTGCATCAGGCGTGTTGGACGATACTCTATTTGTTTTTTCACATGACTTGAAAGCGATTCAAGAGATTTTCCCTAGTTCAGAGTATTGGGAACTAAAAGGAAATGCGTATTTTGACCGCCTTATATTCAAATCAGCTACCAACCAAGATATTGCCAGAATGAGGAATGTAATAACCAAAAATGTTGGTGGATACGTAAGCGTACAAACATTATCGGACTTCTTGAAAAGTTCCACAATAAGCGGAACAAGAACACATCAAACTTATATGCTGTTCTATATTACAGCTTCTTTGGTGTTGCTGGGCGCGATGCTTATAAATATTTACCGAGTTTTAAAACGGAAGATCCCAAATTACGCGACCCACCATCTGTTTGGAGCTTCCGATTCATTTATATTTGCAAGAATGTCCCTATTTGTTCTCCTGTATCATGCTCTTCCGTTGGGAGGAACAGTTTTTATTATGGCGCTTAATCGGATGGCAACACCATTCAACCTTTTTATGGTAACACTTGCTGTGCTTGCTATTCTTTTTGCTGTTACTAGTGTTGTGCACAAACAATTTCGTGCGCAGTTTTCACAAGGATTAAGGAGGGAATAAAATGCCGACAATCACAGTTCATAGTGTTTGCAAGAGCTATAACACAAATCATTATACGGTAAAAGCAGTGGATCATGTTGATCTGTCCATTTCCGGAAACGAAGCAGTCGCTATTGTCGGACCGTCCGGATCCGGAAAGTCAACACTTCTGAATATGATCGGGTTGATTTTGCAGCCAGACGATGGCAGTATTCAGATTGATGGACAGGATGTTACGAAGCTGGGCGATGGAAGCCAAAGTGCCTTGCGTAATCACATGTTTGGATATGTTGTGCAAGATTTCGCTCTGTTGGATGATGAAACAGTTTACAGCAATATCCGACTTCCTTTGCTTTACAATCAAGAAATCAAGCGGCAAGAACACAAGAAACGTATTTACGCCGCCGCAGAAAGTCTTGGTATTTCAGACAAGCTACGGCGTAAAGCAGCAAAGCTTTCTGGCGGCGAACGGCAGCGTGTAGCAATCGCCAGGGCAATTGTTTGTGATCAGCCGATTATTCTTGCCGACGAACCGACAGGCTCTTTGGATGCAGTTAACAAAGAAAATGTTATGGCTATTTTGATGAAACTCTGTAAAGAGCAGAACAAAACGCTGATTATCGTTACTCATGATATGTCTGTTGCGGAGCAATGTGACCGAGCGATTCGCATGGAAGGCGGAAGAACTGTTGTCTGAATCAGCAGCCAGTCAAAGAACAAGCTGCGCAGAGACTTCTTGTTTGCAACGGAAAAGCGCCCTAGGAAATAGTCGTAGCCGTAAAACGACGCCATCTCCACTGCTATGGCTGCAAAAAAGGAGATTGCGAGTCTGAACACTCCGGATTATATGCCGTCAAGTGCAGCATCCAGCAATTCCCCCTTCAAAAATTGTACATATGTTCCGGCAAATCCGGCAATGAATATAAAAAAACAAACAAACCGCTAAATACTTCCAGTGACTTTTTATTATGTTTTTCATGATATTATACTGCTTTTGCATAAGCCAAAGGATCATCCGTAATCTTCAGGAGTTACGAATGCTTTCCGATTCCGGCTATATTTTTCGTTGTAGTTTTCTTCCCGTTACGAAAGCCCTTTTTGGATAAAGTAAGTTGGGTCTTTTGATTTTTTATCATAATTAAGTTTCATACCTTATTATAATATAAAATACAACTACATACAACACATACAACAAGTTTTTCTGCAAAATTTGACAAAAAAAGAAGCCTTAATAGCCTTAAGTAAAGGATTCTTCTATTTTTGTGCAATTTGCAAGTGATGAAAACCCGAGAAAATCACATTATACTACAGATATTATAGTTGAAGATCGGGCAAAACACATAAACAAGTTTTTTGTATGCCATGTAACCTTCGTACTTGCCATCATGAAAAAAATGCGCTATAATTACAATGTGATACTTTTGTGAAGGAGCTCACAATTTATGGCCATTGAAAATGGCAAAACGATTGGTAAAAAAGTAAGGCGTAAACATGCGCCAATAATTATATATACGCGGTTTGTGACAATAGTGCTTTTTGTGCTGTTTTCTATAACTTGCTTGATAACATTGGCGGTGCAACGCAATTTTGCGCCGCTTTATGATGAAAACTCAATATTTTCCGATGGTGTTACTGTAGACGGAATAGACGTTAGCGGTATGAAATACGACGAAGCCCGTCTCATCCTGCTTGATGCCTTGAATATTAAAATGAATTCAATATCATATACGGTTTCGGATGGAAATTTTTCAACTTTGATTTTGAAAAGCGATCTCGGAATTTCTTGTAATATTGACGATGTTTTGATTGCGGCTTTGCTCTATGAAAATAATAATTCGCGTTTTGCGAAGTTTCTCTCTCAAAACGATGTAAATTACTCTAAATCGGCTTTTTCGACCGCTTTTTCTATAACTGAAGCTTCTCTTAGCGCACGAATAGACGAGTTTTCCGTTTATTTAAACAGAGAGCCTATCGAACCCTTTGCGGAACCCAATAAATTTGTCTCAGAACCAGCTTTTATATATCACGATGGTCAGAATGGGAGAATACTAAATTCGTCGGCTATGGTTTCGGCTCTAAAGTCAATGTTTTTATCTGGCACTTATACCGCAAAGGTAGCTCCAATATACGACTCCGCTACGCCTAAAACAACCATTGAACACGTTAAGTCGAATACGAATTTTTATGCAGTCTTTCAAACGATGTATAATATGTCGGAAAGCGCTAAGCATCCGGATCGTATACACAATATAAGAAAAGCCTCCTTGCTTTTAAATGGTTGTACAATAAAGCCCGGAGAGGAATTTTCTTTTAATGACTTTATGGGTCCACGCACAAGCGATGGCGGATGGCTCTCCGCTCCGGGGATAGTCAACGGATCTACCTATGAAATGCAGCCGGGAGGCGGTATCTGCCAGGTGTCTACAACATTACATAACGCCCTAATGCTATGCGGAGACGAAGTTGATATAACCTCAAGGAAGAATCATTCGTGGCCATCGTCATATGTGGATTATGGACTAGATGCAACGGTTTCAACGGATGGTCCCGATTTAAAATTTATAAACAATACAGGCGAATCTTTATATATTTTTTCGTATGCGGATAACACTAATTATACAATGCGCATTTATGTCTATGGAAAAGGTCTTCCCGATGGTGTAACCTATAATGTCCGCGCTACTACAGATAAGGTAATTGAGCCTGAAAAAACAATAACCATCGAAGAACCAACATGGCCATTGGGCTATACTCAAACCATTGTAAAATCGCGAAAAGGATATAATACTACGGCGTATAGAGATAAACTTTTAAACGGCGAGGTTATTGACACCGTTGAACTTTATCACTATTATTATAGACCGGTGCAGGGCAAGATTAAAGTTGGAACGGGAAGTCCCTCGCTCTCAAGACCGGATTCATAAGTGAACAATGCATAAAAGTGCATTTAATAAAAGTATCGGAGAAGTTAGAGAAATGGATTACAATAATGTAATTGTTAAAAAAGTTCAAGACGTGCCACCTTCAGGAATAAGGAAATATTTCGATATGCTTAACGATGAGACGATAAGTCTTGGCGTTGGTGAACCGGATTTTCCTACCCCTGAAGCGATTAGGAAGGAAGCTCTTGAGCGCTTAGCGCACGGACGCATTCCTTATTCTTCGAATTCGGGTATGATAGAGCTTCGTGAGCTTATTTCAAAGTACCTGAAAGAGCGCGTAAACGTGAACTATGATATAAATGAGATTTTGGTAACCGTCGGCGCAAGTCAGGCGATAGATTTAGCTTTGCGCGCTATCGTTGATGTTGGAGACGAGGTTATTGTTCCCGAACCCACCTATGTTGCGTATAAACCGGGCGTTGCCTTTGCCGGCGGAATACCCGTTACCCTTTTAACAACTGCGGATACGCGCTTTAAAATTACCCCAGAAGCTTTAAGAGCTGCTATAACCCCAAAAACAAAGGCAATCATACTTCCCTTCCCCAATAACCCAACGGGCGGAATAATGGAATATGACGATCTTAAGCCTATCGCGGATATTTTACGGGATACAAATATCACTATACTTTCAGACGAGATATATTCGGAGCTTACCTATAACGGAAAGCACCATGTCTCAATAGCTGAATTCCCAGGTATGCGTGAACGCACAGTTATTTTAAACGGTTTCTCTAAGGCTTTCTCTATGACCGGATGGAGACTCGGATATGCCGCTGCTCCTAAGGAAATAATATCCGCTATGACAAAGATAAATCAACTCACTATGCTTAGCGCCCCAACACCCGCACAATATGCGGGCATTGCCGCGCTTCGTCAGGGTTTTGAAACCGACTGGAGAGATATGAAAGCTATGATGAACGAATATAGTATCCGTCGTCGTTACCTTGTTGACGCCTTCAATGAGATCGGTATGACCTGCAATGAGCCTGAAGGCGCTTTTTACGTTTTCCCATCAATAACCTGTAGCGGTCTTACCTCTGATCAATTCGCCGATAAGCTTCTCGCTTTCTCCAACGTTTGCGTTGTTCCGGGGACCGCATTTGGCGCATCCGGCGAGGGCTTTGTTCGTTGCTGCTATGCTACCGATATTAATGATTTGAAGGAAGCCGTAAAACGTATAAAAGCATTCCTTGATTCTCTTAAAAAATAAACCTAGAATTTAACGCTTATAAAAAATGCCGCCGAATAAAAATCAGCGGCATTTTTTTATTGTTAAGTTATTCTTATTGCACTGGTAAAATTTATCTGATTTTTTTTAAATATTACTCACCGCGGATCTCCGCTATAAGATGTTCCTTTAGAGAATACAGTTTATCAGACATATCCACTTTAAATATATCGGGGTTCATAAGTCGCCTATATTCTCCCCAAAACGTCGATTTTTCGGCACGTGCATATTCGCATATCTCGTCTAGAGATGGTTCAGAGTAAACTTGTTTTCCGTTTACAAAAAGGGGAACCAAGAGGTCTCTCGAATAAAAATCATCTACCAGCATACTTTTGTAACGATATTCCGGATGATAAAGGCGCAAAGGCTTAGTTTCATCTATAACTTCGTCGTTCATTGCAATTAGATCAGCAATAGCCATTCCATTGCGCTTTCTATATAGCCGTACAACTTTTTTATAACCCGGATATGTTACCTTTATCGGATTTTCGCTGAGCTTTATCTTAGGAACAAGAACTCCGTCAACATTTTCCGCGGACATTTTATAAACTCCTCCCAACGCCGGAACGTCGCTGGATGTGATAAGGCGCGTACCGACACCCCATGAGTTAACCGCCGCGCCCTGCATTTTAAGCTCGCGTATAACAAATTCGTCTAAGTCGCTCGAGGCACATATCTTCGCGTTCGGGAATCCCGCTTCATCCAGCATCTCGCGCGCTTTCTTTGATATATACGTTATATCTCCAGAATCCAGACGAATACCCATTGGTTCGAAGCCGCTTGAACGCAACTCTTTAAACACCTGAATCGCATTTGGAATGCCACTCTTTATTGTATCGTATGTATCTACAAGTAAAAGACAGGCAGAGGGAAAAGTTTGTGCATATGCACGAAACGCGGATACCTCATCAGGAAAGCTCATGACGAAGCTATGCGCATGTGTTCCGGCAACGGGTATCCCAAAGAGCTTACCCGCAAGAATATTGCTCGTCGCTCCGCACCCTCCTATTACGGCAGCGCGCGCGCCGTAAACTCCAGCGTCCGGTCCCTGTGCGCGCCGTAACCCAAATTCCATAACAAGGTCGTCTCCCGCTGCCTCTTGCACCCTGCTCGCCTTTGTCGCTATAAGCGTTTGATGATTTACGACGTTTAAAAGTGCAGTCTCCAAAAGCTGAGCCTGTAATATTGGCGCTTTTACCCTTATCAGCGGCTCACGCGGGAAAACCAATGTGCCTTCCTTCATGCCATATATTTCACCGGTAAATCTCAGCTCACTCAAAAGCTTCAAAAATCCATCGTCAAACATATTGAGCGATCTTAAATATTCAACATCACTCTTGTCAAAACGAAGGTTGTTTACTATATCCATTACGGATTCCGTTCCTGCCATAACGCAATAAGAGCGAGATCCGATTTCCCTAAAGAACAGATCAAAGACAACCTCTTGATTTTCACAGCCACATTTATAATAGCCATACATCATTGTAAGCTGATAAAGATCGGTCAACATTGTAAGGTTGCGTTCTTCACCTAATTGAGTATTCATTTTTTCTCCGTTTCTCCGTCATCTTTCGGCTGATCGCCATCTTCTTCCGACTCGTTGATTTCTTCGTCTTCATTGATTTCTTCCAACTCATCTAAGGCTTCTTCCGTTGCCGATGATTCGACATCCCTACCCTTTTTCGGTTTGTCAATTATTTCCGATTCATCCGATGTATCTTCCGGTTTTAATACATCTTCGGCATTTTCGGGATCTGTTTTTTGGGATGATTCAAAGACCTGTGCCTCAACGATAGGCAGATCAGGGATAGGCTCAATAGAATATGGTTTAGACCATGATATATAATGTCCCTTTTTCTCTTTCACCATGCGAACTATAAAAAATATGAATATCCCAACGAATATTATAAGACTGAGAAGCTGAGAAACTCTGATTCCCGTATTAAATAGGTATAGGCTGTCTCCGCGCAATCCTTCTACAAACATACGTTCAAAGGAATATAAAAGAGCATACAAGAAAAATGCATCTCCATCATGCTTAAACTTCTTGCGCACACTCCATATCAATATGAATATTAAGAGACACCATACACTTTCATAGAAAAATGTCGCAAGGTGATATGGATTTGAACATACGACACCGTTAAACTGATGTTGAATATCATCTATTCGCACAGCAAGAGGAAACCAATACATGCTCGGGTCGGTTACAGGTAAACCATATGCTTCCTGATTAAAAAAGTTGCCCCATCTTCCTATAGCCTGAGCGAGTACAAGCCCGGGAGCAGCAATATCAGCAACTCTAAGGAAAGGCACCTTTTTACGGCAGCAATATATTATTCCGCCAAGTATCCCGCCTATAATGGCGCCGTAAATTGCAAGACCGCCATTCCAGATATAAAGGATCGAAATAGGGTCGTTTGCAAAAAGACCAAAATTAAAAATTACATAATAGATACGTGCGCCTATTATTCCAAAGGGCACAATCCAAAGGGCGATGTCAACAACCGCATCTTTCCCCATTTTTTTCCGTTTGGCTTCGGATGACGCTATAACTATTGCAATAATTATTCCAAGCGCCATTAAGATTCCATACCAATATATCGGCTTGCCAAAAACAGAAAAGGCAACGTTGTTCGGATTTATCATTTAATACCTCCTATAGCAAATACAAAGTTCATTATACATTCGGATTCCCAATTTTGCAATCATTTCTCATAAGTGGGTTAAGCAAAACGCATGAACGAGTTTTTTCCAACAAAGCGCACAATCCATCAAATTTTTTACTCTCTCACAAAGCAAATGCTTTATACAGATGTTTTTCAGGATTGATGCCTACGGCAGAATTCTTTTTTAAGATCAAAAGCTTGTTCCCAACCTCGAATAGCTTTAAAATATTGAGTGCCAATTTTCGAATAATATTTAAGTCGTAAGTCTCCTTCTTTTCAATGTTGCAATTCTCGTTCTCGCGAAAAGTCACAGCTAAATGCCAATTATAACTCTCCGCTATACAATGACCACGAATCACCCACGCGATTTATTTCACATTCGTATGATCACATATCAAACAATTCGAGAACAGCCGTTATTTCATTGGATTTTTCATCAAGACGCTTCCTAAACAAAACCGCTGTTATCTAACACGCTCATAATATGCTTTTTCTTTTGATTTTTTCCCCGTTCCCGGGTTTCGTTTTTCAGTCTATTACAATAATCTTTCTTATTTTCTTCCATCGTCGCTGTTCGTCAGACCGTTCCACAGTCTTGTGAATCTCTGCAAAAATTTCTAAGATAGAGAGTATTGCAAACACGCGTTGAATAGTATCATGCGATTATTTATCACTTACATGCTTTTTTGTTTATATTTTATTTGCTCGTGCGTTTGTACGGATGCTTTCAAATAGAATCCGCTTTGCTATTTTATCTCAAGTGTAAGATTGCTTACGCCACATTCATATCCATACGTATGAGATTTGATTAGGTTTCGTACAAGCGTAATTGATAAATCATCCTTCAAATTCTCAAACATATCAAAAGCATCGCCGTCATAACTAATTATTACCTCACAGCTATCATCTAGTTCCGAGGCACTTACTAAAAAGTTCAATCTAAACGTATCTCCAAGGCGCGGTATCAGCGTTTGCACACACAACTCCTCAAATACCAGCTGAATTGTAGCAATCCTTTTTTTCCCAAATCCCTGTCGATTACCAAATTCTTCAATCGCGGTGTTCATCTCAATAAAATCAAATTTCGCGGAAACAATCTCCCGTTCAAAAATTTTAAGCCTGCGAACAAAGGCGCGAGTTTTCTCCCGTTTTGGATGGTCAAAAATTTCCTCCGGAGTACCGTCCTCATATATTTCGCCTTCATCCATATAGAAAACACGAGTAGACACGTCTCTGGCAAATTTCATCTCGTGAGTAACAATGAGCAAGGTGAGACCCTCATGTGTTAGGCGGCGGATAACCGAAAGTACCTCGCCCACCATTGTAGGGTCTAGGGCAGAGGTAGGTTCGTCAAAAAGCAAGATTTCCGGATGCATAGCTAAAGCTCGAACAATCGCAACTCTCTGCTTCTGCCCTCCGGAAAGCTCATCCGCATAGGCATGTGCTTTTTCCGAAAGCCCAACCATCTCCAAAAGCTTCATTCCTGTGTCATATGCCTCTTGCCGCTTCAGTTTTAAGAGATCCACCGGTCCCAGCATTATGTTCTCAATAACGGTGAGGTGAGCAAATAAGTTAAATGACTGGAACACCATGCCCATTTTACGACGTACGGCAGAAACATTCGTTCCCTTAGCCATTATGTTTTCCCCATCAACCCAAATTTCGCCGGCAGTTGGCGTTTCAAGTAAATTCAGACAGCGAAGCAGTGTGGATTTACCTGTACCGGATGGTCCGATTATTGATATCACCTCGCCCTTTTCTATCTCCACATTAATATCAGCAAGGGGCGTGACTCCCGAATAAACTTTCTTTAAATGTTTGATTGAAATCACTTTATAACAACTCCTTTCAAGGTTCGGTTACGTCGTTTTGGATCTATCTTCATTTCAACTCGTGAGAGTAAAAAAACGATACTGTAAGAAATAAGCAAATAAATCAAAGCGGTGGAAATCAGTGGGAAGAAGGCCTCATAGGTTCGACTTCGAATTATGTCACTCATTTTTGTCAAGTCCTGAATAGCGATGTAGCCCACAACCGAAGTCATTTTTACCATGGAGATGAATTCCCCCTTAAAAACCGGCAATACATGCCGTAAAGCTTGTGGAAGGGTAATCTTACAAAACGCCTGTACCGTTCCAAATCCGATAGCAACCGCCGCTTCTATCTGTCCCTTATCCACTGCATCGATTCCTGCGCGCATCATCTCCGACGCGTAAACCGCAAAGTTTATGGAAAAGCCAACGACCGCCACTATGATAGGACTAATATTTGGGTTGGTAAAGATGAGATAAAATAAAATCATAAGAATAACTACGATGGGTGTTCCCTGAATCACGCCAATTAAAATACCCGCCGGCATACTTAGAATTTTTCTCTTCGAGCGGCGCAACATGCATATTCCAAAGCCTAAGGCAGTACCAAAAATCACTGAAAAAAAAGATATTAGGAGCGTTACGCCTAATCCTTGAAAAATCAACTGATAGCGATTTTCAGTAATAAATGTTTTAGTAAAGCTATCCGCAAATGACTGGAAAAAAGAAAGTTTTGTAGCCGATGCTGTGTCTTGCCTCGTTATAAGGATCTGGGGATTATTGAAGTAGACTTGTGTAAATTCTACAGATTCGGCTCGCTCCTCGGTATAGACAAGATTTGAAATAATTATATCTGCCTTTCCTGTCTGAAGCGATGAAATCAGACCTCCAAACTTCATATTTTGATACTCCAGACGCATTCCCAACTCATAGGCAACGCGCTCCGCCAACTCGCAGTCGAAACCAACATATTGCCCATCCTGAACAAAACAGATAGGCTCACGGTCAGCGCTCAGCGCAACCCGTAAGACTTCGCCGTTTTCGCGTTTTGGCAACGTAATTACTTCATATGGAGTGTCATCTGCTTTTATCCAGCGCTTCTCCATTTCTGCAAGCGTTCCGTCAGCCTTCAACTTATCTAACACTGCATCAATCTTTTCTCGTAGCACCACGTTTCCCTTTTTCACCGCAATTGCATTTCCTTCGTTGGAAAAATTTTCGGGAAGCAAAGCAAGACTTTTATCATGCTTAACATAATTGAGCATAGTGGTATATGAGCCTAGTACATAATCCAACCTTCCGGTGCTGAGCGCCGCCACTGCGTCAGAAAATGTATCGAAACTGCTTATAGTTGCCTTTGGGTAATCCTTTCCCATAAGCATTTCGCCAATGCTACCGGTCATAACGCCAACACGGGCGGTTTCAATTGACACTCTCTCCGACTCATCCGCGGTTTTTACGATCATGCGGATTGAACTTTGTTCAGTCGGCTGTGAAAAAAGGACGTTTTCTTTTCGTTCAGGAGTAATCCCAATCATTCCAAAGCCAATCTCCGCTTTCCCGGATGTAACCGCCGGAATTATTGCAGCAAAATCCATGTCGGAAATTTCCAGCTGTCTCCCCAACTTATGCGCAATGTGCATAAGCAACTCAACCTCATATCCTGTAAATATATTGTCCTTTATATATACCATTGGAGGGAAAATTGAGTTTGTAGCAGCACGTAATACACCTTTAGTCTCCGAAAAATCTAACGTTGGCAATACTTTTTTTGACTCATCAGAGCCGTACCAGCGATCTTTCATCTCCTGTAACTTTCCGCTGTCATTAAGCTCCTCAATTATCGTATCAATCTGCGCCATAAGCGCGACATTGTTAAGTTCTGTAATCAAGCCAAAATCAAAATAGCCCAGCGTTTCATCCAAGATTGCAAATCCAGTCGTAGAATTGATAATTTCCTTGGCAGTAGGATCGTCATACAGGATACCGAAAATTTTTCCGCTACGCAGCGCTTCAACTTGATCAGCAATATTGTTGAAGAAAACCGGTATTGCTCCCGGAACATATTTTTTCAGCAAATCATGATAAATAGAGCCGGTAAGTAAGCCAACTTTTTTCCCGTCCAGCTTAGCAAAAGAAGTAATCATGCTCTCGTCATCACCCGACTTCTCCGACACGGCACAGCCCGGCAAAAGTCCAAGGCACAGCGCCATAAGTAAAGCAGCTAAAACAGCAAATCGCGCCAACCTTTTAACTCGTTTTTTCTTTTTTCCCATTGTTTTTCCCTATTTCTAACTTCTATTGATTTTTTCCTTAATTTGCGCCTTTAAAGACTCAAGGCAAACCATAAAAACGCATATATTATTTGCATTGTTTTTTCTCGTCTTTTAGCGGTCAAGCTAGGTTTTTGGTAAGCGTCAAAATATTCAGCCCATCTTTGTATTCATAATCCAAACTGTTCATGAATTTTTTTACCATGAAAACACCAAGCCCACCAGGCTCGCGCTCATCCGCAGAAAGCAAGGTGTCCGGAGTTCCCGTTTGGGTTGGATCATATTGCAGACCGTTATCCGCAAAACGCAATCTAACAATACAGTCTTGAACGATTACACCAATAGTTGCATCCGTTGCTTTACTATATCGCGCAATATTTGAGAAAATCTCGTCAGCGGCAATATTCATTTGCATAATAACTTTTATTGGCACATTGGCAGCTTCAAGTTCCCTCTCAACAAACTCCATAACTGTTTCCATTGACTCCAATATTGGTTTAATTCTCAGCTTTTTTATGCCGCCCGCTTCTTTTCGCTCTAAAGCCAGCATAGTAATATCGTCAAACTGCGGCGCTTCGCCCACAAACGCATCAATGTCCACTTTTAAAAGATGTAAAAGTTCATATGAAGATGCTTTTTTATTAGAATTGAGTGCAGTGAGCATTCGGTCGATGCCATATAGCTCGTTTTGCGCGTTAGTTGCCTCAGTAACTCCATCTGTATAAAGATAAAGTTTATCACCGGGAGCAAGCTGCAACTCGTATTCATTGTATCGCACCCCATCCATGCCTGCTAAAACAAAACCATGCTTATCTTTTATAAGTTCATAATCGTCATCGATTCTTTTTAACACCGGGTATTCATGCCCCGCATTGGCAGCAATAAGCTTTCCAGTTGATATTTCAAAAATCCCCAGCCAAACGGTGACGAATAGCTCCGCATCATTATTTTCGCATAACTGATTATTGACTTTTTCTAAAATTTCCTTTGGAGATAGCCCCGTTTGGGCACAGTTTTTAAGAAGCGTTTTAGCGATGACCATGAAGAGTGCCGCCGGTACTCCTTTCCCGGAAACATCCGCCATAACTATGACAAGATGATCGTCATCCACCAAAAAGAAATCGTAAAAATCGCCGCCAACCTCCTTCGCGGGGGTCATGGTGGCGTAGATATCAAGCTCAGGTCTCTCAGGAAATGGTGGAAAAATGCAGGGTAACATAGATGCTTGGATATGCCTTGCAACGTCAAGTTCGGCACCTATGCGCTCCTTTTCGATGGTAACAGCCGTAAGATTTTCTATGTATTCGCACAGCTTTTTCGACATTGAATTAAAACTTTGCGCAAGCTTTCCAATTTCATCTTTTCCTAAATCCGGGATCATATAAGAAAGATTGCCATCTCCTATTTCGGTAGCCCCCGCTGTTAGCAGTTCAACGGGTTTTGTAATCTTTTTCGCTATGGTTTGGCTTACCAATGTTGTAAGGAAAATCAGAAGTGCCAAAAATAAAACAAATATTTTGATAGTATCAAATATCTGCTTTGTCATACTATTTTGCATTGATGCTGAAGCCTTAGAAACTGTTGTCTCAACTTTTTTTACCGGCTCTAAAACTTTATTGTAGTCAAGAAGACTCACAAGTTTCCATCCGGTTTCTTCGATATTCGCGTAACCTGCAATGATTTTACCACTATTATAACAACCGGAATGGTTAAGAGTAAAATCAACATTATTGATAACTGCCAAATACGCCTCAGATTCTGTAGTTTTTGCAATTTCCTCGGTACTTAAAAGCACCTTTCCGGTATCGGTCATGATGAACGCTTCAAGAAACCCGGCATCCTCGCGATTTAGCACAACCTCTGATATTTCACTGACACGTAAATCGAACGCAACAACACCCAATATTTGACCGTCATGATAAAAAGGAATAGCAATCGTAACATAGCTTCGCCCATCCGTACCCGAATAAAGTTCCGACCAATGAATTTTACCGGCAGACACGGTGTTTTTATACCAATCACGTGTACGCATATCCGCCTTTTCCACATCTTGGTAAAAAGTATTGGAGCTTGAAAATACCATGCCATTTGAAAGCACCATATAAGCAAGGGAGATTTTATCCTCATTGGCAAGAACGTTATCAAACATTGCAGTTATACCTGTCAACTGCGCTAGTGTTTTATCAATTTCCTCTTTAGAAATTGATGCATTTTGCGAGACTATGTATTCTTTATATCTTTCGGTAGCGGTGGTTGCGTTTTTAAGTCCATTCCCGTTATAAAGATTTTGAATATCACCGCTAAGCGTCAATAGCTCACCTTTAATTCGGGCAAAGTCGCCGTTAATTCTTCTGGCGTTCAGCTGTGCGGTTGACTCCGCAAGCTGAATACTAAGAGACAGCATCTCTTTCGTATTGTCAGTTGAAATATTTTCGCCCGTACTTTTCATTGCATTAATAAGGTTCTCTCGTATCGAAAAAAAGCTTACAATCGAAATAAACATTAGAATAATAATTGCACCGAGGCTTAAATAAATTAAGGCAGCTCGAACCCTTTTTTTAATGCTCATAGATATCTCCTTTGGGATATTGCAGACATTTCATGTTCGGTCTCTAAAAGCAGATTCCCTTCTTTTGTATAATAAACCGGCGGCTGAAAACACTTATTTCTCATACGTTCTATTAAGGGAATGAGTAAAGCTTCCTCGTTCATGTTTCTGCTTTTTAATCCATCCAGAGCAAAACCTAAAAGTTTTTGACCGTTGCTTTTTAAGCTTTGACGCAGATCGTGATTAGACGCTTTCATAAGCTTATCCCTTACCTCTCTCGGCGTGTCACCCGTAAAATAGATATCATAGATTTTGTTGACTTGTTTTTTCGCTTGCTCTAAATTAGCGGATAGCCCCAAATAAAAAGCTGATGGCTCGAACATATAAGAAAGCGGTTGTGTGCAGGTTGAACGAATTTCTAAACTTCCGTTTTTCGTCGGCGCAATAGGTTCAAGAGAACGGAAACAAGACAAATCCCCTATCCCGTGCTTTGAATCCGAAAAATAGTCGTAGATCGATATTGGGGTTATTGCGCAAAACCCGTCTTGGCTCGGTACAATGAACAACTTCTGACCTAGGATTTTACGGCAAAGCGCATCTGTATCGGGTAAATCACCTAACTCATCTATGGTATTGGGAGCACCACATAGCCGCCATAGCTCGTCACGAAAACAAAGTGTGTCTCTGTTTATTCCATGCAGTGCAGGTCGAGTAGCTATGAAATCAGCTGAGATTGGCATTGAATTTGCAAAAAACAGTCCTTCAAGCGCATAAACCTTTCGAATCAAATTATATAGCGCTATATAATGTTCGGCATCAACAGCATCAAGTTGAGTCTGAACGGATGTCATTATAGAATGAAAAATCTCGCCGTCATGATGTTGTGTGAATTCCTTTAAATATGCGGATTTAGCAAGTAAAATAGGAGTATTTAGCGGCGAAATATCAATACTTGCATAGTTCGGGTTGATCCCCCTGCCGCATAGATAATAGCCATGTTCTAGGCAGAATGCTTGGATAGAAGTCAACAGTGCGTTAAAACGAGCTTCTATAGTTAACAATGAACGAGTATTTTTCATTGAAAATTCCAAAGTATTCCATGTGGTTTCAAATGAACATAAATCGCCATTCTTATTTTCAACCTCACAGATATGACCATCTAAAGTGATCTTTTTTTCAATGAAATCAATGCTTTTTATATAATCAAACAAACTATCAATGAACGAAAGTTCAACCGGCGCATTTTGCATTGAAAGCAGAGGCAACTCAATTTCCACGCCAACGGTAGTCTCGTTTCTATCAATAATATCTATATATTTTTCTTTAATTGTTTTTATGAGGCTCGTCATTTTTTTTACAACCTCCTCTCTGCGATATTGAATGTCGATAGTTCAACGCCGCTAAAGCGTAAGCATTATTTTGCTCATTTTAATACAGGCGCTTACCAATGTATAGATATAACCACAGATGAAAAGAGCAAATGCGTTGATCATATTAAACTCCGCATTTGCAATTCTCATCGCTATAAGTGCACTCTTGATAAAACGCCTTTCGTTTTCCACCATAAATGAATTTTCATTTTTCGAGATAAGACAAATTTAAATCTTATTCTATAGTGAGAATATCCGTAAATCCGGTAACCTCGAACACTTCTAAAATGGTTTCATTGACATTGCGAATCACCATTTTCCCCTGCTTATTCATCACCTTTTGAGCTAAAAGAAGAACGCGGAGACCGGCGGATGAGATGTACTCCAATTCCGAAAAATCTATAGTGAGCGCCGTTACGTTATCCAACGATTCTTTAAGCTCAACCTCAAGTGTTGGGGATGTAGTAGTATCAAGGCGTCCCTCAAGAGCAATGATAAGTTCAGATCCATTTTCGGTTTTTTTGATTGTCATTTTATTTTCCTCCAAAATTTTTTTATTATTTTTATATTAACTAAAGGTTTTGGTTACAGTCATTTCGAGTTTTCCATTACGCACACCAATTGCCACATCATCGGAAAAATTTACAATTATAGACTTTTCCATGCCATCCCAGTTTGTACGAAGCGTTTCCTCCGGCACATGATCCATATATTCCGAGAGCATCCACATATAACTAAACTCCCCTCCATGCGAATAAACTCCATATGGAATCATTTCGGTATATTCATCAAAGCTGCCATCGTAGGAAAATAGTTCAAATACTGCGCCAAGAAGTCCTTTTACACCCTTATTGGCAATATTTTTACCGCTACTGCTTATCGAAAGAAACTGCTCGCGCGCTTTTTCGCTCACCTTTGTTTTCGTTGCAACGCAAATATCATATTGTCCATTTTCATTTTTTAAAGAAAAGTCCATTGAATCTTTATTTAACAGTTCCATTGCCATGGAAAACATCTCTTCCGTGAGAAGCCTAAGACAGCTCCTGTTCTTTGGATTAATACCATCCAGCGCGTCAATTTGCGCCATCGCCTCGTTAATCGTACTCTCTTTAATGCTAATTTGTTTCATTATTTTATCCTTTCAGCAATTTTCGTTTCGCTATCAGCTACATCAAACAGATGCTTTTTTTATTGGTTTTTAGATGCAGCCATTGATATTTTGTTCAAGCAATATTAGAATTTTTATGCTTTTTCGCAAATCAAAGCCAGCAGAGCAAAAATAGCAACATTTTCGAAAACCAACAAATATTGCTTTTAAATTCCATCGTGATAAGCATTAAGTTGCAAAACAGTTTGAATAAGAACCAAATTTGATCCTATTAAATGCGTCATAATTTGTAGTTTATACCCACCACCTTATCTGAACTCTTTGCGTTTATTTTAGCACAAAAAATAAATTTTTGATATTCGCAAAAATTATAACGTTACTATATTTTATTCTGTATTTGCTGGTATTTTCCTTTATTTTGGGTAGAAAATACATACTTAACTTTTATTTTGTTGAATAGTCCAAAATTTTAACAAATAATATATTATTTAAAAACGCTAATAGAAATTAAAAAAACATCAATATTGTATTATATATGAAACGCTAAGAGCGAGCGCAATCTGTAGCACCATTATAACCGGTATACCTATCATAAACTTTTTATCCATTGTTTTATGACGAATAGAAAGCATTGTAATATACATAGCTAAAGATCCGAATAGCGCCGAAATTATAAGCAAAGTCGATTCTTTAACGCGCCATGCGCCGCGTATAGCGGCGCGCTTATCTTTTATAGTTATAAAAATAGCTACGATTGAGATTAATGCTATGTATATTAATATAATTTCAGTAAAATTCACGAATTCTCATTTCAAAGGTTCTTTATAAACTGTATAAGCTCTGAAAACGAAAATACCATGCGCATAATTGATGGATGATAATAATATATACATGCGTCATCAACCGCAAATTCGTTGCCCGTTTCACTCCAAATTATGATACGTTTACCATATCTGCTAGAAAGGGCAATGCCAAGCTCAGTCTGTGCCTCTCGGCTTCCGGGAAGCATAAGGAGAAAGAACTCGGTATCCCTTATTGCCTGTACCTCGCTATATGATGCCTGTGAAAGCGCACCCTCGCTCTCACGAATGGATTCAGTCGAAACGGGCATTGTGTTTATATGCCCAAGTTTTTCCATTATCTTCGCGAGCATTATAACTCTTCCGTGGTTTGCGGTATTGCTCGCTATAAAAAATCTCATCGTTTCACCTCTTGATATCTTTTTACGGTAATATGATCTCCGTAGCTCCAATGCACCATTGATCTCCCGGAAGCCCAAAGTCAACTACAAGGTACGCGCCTATCCCACCATCTTTTATATCTTTAAACGGAGTTCCGTCCTCGTAGGCATAGCATACGTAAACATTGGAAGGTTTATTTATGCTATCCATAGAATATTTAAACTCGGTTCCGTCGTGCGATAAAACGGTTAGAGTTCCCGTATTCTTTACACTCAGCGCAGAAAACAGTAAAAGCTTTTTAAGCTCAACACCGCGCACAAAAGTCTCAACCCCATCCACTGTTATACGCACTTTTATAGGTGCCAAAGTCGGCATTTCACCGAGTTGTACGGAAAAACGATCGGCACCCTTTTTGATTACAATAGTACTTTCTTCATCCGTACCCGGCACCGGGGTTGTAAACGGAGGCGGAGTAGGTGTCGCATTCGGATCAATTCCGGCATAGCTTCCATGCGGACTCAAGGTAGCAACCGTCGCTATTATAACGAACGCTATCCATACGACGCAGGATACAATTATGGAATTCTTGTTCATTTTCAAACCTCCGTAAACTAAAACGTTTTCTGTTAAAAAATTATCTAAGCTCTGCCCCGACGTTCTTCTTAAGAGCCTTAACTATAATATCCATAGCGTCTTTTATATCCTTGTCAGTAAGCGTTCTCTCTTTATGATAAAGCAGGAATGAATAAGCCATGCTCTTTTTCCCATCGGGTATACCTTTACCGCGATAAACGTCAAAAAGCCGAATTTCGCCTAACAAAATATCTATTTCCGACTGCTTTATAGTTTCCATTATCTTGTCGCTTTTTATATCTTCATCCACGACTACGGCAATATCGCGCGGAACCATCGGATATTTCGGAATTGGCTCATACGTTATACGATCACGCTTATAAATAAGCATTTTTTCTACATCAATTTCCGCGATAACAACGTTTTTAGCAACGTCGTAAGCTTTTAAAACATCGGGATGAACAGCGCCGAGTTCCCCTAAAACATCGCCAAGCATCATAAGTTTCGCGCGCTGACCGGGTTTAAAGCAATCACTGTCCGTCTCAACAAAATAATAATCTACAAGTCCAAAAATATCAAGCACAGTCTCAATAGCGCCTTTGAGCGTAAAAAAGTCCTCGTTTTCCCCCATAAATGCAATTCCCAAATGTTTTTTTTCGACGGGAAGATCCGGATTATCAAAATGCACATTGCCAACCTCGAAAAATCGATCATGGTTCGTCTTGTGCTTTATATTTAGGGAAAGTGTATTTAAAATTGGCGGAATCAGCGTCGTCCTCATAATACTCTGATCAGTACCGAATGGGTTTAAAATTTTAACCGCTTTAAGACGCTCATCGCCCTCTTTAAAGCTAAGTTGAGCCAACATTGAAGGCGAAATAAAATTATAGTTGTACATTTCATAAGCGCCCTGAGTTACCATTATGTCCTTTAGAAGGTCTTCATCACGCATTTCGGGAGATAAGCTTCCGCAGAACGTATCTCCATACATTAAGGTCGGCGTTAAAAGATAATATCCGTATAATCTTGCAATCTCCTCAGCTATATCCCAATCAGCTTCAATATCGCTCATTATATCAGTTCTATAATGCGGAACAGTTATATTTAGCGCACAGTTTACAATCTTCGCTTCTATATTTATAGTTCCCAAAAGTTCCGCAATTTTTTCTGGTTTAAAATCCATTCCAAGTATTGCGTTAATATGATCGTAGTCGACAGTTATAACGCGTGGGCTAAGATCCTTTTCGCAAACATCTATTCCGTTTCCTATAACAACTCCCGCATTAAGCTCATCAACAAGTTCAATAGCCCTATCCAAGGCAAGTTTTGCGTTCACCGTTTCAACTCCTCGCATGAACCTCTGAGCTGAATCCGTCGTATGACGAAGCTCGCGCGTCGTCTTTCTTATATTGTCCGATTTAAAAGCGGCAGATTCGAAAAGAACTTCCTTCGTAGAAGGCTTTATCTCTGAATTTTCTCCGCCCATAACACCCGCTAAACCAACCGCCCTTTGGGTATCGGCTATAACTAACATATTTTCATTGAGCTTTCGCTCCTTCGCGTCCAGCGTCGTAACCATCTCACCACTCATAGCGTTTCTTACGACTATATGTGCATTTTTAATACAGGAAAGGTCGAAAGCGTGCATAGGATGACCATATTCAATTAGTACATAGTTAGTTATATCAACTATGTTATTTATCGGGCGAAGCCCAACCATACGAAGTTTTTTTTGCATCCAAAGGGGAGACGGCTCTATCTTTATATCTCGAACCGTGCGGGCGCAATAACGTGGGCAAAGCTCTGAATTTAAAACCGTTACCTTGGCAAAATCCTGACCCACTCCGAGAACCGGTTTTATAATAGGCTCAACAAAAGGCTGACCCAAAGCCGCCGCCGCCTCTCTACATATACCTATTATACTTTGACAATCCGCGCGGTTCGGAGTTATGTCAAAGTCAAATATAACAGAATTTAGATCTAAGGCATCCTTTATATCCGTCCCC
The DNA here is from genome assembly GCA_036654235.1 of Clostridia bacterium. Taxonomy (GTDB): domain Bacteria; phylum Bacillota; class Clostridia; order Christensenellales; family CAG-138; genus JAVVSK01. The sequence continues at coordinate 31,523 of JAVVSK010000011.1, read as the reverse complement.
GGCGTAAATTCATCTTTAAAAATCAAAACTCCATCGTATTCGCAACCCGGATATTCGACGTTTGTTATACCAATTTCGCGATAGGAACAGAACATCCCCCCGCTCTCTACGCCACGCATAACAGTTTCTTCAATTTTAACTCCGCCAGATATATATGCCGGAGCGAGAGCAACAGGAACAAAATCGCCAACGCTTACATTTTGCGCATTCGTCACTATCTGAACAGTTCGACTACCGACGTTGACGATACAAACACGAAGCTTATCAGCGTTTTCATGTTTCATTATATCCAATATTTTTCCGACCACAATATTTTTAACATCGGGTAACTCGTCTATCAGTGCGCCAAGCTCAAAGCCGCGCCACATCATGCGCTCAATAAATTCGTCTACCGATACGTTAAAATCAACATATTCTCTCAGCCATTTTAAAGGCAGCTTCATAAAACTTTACCTCCCCTTAAAACTGGCGCAAGAAGCGCGCGTCGTTTTCATATTCAAGTCTTATATCACTTATGCCGTATTTTAAGCTTGTAACGCGGTCAACGCCTATGCCAAAAGCAAAAGCGCTCCATTCTTTAGGGTCAAGCCCGCAATTTATAAGTTCATTCGGATTAGTTACCCCGCAGCCCAATATCTCTATCCATCCTGTTCCCTTACATACACGGCAACCCTTTCCACCGCAAATCGTGCAAGATATATCGAGTTCTCCTGACGGCTCAGTAAACGGAAAATAGCTTGGACGAAGGCGCGTTTTTACATTGTACCCGAAAACGACATGAACAAAAGCATCTAATGTTCCTTTAAGGTCGCGCAGCGTCATATGTTTATCAACCACCAATCCCTCCATCTGCATAAAAATCGGGCTGTGTGTCGCATCGACCTCGTCTACGCGAAAACATCTTCCGGGTATAACAATCCTAAACGGAGGCTTCATCGTCATAAGAGCGCGCGCCTCACAATTAGATGTATGAGTTCTTAAAACGACGTTTTCGTTTATATAAAACGTATCCTGCATATCCCTCGCCGGATGACCCTTAGGAAGGTTCAGCAGTGTAAAGCAATAATCATCATATTCTATTTCAGGACCCGAAAATGTCGTAAATCCCATGCCGATAAGCGCATCTCGGATCTCGCGATAGGTTTTCGTCATCGGATGCAGTCTACCGCGAGGCATAAGCTTTTTACCCGGTTCCGTAATATCGACGGCTTCGCGCATGAACGCGCGCTCCTGCGCCGCCTTCGCCATCGCTTCGCGTTTTTTATTAAACTGCTCCGTAATCTCTTGTTTAACCTTATTCGCCGCCGCGCCAAGCACCGCGCGCCGCGCTTCGTCAAGCTGACCCATTGTGCGAAGTACGCCTGTTAAAGCACCGTTCCGCCCCAAAAAGGTTGTATTTAAAGAATTCAGCTCGTCTTCATTCTCAACTTCTTTTATACGCGCCAAAGCTTGCTCGCGCAATTCATCAAGTTTATCTGCCATACGCACCCCTGATTCTATTTGTATCTTTATATTTTAACGTAAATTCGGACTAATTGCAAACATAATATGAGAAAATCCGTCTTGCATTCACCTATAACTATGGTTTGCATAAAAAAGTATTTTATTTCAATCTTTGCGGATGTTTCTAATTCCAGCGCCGCTCCCGGTTTTGAGCGCATAAATTTTATCGCAAAGCTCATTTTTTTTATAATCCTCAATTGCGCGTCCCGAAAGCTTTAAAATGTCATCCGCGCGAATAATAACGGGAATGTGCGCCGAACTCAAAAGTAAAGGCAAAAGCGAAAGACCATGCGCACTTACCGCCAAAACGCGTATATACGACGGCGAATAATCGTCGACGCTATATTCAAGAAACAGAAGTGCCCTAAGAATTATGCGTTTAAGGCGCGCCATTGTATAACGCTTTGACTTTACTGAAGAAAGCAAAGTTGAAACGTCCCTCGCGCTATTAAGCGTGTCAAAAATAATATTTTCAAGTCCCTCGCTAACATCTCTGTAGCGCAAAAGTTCGTCCCTTGACATATTCAGCAGCCTATACATTATCATATCTGAAAAGTCCGAAAATTGCGCAAGCCCAATTTTGGGAAAGCTACTATTTGGAATATAATTCAAAATATTGTTGTTTTCCAAAAGTCCATTGCGAATATACGAAGCGGAGGCGAAAGCCCCCGACGGCGTTTCAGCATCATGCAATACGCCCATCCGCTGAACCAAAAACGGATCCAGGTTTGCTTCGAGCTTCTCAATCGCACGTAAATACTCTATTCCAAGAATCGCGTTTTTTTCGGCAATCAACGCCCGCGCCTCATCTTCTCCATCGCTTATAGCTGAAAAAAGTGCATTCGGATAACTTAGACCGCGCTTTTGCGCCGCTCTAACAATCTCGCCATCAACCCCATCGACAAGAGCCTTTGCACGAAAAAGTAAATTTATATCGCCAAATTCAACTGAAAAACACAGGTGCGTCGCCACGCCTGTGTTTTTTATAAGGCTGACCGCGCTCGTGGCAAAGCCCTCAGCCGAAAGGAGGGCATGCCTCGGAGCAAGCTCAATAACCAAATCGACTCCGTTTTCAAGCGCCGTTTTTGCGCGAAAAAATTTATCAATAATGGCGGGCTCGCCGCGTTCAACAAAATTTCCGCTCATAACGCTGAGGATAAAATCAGGGGCAAGGCTCTCTTTTATTTTATCTATCTGATATGCATGTCCATTATGAAACGGATTATATTCAGCTATTATAGCCGCAACGCGCATAGCGTTACGCGTTAATTTTTTTACTTGCAGCATTCAGTATTATCGAAAAATCCTTAGTCTTTAAGCTCGCGCCGCCGATAAGTCCTCCATCTATATCCGGCTTCATTATGAGCGCTTCCGCGTTTTTCGCGTTCATGCTTCCACCATACAGTATGCGTATATTTTTAGCAGCATCAGCACCAAAGGAATTTTCTACAACTGAGCGGATCATAGCTATGACCTCCTCCGCCTCGTCTTCCGTCGCGGTTTTTCCCGTACCTATAGCCCAAATAGGTTCGTATGCAATAACTAAAGATTCAACCTCCGTATGGTCAAAACCAATAAGCGCGCCTTCAACCTGCGACTTCACCCGCACCTCGGTTTTATTACTCTCCCGTTCCAAAAGAGTCTCACCAACACAAATTATCGGGGTTATTCCGCTCATAAGCGCGGCGCGCGCACGTCTATTGACGGTTTCGTCAGTCTCCGCAAAATACTGCCGTCTTTCGCTATGCCCAATTATTACATATTCAACGTCGTAAGCTTTAAGCATATCCGCACTTATTTCGCCCGTATATGCGCCGCTTTTTGCAAAATGAATATTTTGCGCGGCTAAACTTAGATTTGTTCCTTTTATAAGATCATGCGCAAGAGGGATGTCAATGAACGGAGGAGCTATAACGACCTCCGCTGTTTCCGTTTTTACTAGAGGTAAAAGCTCCCCTATCAGCGTTTTTGCTTCGCATGGAGTCATGTTCATTTTCCAGTTGCCGACAATTATTGGACGTCTGAATGTCTTATCAGAAAGCGCAGCAACGCCCGGAAGCGTTTTGCCCTCTAAAAATTCGAGCGATGCGCCGCCCCCCGTTGAAATATGGGTCATGCTATCAGCATACCCAAGCTGAGTAACCGCGGCAGCGCTGTCCCCTCCGCCTATGATAGTAACGCCGGAACAATCAGCGCATGCTTTAGCGACAGCCTCTGTTCCAACGGCAAAAGCAGGAAACTCAAAAACCCCCATAGGTCCGTTCCAAATTACTGTCTTAGCATTCAATATTTCGCGCGTAAATATCTCGCGCGTTTTTTCGCCTATATCCAGCCCCATGCTGTCGCTTGGAATAGAGTTTGAAGGAACGGTAGAATAGGAAGCGTCGGCTTTAAACTCTTTAGCAACGACAGTGTCGAGAGGAAGAATCAGCTTCACTCCCTTTAACTTAGCTTCTTCTATTAAATCAAGGGCAAGACCCTCGTTTTCAGCATCTAAAAGAGATGCACCTATTTCATAGCCCATTGCTTTAAAGAACGTATAACTCATTCCGCCGCCGATTAGAAGCGTATCGCATATATTTAAAAGGTTTTTAATAACGCCTATCTTATCCTTTACCTTTGCTCCGCCCAATATCGCAACGAAGGGATGAATAGGGTTTTCAAGCGCCGCGCCCATTATTTTAAGTTCTTTTTCTATCAAAAACCCTGTAACGGCGGGGAGATGTTTAGTAATACCCGCTGTCGATGCATGTGCACGGTGAACTGTTCCAAACGCGTCGGAAACATAAATATCGGCAAGCGATGCCAGTTCTTTCGCGAAATTATCGTTATTGCTCTCCTCCTCAGGGTGAAACCTAAGATTTTCAAGCAGGAGAACTTCGCCGTTACCCAAAGCGCGGGATTTTATTTCCGCGTCCATACCGAGGTCATGTGCAAAAGTTACCTTAATACCCGGAAGAAGCTCCGCAAGGCGTTTTGCAACGGGAGCAAGTGACATTTCCGCATTAAATTTACCCTTAGGACGACCCAAATGCGAACAAAGTATAATTTTCGCGCCATGTGCTATGAGATAATTTATCGTCGGTATCGCAGCTCTTATCCGCGTATCGTCGGTTATCTCTTGCACTTCGTTTAAAGGCACATTAAAATCAACTCGCACAAGAACCCGTTTATTAAAGACGTTTACATCTTTTACCGTCATCTTTTTCATAAGGCACCATCCTTAAAAATTTTTGAGGCATTTACCTCTATCATTGTAGCACAAAACATTTTTTGGCGCTATTGATATAATGCGTATTTGTTGAGAAAATATGCTCTTTATCATCGTTTTATTGCGTATTTTCCGTTAAAACGCATAAGGCGCAAAGCTTTCCCCGTGAATCGTTTCTTTTTGCCAAAATAAAAATTTTATTTAAATGCTTCTCAAAGTTGCTTTTAAATAATCCGCTTAGAGTATTTTGTTGTATTTTCCATGCGCTATATCTATAATTTGCGCTATTTGGATTGCGGAAGATTCCTTTTCGTTATAAAATAGCAATGGCATTTTATACCGCTCCCTAAAAAAACAGTGGCGGCTCAAGGATAGAGGTAACGTATGAAAAAATTATTGTTCTTTACTATGATAGCGCTTTTTACAATTTTAGCCGCATGCAATGTATCGCATGAAACCGGAAGCGACGCATGCAGGCGCTTTCTTGACTTTTTAACTTTAAAGCAATACGAATCAGCATATACAATGCTCATTAGCAAAGTTAAAAACGAATCCAACGAACCCGTTCCGGGGAAAATTTCAAAAGACGATTTTATAAATAAATATTCAAATATATTCGATATGCTTGAAATTACAGACCTTTACTATACTATAACTAAGGCTGACGGCGAAAATTTTTTCACAAAAATACATTTTACAATGACATATAAAAGCAGCATAGCAGGCGATATAACGAGCGACTATACGCTTTCTGCCGAAAAAGAAAACGGTGAATGGCGAATAGATTGGTCGCCTGCGCTCATATTTCCCGAAATGGATTTTGAATCCACAGTACGCGTAACACGACTTTCGGCTTCGCGCGGGGAAATACTCGCGCAAGGAACGGCTCTGGCAAAAAACGCATCCAAAGACACAGTATACGCGATTATTCCAAGTCTCAATAGCGACGATTATCCTATGACAATAAATAAGCTTTCAACGCTTTTAAATATAGAACCTCAAAAAATATCATCACTTCTTGAAAACCCTTATGACGATGTTGCAATTTTGAAGAATTACTATCCGAATACTCTCGACGATAAAACGAGAGCCGCCCTTAACGCTATTCCCGGGATAACTGTCGGAAACGGATTTTCAACCGCCAGAACATACCCCTATGCTTCGCTTATGGCTCATTTTATAGGTTACGTTGCCAATGCTGACGAAAAATCTTTAAACGAACTAAACGAGGGACGTACCGAAATGGATGGATTATATACAACCGATTCTTTCGTCGGCAAATTGGGTATAGAAAAACTCTATGAACGTGAAATGCGCGGTTTCGATGGAACTATGATCTATATTTCAAACGCCGGCGGAGAAAATAAGCGTACTCTTTATAAAAGCGATCCAAAAAACGGGCAAAACGTTATGCTTACGATTGATATAGAACTTCAGGAGCGCGTTGCCGAGCTACTTGAAAACACTTTATACGGTAAAATGGCAGGAACGGTTGTAGTTATGAATCCATTAACCGGAAGCCTTGAAGCAGTTGCTTCGTATCCTTCTTACGATCTTAATACTTTTTCGCGCGGAATAAGCGAAGAAGATTATAAAAAACTTTTAAATCAAGAAAATAGTCCGCTATTTAATCGGGTTACGCAGGGTCTATATCCACCCGGCTCGATATTTAAACCGATAACGGCGACAGCGGCGCTAAAATACGGTGTATTGAGCGAGGATTTTATTTTTGATGCCAATATAACTAATGACTATTGGACACCTTCCGGGTTTGGAAATTGGATCTGGTCTCCCATAAAGCGCGCCTCAATGAATAATAGGACCGAACCTTTAAACATGAGAAATGCCATGTTAAACTCTGATAATATATATTTTGCCTATGCCGCAATGAAGCTTGGGCGCGAAAAACTTAGTTCCGTCGCCGAAAGTTTTGGATTCGGAACGGCAATTCCGTTTGAGCTAAATGTACAAAAATCGCAGTTTGCAAACCCCGAAACGGATATGTATTTAAAGCTTCTGGCGGACAGCGGATATGGTCAGGGGGAAATTTTGATAACTCCTTTACAAATGGCGGCAGCATTTTGTGCATTTAGAAGCGGAGATATTCCCGTTCCCTACCTTGTTGACGGACTTTACGAAGACGATGGAAATGACTTAAAGGCGGTTTCAAGAACGGAGCCGCGCGAATACCTTGAAAACGTTATAGATGACGCAGCGCAAAAAAGCATTTTACAGATGTTAAAAGACGTTGTCGACAGCCGCTATAACGGAACGGGTTCGCGCCTCATGGTTAAAAACTGCGTAATAGCCGGTAAAACGGGAACCGCCGAGATAGGATCGAATAAAAACAAGGAAATATCTTGGTTTGTTGGCTTTAGAACCGGCGTTTCAAAAGAAGATGAAAGGCTCGTTTTAATCATGCTGGAACTTCCGACTAATAAGGAGTTTTCGCGCCTTAAACTCGAAATAGCACGAGACTTATTAGAGATGGATGCGCCCGCCCAATCCGTTCCGCCTTCACCTTCTCAAAGTCCCGGTCAAGCCTAGGAGCGCGAAAAGATTTTCTAAAAAAGCCGTCATGTTTTTTCACATTGACAAAAAAAACGACATTGTTATAATAGAAATAGATAAAAAAATTATAAGGAATTTGGTATGATTAAAAAATTCATAGCCTATTACAAACCGCACAAAAGGCTGTTTTTTATAGACATGCTCTGTGCTTTTATAGTTGCCATGTGCGATCTTTTATATCCTATTTTGGCGCGGGATATAATCAATAAATATGTTCCAAATAAAGAATTGCAAATGCTTCTTTTATGGGCGGCCATTCTCTTTGCTATATATATTCTAAAAGCACTTCTTGACTATGTCATACAGTATTGGGGTCATATAGTCGGCGTACGTATCCAAGGAGATATGCGACGCGATATGTTCAGACATCTTCAGCGCCTACCTTTTTCGTTTTACGATGAAAATAAAACAGGTTCAATAATGTCGCGCTTAATGAACGACCTTATGGATATATCAGAGTTAGCGCATCATGGACCCGAGGATTTATTTCTTTCCGCTATCATGCTGATAGGATCGTTTATAATGCTTTCGACTATAAATATCTATCTTACCATCATAATATTTGCGATAATACCTATTATCGTTTTTTTCGCTGTTAAACAGAGAAAAATGATGATGAACGCGTTTAAAAAGGCGCGTGAAGAAATAGCCGAGGTAAATTCCAATATAGAAACTTCCATCTCTGGCATACGCGTCTCGCGCTCTTATACCTCGTCTGAACATGAAAATAAAAAGTTCGATATGGCAAATGAAAAATTTAAGAAAGCGCGCGGAAAGTCCTATAAGGCGATGGGCGTATTTTTTTCCAGCATGGGTTTTTTTAACGATATTTTATATCTTGTCGCTCTCGTTGCCGGTGGGTTGTTCTTTTTTTACGATCGTATCAATGCGGGTGAGTTCGCGGCATTTTTACTTTACGTCAATATGTTTTTAAAGCCCGTAAACCGGCTTATATCGCTCTTTGAACAGTTCCAAAACGGAATGACTGGTTTCGTTCGTTTTCAGGAGATAATGCAAGAAAATATTGAGTCCGAAGTTAAAAAGCCTATGGTTCTTAATACTCTGAAAGGCGATATAACCTTCGACCATGTAAGCTTCCGTTATAGTAATTCGGATGTTTATGATACAGAAAGTTACGTTATAAACGATCTTAGTTTAAACATTGAACATGGTAAAACAATAGCTCTCGTAGGTCCCTCCGGTGGTGGAAAAACAACTCTTTGTCACCTTATCCCGCGATTTTATGAGACAACTGGCGGTAGCATAAAAATAGACGGCACTGATATACGCGATATGTCGCGTTATTCCCTTAGAAAAAACATTGGAATAGTCCAGCAGGATGTCTTTTTATTCAACGGAACTATTCGTGAAAATATTGCATACGGGGATCTTGATGCAAGCGATGAAGCGATCATTGAAGCCGCTAAGAACGCAAATATACATAATTATATAATGACGTTGGAAAACGGATATGACTCTTCCGTAGGTGAGCGCGGAATAAAACTTTCGGGCGGTCAAAAGCAAAGAATAAGCATTGCGCGTGTATTTTTAAAAAACCCGTCCATACTTATTCTCGACGAAGCTACCTCCGCCCTCGACAATACGACCGAGATGCAAATTCAGGAAGCGCTCTATAAGCTCTCCACTGGGCGAACGTGTATAGTCGTCGCTCATAGGTTATCTACCATTAAGAACGCCGACGAGATAGTCGTATTGACCAACGACGGAATAGCGGAACATGGTTCGCATGATGAATTGATTAAAAATAACGGAATATATGCCGGTCTTTATAATTATCAATTTAAATACAATTGAACTAAAAATCATGACATTGAAATTGTCTCCAATGATTCTAAAGCATATGTATGAATAGCAAAAAAAGCGAAAAACCAATTTTTATAAAGGTTTTTCGTTTTTTATCTACTTATTTCAGTCTAGATTAAGCATCCGATTGTCAATGTCTTATACCTTTTTCCCCGGCAAAGAAGTATATATAACCGCGTTCCATCGTATAGCCCTTTGCTTCAAACATCTCGGTTAGCGTTACTAGCTGAAAGCCCTGCTCTAAAAGCTTTGGAACAATGTACTCGACAGCATCAGCGGTAGTTGAATATAGATCATGCATCAAAACTATATCTCCGTCTTTCACCTTACCTATAACTTCTTGTATTATTGCATTCTTGTTTCTGGTTTTCCAGTCTAATGTATCTACGTTCCAGTTTACAAGAGGCCTGTCCACCATTTTTAAGGTTTCCGAATTATAACTTCCTCCCGGCGGTCTTATGAAAGGCGTATTTGTGCCGATGTATTTGAAGAGAAGCTCATCCGTCTGATTAATCTCGGCATACAATCCGTCTTTATCGAGTTCCGTCAACTTTTTCTTGTGATCAAAGGTATGGTTTCCTATTTCGCAACCAAGCTTATGTGCACGTTCAATAACCGTATGATGTTTCTCAATCCTATTGCCTACAACAAAAAACGTAGCACGCGCATGATTCGCTTCTAAAACATCAAGTATTTTCCCCGTCGACGGTGTATTCGGTCCATCATCAAAAGTGAGACAAATCATTGGTTTTTCTGAATCCACTTTGTTCGTTGGCTTAGGAGTCGATGTAGGTTTCTCGGTAACAATCGGAGTCGTTGGCAAAATCGTAGGTTCAGCGGACGGGATCTCTGTAACCGGTGCAACTACCGGAATATCTCTCGTTGAGTAAGGTGTTACATCTACATTGCCTCCTGATGTTGAACAAGCAGCAAGAAGTATAACAAACATAAACAGGAATAACAAAAATCCTGATTTTTTCAGCATATTATAACCCCCCTATATAAAAATGCGTTCTATAATGATAAAAACTATCTTTTTTCTACAAAACGTTTTGTTTCAAGCCTAGTGTAGTGCATATTTTGTCGTTAGTCAATATAAAATGAAAGATTGCACATATTTTTCACAATCTGTTTGGGATATGAGGCATTTTATAACTACAAATTTTAACCCCAGATAGCCGCGTTTTTTTATTAACAGCCGAAATACTCAGTTTTTCTGATCAGCTTTTGATTTCCGTTTACGGGATTCGGTTTGTTTGCATTTAACAATTATAAATGTTATGATGGGTACATGAAAAATTCAGCTTTAAACACGCGCAAACTCGTGGTAGCCGGGTTATTTTGCGCGCTCATTACTGTGCTTACCATGATTTCAATATCCGTACCCGGTGGTATGGGCGCGTTTATCCATTTTGGTGACGCGGTTGTTTTTGTTGCCGCCTATTTTTTAGGTGGGCTTTATGGATCGCTTTCAGCGGGCATAGGCTCGGCGCTTGCGGATATCATCCTCGGCGTTCCGATGTATGCCCCGGCAACTTTCATTATAAAGGGTGCAATGGCGTTTCTTGCATGCTTTTTAGTTGGAAAGCTCGGACGTAAAAAGTATTTCATCAGCTTTTTAATAGCTGGACTCATAATGCCAATAGGGTATTTTCTTTATGAATGGGTGCTTCTTTCGTTCCCTGTCGCTCTTGCGAATATTCCGTACAACCTCATACAATATGCGGCGGGCATAGCGGTTTCAACGGTGCTGCTATTTGCGCTCAATAAAATTAATATAAAGGGCGGCTTAATGAACGGTGACTGATGCGCTTTTAATAGCAATAGCCGTACTCGTTTGTGTACTCATAGCGCTTGTATTAATTTTGCTTAAAAAAAGCGGCAATTCGGATGTTAAGCATACGCTTGACAATTTAAAAACCGATATAACCGTGCGTGACGCTATTCTTAGGCAGGAAATTGGAGCTAAAGTTTCGGAAACCGTCGGTTCTCTCGGCGAAATGATTTTAAATAATCAGGTTAACGCCGATAATATGCGTTCAACGCATTTAAAGAGTATTGATGAGAATCTGAAATCGGGTCAGGAAACGATGCGTAAATCTACGGTAGATGGGCTTTCTCGTCTAGAATCGCGTTTTAACGCGTTTTCTACTGAAAATGAACAAAAGCTTGAGAATATACGGGAGATGACCGAACGCCGTCTTTCCTCAATGCAAACTGACAATAATACTAAGCTTGATGAGATGCGTAATATAGTCGATGAAAAGCTTCAAAAAACGCTTGAAGAACGCATATCGAAATCTTTTGGCTTAGTCAGCGAACGTCTTGATATGGTATCTAAGGGACTTGGCGAGATGCAAGCACTCGCTATTGGTGTCGGTGACCTTAAAAAGGTACTCACCAATGTTAAAACACGCGGCACTCTTGGTGAAATCCAACTTCATGCTCTACTGTCCGAAATTTTATCAAACGAACAGTATGATTGCAATGTAGTCACTAAAGTCGGCAGTGGATGTCCCGTTGAATTTGCGGTAAAGTTTCCTTGTGAAGACGAAGGGTTTTTATATCTGCCAATAGATTCAAAGTTCCCGTCCGACGCCTATTCGGATCTTCAGGAGGCCTATGACAGTGCGGACAAAAATAAAATTTCCTTGGCAACGAATTCACTCGTTTCTCGAATAAAAGGAATGGCAAAGGACATAAATACGAAGTATCTCGACCCACCGAATACTACGGAATTTGCTATAATGTTCCTACCAACCGAAGGTTTATATGCTGAGGCGGTTAAGCTTGGCATGATAAGCGTTTTACAGAGCGCATACCATGTTAATATTGCCGGTCCGTCGACTATGGCGGCCCTTTTAAATACATTGCAGATGGGATTTAGGACATTTGCGATTCAAAAGAGGAGCGGCGAGGTTTGGACGGTTTTAAGTTCGGTAAAAGCCGAGTTTGCCTCATTCGCCTCTGTCCTTGAAAATACTCAAAAACGTCTTACTCAGGCAAATGACGAACTTGATAAGCTTGTCGGTGTACGCACTCGACAGATTCAACGAAAATTGAAAGATGTTGAACGCTTAGGAAAGCTTGATTTCGAAAATTCGGAAGAGATTCCGCTTTTGGTCGACGAATAAAGTATCAAAGGCAAATAACCTAATCACAAAGCGATTTTATTATCCGCTCCAAACGTAAAAAAGTTTAACGCGGAGCGGATTTTGATTATCTCTTTATTTATCCGATCATTTGTTTTTAAACTTTTTTATTTTTCTCGCTCAATTTATATTTAAGGGGTTGTTTCTTATGAGAAATCAAATAGACTACATGATAAAACCAAATATAATAGCCGTTTGCGGCTCTACGACCCCCGGTAAGCTCGGATACGTTCTTATCGACAGACTCGTTTCCGGCGGCTTTTCGGGAACAATTTACGCAATAAATCCTAAAGGTTTAGGTGCAATGGGAGTGGATGGTTTTACCTCAATGCTTGAGCTTAAAACTGCGCCCGATATGGTTCTTATAGCCAGCCCAAGCTCAACCGTTGTCTCCGTCTTAGAGGATGCCGGAAAGGCGGGGGTTAAAACCGCCGTCATTATATCAAGTGGCTTTTCGGAAGCGGGAAATTCTGCTCTCGAAGATCAAGTTAAGATAGTCGCTAATAAATATGGTATTCGATATATAGGTCCTAACTGTGCAGGGCTTATAAATATGAATATAAATATGATTGCATCTCTTGAGGCAGCTCCGAAAGTCGGACGTGCCGCGCTTATATCTCAAAGCGGCGCTGTCGGCGGACTTATAAACGCCATGTCTAACCGATTCAATATCGGATTATCTAAGTTTTTAAGCTATGGAAACGGCAGCGACCTTAAAGAATCCGAGCTTTTAACCTACCTTACGGATGACCCCGAAACAAACGTGATCGCTATGTATATGGAAAACGTAAAGGACGGTTCGACTTTCATTCGCGCACTTTCCGATGCAACCGCCAAAAAACCCGTCGTCATAATAAAATCCGGACGAACAGAGAGCGGAACGCGCGCCGCAATGTCGCATACGGGCGCTATGGCAGGAAGCGATGCGGTTTACGATGCAGTGTTTGAAAAATACGGCGCGATTCGCGCAAACAGCATAGAGGATATGTTCGACTACATAGCCTGCTTTTCTGACTTTAAAAAAATAGACGGCAGAAAAATCGCAATAATAACTAATTCGGGTGGTCCTGGTGTTTTAACCGTGGATCAGTGCGATAAGCTTGGTCTCTCCCCCGCCCCTTTGAGCGACGCTGTTAAAAATTCAGTAAAAGCGACGCTCCCTGCCTATGCCGGATTATCAAACCCAATAGACGTTACAGTTGAAGGTTCGCCCGCGCAATATGAATGCGCGATAAACGCGGCTCTCTCCGAGTTTGACGCAGCTGTCGTTATATACGTCGGAACGCCATATCTTCTCGCAAAACCATATGCTGAAGCTGTCGTAAATGCAAAAAATACCTCCGGTAAACCGATTTTAACCTGCTTCGCTGTCGGCAGTGATATAGACGATGCAATAAATTATCTCCATGAAAACGGAGTTCCCAACTATATTTCCGGAGAACGCGCGGCAAATGCTCTTGAAAAACTTGCATTATACAGCGAAAAAAAGCATCCTGTGTATATCGTAAATACTATAGCGGAAAAACACATTGAATTTAATAAGGGTGTTATAATAGAACCTATCGCCATGCAGCTCCTGGATAACAATGGAATTTCTGTGCAGAAATTCCGTTTCGTCTCGGAAAAAGATGCGCTCTCAATTGCCTGTGAAGAGCTCGGTTACCCCGTTTGTATGAAAGTTGTTTCTCCTGATATTGTACATAAGAGCGAAGTCGGCGGAGTTATATTAAATATAAAGACACAAAACGAAGCCGATGCAGCATTTAAAAAACTTGAGCTAATGGCAATTGGCGTAAAATTTTGCGGTGTAATAATATATCGTATGCAAAAGTTCGATGCAGAAGTCATAATGGGATTTACGCGTGACCCGCGCTTTGGCGCTGTTGTTGCGTTCGGAATGGGCGGCGTTTATACCGAGATTTATAAGGATATCGCCTTACGCCTTGCGCCGCTTTCTCTCGACGAGGCTTATGAGATGATAAAAAGCGTAAAAGCATATAAGATTCTTTCCGGTGCGCGCGGGAAAAAATCTCTCGATATAGCCGCAATTGCGGAAAACTTAGTGGCTTTTTCAAAAATACCTCTGGTTTACCCTCAAATTCGTGAGGCTGATATAAACCCTGTTTTTGTTATGGAATCCGGCGTAGTCTCGGGAGATGTTCGTCTCTTGGGCGAATAAACATGCATGTATAATGGAGGGCAATTCTAACTTGACCTCCATTTTTTTATCTTATTTATTTTCCGTTTTCAATAGCGTTATATAGATTTGATGTTTACAATCCCTTAACTTTTACCATAAGTACGGCAATATCGGCGGGCGAAACACCGCTTATCTGCGTTGCTTGCGCTATAGTTCCGGGGCGTATGCTTGTCAGCTTCTGCCTTGCTTCAATTCTAAGAGCATTTATGCTCATATAATCTATTTCGGCCGGTATCTCCATGCTCTCAAGTTCCCGTTGACGTTCAAGCTGTTTTTTTTGCTTATCAATATATCCCTCATAGTATATTGAAATTTTAAGCTGCTCCGCTGCTTCATTGGAAATATCTGGCAACTCCGGATAAATTTTTTTAAGGGCTTCATAGCTTACGCCCTCTCTTTTTAAACAATCATACATAGTAAGCCCCGGCCTTGCCGCTGAACCTAAAAGAGCGGTTAAAGAATCGTTTGCATGAGCCACCTTAGCTACAGCTTTCATCGCTTTTTCAATATCAATACGCTTTTTAACTACCATATTGAGACGCTTTTCATCAATCAAGCCCGTTCTCAAAAAACGCTCTGTAAGACGCAAATCCGCGTTATCTTGGCGCAAAATAAGACGATATTCGGCGCGCGACGTCATCATTCGATATGGCTCATTCGTTCCCTTAGACGTTAAATCGTCAATTAAGACCCCAATATATGAATCGGCACGGCTCATTATAACAGGCGGTTCATTTTTCACGTACATAGCCGCGTTTATCCCCGCTATAAGCCCCTGCGCCGCTGCCTCCTCATAGCCCGAAGTACCGTTTATCTGTCCCGCAAAAAACAAGCCATCAATAGACTTTGCCATAAGAGAGGGCGAAAGGGAAAGCGGGTCTATACAATCGTACTCGATTGCATAGCCAAATCTGGTTATGCGTGCCCGTTCAAGACCCAGTATCGTATTTATCATAGCTGTCTGAACATCGCGTGGCAAGCTCGTTGACAATCCCTGAAGATAAACTTCATTTGTGCTTTTACCCTCAAATTCTATAAAAAGCTGGTGTTTATCCTTATCTTTGAAACGCATCAGCTTGTCCTCAATAGATGGGCAATATCTAGTCCCCGTCGCCTTTATTTTCCCCGAATACATTGGTGAACGATCTAAGTTCGCCAATATTACATCATGCGTATCGGCATTTGTATATGTAAGGTAGCATGGAATCTGATCCTCATATGAAGCTTTATTCATAAATGAAAACTTAGGTTTAGGGCTATCCCCGTTCTGAATCTCCATGAGCGAATAATCCACCGTTTTTCCGTCAATGCGCGGAGGAGTACCGGTTTTAAAACGCCTAAGTTCAAACCCAAGCTCGTTTAAAGCAAGCGCTCTTGAACTTAACAATCCGGCGGGACCGCTTTCACGTTCATATTCGCCTACGAGAATACGGCTTTTTAGGTAAACACCGGCCGCTACAACGACCGCTCTGCAAAAAATCTCCGTCCCGTCGTCCGTAGTTATTGAATAGACCGTACCATTTTTTGCATTTATAGCTTTGCATTCGCCTTCAAATAAAATCAGATTATTTTCAAGCTCCAAAGCACGTTTCATGCGCTCATGATACCGCCTTTTATCGATTTGTGCGCGAAGAGAATGCACCGCGGGACCTTTAGCCGTATTTAGCATACGCGCCTGTATCGCGCATTCGTCTGCGGCAAGACCCATTTCGCCTCCTAAAGCATCTATCTCGCGAACGAGATGTCCTTTAGACGTCCCACCTATACAAGGATTGCATGGCATTAGCGCAATAGAGTCAAGGTTCAGCGTAAGACAAAGCGTTTTAAGCCCAATTCTGGATGAAGCCAGAGCCGCTTCGCAGCCGGCATGACCCGCACCCAAAACGATTACGTCAAATGATAACATATATTTTCCCTTAATATCGGCAAATTAAAGGCTTTCGCATCTATTTTACCGAAATTGAGAAGGGCAAAGCCCTTCTCATCAATCAACAATCCGCAAATCAATTGGAAGCTCAAAATTAGTTATTCTTTATTTCCATTAGCCGTTCCGTGATTTATAGCGAATAAAATTTTCTCGGGCGTTACCGGCATATCGCAAAACGAAGCTCCGACAGCATCGCAAATCGCGTTAATTACCGCGGGAGCTATTGAGTTATCTGCCGGTTCGCCTATCCCTTTTGCACCGTATGGTCCTAAGCCGCCTCCGCTCTCCAAAAGTATCGTTTCTATATCGGGAGTATCCGCGCTCGTAGGTATAAGATAGGTTGCAAAGCTGTTAGCTAATGTTATACCCTTCTGCCATTTAAGATCTTCGAGAGTAGCCCAAAGCATATTATAAACCGCGCCGCCCTCTACTTGACCCTCGGCAGAATTTCGGTTTAATGCCTTTCCGCAGTCTATAGCCGCAACTAGTCTAAGTATCTCGGTTTCGCCCGTCTCTTCATCAACCGCAACTTCAACACCATGACATGTATAAGTTATATCGGGATGGATACGCCCCTTTATATCCGTTAGATCGGGCACCTCGGTAAAAGGCGCATTAAATTGTGACTCATTAAAAAGATGCCCACCATCGTTCGAAATACGCTTAACTATGTCAATAAAATTGACGCTCCGCCTCGGATCGTTCGTAAAATACGCCTTGCTATTTCGCATAGTTATCTCGCCCGGCTTACATCCTATCATCTCAGATGCTTTCTCAACTATATCTTTTTTCATATTCTTCGCGGTTAAAAGTGCAGCATTACCGGACATATAAGTCTGACGTGTCGCCGTCGTTGTTCCGCATGGAGGCGTTAAATGTGTATCCATTATAAACGGATGAATTGAAGTTATAGGAAGACCCAGCTCCTCGGCAACGATTTGACAAAGTAAAGATGCCTGTCCTCCTCCGAGATCGGGTATTCCCGCCCTAAGAGTAACTGTTCCGTCAAGTTCAAGATTTATCCCAACGCGGGATGAATCGTGTAAAAATGTAAGTCTACCATACACCATATGTCCGCATGCAACAGCGCGCCCGATTTTTCGCCCATCAGCGGTTCTGTCACGCTTTGGCTCTTTATTTAGCTCGTTATTCACTCGCTCTAAAAGTTCGCTCAGAGCAACATGTCCCTCCGGTATAAATCCCGTTGTTATCGGATCTCCGTTTTTCATAACATTCTTCTTGCGAACGTATAACGGATCCATAGAGAGAGCATTAGCTATCTCGTTTATTTGGCGCTCGGAAGCGAAATTTACCTGCGGTGCGCCGAATCCGCGATTGGCACTCGCAAACGTATTATTCGTAAATGCCGAAGCGCTCTTGACACGAAAATTTTCGATATTATAGCATCCCGGAGCGTTTATAGTCGAATACATCTGAACCCAAGGTGTTAAATAAGTATAGCTTCCACCGTCCATAACTATAGTAACGTCTTGTGCAATAATTTTCCCGTCTTTAGTTGCTCCCGTTTTATAGTGCAAAAATTCACGATGCCGCTTGGCGTGCGTTTCCAACGATTCTTCGCGACTCCAAACGAGTTTTACCGGGCGCTTCGTTTTTTGCACTAAAAGGGCTATATAAACCTCGACGGTTATATCCTCCTTCCCTCCAAACCCACCGCCCATAGGTACGCTCATGTTTCTGACATGAGTATGCGGAAGCCCTAAAATTTTCGCTATGGTTCTATAATGCTCGAGAACCTGCGTTCCAACGCGAAGAGTTATAACCCCGTTTTCATCTAGCCAACCCATCCCGCCCTCGGTTTCAAGATAGGCATGTTCATGCGGCGTAGTATAATAGTCGTTTTCAACTATAACATCGCATCTCGAAAACGCATCGTCAACGTCTCCTCCCTGTACCATTGTCTCCATAATCTTATTACTGTTATCCTCTGAAGAAACAAGATATGCTCCGTCTTTAAGAGCATCCCGCGGATCGAAAATTCCATCCGTTACCTCATAGTCAACTTTAATTAGCTTAAGCGCCTCCGTCGCGATTTCTTCCGTTTCGGCGGCAACTAAAGCTATCGCCTCGCTTTTTGAGCGTATTTTCCCATCCGCAAGCACCTTATACAGCCCCTCAAAGCCGCCTCCAACATCTCTAAGCTGACCGAACTTTGAAATATCAATATTATTTTTTACATCTTTCGCTGTTAATACGGCAATAACTCCCGGAAGGGCGAGAGCGGCTCTCGTATCAACGCCCTTTAAAATTGCGCTCGGATAATCGCTCCTCTTAACTTTTGCAAACAGCATATTAGGCATGTAAAAATCGTCACTGTATAGTTGAGTACCCTTCGCCTTAGCTATTGCGTCGTAGCGCTCAATACGGTTTCCTATCAAAGAAAAGCTGCGTTTTTCGCTCATTGTTCTGCCTCCTTTGCAACCTTATATATTGCATCTATTATTTTTTGATAGCCCGTACAACGGCAGAGGTTGCCGGACATTGCCTTTCTAATTTCATGCCTATCCGCTTTACCGTTTTGGCAAATATATTCCGTCGCCGCAACTATCATTCCGGGCGTACAAAATCCACATTGAACGCTTCCGCATTCAACGAATGCATCCTGCAATTTTTGTGTAAGTACATTTTCGTCACCCAACCCGCGAACCGTCTCAACACTATGCCCATCGCAGGCGGCGGCTAGTGTAACGCAGGATTTAACAGCGCGCCCGTCAAGCATAACGGTACAGGTTCCGCAATCACCCTCCTCGCAACCGCACTTAACATCATAGTAAAAATTATTGCGTAGCAAGCGCAAAAGGCTGGTTTCAGGGGTGCATTTAAGCTCACGGTTATTTCCGTTTATCTTGATTTTAATAGTTATTTCGCTCATTTTAATTCCTCTTGAAAATTACAGTCTCTATATAAGGCAAGATTAATTGCGCGTTTTGCCAACACCGGCGCAATTTCGTTCCTATAGTTCTTAGTCGCCCGAATATCATCGACGGGAGAGATATCGGAAATAAGCACGCTTAAAAGCTTAGCTGTTTCTGCATTCCAAGGTCTGCCTATTATTGCATTTTCAGCGGTTTTAGCGCGAACAACGGTTTTAGATACAGCTCCGAGAGAAATAATAGCGTTCTCAATTATCCCGTCTTTAAGAGAAACACGCGCAGCAGCGGTCGCAATCGAAATTGCCATAGACTTCCTAAGCCCCAGTTTTATATAACCGCTGTTTTTAGTGGGCTTTAATATAAACCTCTCAATAATTTCGTCATCTTGCATGATCGTTTTTTTCAATTCCACGTAAAACTCGTCTATCGGAATTTCGCGATAAAGCACCTCGTTTTCGTGGCTGTCCATGTGCGCTAAAACAACAGTAGCCTCGTGAACCATAAGTGGTGGAACAGTATCGGCGGCGGGAGAAGCATAGGCGACGTTTCCGCCTATCGTTGCGCTATTTCTTGTTGTCGGATCGGCAAAAACCTGCGCCGCCATATATAGAGCTGGTGCATATTCTTCAATCAGCGCATTTTTCCCTATATCGTTTATTTTTGCGAGAGCACCTATTGAAATTTTTCCGTTATCGAGATAGATTGAATGCATCTTTTTCGCATCAATATCCGAAATTGAAACGAGAGTAACGTTATTTATCAGTTCTGCACGTATATCGTTCATAACGCAGGTTCCTCCCGCCGTCAAAATAGCATTGTTTTTAAGCTCCGCTTTGATTTTTAAAAGCTCTAAAAACGAGTTCGCCTTAATAAACTCAAATTTTTTCATTGTTCCTCCCTTTCTCGCTTTGCAGCGTCAAGTACTGCTGTCACTATTTGTATATAACCCGTGCATCTGCAAAAATTACCTCGCATATACTCCTTAACCTCGACCTCGCTCGGATTTTTATTCTCGTTTATTAGCGCCGTCGCTGTAACTACCATCCCGGGAGTACAAAATCCGCATTGAATTGCGTTGTTGTCTATAAATGCCTTTTGAACGGAGTTTAACTCTCCGTTTTTCGCCAGTCCCTCTGCCGTAACGATATCGGCCCCATCGCATGATACCGCCAATTTAAGGCAGGATAACACCGCGCGTCCGTTTATCAAAACGCTACATGCGCCGCATTCCCCGATACCGCAGCCATATTTAGCTCCCGTAAGGCAAAGCCTGTCCCGCAGTACATTAAGCAAAAGTTCATTGCTCTTAACGTTAATGGTTCTCTTTTTCCCGTTCACCGTCATTGTAATTTCATGCATACTCATTTCACTTTACCTCCGCTTCTCAAATAAGCGAGATTAAGCGCATCTTTACAGAGCTTATATGCCATGTCCAAACGATATTCGGCGGTCGTCCGGTTATCATCTATAGGCTTTATAAAATCGCGGATGCTCTTCGCCGTCTCTTCGAGAAGTTCGCTTGAAAATCGCTTCCCGCATACGGTTTCGCCTATTTCCTTTAAATATAAGGGAGTAGCGGCGACGCTTCCCATAGCGAACCTACAGTCTTCAATATAGTCACCGTCGCGCCTAAGCTTAACGGCAAAGCTTATTTTAGCTATATCGGAGGCGACGCGTCCCATTTTTAAAAACGCCGTTCCGGTATTTCGTTCAGGAACGGGTATCCTGATTTTAGTTATAAGTTCATTTGACTTCAACTCGTTTACGCCGGGTGCTATAAAGAAGTTTTCGATAGGAATTTCTCGCGCCTCATCCTTAGATCTTATTATTAGCTTTGCAGAAAGAACAATAAGCGGAGGAACAGTATCAGCAACCGGTGAAGAATTCGCTATGTTTCCTCCGATAGTCGCCATATTGCGAATTGAAACGCTCGCCATCTGCAAAATGGCTTCCCTAAGTATTGGATACTTCAAAAAAATTTCATCGTCAAGTTCTATATCTCTTAATCTTGAACATGCGCCAATATCAATCCCGTCGGTTTCAGAGAATGATTTCCCGATTAGTTCATCTATCCCACTTATGTCGATAAGTAGGGATATTTCCGGAAGCGCGTTCATCTTCATCTTAACTAAAACGTCCGTCCCTCCCGCTAAAATTCGAGTGCTTTCGGTTTCAGCTATAAGCTTTAACGCCGAATCCAGCTGTTTTGGCGCTATAAAGTTAAATTCGTCTGTTAAAATTTTAGTGTTCATGCCTTCTCCTTCAATTGCTTTAATACGCGCTCAGGAGTAATAGGAAGTTCCGTGAACCTTATTCCTATGGCGTTATAAACGGCGTTTGCTATAGACGCTTGAACGCTCGCGAGAGCCGCTTCGCCTATACCCTTAGCTCCGAACGGACCCGATGGCTCATATGTATCGCAAATTTTAACTATGCAATTTTCAATCATCGGCATCTCTACCGACGACGGGGTCTTATAGTCAACTAAAAGCCCATTGTTTTTAAGTTTTCCTGTCCTCTCGTCGTAATCCAGCTTTTCAAAAACGGTATATCCAAATCCACGGTTAAAAGAACCTATGAGCTGACCCTTAACGAGTTCCGGGTTTACCGCCGTTCCGCAATCGCCATAAATCAGCACCTTAGGAATTCTGATTATCCCTGTTTCGGTATCAACCTCTGCCTCGACAAAATGCGTTGTAAAACAAGGCGGGCAGTTGCGTTGACGATAGCTATCGGTAAACGCCATCGTCCCCCTACTATTTATCTGCGCAAGTTTTGCAACTTCTCCCAGCGTCATATTTTTCTGCGGAAAATGCTTTACCTGTACAATAGCTTGGCGGCGCTCCTCGCTGCGAACAAGCTCAAGGTTATAGGCATGTTCCCGCATAAACTCCCCAGCCATATTTAAAATAAGTTCCTTTACTTTCATACAGACATGATATACGGCAGCGCCACCGCAATAAACGCCACGCGTCGCATGGGTACAAACGTCATACCCCGTATCACGCGTTCCGGCATCCGACATTCCAACCATGTCGAATGGTACGCAAAGCACCTCGGACGCTATTTTTTGAAGCGCATCCCATGTTCCGCCGCCATGATCCATAACTGGAGATATAACGTCGACAGATCCATCCTCGTTTACCTTCACCATGCATGATGAATAGTCTATAACTTCGCCCTCTTTCGGTCCTCCGGTCCCCGACGTATGAAAGCCTCGCGCAACGCCTATACCGCGCCTAAATCTTCCCGATTTTTCTTTCGGGGAAACGCGGTTATCAAAGTCCATTATGACGCGCCCTTTTACTAAGCTCTCCTCTACCCCGCAGCTTTTTATTATTGATCTTATCGTAGGTCCCTGTCCCCAAAACTCAGAACCTACTCCACGATAATTTTTAAGTCTGAAATCAATTGGATTAAAGCCCATCTCATCGCATATTATATCGATCATGCTCTCAACAGCAAAGTTAACCTGCGGATTCCCGTAGCCTTGCATAGCGCAACAAGGAACCTTGTTCGTATAAACAGCCGTCCCGTCAAACCTAATATTTCCATCATATTTATATAGAGAGGCAAACCATCCGGCGGTACAACCCATATAAGCCATAGGCTGAATTTGATGCGCTCCGAAGTCAACGAGGGCTTTAACGTGCGCCGCCGTCAGCATTCCGTCTTTTGAAACGCCCATCTTCACGTCGAACTTCGTCGGATACTTATGGTGACTGTAAAAATCTCCTTCGCGAGAGCCTATGAGTTTAATGGGCCTATCAGCCTTTAGCGCGAGAGCCGCGCAAATCGGAGTTAGTGTATTTACCTGAATACTCGAACCGAAAGCGCCTCCTATAGTTATTTTTTTAACGTTTATCTTAGAAAGCGGCATATTGAGAACGCGCCCCAACAATTGACGATTAGCATGAATAGACTGAGCAGTCGCATACACTGTAAGACTACCGTCAGGTTCCGGTGCGCAAACAGCGCCTTTCGTCTCAAGCTGCGCATGATATATTCTATTAAGCGTAAACGAGCGTTCAAATATCTTTTCGGCGCGCGCAAATCCCGCGTCGCAATCACCTTCATCTATATTTCGTATAACCCCTATATTGTTTTTTATATATACTTTTTTATCTCCCAAACATATTTCATTGTAAAGCTGTGGCGCTCCGTCTTCTATAGCCTCTATCGGGTCAAACACCGGCTTTTTAATGTCATATTCAACGCGAAGAAGTTTTAGCGCCTTATTCGCATCCTCCTCTGTATCACAGGCAACGGCGGCTATCGGTTCGCCTATATACCGCGCAACCTTAGGGAGGACGGTTTTATCCATATAAGTTGCCTCGGGTACCGAAACGCTTCTTTCATTGTATAATATTGGATTTATATCGCCATAGGTTAAACATATCGCACCAAAATTCTCAGCCTCACTCGTATCTATATTCAGGATTTCAGCATGAGGATAAGGACTTCTTAGAACCGCCGCATACATCATGTTTGGAAACGTAATATCCTGCGTATACCGCTGTTTTCCCGTAACCTTAGCGTATCCATCCGTACGCGGCAGGTTAGTACCTATTATATCGTTTGCCAAAGGATTCGCTCCGCCTTTCTTTTTTTATACCTTACTCCATTTTAGCATTATAGCATATTTCAATACTTGTGAAAAGACGTTTTACCAACGATAATATTATTTGCTCTGCAATTAAGTTGGATTCTATAATAACATATAGAAAGACAAACGCCTTGGAAACGCGCTCAATCCAATGACAATAAATAATATCGCAAGTCATGGTAAAGATAATACACTATAAATAGCACAAAACTGATG
This sequence comes from Clostridia bacterium, assembly GCA_036654235.1. Lineage (GTDB taxonomy): Bacteria > Bacillota > Clostridia > Christensenellales > CAG-138 > JAVVSK01. The sequence goes on along the minus strand of JAVVSK010000011.1, from coordinate 7,419 downwards.
CCGCAGTGGTCTACATGTCCACCGTCTGTGCCTCAATATTAGCTACCCGTAATCGGGTAGCTTTTCTTTTTTTAGCTTTCCTTTAAAATAGAAATATGTCGAAAGAGAAATCGTTTTAAGGTAGTCGGAACAATTATGATCAACGAAGAAATTATTGCAAAAACAACGGAAGAAGCGACCTTGCGCGGACTTTCATCGGCGACAGAAAAAGAGTATCAAAAAAGCTTTCGCGTTTTCTTGCGCTACTATGATAGCCGATCTCTTGAAGAAATGGGCGAATCCGAAACAGCGAACGTTCCGTGACAACTATTTGGAGACTGTATCGTAAAACTGGTAGTTATTTGCCCCCGCCATATCCCGGTCGACAACCGATTTTGACATCTGAGAAGTGGGAAGAAATTACATCGCTTTTAGAAAGTGAACCAGATAAACGCCGGAAAAGACCGTGAAAATATCCAAAAAGAACGGCAGGAGTTCTCCGAAGCGATAAAAACAATTGATATTTTTAAATTGGTTTTTCTTGATGAATCCTCTTTAAACCTTGCATATTCAAGAAATCACGGATTATCATTCACAACTAAGCGTATCAAAGAAGGGGCAAAGATGCACGATTTGAAAGAAAATCAATCTTATCTACTATTCGCTTAAACGACGAGATGTGCCCCCTTGTTTTTAGGGGTACACTCAACAAAAACTTGTTTGCCGAGTACATAAAAACACAGTTGAAACCAACCCTTGCTCCTGATTATATTTCGCTCTTGCCGATATTTTTTTTTTGTGCAAATGAGGGTTGACTATCCAGACTACATTGCAGAGCAATGCTCCTTCGGCATCGGGATAACGGTCAACTATGCGGGAAAAAAGAATCTGCCTATAACCTTCATCTACACGGATAGCTCTGCCGTGACAACAGCCCCTTGTGCCTATCTATGTCTATTAGTTTTGCTCTAAAGTTTTGAGAAAGTCGTTTCGGCGGAGAGCTTTTCAAGTTGATCCAACGTGGCTTGCCGAAGCTTCTAAGTTGAAGTTTCCACAACTTCACCGTACAGAATCCATATCCGAACTCCATGCCGATGACCCTTGGTCAACGCGGGAAAGATATTCCGATTGAGCTGGTTTTTACGCCCAGCCTCCAGTTAGGACATAGATGTATGTTTCTCCTACGCCGATGCACCCCGCAAACTCCCGCTTGGGTGATGACTTTCTATGAAATAATCCGGCGCACCCGGTCAGTCAGTTTGTCCACCATGCTTTCCTTCCTCTTCCTTTTGCTGACGGCGCATATATCGGATGTATCCAAAAAGTTCCTTGCGAGAACCTACTTCCAGTTTGCCATAGATATTGCCGTTGTGATATTTGACCGTGTTGATTGAAATATGCAGCTCCTCCGCAATCTCACCGGCTTTCCGATCCTGCATATACAAATTGAATACCCGGCGTTCAGCGGGGGACAGGGTTTCAAGCTGCTCCAGAAAATGCCGGTATGCTTCCGGGTCGATGAAACCACATCCCCGCTCTGCGCTTCCCGACTTGGCCGCTGCTTTGGCCAAAGCGGTGCTTGCCGCTTCATCCTGACTTGCCAAAAACTCCAGAAGGTCGTTGATTTCTGCATACTGTGTTTTGGGCAGGGCAGCATAGTTCCCTCAGCTCTTGATGGCCGCCAAGGTGGAGAGTACAGGGGAAATATAGCGGCGGCTGATGAGTGCCGCCATCAGCAGACTGAACGCGCACAAAAGACCAATTCCGATTCGCAGTCCGAGAGCGCCCTCGTGCGCAATTAACTCCAAATCTTCCTCCGGCGCCATAACAATAGCAGCCCAGCGGTATTCCTGATAAGGTGAATCAGCCGGATAAAGTGAAACGACGCGGTGCATGCCTCCGTAATTTTTCTGCTCTTGAGTTTGGTAGCGCGTCATGCCGCCGCTTTCATTTCCAATCATCGGATCGCTTCCACTCGGCGTACTATTGAGATAAGTGTTTCCGGCCAAAAGCCCCTGATCCAAAAGCAACTCCTTTTCCTCGCAGGGTGCCAACGCTGAAAAAACGCGAGTGTAGATGGAATTGTCCGGACTGTGGGACTGCTTGAACTGCATGGCGGACACCTCGAAGCCGCAGACCCCATAAACCGTTCCGTCTCCTCCGATGAGAGGAACGCACAAAAGTAGCCCCGCTTCGCTGTTGCCGGAAAGCAACAGCCTTGGTGTCCAGTAATAGAGCCGGGAGCAGGGCAAATTGGGGTTTGCGTCGGCGGTTTTCATCACAAGGGGAAAGAACGCCGTTTCCTCCGATGATCGCTTATATGGAACAGATGGCGAATGGGCAATGCCCTCAAATTTCTGGGACTATGAAATTCGGGTATTTAATGATTATCAGTCCGATACAGCGGTTGAGCTTGCCTTTGTTCCGCTGGCTGCGGAGGCCGAAATCAAAATTGGAGAGCTGATACGGCTCAAAACCGCCAGCGCCCTCAAGATAAATGGGTTGACACTTGACAAAACCGAATACAAGGTCGGTGACAATGCAGAAATCATTGGCAAGCTGGATGCCGAAGGCTTTGGTGACGAGGCGTGGATTGGCATTGTTCCCTCCGGTGTTCCCCACGGCAACGATGAGCGCAACGACACCTATGATACCGATTATGAATACCTATCCGTGCTGGAAAACGGGAAATTTGCCCTGACAATTCCGGAGTCGGCCGGCATCTATGATCTGCGCATCAACGACGGTACCGTGGAAATTGCCTACATGAGCATTGTTGTGGAATAGGAGATTCGAGATGAAAAAACAACTTGCAATTTTGCTGGCAGTGGTGCTTCTGCTGCTGTCCGGCTGTGGAGGTTTCCCACCGAAACAACAGACGGCGACGGAGAGTGGTCAGCCACAAAACAACCAAACAACAACCGCCGACACAGAAACTTTGTCCCTCTACCCGGCAGCGGTCAATCTGCCGATAGGTCGGGAACTGAAGTTGAAAGCAACCCTGTCTCCGGAAGGCGCTTGCGCAACATGGGAATCCAGCGATGAAGCGGTCGCCACAGTGGACGATAGCGGCAAGATTATTGCCAAAGCCCCCGGCGAATGTACGGTCACGGTGACATCGGGGCGCAAAAGCGCCGCTTGTACGGTGCTGGTGGAGGAAGATTGCCGCACGGTGATTTTTTCTACAAAGCCGATCAAGGGCGACGGTGAAAATCCCCCGCAACCACCGAAGAGTGGCGAACCGGGTGAACCACCCATCGAACTGCCGCCCGACGTAACGGATGTGGCTAAAATCCCGGAGTCGGATGAATTCGTCTGGACACTGGAGTTTGACGAAACCTATGCCACCATCGTTACCAACGATGACCTTCCGCTGATTGTGGATGTGACAATCTCTTTTAAGGCCGAAAAGCAAGGCGGTAAAACAGGCATTGGCAGCTACACCGGAATCTTCAGCGGCGACGCAGACATAGATAAAGAACATTTTATCAAGGTGATGAATGAACAAATAACCGACGAGGGCGGCAAGCTCACGGATTACACCGAAAACGATGAAGGCTTGCAGGAGACACCCGTTACGGTTGAGGTAACCGCAATGGACAATGCCGCCTACCACGAAGTCATGATCGGGCATATTCCAGAGAAAGATCGATCGGTGACGCAGCAGCTTCCGATTCCCATCTCAGACCTGTTTCCCGGCAGTATGATGGTGCTGGACGAGGTCAGCGGTATGGTGACCATCAGCGGCACCATGACCATGGAGGCAATGGGACAGTCCATCACGGCTCCTTTCGGCGCGGCAGAAAGCAGCGCCCAAGCATACACCATATGCATTTATCCCTCCGGGGACGCGGTACTTACCTTTCCGCTAATGGCAAGGGATGGCTTTAACCGGAATTGGGTCGAGGGGATGCTCACAAAGCGCCCATTGGTATAAGGGAGGTGGAAATATGAAGCAAACCCTATTTTTTGTCCTTACCCTTGGTCTTCTAATGCTGGCTGGGTGTGCAGGTCAAAATGCCAACATACAGATTGTTAGTAGACCGTCAGCAAGTAAAGAGAGCAGCAAGCCAGCCACAAATCCGACAGAAAAGGCAATGGCAGCACTGGATGAAAAAAGCGCCGATGAGAACGGCTACGAAAGGGAGATCATCTTCCGCTATGGAGAACGCACGGTTGCCTGCTTTCTGACCAATGTTGCAATCGGAACAGAGTTTTCAATTTTTATCTATTAAAAGGAGTAGCTAAGCATGAAAAACGAAATTTATTCTGCACACAAATCTTCTATTGGCAATTTGAACGCCAACATCATGGTGCTTTTGTGCTACATCGTCCCGGTGGTCATCGCATGGATTCCCGTTGTGCGCTATGTGGCATGGCTTATTCCGCTGGTTCTGTTCTTTATGGAAAAGCAAAGCAAGCTGGTGCGCTTTCACGCTATGCAGTCCTTTATCCTCCATATGGTCAGCGCCGTGCTTTCCCTCTTGATATCGGTGGTGTTGGGCGGCATTTTGGGCGTTGGTTCTCTCAGCACGGCTACCTACTACGCCGCCGCTGGTTTCGCAGGGATCGTCGGTTTGGTGACCTCCGCTATCTCGCTGGTCATTTTGCTGTTCGCCATCATTGCCATGATCGGCGCTTACAAATATAAGGAAACTCATATTCCCATCATCGGCGGCATGACCGAAAAGCTGCTCCTCCGCATATGGCAGAAATAGGAGGTGCGCTTCATGGCAGTTTACAAAGAACCATGCAGGCATTGCGGCACAATGATCGCGCAGGACAGTCGGTTTTGCCCCAAATGCGGCAGCCGAGCTCCTTTTGTTGATCTTTGTCCCACTTGTTTTCGGGAGATGAGTCGGGAAGATATGCTCTGTTCCAGCTGCGGCAGATCGCTTCATATTACCTGTCCCAAATGCGGAAAGCAGACCTTTGTGGGCGAGAAATGCGACGAGTGCGGCATGAGTTTGCTGAAACAGTGTTCGAATCCCCGCTGCGGCGAGATGCAGTTTTTTGAAAATACCAAATGCACCGCCTGCGGGAAAAAACTTTAGATTGGAGGGATTTTATTATGATGACGGCATTTACCCGGAATTACGAGGACAACAGTACCGAGGCCGGTTTTCAATTTACCTTTTATTGCGACTTATGTAACGACGGCTACAAGACCGGTTTTGTGGAGTCGGAAACATCAAAGAAGAATCGGGGACTGCGCGGTTTGGCGCGGGGAGCGGGCGCTTTAGGCGGTCTATTTGGCGGGGCGCTGGGTAATCTTGGCTATTCTTTGGAGCGTGGCGGAGACATACTCTCCGATCGATTCGACGGAATGAGCGCCGAATGGCAGAAGGAACATGAGCAGGCGTTTATCCGTGCGCAAAACGAGGCACAACAGCACTTCAATCGCTGCCACGGCTGCCACCGCTGGGTGTGCGCCTCCTGCTTTAATGAGGAGGAAGGGATCTGTACCGACTGCGCCCCTCGGCAGAACACCGCCGTTGCCAAAGCAAAGGCGCAGGCCATGCAGCGTAATTTGGATGAAGCGGCAGCGGAACAGACTGTGTGGAGCGGCAAGTTGGAGAGCAAAGTTATCGTCTGTCCCGCCTGCGGTATGCCCGTCGGTACGGGTAAGTTCTGCCAAAACTGTGGTTACAATTTGCAGGCAAAAAAATGTCCGGGGTGTGGCGCGACGGTCGCGGATGGAATGCGCTTCTGCGGCGAATGTGGCACGAAGGTTTAGGAAATAGTACGTATGCGCAGAGCAAAGGTACAACAGACGAAATCCGGAATCAATGCCGCTGAGTATATTGTTTTAGAGGTCAGACAGACTGCGTTTGAGGTTTCGTCCAACTACATATCAAAGGAACTGATGACTCCGCTGCGGATGCGCGACAGCGACTGCGATTATTCGTTCCGGCGCAACATCCTCCAAGGGGCGGTTTCCGTCAAGCAATACGATGTGATGGACTTATACAAGGGTGATGAAAAGCAGGGCTACATCGGTGGTAACGCTGTGTTTCTCTCCGGCTTCAGAACCTATACACCATCAAGCGTGAGGGACGTAGGTTCACCATGTATGATGTGGACCTCAGCAGTCAGGGAATCAAACTGCCCATTTGCAAAGAGGAACGTAAGGTGGCGCTAGTGGAGAAAACCAACTTTGTCCGGGATATGCCGGATAGCTACGAAATTTACACCATAGAAGATGCGCTGTTTCCCATGGTAGCTCTGACAGCCCTTTACTACGACCGGGATAATTTCTCCAATGAGGGCAAAAAATCAGTCTCTAGCATACAGAGCAGTACCGACTTTTCGTTGGACGATAGACAGCTTGCCCGGTATGACGAGGCGTGGGTCGCCCCCCTTTTTGACCCAAGAGAAACGAGAATCCAGAATAGTCAAAGTCACACAGCCGCTCCCCAAACCCCTGCGCATCTTAGTCAAATTTGCGCCGTTTATATTGGGGGCGATTACCCTCTATCTCTTTTACTTGATGGCGCTAAAATAACTTGTAACGAAAGTGAGGAACATACGATGGCAAAGTTTTTTGACAAAATCGGTGAGCTGGCAAAAACCGCCGCCGATAAAACCAATAATATGATCGAGCAAGGTCGCCTTAACTCTAAAATCAGCGCGGAGGAAGCGACGATTGCGGGACTGAAGGAGAGAATCGGAAATTTCTATTCGGAACGCTATTCCACCGGCGCGCAGACGGAGACCGAAATTCATGAGTGGTGCGAGGGCATCAAAGCATCGCAAGCCGCCATCGCCGCCATCAGAAAGGAGATTGCGGCGCTCAAGTGTGAACAGTCGCCAGCCCCTGCTTCTCAAGCGGCGGCAAGCGTGAAATGTCCCGCCTGTGGTGCGGAAAATCCCTGCGGCACTAAATTTTGCGGGTCATGTGGCGGAAAACCAGAATAAGTATAACCGTTTGTATCAAGCGGTTCGAGCAAATGGAGTCGTTGCTGGTCAGCGTCTCCATTTGGTTTTTATTGCTTACATTATACCATTTCCGGATAAAGTTTGGCAGAAAAATACCGCATTTAAACGCGCGTTTTCACACAGTCTGGAGCATAAAATTTTCATATGATAGGACAATTGGATTGAGCAATCTCAATTTGGTCTATCAAGACACAGGCGCATTATTCACCACTGCGTAACAGTTCTAAAACAGCCAATTGTTTTTCATAGTAAAAAGCCTTAAAAAATATTGGGGTTTTTCTCTGTTCTTAATTTCATAGTTTATTACCTCACATCAAATTATTTTTATAACATATAGTATATGAGCCAAATCAAAAAAATCAATATAAGGGAGCTTCGCTTTAAAATTAAGATAGCCCTCAGCATCTATCTTCAAGGATACTCCGGACGATTTTGAGGATATAGGAGTAGTTAGGATTAACTTTTTACAAACATATTAATATCTTGTTTTTTCGGATAATT